>DATBJH010000020.1:0-36806 GCA_036556505.1 Gemmatimonadales bacterium
CCCGTCATCCCGGGCGCAGCGCGGGATCTGCTCCGCGAGCATCGAATACCGGACGAGCAGATCCCTCGCTGCGCCCGGGATGACACTCGCCCGCATCAGGCCGCCGCTCGACGCCCTTGACTTCGTCCCACAGCGCGTCCAGCACTTCCAGCCCCGCCGTATCCAGATCGATCCCTCGCTCCGCGCACAGTGCCTCGACCGCCTCGAAGCGGTCCCTGAACTTGCGGTTGGCACGGTCCAGCGCCGGCCCGGGGTGAACTCCGGCCTTGCGCGCCAGGTTGACCACGGCGAAGAGGAGATCCCCGATCTCATCGGCGAGCCGCTCCGCCGGGGGCTCGAGCTCCCGCTCCACCTCCGCCGTCTCCTCGCGCACTTTCTCCAGCGGGCCGGCGACGTCGGGCCAGTCGAACCCCACCGAAGCGGCCCGCTCCTGCAGGCGGTACGCCTTGAGCAGCGGCGGCAGGGTGGGGACGATCCCGGAAAGGGTCCTTCCCTGGCGCTCGCGGCGCTTGATCCGCTCCCACGGTTCCGCATCGCCCAGCTGGAAGAGATGGGGATGGCGGCGGCGCATCTTGCGCTCCAACGCCTCGGCGACCTCGTCCGGAGTGAACTCGCCCCGCTCCTCCGCGATCACCAGTTGAAACGCGAGGTGGAGAAGGAGGTCGCTCACCTCGGCCCGGATGGCCTCAGGCTCCGCCTCACCCAAGGCATGGTCGAGTTCGAGCACCTCCTCCACCAGGTAGGGACGGAGCGTCTCCCGGGTCTGGGCGCGGTCCCAGGGGCATCGCCGGCGGAGGTCGCGCACCATCGCGAGAGCACGTCCAAGCGCTGAATTGTCTTGCATTTATCCCCCGTGCCCTCTAAGATACCCGCCGGCTTTCACCATGACCGCTCCCTCCGAGACGGCCCGCGCCTGGGTCGACGTGGACCTCGACGCGCTGGTCGCCAACGCGCGCACCATTGCCGACGCGTGCGGCTCCCGGCTGTTGCCGATGGTCAAAGCTAACGGCTACGGGCTGGGCGCCACTCGCGTGGCGCTGGCGCTGGAGCCGCTGGATCCCTGGGGCTACGGGGTGGCCACGACCGAGGAAGGCCAGGCGCTCCGCGCCGCAGGAGTGAATCGTCCTATCCTGGTCGTCAGTACCCTCACCGCCGAGACCCTGGAATCCGTTGTGGGCCAGAAGTTCCGTCCCACCATCGGGGACGCGGCGATGCTCCGGGCCTGGGTCGCCCGCACCGATGCTCCGTTTCACCTCGAGATCGACACCGGAATGTCGCGCGGCGGCATCCGCTGGAGCGACGCGGCCGCCGTCGCCGAGACTGCCCAGGAGCTCGCTGCCGCACCGGGATGGGAAGGCGTCTTCACCCACTTTCATTCGGCCGACACGGACGAGGGCTCGGTCGCGGTGCAGTGGCGGCGCTTCCAGGAGACGCTCTCCCGTCTGCCCAGCCGTCCCCCGCTCGTGCATGCCGCCAACAGCGCCGCCGCCCTGTGTGGGCGCGCCTACGCCGCCGATCTGATCCGGCCCGGCATCTTCCTCTACGGCGGCGAGGCACGGGCCGGCGGCCCCTCGCCCCGGCCGGTCGCGGCACTGCGGGCCCGCGTGGTGGCACTGCGCACCGTCGCCGCAGGCGAGAGCGTCAGCTACGGCGCCGCCTGGGTGGCCGACCGGCCGACGACCGTCGCCACACTCGCGATCGGCTATGGGGACGGCGTGCTCCGGGCGACCGATCGCGGCGCCACCTGGCCGCCGCGCCGGGTGGAGATCCGGGGACGTGCGGTCCCGCTGGTCGGAAGAGTCACGATGGACATGTGCATGGCGGCGGTGGACGACGGTCAGGTCGCCGTGGGGGACGTCGCGACCTTGTTCGGCGGCCTGGTCACGCTGGACGAACAGGCGAAGTCCGTGGGGACGATCTCCTACGAGGTGCTGACTTCGCTCGGACCGCGCCTGCCCCGGCGGTACGGATGAGCCGGCGAGCGGCGATCATCGTCCTCGACGGCGTGGGAATCGGTCCGGCCGGGGATACCGACGCCTATGGCGACACCGGCAGCAACTCCCTCGGCAACGTGGCCCTCCGGGTCGGCGGGCTCTCGCTGCCGAACCTCGCCGCGCTCGGGCTGGGCCACTGCGCGCCCCTTGCCGGCGTGGCCGCGGTTGCCGCACCCCGCGCCGCGCACGGCAGCTGCGAGCCGGTGAGCGCGGGCAAGGACAGCACTACCGGGCACTGGGAGATCTGCGGGCTCACCTTGGAGCAGCCGTTCCCGACCTACCCCGGAGGGTTCCCGCAAGCGCTGGTGGACGAGTTCGCCCGACTGACGGGCAGAGGAATCCTCGCGAACACGACCGCCTCCGGCACGGCGGTGCTCGATCGTTTCGGCGAGGAGCACCAACGGACCGGCAAGTGGATCGTTTACACGTCCGCCGACAGCGTCTTCCAGGTGGCGGCGCACGAATCCACGGTGCCGCTGGAGGAACTGTACCGCGCCTGCCTGGCGG
This sequence comes from Gemmatimonadales bacterium, assembly GCA_036556505.1. Classification (GTDB taxonomy): domain Bacteria; phylum Gemmatimonadota; class Gemmatimonadetes; order Gemmatimonadales; family GWC2-71-9; genus CAVVWJ01. Next base: position 2,502 of record DATBJH010000020.1, read on the forward strand.
CACGGGCGCTGCTCCAGGGGGAGCATGGGGTGTCGCGGGTGATCGCCCGCCCGTTTACGGGCACGCCGGGCGCCTGGGTCCGCACCGCACACCGCAAAGACTTCAGCCTTCCTCCCCCTGGCCCCACCTTGCTGGACCGCCTGGCCGAGCGGCACATCCCCCGCGTCGGAGTGGGGAAGGTGGACGACCTGTTCGCGGGTCGGGGCATCTCCAGCATCCACACCGCCACCAACGCGGATGCATACGCGCTGATCGAGGGCGCGCTGCTGGCGATGAAGCGGGGCCTGCTGCTCGCCAATGTGATCGAGTTCGACCAGAGCTGGGGCCACCGCAACGACGTCCCGGGGTACGTGCGGGGGCTCGAGGAGCTCGACCGCACGATGCCCCGACTTCTCGCGCCGATGCGGCAGGACGACCTCGTTATCTTTACCGCCGATCACGGGAACGACCCGACCACGCCGTCCACCGATCACTCGCGCGAAGTGGTCCCGCTGCTCGTCACGGGACCTCGCGTGCGGCCGGTCGGGCTGGGACGGCGTCGCACGATGGCGGATATCGGCCAGACGGTCGCCGAATTTCTGGGCGCGGCGGCGCTGGCCACCGGCACCTCATTCCTGTCCGAGGTCTGGATTGACTGATCCACTGGTGAGCGCGGCGCGGGCCGCTCAGGCCCGGGCCTACGCGCCCTATTCCAACTTCAGGGTCGGTGCCGCACTGGAGAGCGAGAGCGGCGAGGTGTACGTGGGATGCAATGTGGAGAACGCATCCTATGGCCTCACCATCTGCGCCGAGCGGGCGGCGGTGTGCACCGCGGTGGCGGCGGGGGCGCGGCGGTTTCGTCGCGTGGTGGTGGTGAGTGACGCCGATCCGCCGGCCGCACCCTGTGGCGCCTGCCGCCAGGTGCTCTCGGAGTTCGGCAGGGACTTCCGCGTGGATGCCGTGGGACCCAAGCGCAGCGTCAGCTGGACGATGGCCGAGCTGTTGCCGGCCGCCTTCGGCCGGGATCAGCTGGCGTGAGGCGCGCCTGGGGGTGGCCGGCGGCCTTTCTGGTGCTCGCTGGGGTCACCACGGCGTGTCAGGAGGAGCTGACCGCCCCCGCGGTCTGCCCCCAGCTCTGCCCCGGTGGCAATGCTCGCGTGTTCGACACCGTGCTCACGCCCCTGCCTGACGCCGACTCGAGTTTTTCGGGCTACGTGACGCGCCACCGCGCCGGGTCCATGCTGGTGTCGAACGGATTGCCCGCCGCAGAGGCGCGGGCGGTCTACCGTTTCGGCCCCAGGATCGATTCCATCGAGGTGCGCGACACGACGCGCGCCTACACCGTGGATTCCGTTCTTCTGACGCTCACCCTGATCCGGCGCGACACGCTGCTGGACGGGCTCAAGTTCTACCTCTACCGGATCGACCCTGCGACCGTCGACTCGAATGCGACCTTCGCCTCCATCACCGCCCAGTTCCTGCCCGCGGCGATCATCGACAGCATCGCGGTTCCCGATACGCTCAACTCGGGGCTGATCCGGACCACACTGAGGGGGCCGGACCTTGCCAAGGTGGCGCTCCCGGTCGAGGGAGATGGCGTGCTGGCCATCGGCGTGGCCATGGCGACCCCGGTGGGAAGCGGGGCCAGGCTGGGTGCCCTGCTGGCCCAGTCGGCAGCGACCTTCATCAGCCACGTCACGGTGGACGTGCCGGACACGGGCTCAGTCCGGAACCAGACCCTGACCGCCCAGACGGCGTTCAACACCTACGTGCTCGAGACTCCGCAGACGATTGACCCCGACCTGCTCACCGTCGGGGGCGAGCCCTCCTCCCGCGCGCTGCTCCGGTTCGACCTCCCCCCGCCGATCGAGGACTCCGCCACCATCGTGCGGGCGACGTTGGAGCTGATCCCGGCGGCGCCGGTGATCGGGCTGCCCACCGATCCGCCGTTGCTCGAAGCGAAATCGCTCTTCGCCGACCTGGGGGCCAAGTCGCCGGTCGTCACGACCGACACCCGGTTCATCGTATCGGACACGATTTCGGTAGGCACCGCCGACACGGTGCGACTCGACGTGACGCCGATCGTGCAGCTGTGGCAGGCGGTGGACGAGCGACCCGAGGCCGTGTTCCTCTCGCTCCTGCCGGAGGCGGCCAGCTTCAGCCGTCCCGTCTTCGGGTCCACTCGGTCGCCGACGCCCGGCCCGGCGAGACTTCGGGTCACGTACCTCAAGCAATTCCCCTTCGAGACCCCTTAGGTGCGACGCCTTCTCCTTCTCGGGCTGCTGCTGCTGCTGGCGCCGGCCACCGTCGTCGCTCAGGCCTCTCAGTTCGGCGTCCGCGGCCTCGGGGTCCCCGGGAGGCCGCTGTCGACGCGAGCCGCCGGCTCCTCCGGGGCATTCGCGATGTTCGATGCCGAATCGGGTCTCAACCCGGCGACCCTCGGTGGGATGTCCGCCATGACGGCGACGTTCAACGCCACCGAGTCGTTTCGCAGCGTGGAGAACCCGGCGGGGAGTGAATCCCTGCGCGACACCCGATTTCCCTACATGTCCTTCGGGGGCCCGGCACGGGGCACGCCGTTCGCGATCGGCGTGAGCTACTCGACCTATACCAACCGCGACTTCTCCAACGCGACGCTCGACACACTCGAGCTGCGCGACGTCCTCATCCCGGTGTTCGACACGCTCTCCAGCCGCGGAGGCATGAGCGATCTCCGGATCGCCGGTTCCTTCCGGCCCGGGGAGCGGAGCGTCCTCGGGGCCTCGTTCCATGTCCTCACCGGCACCAATCGCATGGAGCAGCACCGGACCTTCACCGACGAGCAGTACCTGCCGGTGCGACAGAGCACGGAGCTCTCCTTCGCCGGCCTGGGCGTCTCGGTTGGCGCGGTGCACCAGCTCGGTCGTTCGCTCTGGGTCGCCGCGATGGCGCGGAGCGACGGCGGCGCGTCGGTGGAGCGGGATTCCGCGCCGGTCGGCGACATCGACCTGCCGTACTCCCTGGGGCTCGGCCTCCGCTGGAAGGCGGGCGCCCGGCTCGATCTGGCGGGCCACGGGATCTTTCGAACCTGGGCCGGCGCCAACAGCGACCTCCTCGCCCTGGGTGGTGCCGGGGCGGACAATACGGTCGAGTTCGCGTTCGGAGGCGAGTTCGTGAGCGACCCGCGCCGGCCGAACCGGACGCCGATCCGCTTCGGCGCGCACTACGCGACCCTCCCGTTCCTCCTCCCACCCGGCCTCCAGCCGACCGAATTCGCCGCGTCGCTGGGCTCGGGCGTCCGGTTCGCGCAGGACCGGGGCAGCGTGGACCTGGCGGTCGGATATCTCACCCGCTCGACGGGCGATTTCGAGGAGCGCGGCTTCACGCTCTCTTTCGGTGTGGCGGTCAGGCCGTGACGGAGGACTCCCGGGGATCGGAAGCCGTCCGCTATCTTCAGCCCATGGCCAGACGGGTGTACATCGAGACCTACGGCTGCCAGATGAACGTGGCCGACTCCGAGCTCATGGTCGGACTCCTGGGCCGGGAGGGCTACGTCCGCACGGAGGAGCCCGCGGAGGCCGACGTCATGCTGGTCAACACCTGCGCCGTCCGCGACAACGCGGAGCAGCGGGTGATCGGACGCATGGGCGAGCTGCAGCGGTACAAGCGGGCCGGCGGCGTCCTCGGCGTGGTGGGCTGCATGGCGCAGCGGCTGGGACCCAGGTTGTTGGAGCAGGTACCCCGGGTGGACCTGGTGGTGGGGCCGGACGCCTATCGCAACCTGGGCCAGCTGATCGGCATGGCAGGCTCCGGTCAGCGCCTGACGGACACCGAGTTCCGCGCCTGGGAGCACTACGAGGACGTGCCCCCGGTGCGCGAATCGGGTCCCAGCGCGTTCGTCACGGTACAGCGTGGGTGCGATTACAAGTGCACCTTCTGCATCGTGCCGCACACCCGGGGGCCGGAGCGTAGCCGCAGGCTGACGGATGTGGTGGGTGAGGTCGAACAGCTCGCGGCGCAGGGCACCAGCGAGGTCACGCTCCTGGGGCAAACCGTGAACTCGTATCACGACGGCCGGCACGATTTCGCCGACCTCCTGCGTGCCCTCGGCGCGGTCGTCGGGATCCGGCGGGTCCGCTTCACCAGCCCGTATCCCACGGACTTCACCGCGCGGGTCATCGAAGCCATGGCCACCACCCCAGCCGTGTGCGAGCACGTGCATCTGCCGGTTCAAAGCGGCTCCAACGCGGTGCTGAAGCGGATGCTGCGGCGCTACACCCGGGAGCGGTATCTCGAGGTCGTGAGGGAGCTCCGTGCGGCCATTCCCGGCATCACCTTCTCCACCGACATCATCGTCGGATTCCCGGGCGAGACCGAGGCACAGTTTCAGGAGACGCTCACCCTGGTGGCCGAGGCCGACTTCGACGACGCGTATACGTTCAAGTACTCGCTGCGGGAGGGTACCCCTGCCGTGCGTCTGCGCGACCATCTGCCCGACGAGGTTGGAGCGGAGCGGCTCGGGCGACTCATCGAAGCGGTCCGGGCCAACGCCCGGCGCAAGAGTCTCTCACGAGTCGGTGAGGTACATGAGGCCCTGGTCGAGCGCCGCGCCAAGCGGGGCGATCTCATGCTGGCCCGCACCCGTACCAACCATCTGGTGCTGGTGGATCTGCCCCAGGAATCGGTCGGCCAGTATCACCGGGTCCGTCTCACCGGCACGACCGGCTCCACCTTCACCGGCGCCGTCGTCACCCCAGCCCTGGCGGTCCTGTGATTCGCAACCTGGTCGAGGACCACGTCGTCGCGGCGTACGACAGCATCCGGCCGCATTTTCCCGATTTCTGCGGCTGCGAGACCTGCCGCGAGGACGCGCTGGTCTACACGCTCAACCGAATTCCGGCACGGTACGTCGCCACGCCGACCGGCTCGGTCGTCACCGAGGTCAACCTCGTGAAGGGACAGAATCGGGCGGCCATCGAGGTGGCGATGATGGAGGCCTTGAGAAAGGTCTCGCTCGCACCACGCTGCCCGAACCGGACAAGATCTCCCGAACAGACCTGACGGCGGGGCCGCGCTGATGCCGCGGCCCACCATATTGCTCACCGCAGCATACTGGGCCGGTCTCGCGACCGGCCTCTTGCATTGGGGGGCGCCGACCGCAGCGCTCCTCGTTGCCGTGGGCCTCGGCGTGATCGCCCGGCCGCTGGGATTCGTGCTGGGGGGCGGTCTGCTCGCCGGCCGGCTCGGCGGCGAGTTGGCGTCCGCTCTGGATCGGGAGCGCTGCGCCGCGGCGCTGCCCGCCGGAAGGCTGCGGGTTCGAGTGCGCGTCCTCGAGCCGCTCGACCCCGCAGGTGGGAGAGTCACCCTGGCTCCGTTGGCGGATTGTCGGGGCGAGGTGGCCGCCAGGTGGCCCCGAGAGCGCCCCGCCGGCGCCGGCAGCATGGCCGACGTCACCGGCCAATGGATCCGGCGGGAAGGAATGTGGGGACGTCCGGACGGTACCTTCGTGATCAGCGAGGTGCGCGCGCTGGAGGCTCACCCGGGGATCTCGGACCGGCTTCGGAACGGGATCTTCGAGGCCAGCCGACGTCTGTACGGGACGCGAGCGGGGGTCGTGGATGCGCTCATCCTGGGAAGGCGCGGCGGCATCGACCCCGAGCTGCAGGACCGTTTCGCCCGATCCGGACTGGTGCACCTACTGTCCATTTCGGGTTTCCACGTCGGCCTGATCACCGCCTGGGCGTTCCTCATCTGCCGGCTCGCGCGACTGAGGCGTTCGGTCGCACTGGTCATCGCCGCCGGTGCGAGCGCGGCGTATGTCGTGTTCCTGGGTTGGCCTGCCCCGGCCGCGAGAGCGGCGGCCCTCGCACTGGCGCTCGCGCGCTGCCGCTTGCGCCAGCGGCACGTCCAGGCCAATGCCATGCTGTCGGCCACCTGTCTCCTCGTGCTGCTCGTGGATCCGTGGGCCGCGCTGGATCTGGGGGGATGGCTCTCGGCCGCGGCCCTCTGGGGCGCGACGACCTTCTCGCGCTGGTCCGATCGAGCCTTGGGCCAGGGGTTCTGGGCGCGGACGGCCGCCTCGAGCCTGGGGGCAACCCTGGCCACGGCGCCGATTACCGCGGCCTTCCTCGGCTCCGTGTCGCTCGCGGGCCTGCTCCTCAACTTTCCGGCGATCCCGATCGCCGCGCTGGCGGTACCGGGCGTGCTGGGGAGCCTCGTGCTTTGGCCGATCTGGTCGTCGGGAGCGGAGGCGCTGGCGTCGGGCGCGGGACTGGGACTCCACCTCCTGGAGATCTGCGCCGTCGCGGGGTCGGCGCTCCCGGCCGGGTATTTCGCCATGGAGCCGAGATCTCCCACCGCCGTTCTGTTCTGGATCGGCGTGCTGACCCTGGCGCTGTGGATCACGGGACGGCGAAATACCCTGGGTGAGGCCGGGCGCCGGCTGGGGTGGTGCTCCGTGGCGCTCCTCTGGTGGCGCCTCGTGCCCCTGCCGCTCTCCGCCTCGGCTGACGGCGGTACCGGCCTCGCGTTACATTTTCTCGATGTGGGGCAGGGAGATGGCGCACTGGTCCGGACGCCGGGGGGCCGGTGGCTGGTGGTCGACGCGGGACCGGTGAGCGGCCGCGACGACGCGGGTCGCAGGGTGGTGGCCCCGTTCCTAGAGCGGCATGGCGTCCGGACGCTGGCCGCGATCCTCGTCTCTCATGCTCACGCCGACCACATGGGAGGCGTGCCCTCGCTGCTCCGGCGCTTCCCGGTCGGAGCGATGATCGAGCCGGGCGCACCGGTGGCGGATCCGGCCTATGGCGGCCTGTTGTGGGCCCTCGACTCGGCTGGGATACCCTGGCACCCTGCCCGGTCGGGCGAGCGGTTCACGCTCGATGGCGTGCGCTTCTCGGTGCTGCACCCTCGCCCGGGCTGGTCCGAGTGGGGTGAGGACGTCAACGAGGACTCGCTGGTGCTGCTGGTCGAGTACGGGGAGTTCCAGGCGCTGTTCACCGGCGACGCGGGGTTTGCAGTGGAGGCAGAGCTCAGGTCGTCCTTACGCCGGGTGGACCTGCTGAAGGTCGGTCACCACGGAAGCCGGGGAAGCACCGGAGGGGAGCTGCTCGACTCCCTCCGACCCGCCGCCGCGGTCATCTCGGTCGGTCGGAACGACTATGGACATCCTGCGGCCGAGACACTGGAGCGGCTGGCTCGGCGGCACGTGCCGGTGCTCCGGACGGACCGGGACGGCACGATCAGTGTGAAGACCGACGGGAGGACGATGTGGATCAGCTCCCGCAGCGGTGAGCTGACGTTCCCGCTCACGCGCGGCGACTAGGCGCCACCCGCTTTCTCGAATTTCATTCGGGGGACATCGTGCAGACGTCCGTAACGACGATCGAGCGATTCATCTTCGATCAGGAGCACCGCTACCCGGAGGCGACGGGCGAGCTCTCCAACCTGCTGTACGACATCGCGCTCGCGGCCAAGATCATCGCGGCGGCGATCCGCCGGGCGGGGCTGGTGAACATCCTGGGGGCGGCAGGCAACCGCAACGTGCAGGGCGAGGAGCAGCAGAAGCTCGACGTCATCGCCAACGAGACCTTCAAGAACTGTCTCAACCACACCGGGCGGGTCTGCGTCATGGGCTCCGAAGAGGACGAAGACATCATCCCGGTGCCTCCCGAGTACCCCGTCGGCAAGTATGCGGTCCTCTTCGATCCCCTCGACGGCTCCTCCAACATCGACGTCAATGCCGCGGTCGGCACCATCTTCAGCATTTACCGCCGGATCAGCATGGAAGGGCGGGGCACCGCCGCCGACGTGCTGCAGCCCGGCTGCAAGCAGGTCTCCTCGGGCTATGTGATGTACGGATCCAGCACCATGCTGGTGTACACCACGGGCCAGGGGGTCCACGGCTTCACCCTGGATCCGACGATCGGCGAGTTCCTGCTCTCCCATCCAAGGATCGTCACCCCGCGGGTGGGCACGTACTACAGTGTGAACGAGAGCAACTTCGGCCGCTGGGATCGGAGCATGCAGACGGCGGTGCGCGGGCTCAAGGGCGACGCCCCGGATCTGCTGAAGCCGAAGAACTCCCGCTACATCGGCTCGCTGGTCGCGGACTTCCACCGGAACCTGATCGCCGGCGGCATCTTCCTCTATCCGGCCGATACCCGTAACCCGCACGGCAAGCTGCGGCTGCTCTACGAGGCCAGCCCGATGGCTTTCATCGCGGAGCAGGCCGAGGGGTCGGCGACCGACGGGATCAACCGCATCCTCGACATCATCCCGCACCACCTCCACCAGCGTACCCCGCTCGTCATCGGCTCCCGCGAGGATGTCGGCTTCGTGGCCGACGCCCTACGGCGTTCGGCCGGAGCGCGCGAGAGCGGCCCGGTCGTCCAGCCGGCGCTGTGAAGACGCTCTTCGGCCCGGGGGATTGGGCCGGCGATCCCGAACGCGATCTCGGTCGGCCGGGCGCCTTCCCCTTCACCCGCGGCGTGTACCCGGAGATGTACCCGGGGCGCCTCTGGACCATGCGGCAGTACGCCGGGTTCGGCACGGCACGCGAGACCAACCGCCGCTTCCGCCAGCTCCTCGCCGCCGGTCAGAGCGGTCTATCCACCGCATTCGATCTCCCGACCCAGATGGGTTACGACTCGGACCACGAGATGGCCCGGGGGGAAGTCGGGCGCGTCGGGGTCGCCATCGATACGGTGGATGATCTGGCTGACCTGTTTCGCGAGATCCCCCTGGACCGCGTCTCCACCTCGATGACGATCAATGCCACCGCGGCGATCCTGCTCGCCATGTACGTGGTCGTGGGAGAGGAGCAGGGCGTGCCGCACACCAAGCTCACCGGCACGGTGCAGAACGACGTGCTCAAGGAGTACGTCGCCCGGGGAACCTACATCTATCCGGCAGGACCGTCGCTCCGGTTGGTAGCCGACATCTTCCGGTTCGTCGCCGACGAGGGGATGGCCTTCAACCCCATCTCGATCAGCGGTTACCACATGCGTGAGGCGGGCGCCACCGCCGTGCAGGAGGTGGGGTTCACCCTGGCGAACGCGCTGGAATATGTGCGGGTGGCGGTGGAGGCCGGCCTCGCGGTGGACAGCTTCGGCCCCCGTCTGTCGTTCTTCTTCGCCAGCCACAACGATCTGTTCGAAGAGGCCGCCAAGTTCCGCGCCGCCCGGCGGCTGTGGGCACGTCTGGCCCGCGAGCGCTTCGGCGCCGGCGACGCGACCGCGAGGCTGCGCTTCCACACCCAGACCGGCGGCGTCACCCTCCAGGCCCAGCAGCCGCTCAACAACGTCGTCCGGGTGACGGTCCAGGCCCTCGCGGCGGTACTGGGCGGCACCCAGTCGCTGCACACCAACGGCTACGACGAAGCGCTGGCGCTCCCCACGGCCGAGTCGGCTACCCTGGCGCTCCGCACCCAGCAGGTGATCGCCTACGAGAGCGGGATGAACCGGATCGTGGACCCGCTCGCCGGCAGCTGGTACGTGGAGTCGCTCACCGACCGGATCGAGGCCGGCGCACGGGCATTGATCGAGGAGGTGGACGCGCTGGGCGGTGCGGCGAAGGCGATCGAGCGCGGCTTCTTCCAGGAGGCGATCGCCCGAAGCGCCTGGGAGCTGCAGCAGCGTCAGGAAGCCGGAGACCAGGTGGTGGTGGGCGTGAACCGATTCACCGACGACAGTCCTCCCCCGAGGATCGAAACGCCCGATTTCTCCGCTCTCGAGGCGGACCAGAAGGCGAGGCTCGCCGCGGTGAAGCAGCGTCGGGATGCTGCGCCGGTCAGCTCGAGCCTCTCCGCGCTGCGCCAAGCTGCTGAGGGATCCTCGCCACTCATGCCGCCCATCCTCAGTGCGGTTCGGGCGAGGGCGACGCTAGGAGAGATCAGTGACACGCTCCGGGCCGTCTGGGGTGTGTACCGGCCGGCGTAGCTCGGTTCATCGGTACGCTGCCGGGAGTTGTCCCGGCCTGCGTCACTCCTCTGGCTTTCGTCATGATTCACCACGGAGCCACCGAGGGCGCAGAGGACACGGAGGTCGGGGATGATGTACCAAAGCCCGCTTGAACCCCCGGCATTACGAAGCTAAGTTAGTCCGCTGATTTCGTTTACCCTCAGCCGAGCGCCGATGCCGACCTACGAGTACGAGTGCCCCGAAGGCCACACCTTCGAGAAGTTCCAGAAGATCAGCGACAAGCCCCGCGCCAAGTGCCCCATCTGCGGCAAGCCGGGAACGCGGAAGATCTCCGGGGGCGCGGGGCTGGTATTCCGGGGCAGCGGGTTCTACATCACGGACTACGGCAAGGACGGCAAGGGACCCCGCAAGCCGGAAGCCGACAAGCCGGCCAAGCAGACCGAGGGCACCGGCGCCTCGGGCGGGACCGAGGGCAAGGCGAAGCCCGAGCCCTCCTCGTCCAAGCAGGCGACAGGCAAGGGCGGGGGGAAGGCCCCGAAGGAGTGAGCGACCCGATCCGCGTCGAGCTCGAGCGGGTCGCCGCCGGGTTCGGCGCCGGCGGGGTCGAATTCGTCCTCGAGCGCCCCCGCGACGGCGGCCACGGCGACCTGGCGACGAACCTGGCCATGCTGCTCGCGCGGCGGGAGCGGACCAAGCCGAGAGACATGGCCGAGCGGGTGGTCACCGAGCTGCGGCTCCCCTCGTCGCTCGTCTCCAAGGTGGAGATCGCCGGCCCCGGGTTCATCAACTTCTGGCTCGCCGAGAATCAGCTCGCGGCCGCCGTCGCCGCCATTCTGGAACAAGGTGGCCACTACGGCGGCAGCGTGGAGGGCGCCGGCCTCAAGGTCAACATCGAGTTCGTTTCCGCCAACCCGACCGGGCCGCTGCACGTGGGTCACGGCCGGGGCGCCGCGCTGGGCGACGCGATCGCCTCGCTGTACGAGTGGACCGGACACACGGTCACCCGCGAGTTCTACATCAACGACGCGGGGGTCCAGATCGACCGGCTGGCGGAGAGCCTCTGGGCCCGAGTCCGCCAGGAGGCGGGCCTCGCGGCGGAGATCCCGGAGGGCGGGTACCACGGCGAGTACCTGCGGGACAACGCCCGTCAGATCCTGGCGGCGGAGCCCGAGTTCGCCCGGCTCCCTCCCGAGGAAGGCATCCGCCGCGCCCGCGCCCTCGGCGTGGGCATGCAGCGCGAGGAACAGGATCGCGACCTGGCCGACTTCGGTGTCCGGTTCGACGTGCTGTCGTCGGAGCAGAGCATCTACGATGCCGGACAGGTGACTCGCGCCATCGAGCTCCTGGGTGAGCGCGGCCTGACCTACGAGGCCGAGGGCGCGCTCTGGCTCCGCACCACCCAGTTCGGTGACGACAAGGACCGCGTCCTGCGGAAGGGCGACGGCTCGCTGACCTACCTGGTCCCCGACATCGCCTACCACATCGACAAGCATGAGCGCGGCTTCGATCGAGCGATCGACGTCTGGGGGGCCGATCATCACGGCTACATCCCCCGGATGAGGGCGGTCCTGCTCGCGCTCGGCTACCCGCCCGACTTCTTCGGCGTGGAGCTGGTGCAGCTGGTGAAGGTGATGCGCGAGGGGGAAGAGGTGAAGATGTCGAAGCGGTCGGGGGAGTTCGTTACCCTGCGGGACCTGGTCGAGGAGGTCGGCGTGGACGCGGCGCGCTACTTCTTCCTGGCCCGGAAGGGCGCCAGTCCGCTCGACTTCGACGTCGAACTGGCCAAGAAGCAGACCGACGAGAACCCGGTCTTCTATGTGCAGATGGCCCACGCCCGCCTGAGCGGCATCTTCCGGACCGCGGAGCGGGACCCCGATGCCGTCACCGGCGAGCTCGATCTCGCCGCGCTCCCGGCACCGCAGGACACCGAGCTGCTCAAGAAACTGGTGACCTTCCCCGACATGGTCGCGCGGGCGGCGCGGGAGCGGGAGCCCCATCGCATAACCGTCTTCCTGCACGAGCTCGCGACCGTGGTGCACGGCTGGTATCACCACACCCGGGCGGTCGGCGCCCCCGAAGGTCCGGCGACCGAGCACGCCCGGCTGCTCCTCGCGCGGGCGGCGCGCATCGTGCTCGCCAACGGCCTCACTCTTCTGGGCATCTCAGCCCCCGATCGGATGTGATCTGATGAGCCTTCTCGTCGTGGGCAGCGTGGCCCTGGACTCGATCTTCACCCCGTTCGGTGAGACCGCCGATGCCCTCGGCGGCTCGGCCGTGTATTTCAGCGTGGCGGGATCGCTGCTGCACCCGGTGCAGGTGGTCGGCGTGGTGGGAAGCGACTACCCGGTGCAGGAGCTCGAGTCTCTGGCACCCCGCGGCATCGACTGGTCGGGCGTGGAGCGGGCGCAGGGGGAGAGCTTCCGGTGGAAGGGCAAGTACAGCTACGACCTCCAGAGCCGGGAGACCCTCGAGACCCGACTCGGCGTGTTCGCCCAGTTCCAGCCCAAGATCCCCGAGGCCTTCCGCGCGGCCGAGTACGTGTTCCTCGGCAATATCGATCCCGAGCTTCAGATCGGCGTGCTCGGTCAGGTGAAGCGCCCGAAGCTCGTCGTGTGCGACACCATGAACTACTGGATCCAGGGCAAGCGCGAGTCCCTGCTCGATCTGCTCGGCCGGGTGGATGTGCTCATGGTGAACGACAGCGAGGCGCGGGAGCTGAGCGGCGACTGGAACATTCATCGGGCGGGACGCTGGATCCTGGGACAGGGACCGGGGCGCGTCGTGATCAAGCAGGGCGAGTACGGCGCCCTGCTGATCGAGCCCAGCCGAACGTTCTATGTGCCGGCGTTCCCTCTGGAGACCGTGTTCGATCCCACCGGCGCCGGCGACGCGTTCGCGGGCGGCTTCATGGCGTATCTGGCGCGCACCGGCTCCGTCTCCGAGGACGACATCCGGCGGGCGATGGTGTACGGCGCCGCGATGGGCTCCTACGCCGTGGAGCAGTTCGGGGTCCGTGCGTTCGAGCGGATCACGCTTGGGGACGTGGTATCGCGAGTGCGCGCCTTCCAGGACCTGACCCACGTCCGGTTCGCGGAGACGCTGCCGTGACCCGCCAGTATGCCGACGCGGGCGTGGATCTCGAGGGGGCCGAAGCCGCCAAGGCGAGGATCGCGCGGGCGGTGGCGAGCACCCGCACCGCGCTCAGCGCGGGGCACGTCGGCGCCTTCGGGGGAATGGTGCGAGTCCCGCCCGGCATGCGTCGACCGACCCTCGTGCTCAGCACCGATGGCGTCGGCACCAAGGTGCTGGTGGCGCTCGAGGCCGGCCGGTTCGACACGGTGGGCGAGGATCTCGTCAACCACAGCGTCAACGACATCCTGGTCCATGGCGCCACGCCCATCGCCTTCATGGACTATATCGCGGGAGCGGGACTGGGTGTGGAGCAAACGGCCGCGATCGTCGACGGCATCGCCCGAGCATGCCGGGCGCACGACGTGGCGCTCGCGGGCGGCGAGACCGCGCAGATGCCCGGCCTCTATCGCCCCGGCACCTATGACCTGGCCGGCACGATCATCGGTGTGGTCGAGGAGGAGGCCGCCATCCACGGCGACGCGATCCGGCCGGGGGATGTGCTCCTGGGGTACGCCTCCACGGGGCTGCACACCAACGGCTACACCCTGGCGCGTCGGCTCGTGTTCGAGCGCATGGGGCTGGGCATCCACGATCGGCTGGGTGAGCTGGATCGCTCCGTCGCCGATGTGCTGCTGGACGTGCACCGGAGCTACTACCGGAGCGTGAGGCCGATCGTCACCCGGTTGCACGGCATGGCCCACATTACGGGTGGAGGGATCCCCGGCAACCTGGTGCGGATACTGCCTGCGGCGTGCGACGCCGTGGTGGACCCCGGGAGCTGGGAGATCCCCCCGCTCTTCGGCATCCTGCAACGGGCCGGCGGGGTCTCCGTCGAGGAGATGCGAGACGTGTTCAACCTCGGGGTGGGTCTCATCGCCGTGCTGCCGTCTCAGCACGTGCCGGCCGCCCAGGCGGCCGCCGCGGTGGAGGGCGTCGCCACCTGGACGATGGGCGAGATTCGGCCGGGATCACAGACGGTCAAGTTCACGCGATTCTGAGAGAGAGCCGGCGTGGACGAGCGGGAGGCCATGGTCCGGGCGCTCGACCTCGCGTGGCGGGGCTGGGGCAGGGTACAGCCGAACCCGCTGGTGGGTGCGGTGGTGCTGTCGAGTGACGGCCGTGTCGTCGGTGAAGGCTGGCATGCGGAGTTCGGGGAGCGGCACGCGGAGCCCCTGGCGCTGGAGGCGGCGGGCGGACGGGCGCACGGTTCGACGCTGGTCGTCACGCTGGAACCCTGCAACCACCAGGGGAAGCAGCCGCCCTGCACCGGCGCGGTGCTCGTGTCGGGCGTACGCAGGGTGGTGGTGGCGCTGCCCGATCCTGATCCGGAAGCCAGCGGCGGCGCGGCGAAGCTCGCCGCCGGTGGCGTGGAGGTCCGGATCGGGCTGGAGCGGGAAGCCGCGGAGGCGCAGAACGCGATCTTCCTGCACCGCTTCCGCGAGCCGAACAGGCCGTTCGTCGCGCTCAAGCTCGCCACCAGCCTCGACGGACGCATCGCGGACTCCGCCGGCCAGTCGCGATGGATCTCGGGGGAGAAGGCGCGGGAGTACGTGCACTGGCTCCGGGCCGGTTTCGATGCCATCGCGGTAGGCGGGCGGACCGCGCGCCAGGACGATCCCCGGCTCATTCCACGCGGTGCCGTGGAGCCCCGGGTCATGCCGCGGCGCGTCGTGTTCGACACCACGGCCGAGCTGAGCACGGAGCTGACCCTGGTGCGCACGGCGGCGGAGATCGAGACGATCGTGGTTGCCTCACCCGATGCCCCAACGGCGAACTTGCGCCGCCTCGAGCTGGCTGGCGTCACGGTCCTGCGCGCGGCTTCGCTCGAGGATGGCCTGGGTCAGCTTCGGGGCGCCGGCATCGGCTCCGTCCTGGTCGAAGGTGGCGGCAGGCTTGCCGGGGCCCTGCTGGCTCGCCGCCTGGTTGACCGATACTACTGGGTCCAGAGCCCGCTCTGGCTGGGTGAGCGCGGCGTGCCCGCGTTCGCCGACCTGCCCAGCGAGCCGATCGCCGCCGTGGAGCGGTGGGCGGTGGTCGAACGCCGCTCGCTGGGGGAGGACACGCTCCTGGTGGTGGATCACCGCTGATGTTCACCGGGATCATTACCGAGGTCGGGACCCTGCGGGAGGCCCGCCCGGCTGACGGCGGGCGGGACCTGGACATCGCCTGCTCCTGGACCGACCTCGCGGCCGGCGAGAGCGTCGCCGTCAACGGGGCGTGTCTCACGGTGGCCCGCCTTGGCGAGGGGAACTTCGGAGTGCATGTCGTCCGCACCTCGCTGGACCGGACGCGGCTCGCGGACCTGCGGCCCGGCGACCGTGTCAACCTCGAGCGCGCGCTCCGGGTCGGCGACCGGCTCGGGGGACACCTGGTGCAGGGCCATGTGGACGGGGTCGGCACCGTGGTGCGGGTGGCCACCCGCGAGGACGCGCGGCTGCTGGACCTCCAGGTGCCGGCAGAGGTGGCTCGGGTCTCGGTGCCTCTCGGATCGGTCACGGTGGACGGCGTGAGCCTCACGGTCAACGCCATGCCGGACCCCGGCACGATCCAGATCTCCCTGATTCCGTTTACTTTAGAGCACACGACCCTGGGCGACCGCCGGCCCGGTGACCGGGTGCATCTGGAGGCGGACACCATCGGGAAGTACCTGCAGGCCCTGCTCGAGCGGCGTGAAACGTGAAAAGTAAAGGGTGAAACGGGAACCTTTAACTCCTTTTCACCGTTGACTTTTCACTTTTCACCTAAGCGGGAGTATCATGACGGCCTTCGGCACAGTCGAACAGGCGATCGAAGACCTGCGCAACGGCAAGATCATCATCGTGGCGGACGACGAGGACCGCGAGAACGAGGGCGATTTCGTCTGCGCAGCCGAACTGGTCACGCCCGAGACGATCAACTTCATGACCCTGCACGGCCGCGGCCTGATCTGCCTCGCGCTCACCGGGGAGCGCTGCGACCAGCTCGGGCTGCCGCAGATGACCGAGCGGAACACCGAGGAGCTCACCACCGCCTTCACGGTCAGCATCGACGCCGAGCGCAGGTTCGGGGTGACCACCGGAATCTCGGCGCGGGACCGCGCGAGCACGATCCACGTCGCCATCAACCCGGCCACCGTTCCCTCCGATCTTCGTCGTCCGGGGCACATCTTCCCACTGCGGGCCCGTCCCGGCGGGGTGCTGCAGCGGGTCGGCCAGACCGAAGCCAGCGTGGACCTCGCGCGGCTGGCGGGGCTCATTCCCGCCGGCGTCATCTGCGAGATCCTGAACCCCGACGGCTCCATGGCACGGCGGCCCGAGCTGCACGAGCTGTCCCAGCAGCACAACCTCACCTTCGTCACCGTCGCCCAGCTGGTCGCTTACCGTCTCCGCACCGAGCAGCTGGTCCACCGCGTGGCGGAGGCGCGGGTGCCGACCGAGTACGGCGAGTTCCGGATGGTCGGATATCAGAACGACGTGGATCGCGCGGAGCACGTGGCGCTGGTCTACGGCGAGATCGCCGGACAGCCCAACATCCTGGTGCGGATGCACTCCAAGTGTCTCACCGGCGACGTGTTCGGGTCCCAGCGCTGCGACTGCGGCTTCCAGCTCCACCGCGCCATGGAGCTGATCGCGCAGGAAGGCCGGGGCGCCATCGTGTACCTGGACCAGGAGGGGCGGGGAATCGGCCTGCTGAACAAGCTCCGGGCCTATGCGCTCCAGGATACCGGCGCCGACACGGTGCAGGCCAACGAGCGGCTCGGGTTCGCGCCGGATCTGCGCAATTACGGCATCGGCGCGCAGATCCTGCGCGACCTCGGCCTGTCCTCCATCCGGGTGATGACCAACAACCCACGCAAGCTGGTCGGTCTCGAGGGCTACGGGCTCCAGATCGTCGAGCGGGTGCCGCTGCTCGCCGATCCCAATCGGGAGAACCGCGGCTATCTCCAGGTGAAGCGCGACAAGCTGGGCCACCTCCTCGCCCACTGAACGTGCCCGAATTCTCCTTCCGCGCCCGCCACCACGGGCGCGTCGCCATCCTGGTGAGCCGGTACAACGAAGCGATCACCGCCAGGCTGCTCGAGGGAGCGCTGGCCTGCTGCGACGAGGCCGGTGTTCCGCGCGACAACGTGGACGTGGTGTGGCTGCCGGGCGCGTTTGAGCTGACCGCCGCGGCCGCCGCCGCGGCGGCCTCGGGGCGCTACAGCTGTCTCGTGGCGCTGGGCGCCGTGATTCGAGGAGAGACGCCCCACTTCGAGTACGTCGCCGGCGCCGCCGCGACCGGGCTCACCGGCGTCTCCCGGGAGCACGCCATCCCGGTCGGCTTCGGGGTGCTCACGGTGGACACGCTCCAGCAGGCAATGGAGCGCGCCGGAGGAAGCGCGGGCAACAAGGGGCACGAGGCCGCGGCCGCCGCACTCGGCGCCGCCGACGCGATCGCCCAGCTGCGGGCGAGTCATGCTCCGCGTTGAGACGAAAAGTCGCGCCCGCGCCCTCCAGCTCCTCTATGCCTGGGAGCTTCGTGGCGTGCCGATCCCGGTGCTGGCCGCCGGGCTCTCTCGCCTCACCGGCCCCGAGCCGGCCCTTCTCGGTCGTGCCGAGGCACTGGCCGAGGGAGTCGTGGCCGACGTCGAGTCGCTGGACGCCGAGGCGGCCCGCGCAGCTGAAAACTGGCGCATGAGCCGGATGGCCGTAGTGGAGCGGAACATTCTCCGCCTCGCGATCCATGAGCTCCGGCGTGGGGAGGTGCCCCCCAAAGTGGCGATCGACGAGGCCGTACGGCTGGCCCACTGGTTCGGCGGGGTGCGGGCGCCGGGCTTCGTGAACGGGGTGCTCGACGGGATCGCCCGTGCCACGGGGCGGCTATGATGTGTTGCGGCCCCTGCTGTCATCCCTCGCTCCGCTCGCGGGATGACAGAGTGTCATGAACATCCTGGCGGTCAACTGGCAGGACCTGGAGAACCCGCACGCGGGCGGGGCGGAGATTCACTTCTTCGAGATCTTCGGCAGACTCGCGGAGGCCGGTCATCGCGTCCGGCTGATCTGCTCCGGGTGGGCCGGCGCCCCGCCGACGACCACGATCAGGAGCATCGAGGTGCACCGTCGCGGCGGCCGGCACAGCTTCGCCCTGCGGGGACGCGCGGCGGTGCGCCGTGCCATCGTCGAGGAGCGACCCGACATCGTGGTGGAGGACGTCAACAAGCTGCCGCTGTTTCTTGCCTCGATGACCGACGTGCCCTTCTGCGTCCTGGTGCCTCACCTCTTCGGCGAGACGGCATTTCAGGAGGCGCCTTGGCCGATGGCCGCGGCCGTCTGGCTGGGCGAGCGGCCGCTCCCTCGTGCCTACCGCCGCGCCGGCTTCCACGCGATCAGCGAGAGCACGCGGGACGATCTGGTAGGGCGCGGAGTGGCCGCGGCCAGAATCCGCGTCATCCACCCGGGTGTCGACGGGCAGCGGTTTCGCCCGTCGCCCAGCGACCCGCGCTCCGCCGAGCCCAGGTTCTTGTACGTCGGACGCCTCAAGCGTTATAAAGGTATAGGGCTCGCCATTCAGGCCCTCGAGGTCGCGCGCCGATCGCGTCCCGACCTGCGGCTCGACATCGCAGGCACCGGCGACCATCGTGCCGCGCTGGAGCGGCTGGCCGGCGAGCTGGGGCAGACCGACGCCGTGACGTTTCACGGCTTCGTCAGCGAGGAACGGAAGATCTCACTCCTGCGCACGACCTGGGCCAACCTCTTTCCTTCCCCGAAGGAAGGGTGGGGCATCACGGTGGTGGAGGCCGCTGCGTGCGGCACACCCTCACTCGCCTCCGACAGCCCGGGGCTGCGCGATTCGGTACGCCACATGGAAACCGGTTACCTGGTGCCCCATGGCGACGTGGGCGCGCTCGCCGCTCGCATGGTGGAGCTTGCCGGGAACCCCGCGCTCGTCGCCCGACTGGGCCAGGCGGCCCGCCGGTTCGCCGAACGGCTGACCTGGGAGCGCGCGGCCGCCGAGACGGAGCGACACCTACAGGACATCATCGAGGGCTCGGCCTAAGCCGGGTCAGGAGGAGCACTCATGCAGACGACGATCACCGCCCGCCACTGCGAGATCTCCGACGCGCTCCGCGAGCGCGCCCTCACGGTCGTGGAGCGGCTGGGGACCTTCGCCAGCCGCCCGATCGAAGCCACCGTGGTGTTCGATACGGAGGGTATGCAGCAGACGGCGGAGCTCCGGCTCCACGTCGCGCGGGGTGAGGTGCTCGTCGCCAAGGGCGAGGCGGAGGATCACCGGACCGCGCTCGACCGCGCCGAGGACAAGCTCCGCCGTCAGGTGGAGAAGGCCTCGGCCTATCCCCGGCGCTCCCGCCCATCGCAGGCCAACCCGCTCTGATGCTCAGACTCAGGGACTTCCTCTCCCGCCGCGGCGACCCGCTCCAGCTGGAGTCCCTCACGGGTGAGCTGGGGCTCGACCGCCAGCTGCCCGACGCCGAGGTGGCCGGCCCGGGGCTGGCGCTGGCCGGCTACACCGGCCGATTCGCGCCCAATCGGCTGCACGTCTTCGGAGAGACCGAAATCACCTATCTCGGCGCGCTCCCGGCGGAGCAGCGGCGCAAGACGCTGGAGCGGTTCTTCGAGTTCGAGCTGCCCTGCATCTTCGTCACCAAGGGCCAGGAAGTCCCGGCGGAGATGCTGGAGCTGGCGAAGTCGCGCGGCGTGCCGCTCATGCGCAGCAAGCTGAAGACGGCGGAGTTCTACCGCCGGATCAAGCCGGTGGTGGAAGAGGCGTTCGCGCCGCGCACCACGCTGCACGGCTCCCTGGCCGACGTGTACGGGGTCGGCCTGCTCTTCGTGGGCCGCTCGGGCATCGGCAAGAGCGAGTGCGTGCTCGATCTGGTCGAGCGGGGTCACCGCCTCGTGGCCGACGACGTGGTCCAGGTCATCCGGCGGGGCAACGACATCCTCATCGGACGAGGGCACGAGCTCGCCGCCCATCACATGGAGATCCGCGGCATCGGCCTGATCGACATTCCGGCGCTGTTCGGGGTCCGGGCCGTGCGGCAGCAGAAGCGCATCGAGGTCGTGGTGCAGCTGGAGGACTGGGAGACGGCCAAGGACTCCGATCGCACCGGCCTCGCGCGAGAGGAGACCACCATCCTCGACGTCGCGGTGCCCCGGGTGGTCGTGCCCCTGAATCCCGGCAAGAACATCACGGTGATCTCCGAGGTGGTGGCGATGATGCACCTCCTCCGCTACTCGGGTGTCGACGTCGCCGCGGCGTTCAACGCCCGGCTCATCAAGCGGATGAAGGAGCAGCGCGGGGTCCGGGAGTATCTTCAGGAAGACTATGAGTGAGGCCCTGCGCGGGGTGGTGGTGTGTCATGGCGTGCTGGCCAGGGCGCTGGTCGACGCGGCCGAATCGATCAGCGGCGTGACCGGCGTGCTCCAGCCGGTCTCCAACAGCGGCTGCGACCGGGAGACCCTGGAGCGTCGGGTCGCCGACGCGGTGGACGGGCGCTCCGCGGTCGTCTTCACCGATCTCGCCTCCGGCTCGTGTCTCTTCGCCGTCCTCAAGCACCTGCGGACGCTGCCGGGCGTCAAGGTGGTCACCGGCGTCAACCTCGCGATGCTGGTCGACTTCGTCTTCCACGTCTCGCTCGACGCCGAGGCCGCCGCCGAGCACGCCATGGCGGCCGGGACCAAAGCCATCCGGACCCCCTGAGTGGCGATCGTGCTGTTCCGGGTGGACGACCGGCTGATCCATGGACAGGTGGTCGTGGGATGGGGACGCCCACTCGGCGTGAACCGGGTGCTGCTGGTTGACGACCAGGTCGCCGAGAGCCCCTGGGAGCAGGAGCTCTACCGGATGGCGGTCACACCGGATATCGAGGTCGAGTTCGTCACCGTGGCGCAGGCGTCGGCGGGACTGCGCGACTGGCAGTCCGACGCGCGTAGGACCCTGGTGCTCACCGGCGACCTGGCCACCATGGCGGCACTCCACGACGCGGACCCGGTGACGGTCCACCGAATCAACCTGGGCGGCATCCACCACAAGGCCGGACGGAGGGAGCGTCTGCCCTACCTCTACCTCACCGACGAGGAGATGGCGCGGCTGGAGGCGCTGGAAGCGAGCGGCGCGGCGATCAGCGCGCAGGACCTCCCCACCACTGCACCCGTCTCGCTGAAGGCCCTGGGATGACCGACCTCTCCGGCTCGAGCGCCATCTTGCTGGTCCTCTGGGGCACCATCGTGGGCCTCGACCTGGTGAGCGTGCCCCAAGCGATGCTGGCACGGCCGGTGGTCGCGGGTGCAGTCGCCGGGTGGCTCGCCGGTGACGTCGAAGCCGGTCTGCGGATCGGCGTGCTGTTCGAGCTGTTCGCGCTCGACGTGTTACCGGTGGGCGCTGTCCGCTATCCGGACTACGGTCCCGCGACCGTGGCCGCGGCCGCTCTGGCAGCCGACTCGCCGTGGCAGTTCGCGCTCGGCATCAGCGCCGCGCTCGGGCTGATGATCGCCGTGCTCGGCGGGTTCAGCCTCTCGACCGTGCGCCGCGCCAACGCGCGGGCGATTCAGCGCCATTCGGCGGCCCTGGCCGCGGGCGAGAGCGGCGCCATCCGGCGGCTCCAGTACGCCTCGCTGGCCCGCGACGCGGTCCGAGCCGGGGCCTTGACCGCGCTGGGTCTCGCCGGTGCGTGGGTCCTCGCCGAGCCGGTCGCCCGGATGGATCGCTCCACCGGGCTGGGCCTCACCCTGGTCGCCCTTGGCTGCGCACTGTCCGCGGCGATCGGTGGCGCGCTGCGCAATGCCGGCCGCGGCCCCCGACTCCGGTGGCTCGGTGCCGGTGCGCTGGTCGGACTCCTGGCCGCGGCGCTGCGATGAACGGCGGGTGGCGTGCGTGGCTGCGGCTCTTCGCCGTGCAGGGGACCTGGAACTACGAGCGGATGCTCGGCGTGGGTATGGGCTATGCCGCCGAGCCCCTGTTGGACGACCTCAAGACCGTGGACCCGGTGCGGCACACGGAAGCCGTCGTGCGCTCGGCCGAGTTCTTCAACTGCCATCCCAACCTGGCAGGCCTCGCCCTCGGCGCCACGGCGCGCGCCGAGTACGACGGGGTGCCGGGCGCTCAGATCACCCGTCTCAGAACCGCCCTGTGCAGTCCGCTGGGGGCACTGGGGGACCAGCTCTTCTGGGCGGGACTGGTCCCGCTCCTGGTCGCCGGCGCGATGGTGGCGGTGGTGTTCGGCGCCGGCTGGTGGGCGGTGCTCGGCTTCCTGCTGCTCTACAACGCCGCCCGTGTCGCCACCGGAGTGTGGTCGCTCCGCACCGGGCTCGACGCCGGCATGGGCGTCGGCGGCGCCATTGCCAAGTCGTGGATCGCGGGGGCCATCGAGCGGGTGGGACCCGCGGCCGGCTTCGCGATCGGTGCCGCCGTTCCGCTGGTGGCCGACTGGTATCTGGAAGTCATCGGATGGCCGGGAGCCCTCGGGGCGGTCGCGGTGGCGGCCACCGGCGTAGCGGTGACCCGCTGGTTCGGGGCCTCGCTCACCGCGGTGCGTTTCGCGCTCCTCGCCCTCGTCCTGCTGGTCCTTTTCCGATGGGTTCTGCCATGATCGAACGAGAGGCAACCATCGTGAACCAGGAGGGGCTCCACGCCCGGCCGGCGGCCAAGATCGTCCGCCTGGCGAGCACCTTCGACTCCGAGATCGAGCTGTTGAAGGACGGGATGGCGGTGAACGGCAAGAGCATCATGGGCGTCATGATGCTCGCCGCGGAGTGCGGCAGCGCGATCGTGGTCCGGGCCGACGGCGCAGACGCGGAGCAGGCGGTGGATGCCATCTGCCAGCTGGTCGCGGAAGGGTTTGGGGAACCATGAGCGGATCGCGCGTCGTCAGGGGCATCGGCGTCTCGCCCGGCGTGGTCGTGGCGCCCGCGATGATCGTGCAGTGGGACTTTCCCGAAGTCCCCGACCGCGCGGTGCGGCCGGACCAGGTGGAGAACGAGGTCAAGCGGCTTCGGGAGGCGGTCGCGGAAGTGGTCGCCCACCTCAACGAGCTGGGGCAGAAGGTGCTTCGCCGCGCCGGGCCGGAGGAGGCCCGGATCTTCGACGCGCAGATCCTGATGGCGCAGGACCGGGAGTTTCTCAGCTCCGTGGAGTTCCTGATCCGGAACAACCAGCTCAGCGCGGAGACGGCCTACGAATTCAAGGCGCTGGAGCTGCGGAACCTGTGGTCGGGCGCCGCGCGGCTGCGCGAGCGCCTGGCGGACCTCAACGCCATCCAGTTGCGGATGATCAGCCGCCTCATGGGACGGAGCGCCATCGAGCTCGGTGCCATTTCGCCCGACGAGCAGGTGATCGTGGTGGCGCACGAGCTGTCCCCGGGACTCACCGTTCAACTCGACCGGGAGCACGTCGTGGGACTGGTGAGCGAGGAGGGCACCCGCACCGCTCACGCCGCCATCCTCGCGCACAGCCTGGGCATCCCGGCCGTCATGGGGGCGGTGGGCGCGCTGGCCAGGATTCCCGACGGCGCCATGCTGCTGCTGGACGGACAGAGCGGCGTCATCGTGATCGAGCCCACGATGGACGAGCTGGACGACGCCAAGACCCAGGTCAGCCGCCGGAACCGCCTGGAGCTCCAGCTCGAGGGGATCGTGGACCAGCCGGCGGTCACCCCGTCGGGGCGCGCCATCCTGCTGCAGGGCAACGTGGACCTGCCGGAGGAGATCGAGGCCGCCCAGCGGCTGGGCGCGCAGGGCGTGGGACTGCTTCGCACCGAGTTCCTGCTCACCGGCCGGGCGACGCTGCCGACCGAGGACGAGCAGGCGGAGTATTTCCGCCGTGTCGCGCTGGCGTTCCCCGGTCAGTCCATCGTGATCCGCTCCTTCGATCTCGGAGGCGACAAGTTCCCCGTCGCCTTCAAGTCCTCCCCCGAGGCGAATCCGTTCCTCGGCTGGCGGTCCATCCGGGTCTGCCTGGACGAGCCGGAAGTGTTCCGCCCTCAGGTGCGGGCGGTCCTCCGGGCGGCGGCGGGGCGGGACATTCAGCTCATGCTGCCCCTGGTGACCCGGGTGGAAGAAGTCCTCGAGTCCAAGGCCATCGTGGAGGAGGAGGCCGCCAGCCTCAAGGCCGCGGGGATCCGCGCGGCGGAGACGGTGCCGGTCGGCGTCATGGTGGAAACGCCGGCGGCGGTGCTGATCGCCGATCGTCTGGCGGAGGTGAGCGCGTTCTTCAGCGTGGGCACCAACGATCTCACCCAGTACACCATGGCCGTGGATCGAGGCAACGCCCGCCTGGCCGACCGGTTCACCCCCCACCACCCCTCGATCATCCGCCAGCTGCAGCGGGTGGTGGAGGTCGGCCGGGCGGCGGGGATTCCGGTCAGCGTGTGCGGGGAGATGGCCTCCGAGGCGCTCAGCGCCGTGCTGCTGATCGGGTTGGGCTACGAGCGGCTCAGCGTGTCGCCCCCGGCGCTGCCGCTGGTCAAGTGGGTGGCACGGACCGTGCCTGACGACGCCGCCCGGCGGGCCGCGACGGCGGCACTCGGCGCCGCCAGCGCCGAGGAGGTATCGGCCGCCCTCCGGGAGACCGTCGGCGAGTACATCGACGTGCGCCTGCTCGATCCAAGCTCGGCGTTGCCGGGGCGGGGCCGGGTGGGTAGCTTGAGGCCGTAATCGCGCCGCCCACACCACGATAACCCCACTGCGAGTCGCCCGTTATGGTTGCTGCCAAACGCCACATCTTCACCTCCGAATCGGTGACCGAAGGTCATCCGGACAAGGTGGCGGATCAGATCTCCGACGCCGTCCTCGATGCCATCCTCGCGCGCGACCCGCAGGGTCGCGTGGCGTGCGAAACGCTGGTCACGACCGGGATGGCGGTAGTGGCGGGGGAGATCACGACCACCACCTACGTGCACATTCCCGATCTGGTGCGGGAGACCATCGAGTCCATCGGTTACACCGACGCCGCGTATGGCCTCGACGGACGGACCTGTGCGGTCCTCACCTCCATCGACAAGCAGTCGCCCGATATCGCCATGGGCGTCGACGCCGGCAAGGCCAAGGAGCAAGGGGCCGGCGACCAGGGCATGATGTTCGGGTACGCCACCAGCGAGACCCGCGAGCGGATGCCGCTCCCGATCATGCTGGCGCACCGGATCGTCGAGCGTCTCGCCGCGGTGCGGAAGGGCCTGCCGGGCCACCCGCACGTCGAGTGGCTGCGGCCCGATGGGAAGTCGCAGGTGTCGGTGGAATACGAGGACGACCGGCCGGTCGCGGTGCGAACGGTGGTGGTATCCACTCAGCACGCCGAGCGGCGCGGCACCCGGCAGCTGGCCCAGGGCACCATTCGCGAGGCGGTGATCGAGGAGGTCATCAAGCCGGTGCTCGACGCGCACGACGTGGAGTACCGCCGCACCAAGTTTCTGATCAACCCCACCGGCCGATTCGTGATCGGCGGCCCCCACGGCGACGCCGGGCTGACCGGCCGGAAGATCATCGTGGACACCTATGGCGGCATGGCCCGCCACGGCGGCGGCGCCTTCAGCGGGAAGGATCCCAGCAAGGTTGATCGCTCGGCGGCGTACGCCGCGCGGTGGGTGGCGAAGAACGTGGTGGAGGCGAAGCTGGCGCGGCGGTGCGAGGTGCAGGTGGCCTACGCGATCGGGGTGGCGCAGCCGGTCTCGATCATGGTGCAGACGTTCGGCACCGGGGTGATTCCGGACCCGGAGATCGAACGGATCGTCAGCGAGGTGTTCGATCTCACGCCCCGCGGCATCATTGACGCCCTGAAGCTCCGGCGGCCAATTTACACGAGGACCTCTACCTACGGGCACTTCGGGCGGCGCCCCACCGTCGGTGTGTACCAGAACGGCACCAAAGACCACAAGATCGAACTATTCACCTGGGAGCGCACCGACCGCGTGAAGGCCCTGCTGTCGGCGGCGCGATGAGGAGCTCATGAGCGTGCAGACCGAGGTGGCAAAGTACGACATCCGAGATATCCGCCTGGCCGACGAGGGCAAGCGCCGGACCGAGTGGGCCGAGCGGTCCATGCCGGTGCTGCGACAGATCCGGGCACGCTTCGCGAGGGAGCAGCCGCTCAAGGGCGCCCGTCTGTCCGCCTGCCTGCACGTGACCACCGAGACCGCCAACCTGATGGCGACGCTCCGGGCCGCCGGCGCCGAAATCGCGCTTTGTGCCTCCAATCCGCTCAGCACCCAGGATGATGTCGCCGCGCACCTGGTGCGCGACCATGGGGTTCACGTCTTCGCCATCAAGGGCGAGGACCACGAGACGTACTACACCCATATCGCCCAGGCGCTCGCGTTCGGGCCGGACATGACCCAGGACGACGGCGCGGACCTGGTGGGCTCCCTGCACATGATCGCCCTGAACCGCCTGGACGACCTCGCCCCGCCGATCCGTCGCTGGGTCGAGGCACTCTCGGCGGCTGAGCGGAAGGCACTGGTGGCCGCGGTGCGGGGGTCCACCGAGGAGACGACGACCGGCGTCATCCGCCTCAAGGCGATGGCCAAGGAGGGCGTGCTCCAGTTCCCCATCATCGCGGTCAACGACTCGAACACGAAGCATATGTTCGACAACCGCTACGGGACCGGGCAGTCCACGCTCGACGGCATCGTCCGGGCGACCAATCTGCTGCTCGCCGGAAGCACGGTGGTGGTGGCGGGCTACGGCTGGTGCGGGCGCGGCGTGGCGATGCGGGCGCGGGGGGCCGGCGCGCATGTGATCGTGACCGAGGTGGATCCGATCCCGGCGCTCGAGGCCCGGATGGACGGCTTCGAGGTGCGCCCGATGGCCGACGCGGCTCCCCTGGGCGACCTCTTCGTCACCCTTACCGGCAACATCCACGTCATCAGGGCCGAGCATTTCTCGGCCATGAAGGACGGCGCCATCATCTGCAACTCCGGGCACTTCAATGTGGAGCTGGATCTCGACGGACTCGGTCGCATCGCCTCCGAGCGTCGCACGGTGCGCAACCTGGTGGAGGAGTACGTGGTGAAAGGCCGCCGCATCGTGGTCCTGGGTGAGGGTCGCCTCATCAACCTCGCCGCCGCCGAGGGACACCCGGCGAGCGTGATGGACATGTCGTTCGCCAATCAGGCGCTCGCGGCGGAGTTGATCGCCCGCGAGCACAAGACGCTGAGCAAGGCGGTGCACCGATTGCCGGCCTCCGTGGACCAGGAGATCGCCAGGCTCAAGCTCCAGAGCATGGGCATCGGCATCGACACGCTCACATCCGAACAGGTGGAGTATCTGGCCAGTTGGGATGCAGGAACCTGAACCACGGAAGACCGTGAACCGTGAACCGTAAAAGGTGAAAAGGAAGAAGTACTCCGATCTCCTTTTCACCTTTTACTTTTCACTGTTCACGCTGTTCGAGGCGCGCAATGATAGAAGTAACGGTGGCCCATCTCGGTCTCGATCGCACCACCAACACGCCGGTGGTGATCCTGCGGGAAAAGGAGGGGGCCCGGGTACTGCCGATCTGGATCGGCCCCGCCGAGGCGAGCGCCATCGCCATGGAGCTCCAGGGCATGAAGGCCCAGCGGCCGCTGACCCACGACCTGCTCAAGCAGATCCTCGTGGGCCTCGGCGGCGACCTCCGGCGGGTAGTGATCAGCGCGGTGAAGGAGAATACCTACTTCGCCGAACTGCTCATCCGGCGCGACGATCACGTCTTCCAGGTGGACGCGAGGCCCTCGGACAGCATCGCGCTCGCCCTGCGGATGCGCGCCCCGATCTTCACCAGCGACCAGCTGCTGGACCAGAACGGCGTCGAGACCGACGAGCCGTCGCCCAATCCTTCGCTCGAGGCGGACAAGCTCAAGGAGTACCTCGAAAAGATGGATCCGCAGGATTTCGGGAAGTTCAATCCGTAGCAGGGCAGGGACCATTCCCCGGAACCGCTGCCTGGCCCAGGTATCTCGAGTACTCAAACGCCCGGAGCTCTCCGGGCGTTCGTCTATCCATGGAGATGGGTACGGACGGCCATGGTGATTGATCCGCATCGCGGGCTTCGGAGCGTTCGGTTCCTGGGGCTCGCCCTCGCTTTCCTCGCCTTTCTTGCCCTAACGCTCTCCGCCCAGTCCGTAGCCGGCCGCGTGGTGCGTCCGTCGGACGGCGACACGCTGCCGGCCCCGGGCGTCCGCGTCGTGCTCCACCGCGTGGCGAAGGCGGCCCAGGGCCCGCTGGACTCCACGCCGAGCGACGCCGAGGGTCGCTTCCGCTTCGTGCTGCGGCGCGACACGGCCGCGCTCTACCTGTTGAGCGCGCGGTACCAGGGGATCGAGTATTTCACGCTGCCGCTGGAGCGCACCCCTGAGGGGCCCGAGAACGTGACCGTCGTCGTGCACGACACCTCCAGTCGGACCCCGGTGACCCTGTCGGCCCGCCATGTCGTGATTCCACAGCCCGGCGAAGACGGCACCCGCGATGTGCTCGACCTGGTGCTGTTGGCGAACGCGAGCACCCGCACACGGGTCGCACCCGACTCCTCGGGTGCTTCGTGGGGCGGCCTGCTGCCCCCGGCGAGCGAGGGATTGGAGCTCGGAGAGAGCGACGTTTCCCCCGACGCGGTGACCCGCCGGGGCGACTCGGTGATCGTGTCGGCACCGATTTCGCCGGGCGAGAAGCAGCTCGCCTTTCAGTACCACCTGCCCGCCGGCCGTCGGACGGTCGAGGTGCCGGTGGGCGCCGAGGGCGGGCCCCTCAACGTGCTGGTGGAGGAGTCCGGCGCCACCGTCTCGGGCCCGGGGCTGACCGAGGCCGGGCCCGAGACGCTCGAGGGTCGCGCGTTCCGCCGGTGGAGCGGCAACGTGCCGGCGAACGCCGTGGTCCGGGTCTCGTTGCCGGGCGCGGGCACGGGCGCCACGCCGGTGATCGCCGCCCTGGTCTCTGTCCTCGCGCTGGCGCTCCTGCTTGCGGCGTGGCGCATGCTCCCCCGGCGGCCCGCGCTCACCGGTGCGCCGGGCTCGCATGCCGACGCCGATCGGCTCCTCGATCAGATCGCGGGGCTCGATGCGCAATATCAGGGCAGGGAAGCCGAGACACCCGCCGAGGAGTGGGCTCGCTACCGCGAGCGCCGCGCGGTGCTCAAGGCGGATGCGGAGGCCGCTCTTGCCCAGGGTCCGCGCCGTCCGTAAACTTGCCGCGCAGGTCGATCGATACCCGCGAGCCGGGACGCTCGGAAGCCGGTGCGACACCGGCGCGGCCCCGCCACTGTGACGGGCAGTCCACTCCGCTCACGACGCCACTGGGCAACCGGGAAGGCGAGCGGAGGCCCGAAGCCAGGAGACCTCTCCGCTCGCGCCACCAACAACGCCCTCCGGGGGGAGGGATGGGTGGCCCCATCGCCGTCTATCGCTGCTTCGCCCCTGTCATCGCCGTTGCGCTCCTCGCCTGCGGATCCTCCCCGTCGGGAGCCCCGGGTGCCGCCGTCGTCGTGGATGACGCGGGCGACTCCGTCGCGGTCCGGACGCCGGCCAGGCGGATCGTCTCCCTCATCCCCGCGACGACCGAGCTCCTCTTCGCGATCGGTGCCGGCGACGCGGTCGTCGGCCGCACCCAATGGTGCGACTATCCGCCCGACGCCCGCCGGGTAAAGGACCTCGGCCCGGGCATCAATCCCAACCTCGAGGCCGTGCTCTCGGTGGAGCCCGATCTCGTCCTGCTCTACAACTCGGCACAGCACGCCGCGGCGGCCGCCCATCTGCGTTCGCTCGGCATCCCGGCCCTCCGCCTCAACACCGATACCCTCGGCGACGTTCCCCGGGTCGGCCGCATCCTCGGCAGGCTCACCAGGCACGAACGGGGCGCCGATTCGGTGAGCGCGGTCTTCGACACCGCGCTCGGCTCCGCCGCGGCCGGATCCGGTGCGAGACGGCCGACGGTGCTGATCCTCGTCTGGGAGCAGCCGCCGATGACGATCGGGCGGGGGAGCTTCCTGAGCGAGCTGGTGGAGCGGGCGGGGGGTGACAATGTCTTCGGCGACATCGCCAGCTCATCCGCGCCGGTGAGTATCGAGGCCGTGAGCGCGCGAGATCCCGATATCATCCTCACCGCCGCGGCGGGTCCCGCGAGCATCGCCGATCGGCCCGAGTGGCAGGTCGTGCGCGCGGTTCGGGAGCGGCGATTCCTGCACATCACCGGTACCGAGTACGATCGGCCCGGACCGCGATCTCCAGGGGCCATCAGGGCGCTGGCCGGCCGCCTGCGCGAGGTGGCTCGGTGAGCGCGGCCCGGACCGCGGCGCTGTTCGGGGTGGTCGCGGCGTCCCTCGCCGTCGGCCTCGCGGCCGGAACCGTGCCGCTTGGATTGGGAGAGGTGTGGGCCGGACTCCGCAGCGCCGACGCGCCCGCCTCCGTGATCGTCCGCGAGCTTCGGCTGCCGCGCGTGCTGCTGGCGTTCCTGGTCGGCGGGAGCCTCGCGGTCTGCGGGGCCGCGCTCCAGGCGATGATCCGCAATCCCCTCGCCGAGCCTTACCTGCTGGGACTCTCCGGCGGTGCCGGGCTCGGCGCGGTGGTGGCTCTGGCGTCCCGCGCGGCCGGACCTTGGGCGGTGCCGGTCGCGGCGTTCGCCGGCGCCCTGGCGGCGGTGGCGCTGGTCTACCGCCTCAGCCTGGTCGCCGGGCGGCGGCTCGACCCGAGGATCCTGCTGCTCTCCGGCGTCGTGGTCGGCGCCTTCGCCGGCGCGCTGATGAGCGCGATCATCGTGCTGTCCGACGCGCCCACGGTACGCAATGCGTTCCTCTGGCTCCTGGGCGGCTTCGGGGCGGCATCCTGGCAGGCCCTCGCGGTGTTCGCCGCGTACGCCGCCCTGCCGCTCGCCGCCATCGGGCTCAGCGCCCGCTCGCTCGATCTCGTCGCCCTGGGCGACGAGCCGGCCCACCATCTCGGCGCGGACGTCGAGCGGATCCGGCGGCTGGTGTACCTCTGCACCGCGCTCCTCACCGCGGCCAGCGTGGCGGTGTGCGGCATCATCGGCTTCGTGGGGCTGGTCGTGCCCCACGCGGCTCGCACCCTCGCGCGCCCGCTGCACCGCACCCTGCTCCCATTGGTGTTCGCGGGCGGTGGGTCGTTTCTGGTTCTGGCCGATGTGGTCTCCCGCACCGTCGCTCGTCCCCTGGAGCTGCCTGTCGGCGTGGTCACCGCACTGGTCGGGGTGCCCGTCTTCGCGCTGCTGCTCCGGAGAAGCGTCGCATGACCCTCCTCGAGGCCCGCGACCTCCTGGTGCGTTACCGGGGCGGCCCGCCCGCGCTCGACGGGGTCACCTGCGCGGCCCGAGGGGGCGAGCTCCTGGCCGTGGTGGGCCCGAACGGCAGCGGGAAGACTACGCTCGTGCGAGTCGTCAGCGGCCTGCTTCGCCCGGAGCGAGGCGAGGTCACCGTGGACGGACGGTCCCTCGCGCGCTGGCGCAGGGGCGAGCTGGCCGGCGTCCTCGCCGTCGTGCCCCAGGGGGAAACGGTCACCTTCCCGCTCCGGGTGGACGAAACGGTGATGCTGGGCCGTTACGCGCGGCTCGGCCCGTTGGCGGCTCCAGGATCGGCGGACCATGCGGCAGTGAACGAGGCGTTGGCCCGGTGCGATGTGGCCGACCTCGCCGGCCGCACCATCGACACGCTCAGCGGCGGCGAGTGGCAGCGAGTTCGCCTGGCTCGGGCACTGGCGCAGCAGCCGCGGGTGCTGGTGCTGGATGAGCCCACCACGTCGCTGGATATCCGCCACGAGATGGAGCTCTTCGAGCTGGTGCGCCGGCTGGTGGACGCCGGCCTGGCGGGGCTGGTGATCACCCACCACCTCAACCTGGCGGCGCGCTACGCGGACCGGATCCTGCTGCTCAGCAGGGGTCGGGTCGCCGGCGAGGGCCGTCCCGGCGACGTGCTCCGGGCGGATACGCTTCGTGCCGTCTTCGACTGGCCGCTGGCCGTGACCGCCTGGT
This sequence comes from Gemmatimonadales bacterium, assembly GCA_036556505.1. Taxonomy (GTDB): domain Bacteria; phylum Gemmatimonadota; class Gemmatimonadetes; order Gemmatimonadales; family GWC2-71-9; genus CAVVWJ01. The sequence goes on from DATBJH010000020.1 coordinate 34,429, forward strand.
CCGACGGCTCCCCCCAGGTCGTGCCCCTGCGTCCTCATGAATCGGGAGAGCGGTAGCCGCCCGGCTGGATACGCCTACCTTTCGTTTGATCCGTAGCCACCACCCGGTCAGGAGTCCCATGACCCGTCTCGCTCCCGTTGCGCTCGCCATCGGCCTTCTCCTCGGCTGCGCGGACACCAACGCGCCACCGCCCGACCCGGTGGAGCTGCTGGTGGTCGTGAACAGACAGGGGAATTCGCTTACGATCGTGCCGGTGGACCAGTCCGAGGGCCCGGTGACGGTTGCGCTGGGCAACCCCCGGGGCACCCCTACGGCGGTTGCTGCCCGGGAGCGCTACGCCCTCGTGCCAATGGGAGACATCCACGAGGTGGCGGTGGTGGACCTCCTCCGGCGCACACTGGTGCACCGGATCGGCCTTCCGGAGGGATCCGCTGCCGCGGGCGCGATCATGGTGAACGAGACCATCGGCTACGTGGCGAACCCGCTTCGCAACAGCGTCACCAAGCTGAACGTGCTCTCGCGCCAAGCGGTGGAGGTGCCCGTCGGCGTCTCCCCGCAGGGTTTCTCCCTCGCGCGGGGTCGTCTCTTCGTTCTCAACGGCAACCTGGATACCACCGGCCAGCCACTCGGAGCGAGCTGGATCACCGTGCTCAATCCGGTGACCAACCAGCCCGCGCCCGGCATCGACTCCATCCCGTTGACCGGCGCCGGCAACGCCTCCTTCGCCACCATCGCCGGCGACGGCCTCATCTACGTGGTGAACCGCGGCGGCTCGACCATCCCCGAGGGCAGACTCTCGGTCGTCGATCCGTTGGAGCGACGGGAAACGGCGAGCTTCGCGGGCCTGGGGCTGCTGCCCGGCGAGCTCGCCACCGACGGCGGTGCGCGGGTATTCGTGAGCTCGCCGGTTGAGGGACTGCTGGAGTTCGATACCGACAGCAATGCCGTGGTGAAGGGCGAAGGCGAGGGCGTCCCGATCCCCTCGAACGCCGGTGTGGCGGTGGACAGCGAAGGCCGGGTGTACGCCATCGAGTCGGGACCTTGTACCGCCGGCCAGCGCGGAGCCGCGCACGTCCTCGACGAGGACCTGGAGGAGCTCCGGCTGATTCCGCTGGGTCGTTGCCCCACTTCCGCGCTGGTGGTCCGCATCGGGGTGGAGTGAGCGGCGGGGCCCGAGCGAGGCCCGTATCTTTCCTCCATGCCCCAGATCGACTCGCCGGCGATCGTGCTCTCCACGCTCCGCTACAGCGAGACTTCCAAGATCGTCCGGCTGGCCACCCGCGAGCATGGCGTACAGAGCGCCATCGCCAAGGGCGCGCTCCGCCCGCGCAGCCGCTTCGGCGCCTCGCTCCAGTTCCTGAGCGAGGGCCAGGCGCGCCTTCTCGTGAAGGAGCACCGCGAGCTCCACATTCTGGCGGGGTTCGATCTGCTCCGGCTCCACGCGGGACTCGCCGCCGACCTCGAGCGCTTCGCCTCGGCCTCGGCGCTCGCGGAGGTGATGCTGCGGTTTGCGCCCGCCGATCCCCATCCCGAGAGCTACGACCTGCTGCGCGATGCGCTGGGACTGCTGGAGATCGCACCCGCGGCGGAGCTGGAGGCGCTGGGGTTTCGGGTACTATGGCAACTGGTGGGCACGCTCGGATTCGCCCCCGAGCTGGGGGCCTGTGTGCGCGACGGGACCCCACTACCCTCGGAGGGAGGCCTGGCCTTCAGCACGCGTGAGGGCGGTGCGCTCTGCCCGGCCTGCGCCGCCGGGCACGGGGCCGCCCAGCTGCCCCCCGATGCCCGGGCGGACCTCGGCGCGCTGATGGATCCGGTCGCGGCCCTTCCGGCGCTCGATCGGCGTCACGCCGAGTCGCATCGCCGGCTGCTGGCGCGCTACATCCGCTACCACCTCGGCGAAGGCGCCGAGCTGCCGGCACTGGAGTTCTGGCTCCGCCGGCCCTGGATGGCCGCGTGATCGTCGGAACCGCGGGACACATCGACCACGGCAAATCCGCGCTGGTGGAAGCGCTGACCGGCCGGGCGATGGACCGCCTGGCGGAGGAGCGCCGGCGGGGCATCACCATCGACCTCAACTTCGCGCCGATGGATCTCGGCGGCGGCATGGTCGCGGGCATGGTGGACGTTCCGGGGCACGAGGACTTCGTTCGCACCATGGTGGCCGGGGCGTCCGGCGTGGATCTCGCGTTGCTCGTGGTCGCCGCCGACGAAGGCGTCATGCCGCAGACGCTCGAGCATCTCGCGATCCTCGAGTATCTCGGCGTCCCCCGCGGGATCCCGGTTCTCACCAAGAGCGATCTGGTGGAGCGGGAGTGGCTGGAGCTGGTCGCCGCGGAGCTGGCCGAGGGTCTCGCCGAATCACGGATCGCGTTCGA
>DATBJH010000021.1:0-57442 GCA_036556505.1 Gemmatimonadales bacterium
CCGGACGGGGAGGAGCTGATCTACAGCAGCGAGCGCCCGTACTTCGACCTCTATCGCCGGGCGTCGGACGCGAGCAGTCCCCCAGGGCCCCTGGTGACCGGCGGCTTCGATCACTACGGCGGTGGTGTGTCCGCCGACGGCCGGCTCTTCGCCTACACGCTGAGTACGCCGAACGGCTCTCAGCTCTGGACCGTACCGCTCCAGGGCCGCCAGCCGCCCCTACGGTACCTGTCGAACGGCTTCAACCTGGCGCATCCGGTCCTCTCGCCCGACGGCCGCTGGATGGCGTACGACTCCGATGAATCGGGACGGATCGAGGTTTACGTGCAGTCGTACCCCGACCCGATCCGGAAGCGGTGGAAGGTGTCACCGAGCTACGGCTCGGAACCGCAGTGGACCCGCGGCGGCCGGGAACTGGTGTACCGCAGCGGGGACAGCGTGCTGGCGGTGAGCATGGACCTGGAGAACGGCCGGAGCGGGACGCCGGCGGTGCTGTTCGCGGGGCCCTATCCCGACAACCCGGGATACACCCGTCCACGCAGTTACGATGTATCGCGGGACGGGGAGCGGTTTCTGATGATGAAGCTGCCGACGGGGTTGCCGGAGCCGCGGGTGATGGTCGTGGTGAACTGGTTCGACGAGCTGCTGGCCAAGGTGCCGCGGTAGGGTCGGTGCCAGCGAGCTCTACGCGACGCGGATGCGGCGATAGCGGGCGTTGAGCAGCTCGTAGACCGCGTACGCCACCAGGCCGAGCGCGACGACGGCAAGCGGCCAGCGGCCCATCTCACCCAGCATCTGGAGCGAATCGCGGATCCCCCCGGCCTCCTGGGGATCTCGGTGCTGCGCCGCGCGCACCAGGAGCACGCCGACCAGACCGAACACGATGCCTCGGGCCGCGATGCCGGCCCGCGAGAGGCCGATGACCCACCACCCCACGCCGACGGACGCCGCGCCCACGTCCAGCTGGCTGCCGAGCTTGGCGGCGTAGGCGCGGTAGAGCTGATAGCAAGCGTAAGCCAGCACGGAAGCCGCCGCGAGCCAGAGCAGCCAGCTGCCGCCGGCGACGTCCACGGCCTTGGAGGCGAGCTCCCGCTTGTCCCCGCCGCCGCCATCGTTCGAGCCGGAGGCCAGCCCGAGCGCAGCGACGGCGAGAGCCCCGTGTCCCAGCCCGCGGGCCGCGCTCCCCAGCCGCCGGGCGAGGCCTGTTGCATCGCCTCCCTTCCCCTCGGCATCGGTGATCGCGTCCAGGATCCGCCAGATGGCATAGCCGGCGAGCCCGACCGCGATCACCAGCAGCAAGGCATCGCCCATCGGCGCGCGCACGACTTCGCGGAGGGCCCCGCCCAGATCGGTCGTACGACCGCCATGGCCGAGGGCTGCCTGGGCGGCGAGGATACCGACGGTGGCGTAGAGCAGTGCCTTGGCCACGTATCCGAGCCTGGCCGCCTTCGCGACCCAGGGGGCGACTTGTCGGGCCGTCTCGGGCATAGTCATGCGGTCAAGCTTATGCCGGCCCTTCCGGCGTGCCGTGACGCGGGTCGCAAGGCCGATGAGAAGGAGACGCCGGGAAGTTCGAGACGCGGCGGAGAACGACATCGCACGGCTGGCCGCCGGCGACGTCCCAGGATGACAGCGGTATCGACCGCGGCCCGCCGGGAGTGCATTTTCTCATCGCCATGATTCCCGACCTCCGGGATACCATCCTGAACACCTGGCGGACCAGCAACCGGCTGACCGTCTTCCTGATCGAGCGCATCCCGCCCGAGTTGTGGAAGAGCCAGATCCCCGGCGCGCCCCGGCGTACCATCCGAATGATGGCCGGGCACATCCACAACAGCCGCTGCCAGTGGATCAAGACGCTGGGCGAGGAGCTCGGTGTCGCGGTTCCCGGCGGCGTGGACCGGCATCGCGTCAGCCGGCGAGCGCTGACCTCCGCCCTCAACCGCAGCAGCCGAGGAATTCTCGATCTGCTTGCACTGGGCTGTGAGCGAGGGGGCAGGATCCCGCCTGCCTCGACCTATGTCTGGCGCAATCTCCCGCTCGACGTCGGACACGTGCTGGGCTACTTCGTGGCGCACGAGGCCCACCACCGAGGCCAGATCGTGCTGGTGGGCCGCGCGCTGGGATATCGGCTGCCTCGGGAAGTCACCGGCGGCCTGTGGCAGTGGAACCGGCGATCGGTGGAGGCCGGGGTCGCGCAGAGCTAACACGAAGAAGGGAGGTCGCATGGCTCGCCGCCGCTTTCTCGCCCAGCTCGCCGCCTGGCCATTGGCAGCCCTCGTGCCGGTCGGCACTTTTCCGGATCACCGGAGTGCGTCGCTGAAGATCGTGCTCAAGAGCGCGTGGGGCTCGGATGACCCGACGAAGGCCGCGTTCCCCTTCTCGCACGGGCACGCGCTGAGCGAGGCCGGCCACGAGGTGCGGATCTTCCTACTGGGCGAGGCCGTCAACCTCATGCGTCGCTCGGTGGCGGAGGCGGTGGTGCCGGTCGGCTGGCCGCCGGTGGGCGAGCTCCTGGGCAAGGTGGCCGCGCGCAAGATCCCGATCTACGCCTGCGGGACCTGCGCCCACGCTCGCGGAGTGGCGGAGGCGGACCTCGCCAACTGGGGCGCCAAGTACGGCAACCCGAAGATCTTCATCTCGCTGGTGGAGTGGGCCGACCACGTGATCACCGAGTAGGAGGCCCCGTGACTGGACGTCGCGCGGGCGGCCTGACGCTGCGATGCTCGAAGCTGCTCCGCGCCGTCTCCCTGGTCTGTCTGTCGGGCTGTGCGGACGAGATCGGACCCGATGAATTGCCCGAGTGCGGCGGCCCGGTGACCCTCGAGGTCACGCCCGGCACGACCCCGGCGTTCTCCTGGACGCCTCGCTGTCGGCTCTCGTTCCTCGTCGTTGAGCTCGACGAGAGCGGCGGCGATCTCTGGTCCATTCTCACCCGGGGCGAGAATGCGCTCGCGCCGCCCGTGGCCTACGGCGACCCGCCGGGCGGGGCCGAGACGCTCACTCCACCGGTTCCGCTGACATCAGGCACCGCGTACAGGGTCGCGGTAGCCCGCTGGACCGGTCCCGAGGGCGACGACGGCGAGAGCGTCGGGGTGGAGACCTTCGAGCCTTAGGAGTGCTGCGTATGACCCGGTTGAGACCTGGGCGGGTAATGTGGTCGCTGGTGCTCCTGGCCTGCGGCCCCGCGCCGGCGCGGGAGCCCGCCGCCCCGGCGGAGTACCTCTATCTCTGGACCGCTTCCGCCGATTCGTCCCAGCCCGACTTTCTGGCGGTCCTCGACGTGACCGAGAAGGCCGACCGGTACGGGCGCCTCGTCACCACGCTTCCGGTGCCCGGGCTCCACAACATGCCGCACCACACCGAGCACCAGATGCCGGCCGACCGCCGACTCTTCGCCAATGGCTTCGAGACCGGGCAGACTTTCGTCTTCGACCTCAAGGATCCGCTCCATCCGCGGGTGGCCGCGCAGTTCGGCGACCTGGAGGGCTTCACCCATCCGCACTCATACCTGCGGCTCCCGGGCGGACACGTGCTCGCCACCTTCCAGACGCGGCATGAGCAGGGGCGCATGGTGCCCGGCGGGCTGGTGGAGCTCACCGCCGACGGCCGCTTGGTGCGCTCGATGTCGGCCGACGCTCCGGGACTCGATTCGACAACGCGGGTCTACAGTGCCGGCGTCGTGCCCGCCCTCGACCGAATCGTCACCACGACGACCGACATGCACGGACGCTCACCCGCCTCACGTCAACTCCAGATCTGGCGGTTCTCCGACCTCACCCTGCTGCACACGATCACGTTGCCCGACGGGCCCGCCGGGGAGGAGTCGATGATGACCGCGGAGCCCAGGGTACTGAACGACGGCCGCACCGTGCTCGTCTCCACCTTCAGCTGCGGGCTCTACCTCATGCAGGGGCTCGAGGGCGAGAGTCCCGAAGGACGGCTGGTGGCGTCGTTCCCCCGAAAGGCCAAGACCTACTGCGCCATACCGGTCGTGGCGGGCCATTATTACCTGGTGACGGTCCCGGCCTGGAGCGCGGTCGTGAGCCTCGATATCAGCGATCCCGCGGCCCCCCGCGAGGTCAGCCGGGTGACGCTCGGTCCGGATGACGTGCCCCACTGGATCTCCATGTCCGAGGACCGGCGGCGGGTGGTCCTGACGGGCTACGGCGAGCTGAAGCACCGGGTGCTGATCGCCCGATTCGACAGCACGACCGGGCGGTTGTCACTCGACGAGCGCTTCCGGGAGCCGGGGGCGAGGGTGCCCGGCTTCCGGATGGACGACAAGACCTGGCCTCACGGCGGGAATGCCAAGGGCATTCCGCACGGCTCCGTGTTCGGCCGGCCGTGAGGCAGGCGGTGTCGCCGGCGCTCGCGGTGGTCCTGCTCGCGTGTGGCGCCCGGGGACCCGACGTGATCTATCTCCCCTCCGCGGCCGACGTGGTGACCCGCATACTCGAGGTCGGGCGCGTCGACTCCGATGACGTGGTGTACGACCTCGGCTGCGGAGACGGACGGATCGTGATCGCCGCCGCGCGGGACTACGGCGCGCGCGGGGTGTGCGTGGACATCGATCCGTCGCTCATCGCCAAGAGCCGAAGCAACGCCGACACCGCCGGAGTCGCGGACCGCATCGAGTTCCGTCATGCCGACATGTTCGAGACCGATCTAAGCTCCGCTACGGTCGTGGCGCTGTATCTCTCGCCGGCGCTCAACGTTCGCCTTCGGCCCAAGCTGTTCCGCGAAGTGCGGCCGGGCGCATGGATCGTCTCCCACAACTTCGACATGGGTGACTGGAAGCCCGACACGACGGTGTCGGCGACCTGGCCGACCGGCACCACCTCGGCCGTGCATGGCTGGCGGCTGCCGGCCGACGTGGCGGGAACCTGGGAGGTCGTCGTCTCCGGTGCGGCCGGCGAGCGCCGCTTCGCGGTGCGCCTCGAGCAGCACTACCAGCAACTGAGCGGGACCGCATCCGAGGCGGGGCGCACCATGACGGTGGCCGCCGCCCGGCTGGCGGGCGACAGCGTCGAGCTCGAGCTCTCGGGACGGACCGGTGATCTTCCCGATCTCCTCCGGCTGGCCGGCCGGGCCTCGGGCAGCGAGATGACGGGTACGGTCTGGACCGCCGCGAACACCGCCGGCCCGACGTGGCGGGCGGTGCGACCCTAGCGCGATGGTGGAACCGCTTCGGCGGCCGTGGCTCACCGCGCTGCTCCTGGCCAGCGCGGCCACGCCGGCGGCCGTGATCCTCGCCATTCCCGCCCCGGCGCCGCTGGACGCCGTCCTCGCCTGGCCGCTGGTGGTGCTGGACCGCTGGGTCGGCGCCGGGGCCAACACCGGTCCGCTCGGCCGCGTGGCGGCAGGGCTGCTCGGGATCGCCCTCACCTGGGTCCACTACGTCGTACTGGTTCGGCTGCTGCTGCGCCGGATCGCACCCCGAGCCCCTGACCTCTAGCCTCCGGAGCACCGCCGATGCGTCGCCTGCACCCGAGCCTCTTCGTCTTCACTCTGACCGCGCTGGCGTGCTCCGGCGGCGAGCGTCAGCATACCGCGTCCACCGCGGACTCGGTGTTCACGCCACGGCAGTACTCGGTGGCCGACCTCTACCGCAACACCGACTACTTCGGCGCCTCGTTCTCCCCGAAGGCCGACCGCATCCTCGTCGGCTCCAATGCCTCGGGGGTCTACAACGCCTACGCGATCCCGACGGCGGGTGGAGACCCTGAACCGCTCACCAAGGCCACCGACAACTCGATCTTCGCCGTCTCCTGGTTTCCGGCGGACGACCGGATTCTCTACTCCAGCGACCGGGGCGGCAACGAGCTGAATCACCTGTACGTACGCCTTCCCGACGGCAGCGCGAAGGACCTGACTCCGGGGGAGAAACACAAGGCACAGTTCGCCGGCTGGTCGGACGACGACCGCTCGTTCTTCGTGAGCAGCAACGAGCGGGACCCCCGTTTCTTCGATCTCTACGAGTACGCCACCGACGGTTACCGCCGGAAGATCTTCTATCGCAACACCGAAGGTTATTCCCTGGGCCCGATCTCCCGTGACAAGCGCTACCTGGCCCTGGTACGCCCGAAGACCACGAACGACTCCGACATCTTTCTGCACGATCGGAAGGCCGGGACCACGACCCTGATCACGAAGCACACCGGTCAGGTCAACTACTCGCCGCAGGACTTCACCCCGGACGGCAAGGGCCTGCTGATCACCTCCGACAGCGGCCGCGAGTTCGCCTCGCTTCAGGCGCACGACATCGCCAGCGGCCGGCGGACCACCGTCTTCGAGCTGACCTGGGATGTCCTCGGCGCGGGCTACTCCAAGAGGGGACAGTATCTGATCGTCGGCGTGAATCAGGACTCGCGGCCCGACGCCCGGCTGCTGGATGCGGCGACGCTCAAGCCGGTCGAGCTGCCCGGGATGCCGCCCGGCCTGGTGCGGGGGATCAAGCTCTCGCGCGACGAGTCCGCGATCGCGTTCTACGCCAGCGACGGCAGTGCCCCGGACGACCTCTGGGCCGGCGCGCTCGGCTCGCCTCCACGGCGCCTGACCAATGCCTTGAACCCCGACATCCGGCGGGAGGACCTGGTGGTGCCGTCGGTGGTGCGCTTCCGCTCGTACGACGGCCTCGAGATCCCCGGGCTGCTCTACCGACCGCACCAGGCGTCGCCCCAGGCCAAGGCGCCCGCGGTGGTCATGGTGCACGGCGGGCCGGGAGGGCAGGCGCAGGTGGGCTACTTCGCCCTCACCCAGGCGCTGGTGAACCACGGCTACGTGGTCTTCGATATCAACAACCGCGGCAGCAGCGGGTACGGGAAGACCTTCTACGCGATGGACGACCGCAAGCACGGTGAGGCGGACCTGGGCGACGTGGTCGCCAGCAAGCAGATGCTGATCGCGACGGGCTATGTGGACTCGACCCGGATCGGCATCCTCGGCGGGAGCTACGGCGGGTACATGGTGCTCGCCGCGCTGACCCTCAGGCCCGACGCCTTCAAGGCGGGGGTGGACCTGTTCGGGATCTCCAACTGGATTCGGACCCTCACGAGCATCCCGCCCTGGTGGGCCTCCTTCCGCGAGGCGCTTTACGCCGAGATGGGCGATCCCGCCACCGACAGCACCCGGCTGCGGCGGATCTCGCCGCTCTTCAACGCCGAGCGGATCACCGCGCCGCTGCTGGTGCTTCAGGGCGCCAACGATCCCCGCGTGCTGAAGGTGGAATCCGACGAGATCGTTGCCGCGGTCAAGAAGAAGGGGGTGCCCGTGGAGTACGTCGTGTTCGATGACGAGGGCCACGGGTTCGTCAAGAAGGACAACGAGATCGAGGGGTACGGGGCGGTGCTGAAGTTCCTGGACCGATACCTGAAGGGAAGCGAGGCGAGTCTCACCTCGCCCTGAGCCATCGGTCCACGCTTCCGTCCCGGTAGATCGCCACCAGCTCCGGCGCGGATCGCGCCCCATCACCCACGAACCGGACACGAACCGAGGGATCCTTCTCGAGCTCGAACAAGTCCGCGCCCATCGGCACCAGAGGTGACTCGGGCGCCGCGCCGCCTCCATAGTGGAGCCGACCGTCCCGCAGCACGACGGTCCGCTCGCGGTAGTCCCCGGTGTAGCTCGCCAGGGTCGGGGTCGGAATGGCGACCCGTCGTGCGCGCGCGGCTACCCGTTCCCCGGCCCAGCGCAGGTGACGACCGGCCTCTCCGCCCCCGTCCAGCGCCGACGCCCGCCGGTACGACTCGATCGCACGCTCCAGGTCTCCCGCCGATTCCAGGGCCTCGCCGAGCGCGAGGTGGGCGGCGGCGGAGTCCGGGGAGTCGGCAACGGCAGCCTGCAGGACTTCGATCGCCAACGGATCGAGTCCGCGCCCGGAGAGAAAGGCGCCGAGCTCGAGGATGTCGTCGAAGGAGAGCCGGGTCGGCGGGCTGGCCTGCACGATGCGCAGCCGCTCGCGTGCCGCGTCGGCGCCGCGCTCGACGGCGGCGCGCTGGACCGACTTGAAGGCCAGCCGGCGGGGATCGTCGTACCGGTCGAACCACTCCCAGTGGCGTGATGGGTGCGATTCGCCGAAGACGCTGGAGGCGATCGGACGGACCAGCGTGGTGCCGTCGTATGCGCCGGTGAAGAAGACGAGGCCGATCCCGGTTGCCAGATCGCCGCTCATGTAGCAGGTGAACCTGCGGCCATTGCTCCCGCTGTGAAAGAAACGGCGGCTGCTCGGGCCCTCCTCGACCCGAATGCCCAGCGCGATGTGAATCCCCGGTTCGGTCTCCCGCACCGGCGCGAGGAACTCCCGCCATATCCCGGCGGAAAGTCCGCGCCCCGTCAACACCGCGGCGACGAAGCGGGCGTAGTCCCCGGCCGTCGTGACCAGCGAGGCCGCGGCGTTGCCATCCGCGTAGCGGTTCACCGGAGCGACCCGCCAGAGCCAATCGGTGGCCCAGGCGGCCGCGCCCGAGAAACGCGGCTGCCACACGTAGCTCGAGTGCGTCATCCCGAGGGGCCGGAACACCTCTCTCCGGGCAAGCGCGTCGAGCGATAGTCCGGTCGTGCGCTCCAGGGCCTTCTGCAGAAAGAGGAAGCCTTCGCCGGAGTACCCATAGTCGGTGCCGGGGTCGAAGCGGAGGCGAAGGGTGTCGCCGCCCCAGTTCGGCAGCCCGGTGGCGTGTGCGAGCACGATGCGGGCGGTGATCTTCCGAGCCCGGGGGTCGCGCGCGAGCCGAGGATATTCCAGCAAGTCGAGCAGCGGGCGGTCCAGATCGAACTCGCCGCGATCGGCGAGGCGCAGCACCAGGTAGGCGAAGACCGGCTTGCTGAGCGAGGCCGCCTCGAACACGGTCCCGGGCTCCAGCGGGCGGCCGGTGCTGTCGTTCACCGTGCCGAACGCCGCGCTCCAGACGACTTCTCCGCCCCGGACGAGGGCCAGGGAGAGTCCGGGCACCCCGCTCACCCGCAGGAGCTCGGGCACCTCCCGACGCAGCCGCGCCGTATCGGGGGCCTGGGCCTGAGCCGCACCGCCGCGAGCCATGAGGGCCGCCATGCCGGCGGCTGCGGTGAGACTTCGCCACATCGCAGGAACTCCGTGCGCAGAGGCGGGTAACGTAGTCGGACCCTCTTGCAGAACGGAGGGCGGGGTCATTTACGCTCGTGTGGGCGGGCGGGCGGGCGGTCGGTCGGGCGGGCGGGCGGGCGGTCCGAGCGCCCGACCACCCGACCGCCACCGCCGCCCTTCTTCCCGAACTCCGTCCGCGGCACTATCATTGCCAACCCCTCCCCCCGGGGCGGCCGATTCGGCCGGCCGGCCGCTACGAACAAGCCCTGATTGCACTTACCAACACGCCTCGGCACTGCTAGAAATTGCAGAATGCCATGCTTCTAGCGCATGCTGCCGAGTCGATGGGGAGAGCTCGCCATTCCAGCTGACGCCCCTGCCCCCGCCCCCACGCGCCCCCGCCGGCGCATGCCGGCGCTGACCGCCACCGCCGTGACCCTGCTCTACGCCGTCGCCTACCTGGTGTGGGAGCGGAACGACTGGGGGTCGCCCACGCTCCAGAACCTGGTCAGCAACGTCGCCTTCATGCCGCTCAACCTGGCGGTCCTGACCCTGACGGCCCTGGCCTCCCGATCCCCGGTGCTCGACCCCGGGGTCCGCCGAGCGCTCCGCTTCCTCGCGCTCGGCTCGATGATGGTGTTCATCGGGAACGCCATCTCCACCTGGTATTTGATGGGCCTGAACCTGAACCCGCCGGTCTCGTGGGCGGACCTGTTCTACCTCTCCGACTCGCTGCTCATCCTGGCCGCGCTGCTCTCCTTCCCGCTCGCACGCCGGACCCGGCTGGAGCGGTGGAAGTTCGTGCTCGACGCGGCGATGGTGCTGGTGGGCGGGGCGGTGGCGATCTGGTATTTCTCGATCCGCCCCACGGCGGGTGTCACCGAGCACAGCGGGCTGGTCGTCACGCTGCTGGCCTTCGCCTATCCGCTGGTGGGGATGCTGGTGCTGCTCGGCATCACGACCGTGATCCTCCGCCGTCCCACCGACGGCAACCGGGTGGCGTTCGGCCTCATCGTCGGCGGCGTGTCCATCAGCGTGGTGGCCGATCTCACCTTCAGCCTCTTCTCGCTGGAGACCGGCGGCCGCACCGCGAGCATCATCGACGGCGCCTATCTGCTCTGCTACGTCATGCTGATCGCCGGCGCCGAGCTCTATTACCGGCGGCCGGTGCCGCGAGCGGCGGCTGGGGCGACGCCGCGGCCCCGCAACCAGCCGGTCAGTCCCCTGCCCTACCTGGCTGTGGCGACCACGTACGCGCTCCTGGTGCACGCGGTCATGCAGCCGTGGACCGACCCCGTCAGCGGCCTCGCGTTCGGCGCGATGCTGGTGACGGCGCTGGTCGTGGTGCGCCAGCTCCTCGCCGTACGCGAGAACGTGCGGCTGCTGGCCGACCACGCGGTGCGGCAGAACGAGGCCCGATTCCGCTCGCTGGTGCAGCACTCCTCCGACGTCATCATCGTCACCCGGTCCAACGGCACCATGCGGTTCGTCAGTCCCTCGGCCAACCGGGTCTTCGGCTACGATCCGTCCGAGATGGTGGGCCGGCCGATCGCGAGCCTGCTGCACCCCGACGACCGCGACCGTGCCGCCACCCTCTTCGAGCACGCCTCCAGAACGCCCGGCGTCACCGGTCCGGTCGAGTGGCGCTTCCGCCAGCTGGACGGCAGCTGGCTCAGCGCCGAGATCCTGGCCACGAACCTGACCGGCGACCCGACCGTCCGGGGCATCGTGCTCAACACCCGCGACGTCAGCGAGCGCAAGCGGCTGGAGGAGCAGCTCACCCACCAGGCTTTCCACGATCCACTCACCGGTCTCGCCAACCGCGCGCTCTTCCGCGACCGGGTGAGCCACGCGCTCGCGCTGGCCCAGCGGCAGTCGAACCCGATCACCGTGCTCTTCCTGGACCTGGACGACTTCAAGCGGGTGAACGACAGCCTGGGCCATGCGGAGGGGGACCGCCTGCTGATCGCGGCGGCGGAGCGGTTCCTCTCCTGCGCCCGCGCGGCCGACACGGTGGCCCGCCTCGGCGGCGACGAGTTCGCCATCCTGCTGGAGCACTCCGCGGGGCCGGAGGGCCGGGCGGAGCTGCTGGAGCGGCTCGCCACCGCCATGAGCCACCCGTTCACGCTGAGCGGGAACCAGGTGCAGGTCAGCGCCAGTATCGGCGTCGCGACCGCGGGCGCGGGCGAGTCGGCGGACGACCTGCTCCGCAACGCCGACGTGGCGATGTACGCCGCCAAGCGGCGCGGCAAAGGGCGCTCGGAGACCTACGAGTCGCGGATGTACGCCGACGTACGGCACCGGCTGGAAATGGAGGCCGCGCTCCGCGCCGCGATCGAGGGCGGCCAGCTGACGCTTCACTATCAGCCCATGGTGCAGCTCGGCACCGGGATGATCTACGGAGTCGAGGCGCTGGTGCGATGGGAGCACCAGACCTACGGGCACCTCCTCCCGCAACACTTCATCCCGCTGGCGGAGGAGACCGGACTCATCGTGAAGCTGGGGAGCTGGGTCCTGGAGGAGGCGTGCCGCCAGGTGCACGTCTGGCGCGAGGCGTACCCGCATGCACCCCTGGCCGTCTCCATCAACATCTCGGGCCGCCAGCTCCAGGGTCCCAGTATCGCGGACGCCCTGCGCACTGCCCTCGCCACCGCGGGCGTGGATCCGTCGGCCGTGATCCTGGAGATCACCGAGAGCGTGCTGATGCAGCAGACCGACTCCGTGCTGGAGCGGCTGCAGGTGCTGAAGAAGCTGGGCGTGCGCCTTGCGATCGACGACTTCGGCACCGGCTACTCCTCGCTCAGCTATCTCCAGCGATTCCCGATCGACATCCTCAAGATCGCCAAGCCCTTCGTGGAGGAAGTCGCGCTCGGCGCAGAGCGGGCCGCGCTGGCCCGGGCGATCGTGGGATTGGGCGACACGCTCCGGCTGCAGACCGTGGCGGAGGGCGTGGAGATGGCGGAGCAGCGCGCGGCCCTCATCGAGCTCGGCTGCCCGCTGGGCCAGGGGCACTATTTCTCGCGCGCCATGCCGGCAGAGGGAATCGACCGGATTCTCGCCGCCCGCAAGGCACTGGTTCCCCCGCACGCGCACCTCGGCGCCGCGCCGAAGCTCGCCGTGCCGCGCGACGCCTCGTAGCCCCCGATCCCCATGGCCTCCTCGCGAAAGAAGTTCCTGTACCGGCTCCATCTCACGGCGTTCGTCATCGTCGCCGCGCTCACCGCCGTAGTGGCGTGGCTGCTGCTCCCCCAGGGAGGCAGTGCGATCCTGCGAGGTCTGGTGGTGTTCGCCGCGGTCGCGATCGCGCTGGAGCAGCTGGTGGTGTGGATGCTGGTGAAGCAGATCCTGGCGCCCACCGGCACCGCGGCGAGCGTCGCCGTCCGGATCGCCGACGGGGATCTCAGCCTGCCCTCGTGGAGCGCGAACCCGGCGAAGGCGCCCAAGGACCCGTTGACCCGCACCATCTTCGCGATGCTCACGAAGCTGCGCGACCTGGTGGGCGCGATCCGGCAGCACGCGCACGACGCGGCGGCCATGGCGGAGGAGATCGCCGCCTCGACCCAGCAGATGACGGCCTCCACCCAGGAGGTCGCCGGCACCACCGGCGACCTGACCGAGCGCGCCAGCCAGCAGGCGCTGGTCGTCCGGAGAGCGGCGGAGGACGCGGGCAAGATCCTCGACATCACCCAGGCGCTCGCGACCGGCGCGTCGCAGGCGGCGCAGCGGAACGCGGCGCTCGCCAGGCTGGCGCGCGGCCATCGGGAACGGCTGGACCTGAGCACCACCGAGCTGGGGCGACTGGCGGACGAGGTGGACGCGGCCGCGAAAGAGGCGGAGGCGCTGGCGGCCGCCTCGGCGGAGATCGAGAAGTTCATCACCCAGACCAAGGCGATCGCCAAGCAGACGCACATGCTGGCCCTCAACGCCTCGATCGAGGCGGCCCGCGCGGGCGAGGAGGGGAAGGGCTTCAGCGTGGTGGCGGAGGAGGTGCGCAAGCTGGCCGCGCAGGCGGCCCAGGCGGCGACCTCCACCAGCGACACGGTGCAGTCGGTGCTGTCGCGGGTGAGTACGGCGCGGGAGCGGCTGCTGCGTCTGGGCAAGAGCGGCATGGTGGCGCGGGACGCGGCGCACGCCGCGGCCGAGGGGCTGATGAACGTCGCTGCGGACGCGGAGGCGAACGACGCCTGGACCCGCGGAATCTCCGACTCCGCCGGGGAAGTGCAGGGACTGATCGAAGGGATCGCCGGTCGGATGCGCGAGGTGTCGGCCGGGACGGAAGACTACGCGGCGGCGGCGCAGCAGATCGCGGCAGCGGCGGAGCAGCTCAACGCGTCGACCGAGGAGATCTCGAGCTCGGCGGGCCACCTCGCAGACGCCGCCGCGCGGCTTACGGGGGCGGTGGGAGGGTTTCGGCTCGGGTAGTAAGGCGTTTCACGCGGTTCCTGCGTGGTTCCTTCTCCAGGATTTCGGATGTCCCTCACCCTTCTCCTCAATGCCGAGCTGTACGATCCGGAGCCGCGCGGGCGGGTGCATCTGCTCGTCGGCGGAGAGCGCGTCCTCTGGGTAGGACGGGAAGTGCCGGCGATTGGGGTGCCGGTGGAGGAGCACGACGTCGGAGGGCGGCGCGTCATCCCGGGGCTGATCGACTGCCACGTGCACCTGACCGGCGGCGGGGGTGAGGCAGGGCCGGAGACCCGGGTGCCTCCGGTTGGGCTGAGTCGGATGACATCCGGCGGCGTGACCACCGCGGTCGGCGTGCTCGGAACCGACGATGCGATCCGCTCGCCGGCGGAGCTGGTGACGGTCGCCCGGGGTCTCAACGCGGAGGGGCTCACCGCCTACTGCCTGACCGGAGGGTACCACCTGCCTCCCGTGACCGTCACCGGAAGCGTGCGCCGGGATCTGGTGCTGATCGATCTCATCCTCGGCGTGGGCGAGGTGGCGATCAGCGATCACCGCTCGAGCCAGCCGACGCTCGACGAGCTGCTCCGCGTCGCCGCCGATGCCCACGTGGGCGGGCTCATGAGCGGAAAGGCCGGCATCCTGCACTTGCACGTCGGTGACGGCGACCGAGGGCTCGGGCCGGTTCGCGACATGCTCGAGCGGAGCGAGATCCCGGCATCGGTGTTCCATCCCACCCATGTCAATCGCCGCCGAGCGCTGTTCGACGAGGCGCTCGCGCTCGCCGAGCGGGGCTGCACGGTCGACCTCACCTCGTTCCCGGTGGCGGAGGACGAGGACGGCTGGAGCGCCGTGGCGGCGCTGAGCCGGTACCTGACCGCCGGATTGCCCTCCGAGCGCGTCACCGTGAGCTCCGATGGCGGCGGCTGTCTCCCGGTCTTCGACCGGGAAGGGCGAGTGATCCACATGGACGTGGGCCGGCCGGCCTCGCTGCTCGAGACGCTGGCGGCTCTGCTGGAGTGCGGCCAGCTTCTGGAGCGGGTGCTGCCGCCGTTCACGTCGAATCCGGCCCGGCTGCTTCGGCTCGCCCGTAAGGGACACCTCGGTGTCGGAGCCGACGCGGACCTCGTCGTGCTGGACGAGCGCGGCGGCGCTGCGGAGGTGATGGCCCGGGGCCGCTGGCACGTGCGTGGCAGCAGGGCGGTGGTGCGGGGGACGTTCGAATAGAGCGGTACGGCGGTACGGCGGTAGCCGCTCCCCCGTACCGCCGTACCGCCGTACCGCCGTACCGCCTACCGCCTTACCGCCTTATCGCCTTACCGCCTTATCTTCCCCCGACTCTACGACCCGGAGCGATCCCAGGTGGAGGAGCAGCGAGGCTACATCGTGCCAGTGGGCGGCGCCGAGGAAAAGATCGGCGACGTGGCGATTCTGCGCAGGTTCGCCGACCTGTGTGGGGGCCCGGCGTGCCGGATCGCCATCATTCCAACCGCGTCCGAGCTCGCCGAGACCGGCGCCCGCTACGAAGAGCTGTTCCACTCCCTGGGCGTGAAAGTGGCGCGCTCGCTCCCGATCGAGAGCCGGGTCGACTGCGAGCGCCCGGAGTGGCTGGCGGTGCTGGACGAGGTCGAGGGGATCTTCCTCACCGGCGGCAACCAGCTCCGGCTCAGCACCATGATCGGCGGGACGCAGGTCGCCAAGGCCATCCGGCGGCGCAACCGGGAAGGCGTCCACGTGGCCGGCACCTCCGCCGGTGCGGCGTTCCTCTGCGAGCACATGATCGCGTTCGGCAGGGAGGGTGCCTCGCCCCGAGCGAAGATCGTGACCCTGGCGCCGGGCCTGGGTCTTACCAACCGCGTGATCATCGACCAACATTTCCGGCAGCGGGACCGCCTGGGCCGTCTGCTGACCGCGTTGGCCTACAACCCATTCGCCATCGGGATCGGGTTGGACGAAAACACGGCTGGATTCATCGGGCCGGACGAGACGCTGGAGGTGGTGGGCGGCGGAGCGCTCACGATCGTGGATTCAGCGGGGCTGGAGTTTTCCTCCATGGCCAAGGTCCGCAAGAACGATCCGGTCTGCCTCATCGGCCTGCGGCTGCACATCCTCGACCAGGGGTCGACCTTCAACCTCCACACGCGGGTGGCCGCGGCGGCGCCGGAGATCGCGAAGAGACGGTAGGCGGTCAGGCGGTCAGGCGTCGCGGATGGTAACGCTGTGGAAAGGGCGCCGGGGTGGTACCGCCCTCCCGCCTGACCGGCCGACCGCCCGTGAAACGAATTCAGCAGGACCAAGGAGCTCCGTACGACCATGCGCATTCTCGATCGGGCCGTCTACGTCGGCCCAAGTCTCTATGCCCATTTCCCCGTCATCCGGCTCGATCTGGACCTCGGCGATCTGGAAAACTGGCCCTCGGCAAGGTTGGGCCCGGGGTTTACCGACGGGCTGGTGGCCGCGCTGCCGGGGCTGAAGGAGCACGGCTGCTCCTACGGTGAGCCGGGCGGGTTCATCCGGCGGCTCACGGAGGACGAAGGCACCTGGATGGGCCATGTCCTGGAGCATGTGGCGATCGAGCTTCAGAACGTCGCGGGCGAGCCGGTGACGTTCGGCAAGACCCGCTCCTACGGCCCTACCGGCCACTACCACGTGATCTATCAGTACGAGCAGGAGGATGTCGGGCTGGAGGCGGGGCGCCTCGGGGTGACGCTGCTGCACTCGCTCCTGCCGGCCGAGCTCAGGCCGGTCGGGGCGGTGCCGGAAGGATTCGACTTCGCGGCCGAGCGCGACGAGTTCATTCGCTACGCGCAGCGGCGGCACCTCGGACCGAGCACGATGGCGCTGGTGCGGGCGGCGGAGGAACGGAAGATCCCCTGGATCAGGCTGAACGAGCAGAGTCTCATCCAGCTCGGCCACGGGCGGTACCAGCAGCGGGTCCAGGCCACCGTCACCAGCCGCACCCCTCACATCTCGGTGGAGCTGGCTTCCGACAAGGAGGAGACCAACCGCATCCTGGCGGATCTCGGGCTCCCGGTGCCGAGGCAGCGCCTGGCGCAGGGGCCGGAGGACGCGGTGGAGGCGGCGGAGGAGATCGGCTATCCCATCGTGGTGAAGCCGTTCAACGCCAACCACGGCCGTGGGATCACCATCCACATCACGACGGCAGACGAGGTGCGCAAGGCCTTCGCCGTCGCGCGGGAGCACAGCCGGAGCGTCATAGTCGAAAGCTTCATCGCCGGCGAGGACCACCGCATGCTGGTGATCTCGGGTCAGCTGATCGCGGTCTCCAAGCGCGTCCCCGGCCACGTCGTGGGCGATGGGACGCACACGATCGAGCAGCTGGTCGAGGAGGTGAACTCCGATCCCCGGCGGGGCATCGGCCACGAGAAGGTGCTGACCCGGCTTACCTTCGACCACCAGGCCGAAACGATGCTGGCCCGGAAAGGCTACACCAGTCAGACCGTTCCCGACGCGGGCGAGCAGGTCTTCCTTCGCTCCACCGGCAATCTCTCCACCGGCGGCACCGCCACCGATGTCACCGACGTCGTACACCCCGACAACGTCGAGATGGCCGTTCGTGCAGTGAAGGCGGTCGGGCTGGACATCGGCGGGGTGGACTTCCTCACCACCGACATCACCGAGTCCTACAAGGACGTGGGCGGCGCGATCTGCGAGATCAACGCGGCGCCCGGCTTCCGGATGCACATGGCGCCGAGCGAGGGACGGCCGCGCGACGTGGCAGGACCGGTGATGGACATGCTCTTTCCGCCGGGCACGCCGAGCCGGATCCCGATCGCGGCGGTGACGGGCACCAACGGCAAGACGACCACCGCGCGGATGCTGGCCCACATCCACAAGCTGGCCGGCCACCACGTCGGGCTCACCTCCACCGACGGGGTGTATATCGACGGGCAGCGCACGGTCTCCGGCGACATGACCGGGCCGGTCGCGACCCGGATGGTGCTGCGGGACCCATCAGTTGACGTCGCCGTGCTGGAGATCGCCCGCGGCGGCCTGCTGCGCGCGGGCATGGGCGTGCGCCACTGCGACGTCGGCGCGGTGCTCAACGTGAAAGCCGACCACCTCGGCCTCAGGGGGATCGGCACCCTGGAGCAGCTGGCGGAGGTGAAACGGATCGTGGTGGAAGTGGCGCGCGGGACGGCGGTACTCAACGCGGATGATCCGCTCTGCCTCAAGATGGGAGATTACACCCAGGCGGAGCATCTCTGCTACGTCACGATGGATCCCGGCCACGAGCTGGTCGGCGAGCACATCAAGGCCGGTGGACGCGGGGTGGTGCTGGAGTCGGGGATCAAGGGCCAGATGATCACCATCTACGACCACGGCGCGCACATCCCGCTGCTCTGGACCCATCTGATCCCGGCGACGCTGGAAGGCCGCGCGCTGCACAACGTGCAGAACGCGATGTTCGCGGCGGCCATGGCGTTCAGCATGGGCCTCAAGCTGGAAGCCATCCGCCACGGGCTCCGGACCTTCGATACGACGTTCTTCCAGGCGCCGGGCCGGATGAACATCTACGACGAGCACCCCTTCAAGGTGATCCTCGACTACGGCCACAACCCTGCGGCGGTCGAGGCGATGTGCGACTTGGTGGCGCGGCTGGACGTGAGCGGCCGGCGGATCGTGGTCCTGGCGGCGCCGGGAGACCGGCGTGACGAGGACATCCACGATATCGGCCGAATCGCGGCCGGACGGTTCGACCGCTACATCTGCCGCCGCGACGACAGTCTGCGCGGGCGCAAGCCGGACGAAGTCCCCGCCCTGCTGCGGGAGTCGCTGCTGGCGCACGGCGTGTCGCCCGACGCGATCTCGGTGATCCCGGACGAGCAGGTCGCCTTGGACACCGCGATGCGCGAGGCGCAGCCCGGCGATCTGGTGCTGATCTTCGTGGACGCCATCACCCGGAGCTGGAAGCAGGTGATCCAGTTCAAGCCGGGTGGCGACGGCCGGCCGATCGAGCGCGCGCGAATCTCGCGGCCAGAGCCGGCACTGGCCATGGCGGAGGTTGCACCGGGCGAGGAGCGGCGCCGGGAGCTGGTTCGGGACCTGCGCGGCGTGCGGCTGCGGCGGGAGGCGGACGACTAGCGCGGCCATATGGAAATGCTCGATTCCCGACGGCTGACCGGGCCCGGCCTCCTGCTCGACGGGCCCGGTGCCGTGATCGAGGTGAGGGTGGACGAGGCCCGCAGGGAGGCGACCATCGCGGCCTGGCGCGAGGCGGCCGCCCGGATGCTCGCGGCCGTGGGTTGGGACCGCGAGCGGCTGGTGGTGCGGCGCTACCAGGGCGGCGCCAGTCTCGCGTTCACCGCACCGATGGATGCCCTCTACGCGGCGGCCGACCTCAACGAGTGGGCCTGGAGCGCGACGACGGCTGCCATGGCGGCGGGCGGGCACCTCGAGCTCAACGGCCCGGGGTTCGCCTCCGCGGCCGAGCGACTGCGGGCAGCCATCGCGGCGGAGCGGCGACCCGCGATGCTCGCGATGCACGAGGCCGCACGGGCGCGGGGGGTGACGTTCCTCGCGGGCGAGGGCGAGATCTCGGTGGGGAGCGGCGCCGGTGTGATCGAGTGGCCGCTGGACGCGCTGCCGGAGCCCGCCCGGGTTCCGTGGGACAAGGTGCGCGACGTGCCGGTCGCGCTGGTCACCGGCTCCAACGGCAAGACGACGGTCGTTCGACTGATCGCCGCCATGGCGCGGGGCGCGGGAAAGACCACCGGTATCAGCTCCACCGAAGGGGTGACGGTGCAGGGACGCACCGTGGCGGAAGGCGACTTCTCGGGGCCCGAGGGGGCCCGCCGAGTGCTGCGGCATCGCGAGGTGGAGATCGCCGTGCTCGAGACCGCCCGGGGCGGACTGCTGCGACGCGGACTCCCGGTGGCGCGGGCCGACGTGGCGGTCGTGACCAACGTCGCGGCCGACCACCTGGGTGAGTTCGGCGTGAGCAGCCTCGAGGAGCTCGCCGAGACCAAGCTCCTCGTCGCGCGGGCGGTGGACCAGCGGGGCCGGGTCGTGCTGAACGCGGACGATGCGACCCTGGTGCGTGCGTCCCAGGCCCTGCGCGCGCCGATCGTATGGTTCTCGCTCGAGGCGGCAAATCCGGTCGTCACGCGCCACCTCGACGCCGGCGGCAGGGCGGCGGTCCTCGAGGGCGACGCCTTGGTGCTGCTCGGAGGTGGTCCTCGAGCGGCGCTGGGGCATGTCGCGGATCTGCCGATCGCAGCCGGTGGCGCGGCCCGCTACAACGTGGCGAACGCGATCGCCGCGGCGGCCGCTGCCGAGGGCCTCGGTATTCCAGCGGAAGCGCTGCGGACGACCCTCTGCCGCTTCGGTCTCGATCCCTCAGACAACCCGGGGCGCGCCAACCTCTACGAGCTCGACGGCGTGCGCGTGCTGGTGGACTACGCGCACAACGCTCACGGGATCGCCGCGCTGGCCGGGGCGCTGGAACAGGTGCCCTCGGCGCGACGTCTGGTGGTGATCGGGCAGGCCGGGGACCGGGACGACAGCGCGATCCGCGAGATGGCCCGGGCCGCACTGGCACTTCGGCCCGACCGGGTGGTGGCGAAAGAGATGGACGCCTACCTGCGCGGTCGCGCGCCGGGGGAGATTCCTCGGCTCATCACCGACGAGCTGCGGCGGGCCGGCCTGCCGGAGGCCGCGATCGCAACCTCACCCGGTGAACTCCCGGCGGCGGAGGAGGCGCTGGACTGGGCCCGGCCGGGTGATCTGCTGATTCTGATGCTGCATCAGGAGCGGAATAGCGTGGAGGAGCTGCTGCGGCGCCGGGGGTGGAAGGCCGTGTGACGCCCGTCCGTCGTCGAGTAAAACGTTACGACCTGCGACAGCAGCTGGCCCCTCCCCCCCCAAGGGCGCGCCGTTCCTGGACCTCGCTCGCCGCCAGCACCACGGCACACACCGCGGTGATCCTGCTCGTCCTGTGGCTGACCGCGCGGCGGCAGCCGGAGACCGAGGCCGAGGTTGAGCGCCGCGTGGACCCATCCCGACAGGTGGAGATGGTCTACCTGCCACCGCCGCCGCCACCACCCCCACCGCAGCCACCTCCCCGCCCCGAGCCGCCTCCGCCGGCCCAGCAGACGCCGCCGCCTGAGCCGGCCGCCCCGCCGCCGGAGAAGGAGCAGCTCGAGCCGGAGGACCGCGCGAACGCGCCGCCGGAGGCGGTTCGCAGTGAGGGTGAGGAGGCCGACGACCCCGAGGGCGCCTCCGACCCCGATGCGCCGCCGGAAGCACCCCCCGCCGAAGCGCCCGTGGCCGAGGCGCCCACCCTGGAATCGGAAGCGAGGCGGATCTTCGGCCGGCGCCGGGTGGCCACGGCGCCCGGCGTCGGACCGCGGGCGGTGCGACCGCTGGAGACCTACCTCCCGGATCGCCCCGAGGTGTGCGTCCCCACCCCCAAGCCGCCAGCCGACTCGGCGGGCCCGGTGCAGTACGGCATGGTGGTCGGCCGCATCTTCCGGGAGGATGGCGGGGGGCCGCTGCCGGGAGCCCACCTGCAGATGCTGGGGACGCCCTACGTCGCCTTTACCGACAATCGGGGGGAGTATCGGTTCCGCTTCGATCTTTCGTTGGTGGACAACTGCCGCACGCAGTACGTCAGGGTATCGGCGAGGGGGTACGAGTCACGGCTGCTCGTACTGATGGTGGGACAGAACGTGCGGAGCGAGGACGTGCACCTGCAGCGGCGATCGCGGTGGCCGGGACTGTAGACTTCTCACCACAACGCGATTACAAGCGCGGCGGCCGCGAGCACGGCGGCGCCGATCGCCAGCCAGAGAGGCGAGCGCGAAGGAGCCGGGCGTGGCGCCTCGAGCCGAACCAACCTCGACTCGAGCTGCTCCAGCCGCTCGGCCATCAGCCCCAGCTCCGCCCGAAGCTGCTCCTGCCCCTCGGCCATCTGCTCCAGCACCCCGGCGGCCTGACCCACCGGACCCGGCAGGTCGAAGAGCGACTGCGACATCACGGCCTCGCCGGCGAGCACCTCCTCCATGCCCTGAACGAAGTGCCGCTGGTGAATCTGCTTCTGGGTGTCCGGCCCCGGTTCGGTGGTCGCGATCTGCGCCGCCTTGAGCACCGCGTTCTTGATGTCGCCCCCGCTCCGGGGATAGCGCTCGGCCAGCTCGCGGAAGCTGACGTCGTCGGCCAAGGGCGTCTTCCGCGCATGGAGCTGGACCCGCCAGATCCGCTCCCGCTCCTCCGCGTTCGGCATGTCGAACCGGATGTGGGTGCGGATCCGGCGCTCGAAGGCCGGGTCGATGTTCGCCGCCAGGTTGGTCGCGAAGATCACCACGCCGTCGAAGTTCTCCACCTCATGGAGCAGCACGTTCACCACCGCGTTCGCCTCACGCTCGTACGCCGCGCTCAGCGAGGTGAACCGCCGCCCCGCGATGGCATCGGCCTCATCGAAGAACAGCACCGCGTTCTGCCGCTCGGCCGCCCGGAAGACGCTGGCCACGTGTTTCGCCGTCTGCCCAACCCAGCGCGACTCCAGCTCCGAGTAGCGCACCACCAGCAGCCGCTGGTCGAGGGCATAGGCCAGCGCCTCCGCGCAGATGGTCTTGCCGGTTCCGGGCGGCCCGGCGAAGTGGAACGCGAGCCCGAGGCCGCTGGAGTGCCGCTCCGCGAGCCCCCACTGGCGGAAGATGAGGTCGTGCTTCCGCACCAGCGCCAGCGCGTGATTCAGCTGGCGCAGGGTGGTCTCCGGCAGCACCACGTCGTCGAAGGTCCGACGCGGCTCGATCGCCTCGACCAGCTCGTTGGCCGGGGTGCCGAAGAAGAGGTCGCGGATGGAGTCGGCCACGGCTATTCGCGGGGCCGGGACCGCGATTCGGCGGGGTTCGCGGGGGAGGTGTCATGCGTGCCGACGACCCGGTCCCAGGCGTCGCGGACGGCGTCCTTGATGTCCTCCCACACGCCGGAGGCCTCGCCGCGGTGCCGGTACTGCTCCCAGCCGGCGCGGAGGTCGGGCTCGGCGTCCTCCCAGGTGCGGCCCAGTCCGTGGGTGGCGGACTCGAACCCGTAGCGGTAGGCGGGACGGAAGCGCTCGTAGTAGTCGGGGCCGATGGCGTAGGGCCGGCTGCTGAAGTTCTCGTGCCAGTAGTTGTCCTCGGTTTCCCAGGCCGCCAGCCAATCGTCGGAAGGGAATCTCGTCATGACGTTGCGCTCGTGTCGAAGTGAAGGGTGAGGGGGTCCACCCGTAACACTAAGCCTAGCAGGTTCGCCGCCGGGTGACTGGGATCACCCTCCTGTCATCCCGGGCGAACGCGAGGGATCTTGCCGGGGCGAGCAGGATCCCTCGCCCCCGCTCGGCAGGCGAGGGAGGCGCCGGGTTGACCTCCCCTCTACCATTCCAGCATGAGCGACCGACCCAAGATGAGCCAGCGGGCCAAGGACGTGCCGGGGTGATCGTGATGGACCGGGAGAACCTCTACGCCCCCGGCTGGTCCCACGTGCTCTCGTCCACCAACGATCTCGCGGAGCTGGAGGCGTTCCGGGTCAGGGTCGGGGCTCCTCCTGAGGCCCTTCACCTGGGCAACCGGCACTGGCCTCACCTCGACCTCAAGCTGGAGCCGCGCGAGCGGGCGCTGGCCTTTCCGGATGTGCGGGTGTTCGAGCGCACCCCGGACATGTTGCGATACCTGCGCGGACTCACCCGGCCTCGACGTTAGACCAAAGTATGATTGCCGGGTGGCATGGTCGGAGGCATGTTGCCCGACCATTTGCCTTCGACCCCCCGTTCAGCGCTCACCCTAGAGGAACCTGTGCCGATTCCGTCCGCGGGTGCCGGGCAGACCTGGGTCACGCGTGTGCCTTGGCTGTCGCCCGACCCGGACCGGACCAGTCTGCGGGCCACGGGCCACGCCGTGCTGGTAGTGGACGACGACCATGGGGTGCTGCGGCTGACGGCCCGCATTCTCCGGCTGGAGGGCTATACGGTACTCGAGGCGGCCTCGGGGGCGGACGCGCTGCTGATCCTGGACCACCAGCCGGATGTGCGGCTGGTGTTGACGGACGTGGTCATGCCCGAGATGCATGGACTCGACCTCGCCGCGACCATCATGGAGCGGGCGCCGAGGCCCACGGTGATCCTGATGACCGGACACGCGGCGGAGCTCTCCGGCCGGCTGGAGAGTCGTGACCCCTCGCTGCCGCTGCTCCTCAAGCCGTTTACCTCGCAGCAGCTCATCAAGACCGTGCGGATGGCCCTGGGCAACGCCCGCCACTGACCGCGCTAGAGGATCCGCTTCCCGAAGGCCGACTGCACCAGCTCGACCGCGAACGCCGCCGAGGCGTTGCGCACGTCGAGGATGGGGTTGGCTTCCACCACCTCCAGCGACGTCATCAATCCGGAATCGGAGAGCATCTCCATCAGGAGGTGCGCCTCCCGATAGTCGAGCCCGCCCTTGACCGGCGTCCCCACGCCCGGGGCGACTTCGGGGTCCACGGCGTCGAGATCGAAGCTCACGTGCACCCGGTCGGTCCCGTCACTCACTCGGGCCAGCGCCTCCTTCATCACCGGCTCGATCCCCTGCCGGTCGACCTGCGACATGGTGTGGACCTGCACCCCGTGACGCTTGAGCCTGACCTTCTCTCCCTCATCCAGGCTGCGGATCGCGACCATGGCGATGTTGCGCGGGTCCAGCTTCGGCCCCTCGCCGCCGATCGAGGTGAGCTCGGCCGGGCCCTCGCCCAGCAAGGCCGCGACCGGCATGCCGTGAATGTTGCCGGACGGAGACGTCTCGGGCGTGTTGATGTCACCGTGTGCGTCCACCCAGAGCAGCCCGACCTTTTTCCCCTCGGCGCGAGACACGGCCGCGATGGCGGAGACGGTGCCGACGGAGATCGAGTGATCCCCGCCGAGCACCAGGGGAAAGTGCCCCCTGGCGACGATCCGCTCGACTTTGGCGCTGACCTGGCGGGAGGCGCGGGCGATCTCGGCGAGATACCGGGCGCGGACGTCGCCGACCTTGAGCTCCTCCATGTTCTTGATCGCGAGGTCGCCCTCGTCCACCACCTTGTGTCCCAGCTCGGCCAGCCCCTCGGCGAGGCCGGCGATGCGAATGGCGGAGGGCCCCATGTCCACGCCCCGCCGGCCCGAGCCGAGATCCATGGGGACGCCGAGGATGTGGATGGTCAGCGGCGGTCTGGCGCGTTCGTCTTGAGAGGCATCTGCGTTGCGGCGCACGGCACCGTCCGGTCGCTGGGAGGTGCGGGAATGTAGGCGAGGTGAAGCGTTACCGCGACCGGACCGCCCGCCAGCGAACCTTCGACAGGTTCACGCGGCCACGGGCATCGAAGCGCACTCCCTCGCGCTCGAGCAGCAAGCGTTGGGTCAGCTCCGCACCGGGCTCCCGGCGCAGGCTCAGGGTCCCGCGCGCATTGAGGACCCGGTGCCAGGGGACGGCCGTGCCGGCGGGCAGTGCATGGAGCGCGTAGCCCACCTGGCGGGCGTGGCCGGGAAGTCCGGCCAGCTCCGCGATCTGTCCGTAGGTCGCCACGCGGCCGCGAGGGATGCGGCGGACGACGGCGTAGATCCGGGAGTAGGTGGAGTGAGTCATCCCGAGTGGAGCCGAGGAAGCGGCTATGGGCCATGAGTTATCGGCTCATAGCCGGCAAGCTTCCGAAACGCAGGATACTCCCGCAGCGGCTCCCAGATCGGATCCGCGCGGAGCTCCGCCGGCGTGATCCACGAGTCCGTCCCCATGAGGCGCTCCAGCACCTCGGTGGCCTTGTCGTCGCGTCCCGCGACGGCGTACACCCTCGCCAGGTAGGCCAGAACGAACGGGCCCGAGACGGCGTCTTCCTCGACGGGGAGCAGCGCTGCGGCCCGCTCGCCCGCGCGGATCGCTTCGGCGTGGCGGCCCAGGTGCATGTACGCGAGCGCCAGCGTCGCCAGCGTCTTGGCGTCGTCCGGCATGGGCCGGAGCCGCTGCTGGATCAGCGCACGAGCCGAGTCGCCATGCGCACGCTCGGCGGCGGCCCGGCGGCGGAAGGCGGCAGTCTCCGCCTTGAGCAGGTGATACCGAACGGTGTCTCCGGCGAAGGTGGCGAGCGAGAGGCCGTCAAGCATGGGCCAGAAGGTGCTGTCCGCCGTCACCAGCGACGCCGAGATGCGGTCGCCCGTCTGCAAGCCAGCGGCGAATCGCCCGGGCTCGATGCGCGCGAGGCCCTGCGCCATGAGCTCGCGTCCCCGGGCCAGATCGCCGCGCCAGACCACCTGCAGCCAGGCCCGGTAGATGTACGGGTTGGACCAGTCGGGCGAGAGCGCCATCGCGCGGTCGAGGTAGTGGTCGGCTTCGGGAAACAGGTGGAGCGAGAGATAGTTGTCGCCCACATCGAAGCTGCGCTGCCCCGACCGTGGGTCGTAGCGCAGCGCCTCGACGAAGCGGCCGAGCGACTTCTCCCAGCGCCCGCGACGCCGTTCCACATAGCCGATCGCCTGGAGCAGATCGCTGTTGCTCGGCTGGAGCCGGAGCGACGCCTCGAACTCGCGGATCGCCCCCTCGTAGTCGAGAAAGCCCCAGTACCGGTAGAACCCCATCGCGGTGCGGGTCTCGGGCAGCTCGGGTGCCAGCCGCACCGCGGAGTCCAGCGCAGCCTTCGCGAGCGCGAGCCGGGCGTCGGTGCGGTCGTAGTGGTGCCAGTGAATCTGGGTGTGGCACCGCGCGAGTTTCGCCCAGGCCGCAGCGAAGCCCGGATCCGCCTGCACCGCCTGGGTGAAGAGGCTGGCCGCGCTGGCCAGGTCCGCCTGCTGGTTGCTCCGGCCGAGGTAGTCGTTCCCCCGGAGATAGAAGTCATAGGCGACCGGATCGCGGGTGCCCACGTTGGCGAGCGCCTCCCGCTCGGGCGCGCGCAGGGCCAGGTCGAGCGAGCGGCTCACCCGCTCGGCGATATCGGTCTGGACCCGGAACACCTCGGTCAGCTCGACCTCGTACGGCTCGCTCCAGAGCTGGCTGTCGTTCGCGACGGAAATGAGCCGGGGACGCACCCGCACGCGGCTCGCGCCGGTGGACCCGCGATCGAGGTGCACGCTCCCCTCGAGCACGTACCCCGCGCCCAGCTCGGCCCCGATCTCCTTCAAGGGGCGCCCGCTCGCCCGGTACTGCTCCGCGCTGGTGCGGCTGATGACCCGCAGGCCGCTGAGACTGGCAAGTCTGCTGGTGAGCTCCTCGGTGAGGCCATCGGCGAAGTAGGCGTCGGCCGAGTCGCCGAGATTCCGGAACGGCAGCACCACCAGCATCCGCTGGCCGGCCGGCGCGGCGGCGGGCGACTGGTCCTTGCGGAGCACGCGCTGCGCGCCGACCACGGCGCCGATCAGGAGCGGGATGGCCAGCGCCGCGGCCGCGGCGTAGCGGCGCCACGAACGCGGGCTGGGAGGCTCCGGCTCCTCCGGCTCCGGCAGCGGTTCCTCCCCGCGACCGCAGAGAGTCACGGCGAAATCGGCTGCGGTCTCGAACCGGTCGGCGGGCTGACGGGCCAGGGCGCGGACGATCGCCGACTCCACCGCCGGCGGCAGGTCGGGCCGCACCCCCGTGAGTGGGGGCGGCCCGGCCATCAGTCTCCGGGCCATGATGGCGCGGGGGTTGGGACCGGTGAACGGCGGGGCGCCCGCCAGCATCTCGTACACCACCACGGCGAGCGAATAGATGTCGCTGCGCGAATCCACCGCCACGTCGCCCACCGACTGCTCCGGACTCATGTACGTGGGCGTGCCGAGGGTGATTCCCGATTCGGTGATCCGCTTGGCCCGGTCGTGCCCGCTGCCGTCCTCGATCGCGTACGCGATCCCGAAATCGGTGAGCAGCGCGTGGCCGCTGCCGGAGACCAGGATGTTCTCCGGCTTGATGTCGCGGTGGATCACGCCGAGCGCGTGGGCGTAGGTGAGAGCCGAGGCGACCTCGGTGACCATCTGCGCCACGGTCTCGACCGGGAGCTGCCGCTCCTGCCGGAGCCGATCACGCAGCGAGCCGCCCTCGAGGTAGGGCATGGTGCAGAACAAGCGGCCCGCGGCGCTGCCGGAATCGAAGAGCGGCAGGACGTGGGGATGCTGCAGCCTGGCCTGGGTGCGGATCTCGCGGAGGAAACGCTCGACGCCCAGCGCGGCCCCCAGCTCGGAGTGGAGCACCTTGAGGGCGACCCGCCGCCCGTGCCGCAGGTCCTGCGCCAGGTACACGACTGCCGCCGCGCCCCGGCCGATCTCCCGCTCGATCACGTAGCGACCGGCGAGGGCCTCGGCCAGCGCGGCCAGGTGCGCGTCGGTCATGGCGTGGCCTGGAGCGCCTCCCGCGCCTCCGCCGCGCGCTGGAACCGGTCGGCAGGCAGCCGGGCCAGACACCGGGCGACGAACCGGTCGAGGTCAGACGGCACGCTCTCGCGCAAGGAGGTCACCGCGGGAGCGGACTGGGTCAACTTGCGGCTCAGGACCGTCGCCAGGCTGGCGCCGCCGAACGGTGGCTCGCCGGCGAGCGCCTCGAAAAGGATGCAGCCCAGGCTGTAGAGATCGCTCCGCTCGTCGGCGTTGCTCTCGCCGGCCAGCTGCTCGGGAGAGAGGTATGCCGGGGCCCCGATGGTGACCGCGGTGCTGCCCGCGCTGCCCGCCTCCGCCAGGTCCAGCGCCTCGACCAAGCCGAAGCTCGCGACGGTGGCCCCGTTTCGGCCCAGGACGACGTGCTTGGGGCGGAGGTCGCCGTGGCGAACGTCGTGGCCATGGGCATAGACCAGCCCGTCCAGCAGCTCCACCGCGAGACGCCGGACGTCCGGAACGGGAAGCTGGCGCTCGCGCGCGAGCCGGTCACGGAGCGATGCCCCCTCGAGCGGAGGCGTCGCGAAATAGGTCCTGCCCTGCATCGCCCCGGCCTCGCGCATCGGCACGATCCGCGGATCGCGAAGCGCCACCACCCGCTCCAGCGCCTCCAGCACCCGCTCACCCGCGCCGAGCCCGACGAGACGCGGGCTCAGCACGTGCAGCTCCACCTCGCGCGTGTCGCGCCGGTCGCGCGCGGCGAACGAGAGCAGCAAGGTGCTCTCGCCGATGCGCTCGCCGACATGGTAGCGATCCGAAAAGGCCCGGCGGATCTCGTCCAGCTCGCGCGCGGCCGCCTCGCGCGCGGCATCGGGGCCGGACAGGGGGCGCGGCCGCGGCGCGGGCGCCGCCGCCGGGACTTCACCGGTGCGGAGCCGCTCGATCCAGCGCTCGATCTCGGCGTCGGGCTCGGTCTCCAGGTGCTGGCGGACCAGCGAGCTGTGCACCGCGGCGAACTGGAGTGCGCCGGCGCGGTCGCCGGCGGCGACCAGGGCCTCGATCAGCCCCACCGCCGCCGTGGTGCTGACCGGCTCAGCCGCGGCCAGTCGGCGCCACCAGCGCACGGCGGCCGGGTGGTCGCCCCGGGCCGCGGCAGCGGCGGCCAGAGACTCCAGGGCCGCGGCGTACTCTCTGGCGTGAAGCACGCGTTCGCCGTCCTGCCATTGCTCGTAGTCGGGGGCGTTCTCCAGCCGGAAGCCGTCGAGAAACGGGCCGCGGTAGAGCCGCACGGCCTGTTCGTGCGAGCCGCTCTCGACCGCCTCCTCGAATTCGCCGACGTCGCTGGTGATGAGCTGGGGATTGAGCTGCAGCGTGGTGCTGCCCACAAAGATCTCATCGCTGCCCGCCGACCGGCGGATGGCGTGGACCGCCTGG
The DNA here is from genome assembly GCA_036556505.1 of Gemmatimonadales bacterium. GTDB lineage: Bacteria > Gemmatimonadota > Gemmatimonadetes > Gemmatimonadales > GWC2-71-9 > CAVVWJ01. Next base: position 29,175 of record DATBJH010000021.1, read on the forward strand.
TAGAGCGAGTGACGCGCGGCTTCGGCTTCGCTGTCGGGCCAGAGCAGCGTCAGCAGCTTGTCGCGGCTGACCCCGCGACCGCCGGCCGCGGCCACCACCGCGAGCAGCGCGAGGCGCCGCCGCTGGGAGGCGGGACCGGTGTGCAGCTGCCCGTCCTGCTGGAGGACGAGACCGCCGAACGTATTCAGGCGAAACATGGGAAGGGAAAGATGGTGCGGGGGAAGGCGCAGTGCAAAACAGCGGGAACGGTGAAAGTGAAAGGTAAAAGGGAGGGTCGGTCCCCCTTCTCACCTCTTACGTTTCACCTTCTACGCTCTTCAGAAACACGTACTCCATGCCGTTCTCCGAGACATCGGCGATTCTATAGCCGTTTCGGGCGAGCAGCTGCAACGCCTGCCTGGTGCGCCGCGCCCCGACCTCGCGCCAGCGGTGGTGGAACTCCACCAGGATCTGCGCCGGCCGGAGACCGCTCCCCAGGAGATCGGCGAGCACCGCGTACTCGGCGCCCTCGATGTCCATCTTGATCACGTCGGGCGCCGGCAGCTGGAGCATATCCATGAGCGTAGTAAGGCGATGGACCGGGGCCTCGACCGCGGGGCCCACGCCCTCGCGCCGCGCCAGGCTGTAGGAGGCGAACTTGCGCTTTCTAGGTGCCGCGAAGCGGGCGGTCCCGTCGAAGTCGGCGACGCCGTAGGGGTAGAGCCGAAAGCGCTCGGGCATCGGTCGGGAGCTGGCCCACTCCAGTGCGATCGGCGTGGGGTCGAAGGCATGCACCGTCACGCCGTAGCGGGCGATGAGGTCGCGCTCGAAGCTGATGTCGGTGCCGACGCCGAAGGCGTAGACCGTGCCGAAGCCGAGGGCTCGGGGGACTATGGACCAGCGGCCGCCGGGGTCGCCGAGCCGCACCGTCTCCACCGCCACCTCTGGACGACGGTATACATCCAGGCCGACGGCCGACTTAAGCCGGCGGAAGGCGGCCTTGAGTGTCACCCTGAGCGGAGCGAAGAGGGCATGCCCTAATGTACGCCCCCTTCGCTGCGCTCAGGTGACAGAGGTGGCAAGGCGAGGGGGAGGGCCTAGTGGCTCTCCGCCAGGCGCCTGGTCTCCCGCACCACCCGCACCGCGCCCCGCTCCGGCACGATCCCCCTGCCCCGCTCCTCGGCCCACACCTGGGTGAACTCCGCTCCGAGCAGCACGATCATGGAGGAGTAGTAGATCCACACCAGCATCAGGGCGAGCGCGCCGGCCGCCCCGAACGCCTCGCCCGGGTTGCTGTGGCCCAGGTAGAGGCCCAGGGCGAACTTGCCGCCCACGAACAGGAGACCGGTCACCACGGCGCCCACCCGGACGTCGCGCCAGGAGATCGTGGCGTCGGGCAGAACCTTGAAGATCGCGGCGAAGAGGAACGAGATCACCGCGAGCGAGACGACGAAGTTCATCGCTTCGAGCAGGGGCGCCGAGAGGCCCGGCGGAAGGAACCGCCCGAGCTGCTCACCAAAGGCGGAGAGCAGGGCGCTCACGACCAGCGACACCAGGAGGATGAACGCCAGGGCGAGGACCATGCCCATCCCGAACAACCGTTTCAGCAGCAGGTACTTGATGCCGCCCGCCTTGGGGTCCGCGGCCACTCCCCAGGCCTTGTTCAGCGCCGCCTGGAGCTGGACGAACACCCCGGTGGCGCCGAGCACCAGGGCCACCACGCTCAGGATGGCGGGCAACGAATACCCTCCGGGCCGGTCGGCGTTGGCCAGGATGGTATGGATCTGGGTGGCTCCCGCCGGTCCCATCACGTTCCGGATCTGCGCCTCGATGGAGCCCTGGATGTCCTGGGGTTCGAGCACCGCGCCCAGGATGGCGAGGAGGAGGACCAGGAGGGGGGGGAGAGCGAACACCGTATAGTAGGAGAGGGCGGCCGCCATGGTCGGGCAATCGTCCTCGCTGAAGCCGTTGACCGTATCCTTCACGACCTGAAACAGACCGCGACGTCTCGTAGCCATTGTCATACCCCGCCGTTTCTCAGCGCCGCTCGATCTCTCCACGGAGTCGGAGCAGCGCGTCCTCAGTGGCGACCAGCTCGCCTCGCGCCTCGTTGATCCGCTGCTGCTGGCTGTGCACGAACCGCCGATAAGGTGCGATGGCCTCGTTGATCCGGTCAGTGGACTGCGTCACCTCGTGGTGGACCTGGCGGGTGAGTCCCTCCTTGAGCCGGGTCCGGATCTCCTGGACCCGGCGGGTGAAGTCCTGCTGCGCCTGGCGCCGCTTCCGGGGAATCACGTAGAACCCACCGACCGCCAGCGCGGCGGCGAGCAGAATTCCGGTCAGGTCGGCCGCGGCGCCGGTCACCACCGTGGCCACCAGCGTGCCGAGGCCGATGGCCCCGGCCTCGGCCAGCGCCGTGGTGGCGAAGGTGCCCTGCACCTCGTTGGCGATCGCCCTGGCCTCGCGTTCCCGGTCGTAGCCCCCGATCACCTCCCGGGAGACCCGGCCCACCGAGTCGAGCAGCGCCTGCCGGTTGTAATTGAAGGTGGTGGGCACCTCGCCCAGCATGCCCTCCTGATGGAGCGAGAGCCGACGGCGATCCACGAACTGATTCACGTCCTGCCATACCTTGAGATTGCGCTCGACGATCCAGTCGATCAGCCGACCCACCTCGGCCTCGAGCTGCTGGGGGGTGTCGCCCACCACCTCCCGCTCGAAGGCCCGCTTGATGCTCTCGGAGTCGAGCAGCGAGCGGATCCGGCTGATGCGGATGGTCTCCTCGAAGAACCGCTGCCCCCGCCCTTCCATCTCGTTCAGCAGCAGGTCCAGTCGGGCGAGCCTCGGCTCGAAGTCACGCAGCATCTCCTGATGGAACAGCCTCAGCTGGGCGTCGATGCTCTGGAGCGCCTCGATGTCCTGCGACAGCAGCTTGAGCCGCTCGAAGGCCGCCTCCTTGTACCGGGCCGCGAGGCGGAGCCCCACGTTCAGCGGGTTGAGGAGCTTGAGCCGGATCCGCTCCTCCTGGTCGAGCGTCTTGAGGAGATACTCCTCCACCGCGTCGAATCCGCTCTGCTCCCAGAGCGCGGTGTCGCCGGAGCTGCGGGCCTGCGCCGCCCGCCGCGCGGAGACCGGGAACACCTGAGGCGTCTCCCCCAGGAGGGCGGTGGCGTTGTCCCCGACGTAGGTCAGCACCTCGTTCCGTTCGGCGTCCGAGGCCAGGATGTCGATCTTGTTCACGATGAAGACGATCTTCTTCCCCCATTCGCGGATCCGCTCCAGAAACTCGCGCTCGCTCTCGCTGAAGGGGCGGTCGGCGCTGGTGACGAACAGCACCAGGTCGGCGCGGGGGATGAAGTCGCGGGTCAGCTCCTCGTGCCGGCGGATGATGGCGTTGGTGCCGGGCGTGTCCACCACGCTGAGCTCGCGGAGCAGCTCGGCCGGATGGGTGCGCTCGAGGAGGTATGCCTCCACGGCATGCTCGGTCACCGCCGGGCCATGATGGAGGAGGTTGATGCGGTCGGTCGTGGGCGTGACCCCTTCGGGAAGCACCCGCTCGCCGAGGAGGGCGTTGATGAAGCTGGACTTGCCGGAGTTGAACTCCCCGGCGATCACCAGCAGGAAGAGGCCCGCGAGCTGTTCGGTCGCCTCACGGAAGCGCTGGAGATCGGTGGATTGAACGTCGGGGCCGAAGGCCTCGAGGGCGCGCGCGAGGCGCCCCAGCAGCTCCTGCTCCCGGGCCCGCAAATCCTGCTCGCGGTCCGAGAGGAACGATCGCCGCCGGAGCAGCCTCCCGATCACCTGGCGATCATGCCGGTGTCGTGCCGCGGCCGGGCCGATTCTCCTTCACGGCCTGCTTCGCCTCCTCCTTCACCCGACCGGCCTTCTCCTTCACCTGCTGTCCGACGGACTGCACGGCGTCCCGCACCACGGCCTTCACTTCGGGCGCGCGCTCGGTGACCTCCTCGCGCACCGACTCCCGCAACTCCTGACCGGCCTCCACCGCGGCGTCCTTCACCCGCCGGGCGGTCTGCTGCGCACGGTTCACCAGGTCGTCGCGTACCGGCCCGATGAAGCGCTGCTCTCGCTCGGTCTCAGGCAGGAGCAGGCCGCAGGCGAGGCCGACCACCGCGACGCCCGCCGCCACCGCCAGCGGGTTGTCCTCGACCAGGCGCGCGATGCCGCCTCGCGCCTGCCGGCCGCGGTACCTGGCGGTGTACCCGAGGTCACGGGCGCGCTGGCGCGCTCCCGCCCCGAGCTCACCCACGCGCTCGCGGGCGAGCTCGCCGAGCTCACCGGCCTGGGTGCCGAGATCGCTGGCCCGCTCACCCACGGCTGACGCCGCCGAACTCACGCTCTCGCGGACCGTGTGCCCGACCTCGCTCGCCCGGTCCGCGATCTTTCCAACGATGCCCGGCCGGCGCCGCTCCGGCCCGGTGTAGGCGAACCGCGCCATGCGGTCTCCCGAGATCTCGCTCCTGGTGCGCTGCTGGATGAGCCAGACCGCGCCCAGTCCCATCGCGGCGACGAGCGAGGGGTTCTCCTGGATGAAGTCCATCATCCGGGACCCGGTATCCTGGGCCTTGCCGGCGATGGCGTCTTTGGCCTGCCGCTTCAGGTTGCTGGGGCTCAGCCGCTCGCCCAGCTCGTCGATGCCCCGGCTCATGCGCTCCCGGGTCGCCTCGATCTCGCGCTCGATCTCCTCGGGAGACCGGCCGTGCGCCTGGGGATCCCCATGACTCGATCCCTCCAGCTGCCGCTCGTATTCGTTCATGGCCGCCGCTCCTTGATGGCCTGGATGTCGTCCTTCACGCTCTCCACCGTGCGGCGGGGAGCCGGGTCCACTGTCTTGAGGTCGCGCAGCCCCTTCTGGAGCATCAGGTAGCCTCCGCCGGCGAGCACCACGCCCACCAGCAGGGCGGCGAGCCACGGCTCGAGGCCGACCGGATCCACCAGCAGCAGGATGATCGCCGCCGTGATGGCGAACCCTCCGATCAGTGCCACGATGCCGCCGGTAGCCAGCGCGACCAGGTCCCGGCTTGCCCGGGAAATCTTCTCCTGAATCTCGGTCTTGGCCAGTTGGGTCTCCTGGCGGACCAGGAGGGAGAGGTCCTGCGTCAGCTGGCCGAAGAGCTCGCCGATCGAGCGCTCCTCCCTAAGCGCGGTCATCGAATCCTCCCGCTCCGCGATCGAAGCCGGAGTGGCCGCCGAGGAACGCATCTTCCTCGAAATCGCTCCGATGTTCGGGGGTGGAGCTCTTGAGGAACCGCGCCGCCGCCACACCGAGGGCGAAGGCGCCGGCGAACACCAGTGCCGGCTGGCGCCGCGCCAGGCTCTCGAGATCCCGCGCGATGGTGCGCCCGTCGGATTCGCGGAGATACCCGGCCGCCCGATCGATCTGCCGGGCGACGGTGTCGGCCACGTCGGCGAAGCGGGCCTGGTCTTCGCCGCGAAGGGTCTCGCCGGTGCGACGGAACGCCTGTCCCAGCCCGCCGATCTGGTCGGCCGCCTGGTGCCTGCCCTGGGTGAAGCTGGAGCCGGCACGATCGCGGGCATCGCGCAGGGTCGTACGGGCCTGGTCCATCACTTTATCCTTGGCCTGTCGCACCTGCTCCCGTGCTCCGCCACCCGTTCCGGCGGCGGCATCACTGCCCGTGCCCGGCAAGGCCTGCTCGGTCCCGACGGCCGCGTTCTCACGGTCCCCGCGGCCCCCGCTCCGTGTGTCTGGCATGGTCATCTCTGTCTCCTCGACTGCGGCGTCCCCGCGGGGCGCCCCGATGACGCGCCAGTGGAGAGATGGACGGGGACGGTTGGGCTAGCACTATGCGCCGCCGCACCAGTCGAAGCGGTGCGCTCCGTCACGACTTGCGACGCCCAGCGGTCACGCCGCCGCGCTCTTGCGCCCACGCGACAGACGGCCTACGTTGGGCGCGACGTTCAACCGCTCTACGCGAGCCGAGACGCTCGGAAGCCGGTGCGAATCCGGCGCGGCCCCGCCACTGTAACGGGCACTACACCTCGCTCACATCGCCACTGGGCAACCGGGAAGGCGAGCGAGGGCCCGGAGCCAGGAGACCTCTCGCTCGTGCCACCACGTGAACCCTCGGGGGAGGGAACGGTGGCGACTCCGGCCCCGCTGCGGCCCGCGTTCGCCCATCTTCGAGACCCCGAGGATGGGCGGCGTGCTTGAGGGGGCTTCCCCTCCGGGCCGTCGCCCTCCTCGTCGTCAGTCTCGCCGCCTGCCGCTCGCCAGGGGGCTCGCCCACGGCGCTACCCCTGAAAGACGACGCCGGGACGCAGGTCCGCCTCGGCTACACCCCCCGCCGCATCGTCTCCCTGAACCCGACGACCACCGAGCTCCTGTTCACCATCGGAGCCGGCTTCCGCCTCGTCGGCCGGAGCGGCGCCTGCGACTATCCACCGGCCGCGGCGCTGGTGACCGACCTGGGCGACGGCTTCCCACCGGTGGTCGAGGCGGTGGTCGCCACCCGGCCGGACCTGGTCGTCCTCTACCACTCGGCCGGCAACGCCTCGGCGGCCGAGCGGCTCCGCGAGCTGGGCATCCCGGTCCTCCGCCTTCGCACCGACCGCCTGGCCGATGTCGGCCGGGCGGCGAGGCTCCTGGGCCACGCCACTGGAGCACCGCGCGCAGGCGACTCGGTGGCGACCAGGCTCGAAGCGGAGCTGGCCCGCGAGCGCGCGACCGCCGGGCGCGCGACCGCCGGGCGAAGGGAAGCAGGCGGGATCCCGGTGCTGCTGCTCGCCTGGGACCAGCCGGTGATCGCGCTGGGTGCCGGGAGCTACGCCAGCGAGCTGGTCGAGCTGGCGGGAGGGCGGAACGTGTTCGCCGACGTCGCCGCCCCTTCGGTGCCCGTTACCCTCGAGGCAATTGCTGCCCGCGAGCCCGCGGTCGTGATTCTCGCCGGCAGCGAGATGCCGGGTCTCGAGCGCAGGCCCGAATGGCGGACGATCAGAGCGGTCCGCCAGGGTCGGGTAGTCCGGCTCACTGAATCGTCCTCCAACCGCCCCAGTCCACGGGCACCCCAGGCCGTCCGCTCGCTTCGGGCTCGGCTGGCATCACTCACCGCTCAGACACTCTCAGGAGATCCCCGATGAGCCGGTTTCGTCGAGTCCCGCTCGCGCTGGCGCTGCTGTCGGCTCCGCCGATCGTCGCTGCCCAAGTGGCGGGGGACACCACCTCGCTGCCTGAGATCGTGGTGACCGCCACCCGCTACCCCGTCGCCGCGGACTCGGTCGCGTCGACCGTCACCGTGCTGCGAGGTGAGGACCTGCGGGCCCAGGGCATCCGGTTCGTCGCCGACGCGTTGCGTCAGGTGCCGGGCGCGTCCGTGGTCAGCGGGGGACCGTTCGGCTCCGCCACGTCATTGTTTCTCAGGGGTGGAGAGAGCGACTACGTGAAGGTGCTGGTTGACGGCGCGCCGGTGAACCAGCCGGGAGGGTTCTACGACTTCGGCTCGCTGACCACCGACAACGTGGAGCGGATCGAGGTGCTCCGCGGACCCGCCAGTGTGTTGTATGGCTCCGACGCGATTGCCGGCGTAGTGCAGATCGTCACCCGGCGCGGCGGCGAGGGACTCCGGCTCTCCGCCGGCGGCGAAGGGGGCAGCTTCGGCAGCGCGCGGTGGGAGGCCTCCGCCCTGGGTGGCGGGGAGGCGCTCGACTGGTCCGCGTCGCTCTCCCGGCTCACCAGCGACGGGACCTACGAGTTCAACAACGACTACCGCAACACGGTGGCGAGCGGTCGGTTGGGCGCGGCCCTGGGCGATCGCACCAGGGTCGGCCTGAGCGGTCGCTACTACGACGCGGCGTACCACTTCCCCACCGACTTCACCGGGGCGCCGGTGGACCGGAACCAGTTCACCACCGACGAGACCGCGACTTTCACGCTGGACGCGGACCACCGGTTCTCGGAGACGCTGGATGGGCAGTTGCTGCTGGCCCGGAGCGACATCGAGACCGGCTTCGAGAATCCGGCCGATCCGCCGGCCGACCCCGCGACCGGGAGCAGCGACCAGGTCAGCACGGACCGCACCTCGGCCGACGCGAGACTGCGGCTCCGGCTGCCGGCCGGCATCGAGGGATTCGCCGGCGGGACCTTCGAGGCGCAGCGGCAGGGCGTGGCGGACGCGATGGAAAGCCGCGACAACTGGGGGATCTACGCCCAGGCCTCGGCGCTGCCCGTGTCCCGTCTGCAGCTGACGGCCAGCGGACGGATGGACGAGAACGAGCAATTCGGAACCTTCTGGACCTGGCGCGCGGCCGCGCTCGCGTTCGCCTCCCCCACCACTCGAGTCCGTGCATCGGCAGGGTCGGGCTTCAAGGAACCGAGCTTCTTCGAGACGTTCGACACCCAGTTCTCCCTGGGGAATCCGGACCTCCGCCCCGAGCGCACGGTGAGCTTCGAGGCCGGCATCGAGCAGGACCTGATCCGTGGCGTTGCACGGATCGGCGTGACCGGGTTCGCTCAGCGGTTCCGCGATCTCATCCAGTTCACCTTCGTCCCCCCGGAGCCCGGCGGCCCCAATTACTTCAACGTCGCGGCCGCGGACGCCAATGGCATCGAGGCCGTACTCCAGGCGGGCACCGGAACGGTACGGGGCACGGTTTCCTATACCCACCTGTGGACTGAGGTCACCGACGCCGGCTTCGACGCCGGCGATGCGGCGACCTTCGTCCAAGGGGAAAGACTGCTGCGCCGACCGGACGACGCCATCAGCGCACAGCTCGAGACCACCGCCATCGAGCGAGCCCGCCTCGGCGCGACCCTCACCTGGAGCGGCCCCCGCGACGACATCCGCTTCGGGCAGTTCCCCGACCCGAATGAGAGGGTGGAGCTGCCCGGCTACACCACCCTGGATCTGAGCGGCGTGGTGACGGTGCTGTTCGAGCGGCGGGGGCGGCCGGGTCTGGAGCTCACCGCGCGGGTGGAGAACGTGTTCGACGAGGAGTACGAGCAGTCCGTGGGATTCCCCGCCCGCGGGCGGGGGCTCTTCATCGGGGCCTCCACCGGTGTCCGCTAGCGCTCCGCGCGTCGCTTCACTGCTGCCGAGCGCCACCGAAATCGTGAGGGCGCTGGGAATGGAGTCGTCGCTGGTGGCGGTGAGCCACTCCTGCGACTTCCCCGGTCGGGTCGAGCGGCTGCCACGCGCGACCAGCACCCGGGTGCCGAGCGGGGCCGCCAGTCGCGAGATCGACCGGATCGTCCGAGAGTGCCTCCAGCGGGGGGAGTCGCTCTACCGGCTCGACGAGGCGCTGCTGGAGCAGCTACGGCCGGACGTGATCGTCACCCAGTCTCTCTGCGAGGTCTGTGCAGTCGGCCCGGGCGAGGTCGAGCGCGCAGTCCCGGGGCTAGGCTCCCATCCAGCCGTGATCACCCTGGAGCCGCATACGCTGGAGGAGGTGTTCGACAGCATCCTCGTCGTGGGCCAGGCGCTGGGGAGGACGGCGGAAGCGGCCGCGCTGGTGAAAGCGCTGCGGAGTCGCGTGGCGGCGGTGCGGGCGCGCGCCGTGCGACGCCGCCACCGCCCTCGGGTGGCGTTCCTGGAGTGGGCCGATCCCCTGATCTCCGGTGGGCACTGGAATCCCCAACTGGTCGAGCTGGCGGGCGGACGCGATGGTCTGGGGCGGCCCGGCCGGCGGAGCCGGACCCTGGCGTGGGAGGAGATCCTGGCGTGGCGCCCGGAGGTGATGGTGCTGGCCTGCTGCGGGTTCGACGAGGCGCGCGGCCTGGAGGAGCTGGACCTGCTGCGCCGGCGGCCGGGGTTCAGCGACCTCCCCTGCGCGGGGGCCGGGAGGGTTCACGTGATGGATGGCGTGCGACTCTTCAGCCGGCCGGGACCGAGCCTGGTGGACAGCCTCGAGCGGCTCGCCGCCGTCCTGGGCGACTGAGCCGGCTCAGAGCGCGGCCTTCGCCGCCTCCAGCCGCATCACTTCCACCTCCTCGTGCTGCTCGGTGGCTCGGCGCTCGAGGAGGTCCAGGTCGACTCCCCGAAGCTCCTCATGGCGCGCGACCACGACGCGGAGCGCGCGCCAGAGGGCCCCCTTGCCGTGGATCCCCGTCGACAGCATCTCCAGCAATTCCAGGCGCGACAGCTCGCCCGGCTCGTCGGTGCCGCCGAGCTTCAGCCGTCCCGCCTGCGCCGCCAGCCAGGCACCGGCCTTCTTGAGCGGATTCTGCCCAGCACCAATCGCCTCGATCACCCCCTTCAGCACCGTCTGGTCCTTGCGAATCTCCTCCAGCAGTCGCGCCAGACGCGCCGCGAACGGGGTGCCTTCGTTCTCGCCGATGGTGCGCTCGCACAGCTCGATCGCCAGGACCGACCCGGCGAGATGGTCGTTCAGGTAGGTCTTCAGCGCTTCACGGCTCATGATCGTTTCCCTGCCGCCGCCCTGCGCGCTTCCGACAGATAGCCGGGCTCGAGCTCGAGCAGGTGCGCCAGCTTGCGGACCAGCCAGGTCTCGTGGGTCGCGAGCTCCCCGTCGGCCAGGATGACGCCCCACATCAGCTCGGCCAGTACCATCTTCTGGCCGAGGTCGTACTCGGCGGCGATGAGGCGGGTGAACTGGAAGTGGTCGATGGACTGCCGCCGCTCCGTGTCCGCCAGGGCGATCAGCTCGCGGGCGGTGGGCTCGTCCAGCCCGAAGTGCTGCCGGACGGCGCGCTCGATGTGAGCCTGCTCGCTCGGGCTCATCGTGCCGTCGGCGTACGCCAGCTCCAGCAGCAGCGCGCATGCGGCAAGCTGGACTCCCGACGTTGCCGGCGAATCGGTGGGCCTTGGCCCATCACCAGGCGCGAGAATCCGCCGGGAAACGAAGCTGCGAATGGCGTCGAGCACGCCGGTAACCTATTCGCAGTAGCTTTCCGTGGCCATGCAGGCGGACTCCCTCCCAATCCAGAGGCGGGACACGGCCGCGACCGCCCAGGTCGCGGTGCCGGAGCCCAGTGCGCTCGCCGTGCAGTATCACCGGAGCGGCAACCTGCTGTGGGCCGGCGCGACCGTGCTCGACCTGCTGCTGCCGGCGGCGTTGCTCTTCACGGGACTCTCCGCCCGGGTGCGCCGCGCCGCCGAGCGGCTCGCGAGAGGGCGGCGGTTCAGGACGATCGCGCTCTATGCCGTGGCCTACGTTCTCATCCAGGCGCTCGTCTTCCTCCCACTGAGCTGGTATGCCGGATTCGTGCGCCAGCATGCCTACGGCCTCTCGACCGAAGCCGCGGCGGCGTGGCTGGGTGACTGGGCCAAGGCCGTCGCCGTCACGGTGGTGTTCTCCGCGCTGTTGCTCTGGCTCCCGTACCGGCTGCTGCGGATCAGCCCCCGGCGCTGGTGGCTCTGGACCGGCCTGCTCACCGCCCCGCTCACCGTGCTGGTCATGATCCTGCTGCCGGTGTACATCGCACCGCTGTTCGACGATTACGGCCGGATGCGCGATCCCGCCCTCGAGCAGCGGATCGAGCGGCTCGCCGCGAGGGCGGGAATCCCCGAGAGCAGGATCTATGAAGTGCTGAAGAGCAAGGAAACCAGGCAGGTGAACGCGTATGTGACCGGCGTCGGTGGAACCAAGCGCATCGTGCTCTGGGACACCCTGGTGGACCGCCTGCAGCCGGACGAGGTCGAGTTCGTCGTCGGCCACGAGATCGGGCACTTCGTGCTGCGGCACACCCTGACCTTCATCGTTGTCGCCACGCTGGCGGTAACCCTGTCGCTGGGGATCGTGCATCGGGTCGCGGGGTGGCTCATCGCCCGCTTCGGGCGGCGCTTCGGATTCGATCGGCTGGACGACGTGGCCTCTCTGCCGCTGCTCGCGCTGGTCGGCGGCGTAGTCATGCTCGCGGCCTCCCCCGCCGCGCTGGCGCTGTCGCGTTGGCAGGAACGCGAGGCGGATCGCTTCGGCCTGGAGCTCACCCGCGACAACAATGCCGCCGCCCGGGCCTTCGTCCGGCTGCAGGTGGACAACCTCACAGTGCCTCGCACCGGACTGCTGTTTCGCCTGTGGCGGGGCAGCCACCCGGACATGGCCGACCGGATCGCGTTCGCCAACCGCTACAGCCCGTGGCTCCGGGGTCAGCCGCTGCGTTACGGCGACCGCTTCACGCCCTGATGGCAGCGGCGCGCGGGGAGATGCCCCGGCCGACAGCCGCCGTGCTCGTGGTGCAGGCGGGCGCGGTGCTCGTGGTGCTCGCCGCGCTTCCCTATCACCAGTTCCAGCTCGATCGCTACACTTTCGTCAAGGAGCTGGTGCTGGTGGTCGCCGCGCTCCTCGCATCGCTGCTCTGCCTCACGGCCGCGCGCAGGATGACGGTGTTCGTGGTGGACACCATCATCGCCGGTTACCTGTTGCTCTCGGCGGTGTCCACGCTCTTCGCCACCAACGGCTGGCTTGCCAGCCGGGCCCTCGGCGTCTCGCTCGCGGGGGCGGCGCTCTTCTGGTCCGCCCGGACCCTCGCGCGAGCCGGCCACACCCGATCGCTGCTCGTGGCGCTGGCCGCGTCGGTGGTCCTGGGCGCAATCACCGGATTGATCCAGGCCTACGGTCTGCTCACCACCGACCTCGCCAGCCTCACCCGCGCGCCGGGTGGAACCTTCGGCAACCGCAACTTCATGGCGCACCTGGTGGCGTTGGGGCTGCCGCTGCTGTTGATGCTCACGGTGCAGGCCTCGCGCCGGCGCACATTCCTGCTCGGTTCGGCGGGGATCGCGCTCGCCGTCGTGGCCCTGGTGCTGTCCCGCTCTCGGGCGGCATGGGTCGGCGCCGCGGCCGGACTCGCGTTTCTCGCGGTCGAGGGGCTGTGGGCCGGACGGCTGTGGGACGACCGGCAGGTCCGACGCCGGGTGAGCCTGCTGGCCGGCAGCGCGCTGGCGGGATTGCTGCTCGCGCTGACGCTGCCCAATCAGCTCAACTGGCGGTCCGACTCGCCCTACCTGGACTCCCTCACCGGTGTCGCCAACTTCCGCGAGGGGAGCGGGCGCGGCCGACTGATCCAGTACGGCAATACCGCCCGCATGGCGGCCGACCACCCGATCCTCGGCGTGGGGCCGGGCAACTGGCCGGTGCACTACCCGCGCTACAAGTCACCCGGCGATCCGGCGTTCGATGCCGACGACGTAATTCCCACCAATCCGTGGCCCAGCAGCGATTGGATGGCGATCCTGGCGGAGCGCGGACTCCCGGCGTTCGTTCTGCTGATCCTCGCGGGCACCACGATCGCCCTGGGCGCATGGGCCCGGGTCCGGGGAAGCGCCCGCCGGCCGCCTTCGCTCGCCGATCTCACGATCGTCGCCACCCTGCTCGCGCTCGTGGTAGTCGGGGCCTTCGACGCGGTGCTGCTGCTCCCCACACCAGCTTTCTACGTATGGACCGTCATCGGTGCCCTGGCCTCCACGGCCCGACCGATCCGCGAGCTGTCCCCTTCGCCGACCGCGCGCCGGCGAGTCGCCCTCGCGGTGGCCCTGATCGGAGGCATGCTGACTGTGCGCGCGCTCTCGCAGGTGGTCGCGATGGGGATCGCTGCCGGCGGACAACGCAATCGGATGGAGCTGGCCGCCCGCCTGGATCCCGCGAGCTACCGCATCCACATCGCCCTGGCCGAGGACTGGCGTCGCGCCGGACGGTGCGACCGGGCTCGCGCTCACGCCGAGCAGGCTCGGGACCTCTTCCCCAACTACCCGGTGCCCGCCGTGGTGCTCCGCGCCTGTCGGAGCAAGCGCTGAGAGCTCTCCCTGTGTTCCTCGTCACGGCCTCCCCGATACTCCGGCGCGCATATAGCCGCAGAGAGCGGTGGCACACCATACGAGCCCGGGAGAGAGGCATGAGGCACTCGGAAGCGGCGATCCTGCTCGGGGTCACACTGTCGGCCGCGGCCTGCGGCGGTGGGAAGAAGGTCGAGATCGACCCTGATCGGGAGCTCGTCGGCACCCGGTGGAACGCGGTCCTCTCCACGCCGGCCAACCTTGCCGGCGCGGTGCAGGTGAAGGGGAGTGGCTGGATGGCCGGGGAGAAAGGCGACACGACCAAGACCCGTGCCTTCGTCTCGATCCAGAACGCGGTGCCGGGTGGCGAGCACCCCTGGCACGTACACCTGGGTCGATGCGGCGAGGACCGCGGCATCCTCGGTCCGGCCGACGCCTACGGTCCCCTCGAGGTCGGCTCCAATGGACAGGCACAGGAGAGCGCGGTCCTTCCACTCCCCGTCCCGGTGGCGGGGCAATACTTCGTCAATGTCCACGCGTCCCGCAACAACTTGAAAACCATCATCGCCTGCGGGAACCTCGCACCACCGAGCCGCTAGGCCCACTGCGTCAGGCGTCCCCCCGTTCCACCGGCGTGTCATTGCGCGCTCCCCACTCCGCCCAGGCGCCGTCGTACAGCGACGCCTGCTCCTGACCGAGCAGGTGGAGCGCGTGGATCAGGGCGCACGCGCTCACGCCCGAGCCACAAGTCGCGATAACGGGCCTGGTCGGATCCACGCCTGCCGCCGCGATCCGCTCCCGGAGTGCGTCCGCCGGCAGGAGCGTGCCGTCCGATCGAGCCAGTTGGGTATAGGGGAGATTGCGGCTGCCGGGGATGTGGCCGCCCCGCAGGCCGGGTCGGGGCTCCGGCTCCGTGCCGGCGAACCGGCCCGCCGACCGCGTGTCCACGATCTGCGGCTGCCCCCGCTCGAGGACGCCTCGCATGGACGCCAGATCATGGACTGAGCCCGAAGGGATCGCACGCGGCGTTAAGCGGGCCGCCGGCAGGGAGACCAATCCCCGCTCCAGCGGTCGTCCCTCGGCACGCCATTTCCCGAGGCCCCCGTCCAGCACCGCGACGCGCGGGTGGCCGAAGGCGCGAAACATCCACCACACCCTGGCGGCACTGAGGTTGGCTCCGGAACCGTCGTAGACCACCACTTCATCCCCATCGCCGATGCCCAGCGCCCCCGCCTGCTCCGCGAACTGCTCCGCGCGCGGCAACATGTGCGGCAAGGAACTGGCGCGATCGCTCACGGCGTCGAGCTCGAAGAAGACGGCCCCGGGCAGGTGCCCAGCCAGGTATTCGGAGCGCGCGTCGCGACCGCTGGTCGGGAGATACCAGGAGCCGTCCACGACCCGCAGACGCGGATCGCCCAGCCGATGAGCGACCCACTGGGTGGAGACCAGCCCGGTATCGAGCATGGGTGGGACTAATCCCGGCGGTGAGGGAAAATCACGTAGCGACCTTCACCTCGTGATAAGCATTGAATATCAAAGAACAACCTAGTATATCTCTTGCCAATTCAATCAGGGGTCAGCACATGCTCAAGAATAGTCGCCACAGTGGGTTGCAGGGCGGAGTCCTTCGGGTGGTCTTGATCGATGAGCCTTCCACGAGTGGCGATGTTCTGGTCGGGGCCCTCCGGCAGTCGGGACGTGAGATCCTGGTGGAGCGGGCCGACCACGAGGATGCCCTCGTTTCCCTCTTGCGGGGCTTCTGGCCGGACGTGGTCTTCACCTCGCCCAACGTGGCTCGTCTCGGTCTCCCCGCTGTCCTGGCAGCCGTTCGGACTGTCCGGCCGACGGTCCCGGTGATCATGATGACCGGGCCGGGCGACGAGCACCGGACCGCCGGCTGGATCCGGGCGGGCGTCGAGGAAGTGGTTCGCCGGGATGCCGCGGGTCAGGTGGCCGAAGCGGTCCAGCGCGCTCTCGAGGTGCGCCAGCCGCTCGGCCGGCTCAGCCCGCGCCAGATCGAAGTCCTCCGGCTCATCACCGAGGGGCTCACCAGCCGCGAGATCGCCTCCAGACTCAGGCTCAGCGAGAAGACGGTGGAGACCCACCGGAGCGCCGTGGCTCAACGGCTCGGCATCCGCGACGTTGCCGGGCTGGTGCGGTATGCGGCGAGGGTCGGCCTCACCTCGCTCGCGCCTCCCTTCGACGGACGGCGCCGTGAGGCGGGGGCGGGACTCGCCGCGAGCCCTTCGCTCGCCCGATTTCCCGGCGACTGACCGCAGGCGGCTCAGGGGGCGACCATCGCCCCCGGCCTCGCCTCACCCACCAGCTCAGACTCCCACCAGCCGGCGCTCCGGGCCCGCATACGTCGGGTCGAGCCTGACCCTCCGATCGCCGTAGCGGCTGGAGCCGCTGGGCCCCAGATCCACCTCGTGCCGGGCGAGGATGGCGAGCGCCTCCGGCGTCCGCGCACTTGCGTCCACCGTTACCAGGGTTCCGCCTTCGCGAAAGCCCTGATCGAAGTGCTTCGCGTCCGCCTCCGGAACGCCAAGTCCCATCAAGGCGCCGAGGAGGCCGCCGGTGGCCGCGCCGATGCCGACCCCGGCGAGCGTAGATGCGAGGACACCACCTGCCAGCACGGGTCCGAGTCCCGGTATCAAGAGGGAACCCAGTAGTCCGACCAGCCCGCCGACCAGCCCGCCGCTCACCGCTCCCTTGGCCGCCCCTTCGGCCGGCGCGCCGCCCACCTCCTCCAGCAGGTCCCCCTGCTGCACCCGGTCCTGCATGGCGACGCCGATCTGGTCGTCACTGAACCCGGCGCTGCGAAGGTCGCGAATGGCGGCCTCGGCCGCGGAGCGATGGCCGAAGAGTCCGACGACGGTGCGGCCGGTGGCCTCCTGCGGAGTGACATCGACGGGGGAGTCGCTCTGACTCATGGCGCACCTCCTCGTGTGGGAGACGGATGATGCGCCAAGCTAGGTGTGAGCGCGGCTCAGACGGCGTGACCATCCTCACACCGCGAGGAGCTATGCCGCGATCTCCGCGCCCTCGAAGTCGTCCGCGGGTGAGCGTCCACGGTGGGTGTACTGCTCGAAGAAGAGGCGAGCCTGCTCGAGATCGGAGGGATGGAAGTAACCCGGCCCCAGGTGGCCGCAGCCGGCAAGAGCGATGTCGACCAGGTCGGACGCGGTGCGCTGGATCGCGTCGTCGCCGAGTCCGAGATGTCCGGCGCGACGGAGCAGGTCCATGTCCGGCCGGCCGAGCAGGTCCGCCGCGGCGCGCAGCGCCCAGGGATCGTAGCTGATGCCGGCGGCCAGGGCCACCGGTGCCGCATACCATTGGGGCGACACCGCGTCGCAGGAGCGCAGCTCTAGGTGCCCGCGGGGCCTCACCTCCGGGAAGAGCGTGCTGAGGTGCTCGTGCCATACCTCGAGCGTCGGCTGCGCGTGGCCCAGCCACTCGCCGAAGGGACGGTGGGCCCCGTCGAGCTCCGGGAGCAGGAGCGCCGGCGCGCGCAGGGCGAAGTCGCAATAGTGGGCGACGGGATCGCGCTCGTCCCAGGGTAACCCCGTACGGGAGGGATCGAGCGTCCGCCACACCTCGGCGCGAGCGCTCCGGAAGCCGGTTGAGGCGCCTTCGTAAACCGGAGAGTTCGCGAAGATCGCCACCACGTAGGGCGCGGCGGCGTTCAACACCCTCCACCGGAGGAGGGGCTCGTCGTCGAGGTCCAGGCTGACCTGAAGGGCCGCGGTCTGGCGCATCATCCTCGCGCCCGCGGGCCCGATGCGCGCGAGGTACTCCGCCATTCGAGTGTAGCGGGCAGTGTGAAGGAGCAGCGGCGCGGCTTCGGCCGGGTTGCAGGGGTCCAGACCCACGGGGAGGAGCTCGATCCCCTCGTTCGCGGCCGCCGCCCGGAGCGGGAGCACGACGGTGCGCAGCAGGGCCAGCAGCGCGCTGGCCGAATGACAGGGAGGAGAGCTGAACTCGAGCTGTCCGCCGGGCTCGAACGTGAGCGTGCCCTCCGGCAGCTGGAACGAGGGAGTGCCCTTTGCGGTCGTGACCTCGCGCCAGCCCTGACGCGACCCGTATCGCCGGAGGAATGGCAGCGTTCCCGGGGTCACGCCGGCGGCCGCACCCGGCTCCAGCGGACATCGCCTGCCGGTGGCGGCGTCCAGGGGGATGAGCTCCACCTCCGCGCCCATCCGTCGCGGCGTGAGCGAGGCGCCCGGCGGGGCCGCAAAGACCCGCGACGCGAGATCGGCCTCGAGGCCGGCCCGGAGGGCGGTGTTCACCCGCGCACTCCGACCACCAGTCCGAACAGCGAGGCCTCGTCGGTCCGCCACTCCTCCAGCTCCAGGCCCGCCGCCTCGAAGAGCTGCGCCACGCTCTCGCGGTCGTGCTTGCAGCTGATCTCGGTCCGCAGCGACTCTCCCGCTCCGAAGCGCACCACGCCGATGCCTGGAATCGTGACCAGCTGGGGCTTGCGCGCCACCAGGTGCATCTCGATCCGGTGCGCCTCCGTTTCGTAGAACGCACGGTGGTCGAAGGCGAGGGGGTCGAAGTCGGCGCCGAGCTCCTGGTTCAGCACCAGGAGCATGTTGCGGTTGAACTCGGCGGTGACGCCGCGGGCGTCGTTGTAAGCCGCTTCGATGCGGGCGACGTCTTTCCGAAGGTCCACTCCCATGAGGAAGCGGTCGGCCGGCGCCATCGCGGCACGGACCCGGGAAATCAGCCGGATGGCGGCCGGCGGATAGAAGTTCCCGATCGTGCCGCCGAGGAACGCGAAGAGGGCCGGCGGCGGGAGCCGGCGCGGCAGGTTGAGCTCCTCGGAGATGTCGGCGATGGCGGGCTCCACCACGAGGCGGGGGTACTCCCGCCGGAGCCGAGCGGCGGTCTGGCCGAGGAACGAGGCGCTCACATCGATCGGCACGTAGAGCTCGGCAGTGCCGGCGTCCCGCATGGCATCGAGGATCACCCGGGTCTTCTCCGCGTTGCCGGCGCCGAGCTCCACCAGCGTTCTGGTGCCGAGCCGGCGGATCAGCGCGGGCATCCAGGCCTCGAGCATGGCGCGCTCGGTGCGGGTCGGATAGTACTCCTCGAGCCGGGTGATCTCCTCGAACAGCTCGGAGCCGCGCTGGTCGTAGAAGTATTTGGGCGACAGCTCCTTCTGGGGCAACGACAGCCCCTCGGCCACCTCCGCGAGCATGCGCGGATCGGCGGCCGATTCGCGGGTGAGCAGTCTACGCGTCACGGGCGCACCTGAAGCCGCTGAAGATCTGGCGGCGGATGGGGTAGTCCCAATTGCGGAACGTGTTGCGCACCGCACCGGGGCGGGTGGCCCACGAACCCCCGCGAAGGACCTTGTACTCGTTACCGAAGAAGACCTCGGAATACTCCCGATAAGGGAAGGCCCCGAACCCGGGCCAGGGCCCGAAGTCGCTCGAGGTCCACTCCCAGACGTCGCCGATCATGCCGCGGCAGCCGATCGGCGACCGGTTGCGCGGGTAGGCGGTTACCGCGGCGGTCCCGAAGGTCAGCTGATCCAGGTTGGCGAGCTCGCGGGATGGCGGCTCGTCACCCCAGGGATACCGGAGCTTGTGGTTCGAGGCGGGATCCCACGATGCCGCCGCCTCCCACTCGATCTCGCTCGGCAGCCGCTTTCCAGCCCAGCGCGCGAACGCCTCGGCCTCATGGTAGCACACGTGGCAGACGGGATGATCCGGCTGCACCGGCGCCGCGCGATCCATGACGCGGGTCGTCCACCCGCCGGTGTTCCGGGACCAGTATTTCGGGGCCTCCGCCCCCGACTCCTCGAGCCACTGGCGCCCCGCCTCCGACCAGAGCTCGTCGCGCGCGTAGCCGCCGGCCTCGATGAACTCCAGGTACTGGCCGTTGGTCGCAGGGTAGACGTCGATCTCGAACGGCCGCACCTCGACCGTGTGCCGGGGCCGCTCGTTGTCGTATGTCTCGGTGCGGTCGTCGGTGCCGATCTCGACTCGCCCTCCCGGAAAGCGCACCATGCCGGCGGCCGGCAAGCCTTCACCCACGGCGGGCGGCGCGACGCGAGCAGGCGGCGAGTAGGGCGCGCCCTGCTTGAGCTGGAGGGTCTGGAGAATGGTCTCGTTGTGCTGGTACTCGTGCTGCAGCACCATGCGGTACACGTACCCGCCGGCGAGCAGCGGATGGTCGGCCTCGAAGTCGGCCGACTGCAGGCGGGCGAGGACGCGGGCGCGGATCTCGTTCATCACCTCGCGGACCCGATCCAGTCCGGGGAGCGGGAGCGCGCCGCGGGTACTCCGGGGATGCTCGAACGGGTTGTACATCCCGGGCATCTCGACGAACTCGATCGGGCCGTCGAGGTTGCGGGTGAGCCACAGCTCCTCGAAATGCGCGATGTGCCCGAGATCCCAGATGATGGGACTCATCAGCGGATCGTGCTGGAGGTGCAGCTCCGCGTCGCTCAAGGGCGCCACCAGCAGCAGCGTCCGCGCGCGGGCTTCCTCCAGCTCGGCCACCAGCCGCTGTCGAAGCTCGCGCGCCGGCGCCATGGTCGTCGTCGTCATGACGGCTCCCCGCCCGACCATTCAGTCGAGCGTCGAGAACAGGTTGTTCAGCGCCTCCGCGAGCGTCGGATGAGCAAAGACGCCCTCCCGCAGGCTATCATACGGGAGATTTCCCATCATCGCGAGTTGAAGCGCGGCCATGATCTCGCCGCCCTCCACCCCCAGCACGGCCGCACCCAACAGGCGTCTCGTCTCCGGATCCACCAGGACCTTCATCAGTCCCCGGGGCTCGTCCATCTCCAGCGCCCGGGCCACGCGGCTCATGGGCATGGTCGCGACCCGGTAGGACCGGCCTGCCTTCCGCGCCTCCCGCTCGGTCAGGCCCACGCGGCCGAGCTGGGGATCCATGAAGACGGTGTACGGCACCGGACGGTCCGCAGTAGTGCGGGTTCCCCCCTGCAGCAGGTTGTCGCGGATGATCCGGTAGTCGTCGTAGGAGATGTGGGTAAAGGCAGGCCCGCCCTTCACATCGCCCAGGGCGTAGACCCCGGCGGCCGAAGTCTCCAGGCGCTCGTTCACCCGGATGAAGCCCCTGGAATCCGTGTCGATACCGGCCGCCTCGGGGTCGAGTCGGTCGGTATTGGGCACCCGCCCGGCGGCCAGCAGCACATGAGAGCCTACGACCGGCCGGTCACCGCCCGATGTGCGCACGGTCACACGCACCCCGCCGTCCACCCGCTCGGCGCAGCTAGCTTCAGCCTGGAGCAACACTTCCACCCCATCCTCTCGCAGCACCCCGAGGACGGCGGCGGCCACGTCCTCGTCCTCCAGAGGGAGAAGCTGCGGTCCCCGTTGCAGGATCGTTACGCGGCTGCCGAACCGGCGGAACATCTGGCCGAACTCGAGCCCGATGTATCCTCCGCCGAGCACGATGAGATGCTCGGGGACGCGGTCGAGCTCCATGATGGAGGTCGAATCCAGCGGGGTGAGGGCGGCGAGGCCTTCGATGTCCGGCGCCGCGGGACGGCACCCGGCGTTGACGAACACGTCTTTGCCCTCGAAACGCCGGCCGTTCACCGCGATGGACCGCGGCCCCGTGAAGCGGGCTTCGCCGTAGACCAGATCGAGGCCGTCCGCGGCCTGGATCCGGCGCTCGCTGCCGCTCCGGAAGCTCGTGACGATGTTGCGCTTGCGCTCGCGAACGCGGGCGAGATTCACCCGCACCTCGCCGGTCTCGACCCCGTAGTCCTTGCCCCGGCGGGCGAGGTACGCCACTCGGGCGCTCGCGACCATGGTCTTGGTCGGGGTGCAGCCCTCGTTCACGCACGTGCCGCCCACATGGGTGCGCTCGACCAGCAACGTGCGCCTGCCCGCGCCGGCGAGCTCCGTGGACAGCGGCACGCCCGCCTGACCGGCACCGATTACGATCGCGTCGTATTGCTCGGGTTGGCTCATTGCACCTGGCTGATGCGGGTAAACCGGCTGGATTTCTGGGGAACGCCGGCACCGCCGGGAAGGTTCCTCCCCTCACCGGCCCCCTGTCAGGGAGGTACATTCGCTCAACCCGCCCCACCAGAGGCCACCATGTACCGGGTGCGTTGCCTCCTCCTCGCCGCCGTGCTCCTCCCGGCGGCGCTGCCGACCGCCGGATCGGCCCAGACCGCCGGGCTGGGCTCGGTGAGTTTCCCCAATTCGGGCGCGCCTCGGGCGCAGGCGCCGTTCCTGCGTGGGCTGGCGTTGCTGCACAGCTTCGAGTACGCCGATGCGGCGGAGGCGTTCCGGGAAGCTCAGCGAGTCGATTCCAGCTTCGCGTTGGCCTACTGGGGCGAGGCGCTCACCTACGATCATCCCATCTGGGGAGAGCACGACACCACGGCTGCGCGGGCAGCTCTTGCGAGGCTGGGGAATGGGACCGAGGCGCGCGTCGCTCGAGGGAAGACCGCTCGGGAGCGGGCCTACCTCAGTGCGGTGGAGGCCCTGTACGGCCAGGGCGAGCTCAAGGAGCGTCGGCGAGCCTACGAGGCGGCGATGGCCCGCGTCCACGAGGAATACCCGACCGACCTCGAAGGGGCGAGCCTGCACGCGCTGGCTTTGCTGAGTCTGCGCTCGGGTGGGAAGTCGGACTTGCGCCCCTCCGTGCAGGCGGCCGCAATCGTCGAGGAAGTGCTCCGGCGAAATCCGACCCACCCGGGCGCCACCCACTACCTGATCCATGCCTACGACGATCCCCTGCTCGCACCCCTCGGCCTGCCCGTCGCGCGGCGCTACGCCCGCATCGCTCCCAAGGCCGAGCACGCGCTCCATATGCCCTCCCACATCTTCGTTCACCTGGGGCTGTGGGACGACGTCGTCTCCTCCAACGAGGCGGCCTGGACCGCATCGAAGGCGTGGGTGAAGCGGAAGGGCCGGCCCAACGAGGAGCTGGACCTGCACGCCGCCGCGTGGCTGCACTATGGATACCTGCAGCAGGGCCGCCATGCCCGGGCCAAGGCGCTCAGCGATTCACTGGGGGCGCTATTCCTGGAAGGTGACAAGCCCGGCCAGGTGCAGCACTACCTGACGATGGTCAGCTGCCAGAACGTCGTGGAGACGCGGCGGCCGGATTCGACGCCCGGAGTGGTGCCACGACCGTGGGAGCAGGTGCTCCAGGCCGCGTCCGGCGCGATGCCGAGAGGAGACAGCGCCAGGATGGACGCCGCGGTGACGGGCTTCCGCCTCAGGGCCGACACCATCGCGAGCCACCACGGCCATATGCCGCCCGGGGTCCGCGCCTTCGAGCGCATCCTTACCGCCATGGCCGCGCGGATCCGCGGGAGGAACGAGGAAGCCGTCGCCGCCCTCACCGAAGCCGCGACGCTGGAGGAGGAGCGGTCTGTGGTGGGGCCGCCGGGCGACCCGCCTGCCCGTGAGCTCCTGGGAGACTTATTGCTGGAGCTGGGCCGGTTCCAGGAGGCCGCGGCGGCATACGACACCACGCTGCAGCGCACCCCGCTCCGCTCTCCCGCCTTGCTCGGCCGAGCCCGCGCGGCGGCCAAGGCCGGGGACCGGGAAGGCGCCGCGCACTGGTACGGTCTGCTGGCGCGGAACTGGAAAGCGGCCGACCCCGACCTCCCGGAGCTCGCCGAAGTCAGGGCCGGAGCGAAGAATTCGCAGGCCACGCCCCGAGGCTCGGTACCGCCTCCGGGCGGAGCAGGGCCAGCTCCAGCGAATCACAGAGCGCCAGCCAGCTCGCCTCGATGATGTTCTCCGAGCACCCGACCGTGCTCCACCGCTCGGTGCCCCGGGCCGACTCGATGATTACCCGCGGGCGCGCCGCAGTGCCGAGGTGCTCGTCCACGATGCGCACCTTGTAGTCCACCAGGTGCACCGCGGCCAACCCGGGGTAATGCGGGAGAAGCGCCTTCCGTACCGCCCGGTCCAGCGCGTTCACCGGCCCGTCACCCTCCGCGGCCGTGTGCACCACCTCGTCGCCCACCCGCAGCTTGACCGTGGCCTGGGCCCGGATCCCGTCACCACCGCGCTTCTCCACGATGACGGTGAAGTCGTCCACCACGAACGGGGCCCGGTACGTCGGGTCCTTCCGGCGAAGCAGCATCTCGAACGAGCCCTCCGCCGCCTCGAACTGGAAGCCCCGGTGCTCCAGCTCCTTGATCCGCTGGAGCACGGCGCCCTCGTCATCCCCAGCGGCGAGCCCCAGCTCGCGGGCTCGGAGGCGCACATTCCGGCGTCCCGCCACCTCGCTCACCACGACCCGGCTGCCGTTGCCGACCAGCTCCGGCTCTACGTGCTGATAGCTCTCAGGGGCCTTGGCAATGGCGGCGACGTGAATCCCACCCTTGTGGGCGAACGCGCTGCGACCCACGTACGCCGCGTGGGGGTCGGGCTGCTGGTTCGCGATCTCGGCGACGTAGTGCGAGACCTCGCTCAGCCGGCGGAGCGCCTCCTCGGTCACCACCCGGTGGCCCAGCTTGAGCTGGAGGTTGGCGATGAGCGGCACGAGGTCGAGGTTGCCGCAGCGCTCGCCGTAGCCGTTGATCGTCCCCTGCACCTGGACACAGCCCGCCCGCACCGCGGCGAGCGCGTTGGCCACCGCGAGCCCCGAGTCGTCGTGCGGGTGGATGCCGAGAGGCACCGCGACGTGCTCGCGCAACTCCAGGACCCGCTCGGCCACGACCTCGGGCAGCTCGCCGCCATTGGTGTCGCAGAGGACGATCGTGTCGGCACCGGCTTGCTCCGCCGCGTGGAGGGTCGCGAGCGCGTACCGGCGGTCGAGCCGCCAGCCGTCGAAGAAGTGCTCCGCGTCGTACACCACCTCCCGGCCGAGGTGCTTGAACCAGGCGACGCTCTCCCCGATCATCCGCAGGTTCTCCTCCCGCGTGGTCTCCAGCACTCGATCTACGTGGAGGGTCGAGGTCTTGCCGACCAGGGTGACGACCGGCGTCCCGGCGTCCACCAGCGCGCGGATGTTGCCGTCCTCCTCACACCGCGCGCCCGCCCGCCGGGTGCTGCCGAAGGCCGCGAGCTTCGCAGGCCCGGACGACGCCTTCCGCATGCGGCGGAAGAACTCGGCGTCCTTGGGATTGGAGCCGGGCCAGCCGCCCTCGATGTAGTGGACGCCGAGGCCGTCGAGGACGCGGGCGATCTTCACCTTGTCCTCCACCGAGAGGGAGAGACCCTCGCGCTGGGTGCCGTCACGGAGGGTGGTGTCGTAGAGCCGGATGGGCGAAACGGCCGGTATGGGCATGGCGTCCCCAAAAAAAAGAAGCGGCCTCTCGGAGAGAGGCCGCGGCTCAGTGCCGAATCGGGTGGTCCCGCTACCCGCAAGCTCGCGCGCCGCCTCTCGGGGAGAGTCGAAGCCCGATAATGGGGAGCTGGGTCTTGGCCAGGAGGACCATGAGTGGATATTTATGCATGGTCCGGGATGCCGTCAAGCGACCCTGACCGGGCGCGAATCTGCCGCTACTTTTCTCCCAATGCCGAGCATCGACACCATCATCCCCCGCTTCAAGGCCGCCGATCGCACGACCAGGCTGGAGACCCTCCTGGATTATTCCCGCAGGCTCCCACCCCTCCCCCAGCGGCTGGAGGAGGAGAAGGAGCGGGGCGACCACCGGGTGCACGAGTGCCAGACGCCGGTGTTCCTCTGGGTCGAGGTGGAGAAGGGCAAGGTCCACATCCATGCGGACGTGCCCCGGGAGTCCCCGACCGTACGAGGATTCATCTCGCTGCTCGCCCGCTCGCTGGAGGGCGCGGCGCCGGAGGATGTGGCTCGGATTCCGGACGATCTCCTGGACCAGCTCGGCCTCAGCGAGACCCTCGGCATGACCCGAACCCAGGGGCTCACCGCCATCCTGCAGCGCATCAAGCGCACCGTGGCCCAGACCTGATGCTGGGCGTGCTCGAGATCGCCGGGCGGGGCTCCGGCTTCCTCCGGCGCCGGGAGGCAGGCTATCTGCCCTCCAACGGCGACGTCCACGTGGGCGAGCGGATCATCCGCCAGTACGGCCTCCGCACCGGCGACGAGATCGATGGGGAGACCCGGCCCGGCGGCCGGGGGCGAGGACCGACGCTGGAGCGAGTCACCGCGGTCCTGGGTAGACCCCCGGACCAGCTCCGCGGCCGACCGGAGTTCGCCCGTCTCTCGGCCGTTCATCCGAACGAGCTGATCCGCCTGGAAACAAGGCTCATCCGCTCGGGGCAGCCGGACCACACCAACCGCGTCGTCGACCTGCTGACGCCACTGGGCAAGGGCCAGCGCGCGCTGATCGTGGCGCCAGCGAAGGCCGGGAAGACCATGGTGCTCCAGGCCATCGCCCAGGGCGTGAGCGAGAACTACCCGGAGGCCGCGCTGCTCATCCTGCTGGTGGACGAGCGGCCGGAGGAAGTGTTCGAGATGGAGGCGGCGGGCGTGGGCGAGGTGATCGCCTCGAGCTTCGACAACCCGGCGTCGCAACATGTGGCGGTCGCTGAGCTGACGCTCGAGCGCGCCCGGCGCCGGGTCGAGCTGGGCGAGGACGTGGTCCTCATCGTGGACTCGCTCACCCGCCTCGCCCGGGCGTACAACACCGTGGAGAAGGGCACCGGCCGCACCCTCTCCGGGGGACTGGATGCGCAGTCGCTGGAGAAGCCGAAGCGCTTCCTCGGCAGCGCGCGCAAGGTGGACCTCGCGAAGGGCGGGGGGTCGCTCACCATCATCGCCACCGCGCTGGTGGATACCGGCAGCAAGATGGACCAGGTGATCTTCGAGGAGTTCAAGGGGACCGGCAACAGCGAACTGGTGCTGAGCCGGGAGCTGGCGGAGCGCCGGATCTTCCCGGCCATCGATCTGGTGGCCAGCGCGACGCGGCGCGAGGAGCTGCTGCTCGACCCGCAGACCCTGGAAGCCTCCCACGCGCTGCGCCAGCGGATCGCCGGCATGACGCCGATCAACGCGATGAACGATCTGCTGGTGGACCTGAGGCGCCACCCCAGCAACAGGGAACTGGTGCAGAGCTTGAGCTCCGAGGCTGCTGCCGCCCCGTCCCGGGCGGACGGGCGGTCCCCCACCGGCACCACTCCGCCCCCCCGGCGGTCCCCCACCACACCCCGCCACCCAGGCGGACGGGAGGACAGAGGGACGGGCAGCCGCAGGTAGTCCACGGACCTCACGGTCTGCCTGTCCGGCGAGTCGGGTTACCGGGGCTGGGAGGAAGCCAGCCTGCCCTCGATCTCCGCCTGCGGCAGCCAGCGCCCCCGCAGCATTACGCCCGCCCGCTTTGTCGTGTTCCGGATGTCCACCAGCGGATCCGCCTCCAGCAGGACCAGGTCCGCCCGCTTGCCGCGCTCCACCGTTCCCGTCTCCCCTGTGGTCCCGAAGTAGCGCGCCACGTTGCGGGTGCCGGTCTCCAGGGCCTGGTATGGCGTGAGCCCTGCCGCGACCAGCGACTCCAGCTCCCGATGGGTCGAGAAGCCCGGCACGTTGTAGACCTGCGGCGCATCGGAGCCGAGCAGGAGACCGGCACCGGCATCATGCAGCGCCTTGATGAGGCGGCGGCGCACCTCGATGGTCCGGCGGGCCGACTCCGCCGTGGATCCGGTCTCCGCCAGCATGTTGTCCTTCACCTGGGCCCACTGGGCCAGCATCTCCGGCATCACGTACTTCATCTCGGGGCGCTCGGTCAGCTCGGCGCTGCTCTCGACCAGCACCAGATTCTCCAGCAGCACCTGCGTGGGCACGTTCCAGACCCCCGCCTTCTTCGTGGCCGCCACCAGCGCCGGCATTTTCGACTCGTCCAGATACTCGCCGAGGTTGAGGCCGAAGAAGGCCGACTGATCGGCGCCCACCGGGGCGCCGTCGCGAACCATGGCTTCGATGTAGCCGTCCAGGTGCTCGATCGTGGCGTACTTCGACTCGATCGCGTGGGCCACGCCGACCTCCGTCGGCACGTGCCCGGCGAACGGGATGCCGACGCGCCGCGCGGTCGCCACCAGCGTGTCGAACGCCTCCCGGCTCACCCCCGGATGGACCTTGAGCAGGTCGTAACCCGCCTCCTTCTGCTCGATCACCGCCTTCCGGGCCGCCGCGGGATCCGGGATGCTGTTCCCATTGAGCGATGGACCCGCCGCGTAGATCGTCGGACTCAGCAGCTCGCCCCGGGCGGCCCGCGCCCGCAGCTCCAGGTGCCGCGGATGGCCGAGCATGCCGCGAATGGTCGTGAGCCCGCCCGCCAGGTACATGAAGAGCGTTCGCTCCACGGCTGAGTCGGAGGCCTGCCCGCCGGGGATGTGCGCGTGCATCTCCGCGAGGCCCGGAATCAGGAACTTCCCTTTCCCCTCCACCCGGGTCGCACCGTCGGGTACCGTCACGGTCGCGACGGGCCCCAGCTCGACGATCCGATCGCCCCGGACCACCACCGTCTGTCCCGGGAGCCGCCGCTCCCGGTCCATGGGGATGACGGTGACGTCCACGAATGCGACGACGCCCTGCGAGTAGGTGGCGCAGGGCGGATCGATGGGCTGGGAATGGGCGCAGAGGCCGGCGAGCAGGAGGTGCAGCATGACAGGCTCCGAAACGAGAGAGGGTCGCCCGGGCCGTACGCGCCCGGGC
>DATBJH010000022.1:0-2824 GCA_036556505.1 Gemmatimonadales bacterium
GGCCTGGTACATCAGCTCCTTCTCCGAATAGGGCCCCGGAACCACCAGCACCGGCGCGACGCCGCCCAGCTCCGCGGTGAACGGCTTGGTCAGCACGGGACGATTCTCCCGCCGTCTCGCCTCCCGCTCGGCTCCCGGCGGCCCCCAGACGATCTGGTCGTAGGTGCGATCCGAGCCCGTCATGTGCAGCTCATCCACGTCTGGGTGGTGGGCCAGGTAGTGTCCCTCCTCGGCTCCGCCGTAGACTATCGCCAGAAAACCCCTCCGGATCGCCTCGGCGAATGCCCGCTCGAGGTAGGGTCCCATGTACGCATTCACCGGATTCATCTTGAGAATGCAGGCCTTCCCCTCGTTGAAGATCTTGCTGATGACGTCCTTGGACGGGATCCCGGCGATGTTGCCGGCACCCAGCACCAGCACCACCCGGTTCGCGCGCGGCCGGGACTTGTAGAAGCCGGCTCTCTGCTCGTCCAGGCGCTGCTCGGTAACGCCTTTCTGGAGATGGACATCCACCTTGACCCCATTGAAGAGCATCCCGTCGATCGGCCCGGCGGGGAATACCCGGACGCTGAGCTGCCCGCCGGCGGTGCGCCCGACCGGGCCGATCGGGGTGTTCCCGGTGCGCTGCAAGGCCAGCAGCGCCTGCTGCACCAGGCGGAGGTGGCGGACGACGAACCAGGGACCGAGCGTCCACTCCTCGCCTTCCAGCGGGGTGCCCAGGGGTATCCCCTTGGCGGCGCAGGCGGTCCGGACGCTCTCCTCCGCGATCGCGGCGTAACCGGTCTGCATGGACTGGGCGAGGGCCAGCCGGTCGTCCAGCGAAAGGCCCAGCAGGCGCTCGGCGCCTTCGCGCACCCTGGCGAGGGCCTCGTCCAGGGCGCGGGCGGAGGACGGAAGCGGGATGGCCGGCCGTGATGGGGGTGCCGAGATCGTCGTCATCGTGGTTCTCTCCGCTGGGATCGGGTGTACGTCCTGCTCATGACGTCTACGCACCCTTAATAAACGGCACGCCTCATCTTTTTCTCATTTTTTGCCGAATCGGGATCGGAGGAAGGGATGGCAGGCGCTGTCGTGGGGTTGGCGGGTGCCTCGCGGAAATACCGGGCCGTGCGCCGGGGCACCAGATCCGCCCTTCCCCGAGCCGCCCTACATCGCACGGGATCGGCGATAGGCCTGTGGCGTGAGGCCGCTGTACTGCTTGAAGGCGCGCGTCAGGTGACTCTGGTCGGCGAACCCCGCGGCGAGCGCGAGGCCGGCGAGTGACTGCTCCGACTCGAGCAGCCTGGCGGCTACCCACTCCAGGCGTAGTGTCCGCACGTAGGACCCCAGCGTCATTCGAAAATGCTGGCGGAAGGCACGCGCCAGGTGGCCGGGATGCACGTCCGCCTCGCTCGCCACGTCCGCGATCCGGATCGGCTCCCGGAACCTGGCGTGGATCAGGTCTCGGGCGCGGAGCAGCCACGGAGGCGGCGCACGCTCGGCGTCGTGCGCGACACGCCCGAGGACCACCATGATCTCGAGCACCGCCGCTTCGGCAGCGAGCGAAGCGAGGTCGTCTGGATGGTCGAGCTCCCGGGAGAGCCGTGCGGCGGCCGCTGCGATGCCTGCGTGGTGCCGGTGCGACGCACGATCCAGGAAAGGCGCGAACGGTCGGAGCAGGTCGGCGCGGCGCGGGTCCGGCTGGATCACGATCACGTGTGCTCCCGCGTCGCCCATGCGGTTGGCGTGGCGCTCGCCGGCGGGCTCGGTGGCTACCGCGGCCGGAGGGCAGGGGAGAACGCGGCCCGCGATGGCCAGGTCGAAGGAGCCCTCGAGCATGGTGGCGACGCAGGTTCGGTCGTGGGTGTGATGCGCCAGATGCTCGCCGGGCGGAAACCAGGCCTCCACCAGATTGAAGCCGTCCAGCTCCATCGAGCGGAACAGCGCGCTGCCCATCGTCACCGGAACCGACCTCGCACCGGCCATCTTGCCTCCGCCGCACGCGTCCCAGTCTGAATCCTTACTACTCAGACGCCTCCGGACCCGCCCCGGCGCACAGGCCGGGTGTTCGTCCCGTTCAACGCGACGACGCCCGGTGCAAGACCGCCGATCCGGGCCGCCGTATGCTCGTGTCACGGGCTCTCTCGAACCGGAGGTAACGATGCTCAAGACCACGTGGGCCGGCGGTCTGATCGGAGTGCTGGCGCTCGGCTGTACCGGACCGACGGCGCCGGGCTCCCGGGACGGCATGCGGGAAGCGCCCGGCCGTTCGGCAGAGCAAGGCGTAGAGGAAAAGGTGACCGGTGGCGGGCAGTTCGTTCATCCCACCTTCGGGGCGGTCATGTTCAGCTTTACGGCCGTGCGGCACGCGGACGGCAGTGTCTCGGGGCGGTTCCAACAGCACCAGCCCGCGTTCGGCTTCACCTACAAGGGCGACGTGACCTGCTTCGCGGTGGACGAGGTCAACCACCGGGCGTGGATCGGCGGCGTCCTGACCCACAGCAACGATCCCGACCCGGTCACCGAGGTCGGCGACGACGTGTGGTTCCGGGTCCTCGATACCGAGGGGAGTGCGGATCCGGACCGGAGCACCTTCTTCGGGTTCGAGCAGCCGCCGCCCGGGATCGTGACCTCGGAGGAGTACTGCCAGCTGCAGATCTGGCCTGACGACAACGCGCGGACCTGGCCGGTGGAGCGCGGGAATATCGTGATCCACTGAACTGACGATACTCCGCCTACCGTGGCGTGGTTACCTGAGCAGAACGTCCGCTTGCCAGATGTCGCTCTGCCGATCGGCCAGCGCGAAATACAGCGTGCCGCCCTGCACGGCGAACACGAAGCGGAA
>DATBJH010000023.1:0-16636 GCA_036556505.1 Gemmatimonadales bacterium
CGTCGCGGCGAAGCCGATCTCGCCGATGCCGGTCGGCGGGAGGGAAACGTCGAGTGCGTAATGCTCGATCTCGGCCTGGCGGAGCCGCTCGCCCCGAGCCCCGCTTCGTCCTCTGCCCTTCAGCGGGAACTGGGTGATCACTTCCGCGTGGCGGTCGTAGCCCCGCCGGTGAATGCGGGACTGCAGCCGCACGCCCTCGAGCTCGTTGGGGTTGATCGAGAGCGCCACCGGATCGCGGCCCTGGCGTTGGACATAGGCGAAGAACAGCTCGCTCCGCTCCCCGTTGAGCCACGCGCCCATGAAGTCGGGGTCGAAGGTGCGGGAATCCTCATCGGCCAGGAACTCGAGGCCCGCCTCGATCGCGTCGCGCATGTCGTTTCCGTCGGGACCCGGCCCGAACTGCAACGCGGCCTCCAGCTCGTCCGCCGTGCCGTCGGCGAACAGCAGGAGCAGGGTCGTGAACGGAGACTCCAGCGAATCGGCCTTTTCCATCCGCTTGAGGCGGTCGCGCTCGATCCTGCTCGAGGGGACGAAGGAGAAGACGCCGACGCCCTTGAAGACGGCGCCGACGGTACGGCGGTTCACGGCGCTGAGCAGGTGAAGGCGACCGCGCTGCAGGGTGAACCGCGCCAGGTCGCGCTGGAGCACGACGTTCGACACCTCCGCCACGCGGTCGGCCCGGGGCCGCATGCCGATCAGCTCATCGAACAACCCGTCGTATGAGCGAGCGCTCGCCTCGGCCGGCTGCGGCTCGGTGGCATCGGCGGAGGCGAGCTGAGCGAGGAGATCGCCGGGCGAGACGAGCAGGTGGAGCGCCACGATCGGCGTGCCGATCCATCCGCGAAGCGGCACCACACCTCCGGGCAACGGATCACGTGCGGGGGAGAATCGAACATGCGGGGTCGGCCCCTCGGGGGCAAGCGATATAGATTGAGGAGCCCGCGCTCAGCCATTGGAGCACCTCATGAGCAAGGCAGTGCCACCCTTCCCCGGCGCTGACGGCCTGCCCTGACCTCAGGCGTTCGCGCTCGACTTCCAATCCGACAGCCGCTGTGCGATCAGCTCTGCGCGTCGCCGGTCATCCCGTCCCTCCAGGATGCCCAGGTCCTCTGGATTGGCACGCAAGTAGAGGCCGGACGTGCGCGCTTTGATGTTCGGGTCAGTGTCCGAACGGGTCGTGAAGTATCCGCCCGCGCGATCGGCGGACTCCAGTCGGATCTCTCCCGTCCCGTGCAGCTGCGGGGCGTCCGGGTCCCGGGGCCGTTCGCCGTTCCAATAGTAGAAGATTCCGGGAGGGTCTTTCCGCTCCTTTACCGCTTCGCTCCAGTATCGGGCCGACAGGGCGCCAGCCTCCTGCCACGAGCGCCCGCTCAGCTCCAGCGCCCCGTCGCGGTCTCGTGAGATCCGCAGCAGACTCACGGCCGACGGCTCCACCGAGCTGCGCTCGGTCAGGGACAGCTGCCACCACAGGCCCTCGATGCGGGCCGCGCGTCCCTCGTTCTGGATGGCCTTGCGCAGCTGGTCATTCACGACCCGCATCTCGGCCGCAGTGGTCGCGTCGCCGTAGCGCACGCAGGTCAGCCCGAGGAGATCGCTCGGAAGCTTGGCGCCGCTCGCGTGGAGGATGAACGTTCGGCGCATGCCGAGGACCCCGCCGAAAAGACCGGCTTCGAAGACCACGTTGTCGCGCGGAGAGGCCTGGCCCGATCCCGAGGGATCGGCTGCCGGCGGGCGGTTCGCCGTCCAGTCGTCCCGCGCGAACACGAATGCCGCGAAATCGACCTCACGAGTGAGCTCGAGGAGCCGCTCCAATGTGGTGGTCCCGGGGTTGAATGACGTCGTCCAGGGCTCGACCTGCGCGACATCCTCGAGACCTCGCGTCAGCGCCTCCAGCAGCTTTTTCTGCTTCCCTGAGGAGCCCAGGAAGATCCGAGGCTTGCCCATGCCCTTCCTCCAACATCGCGGCATCACTCGGGTATGAAGCCCCCCTACCGCGCCGGCCGCTTGTAGAGCCGGCGGAGCTCGTCCTTAGCGGACTCCAGTCGCCGACGCTGAGCGGTGGAGAGACTTTTCCCCGCTCGATTGATGTAGAACGTGAGCATAGACATCGCCGACCGGAAGGGATCAGCCTTGCGCCGGCGGCTCCGGTCGGCCGAGCGCTTGAGCGATCGCGCGATGCTCCTGGGGTCCGTTCTGGCGAACACTCCATCATCGAGGTCCAAGGCGTCGCTTCGTTCGGTCACGCGCTGCGACCAGCGTTTCTTGTTCATTCCAGGCTTGCCCACCGTGTCAGATCGTCGTATTTCCGCCAACGGCCAGTGCGTACTTGAGGAACGCGGACTTGGCGGCCGGGTAGCTCGACGGTCGGCGGTATACCATCAAGGGACACCGCCCACTGGAAGCGGCTTTCGGTAGACGTGCTGTGTCTTTGCCCGCTGATAGCCGAGTCGCTCATAGAATGGATGCGACTCAGCCCGCAGGACGTTGCTCCGGACCGAGATTTCTCTCACCTCGCGGGTTCCGGCCCACTGCTCCACGGCGGCGACCAGCTGGCGACCTATCCCCTGGCGTCGGTGGGCAGCGTCTACCACGAGGCCAAGAAGCTCACACCTTGGGCCGGCCTCCAAAAACCGCTGCTCTGCCACGTGTACCCAGCCGATCACTACTCCGTCTGCTCCCGAGGCCACCAGCACAAGCTCATCTGTCCGCTCGAGGACGCGTGTAAGGCGCCCCGCCAGAGTGTCCAGCGGTACCGGATATCCCAGCTGAGAACTCAGCGCCGTCATCGCGGGGGCGTCCTCGATCTGGGCGTGGCGCACCGCGACTTGCGCCCGCGGGCTAGGCACTCACCGGCCCTTCCCACCACCCCCACAGGATGAGTGCGACGCCCGGCTGCGGCGTCGCGAGGTAAGGGATGGCTGGCAGACGACACTGCGCACCGCTATGCACCAGGCGCCCGATACCCGACTCGCTCGGCCGTGCGCAGGGCGGCCAACGTTTCGTCGACGCTCAGCAGCACCGTCGTTTCGAACGAACTCAGCGCGCCGCCGCCACTGATTGCGAGCGCAACCGCGGCCATGGACACGTTGTCGGGGGCCTCCCACAGATTGTACCCGTCATGGGTGCCGAAGGCGTACCAGAACCCGTGCAGCTTGCCGCCGACCGACTCGATATAGGCTTGAGCGGCCTTCCTGCGGTCTTCCGGATTCTGGATGAGCCTGGCCCAGGTCTCCGGTGTGTAACTGAACCTGGATAGATAGAACGGCATCGTCCCTCGCTCTCGTTCACTACCTAAGCCGTGGCAGCTCGGTGATTGCACCCGATAGATGGCTCCGATCGCAAGTTGGCTCCACGCTCAGGCCGACACCAGCCGTCGCGCGCGGTCCGCCAGGGCCTCGGGGGCGAACGGCTTCCGCAGGACCTCCTGGCCGTTGCCCAGGAGTCCCAGCCGTTCGACGTCCTCCTCGGTGTACCCCGTAATGAACAGCAGCGGTACGCGATAGCCGCGATCCAGGAGCTGCTCGGCCAGCTCCCGGCCCCCCATTCTGGGCATCGCCAGGTCGGTCACGACCAGCCGCAGCCGGCCATCGGTGTCAGCCCCGGTGACGAGCTCGAGCGCCTGGGATCCGTCGGCGGCCTCCAGCACCTCGAACCCCTGCTCCACCAGGACCCGCGCCACGAGGTGCCGTACCGCGATCTCGTCCTCCGCGACGACCGCGAGTGGAGGTCCCGAATCGACCGGAGGCATCGCTCCTCGCTCGGGAGGTTCCGGCGCGGATTCGGCCGCGACCGCCTGCGATTGGCGCGGCAGGTAGATCGTGAACGCGCTGCCCCGGCCCTGGACGCTGGTCACGGTGACGTAGCCCTCGCTTTGACGCACCATGCCGTAGACCATCGCCAGCCCCAGCCCGGTGCCCTGGCCGAACGCCTTGGTCGTGAAGAAGGGCTCGA
Source organism: Gemmatimonadales bacterium (assembly GCA_036556505.1). GTDB lineage: Bacteria > Gemmatimonadota > Gemmatimonadetes > Gemmatimonadales > GWC2-71-9 > CAVVWJ01. The sequence goes on from DATBJH010000023.1 coordinate 3,952, forward strand.
ATATGCGGCCCACGACCGCGGGATCGATCCCCAGTCCGGAGTCGCCCACCCGCAGTAGGACGTAAGCGCCGGGAGCCGCCTCCTCGCCGCCGTCCACCTCGTTGCCCGGCTTCAGCTCGATCTCCTCGGTGCCGATCCGCAGCACCCCGCCGTCCGGCATCGCGTCGCGCGCGTTGAGGACCAAGTTCAGAAGCGCCTGGGTGATCTGTCCATGATCCACCATCGCGCAGGCGAGACCCGGCTGCAGATCCAGCTCGATGCGGATCGCGGCGCCGACTGTCCGCTGCAGCAGCATCTCCATACCGCCTACCACGTCGTTCAGGTCCACGGGCTCCGGCCGGAGCAATTGGCGACGCCCGAACGCGAGGAGCTGGCCGGTGATGTCGCCGCTCCGCTGCGCGGCCTGGCGGATCTGCTCCAGGTCCGCGCGCGCCGCGTCGGGGAGGTCGGCCCTCCTGAGCAGGAAGGACGCGGTGCCGAGCACCACGGTCATCTGGTTGTTGACCTCGTGAGCGACGCCGCCGGCGAGCCGTCCCACCGCATCCATCCGCTGGGCCTGCTGCAGCCGCTCCTCGAACCGCCGGCGCTCGGTGATGTCGCGGAAGAAGATGCCCACCCCTCCGTCGGGTGTGGGGAAGTCGTGCATCTCGTACCAGCGCTGGTTGCGGGGATACCAGATCTCGAACGTGATGTGGATCCGCTCGGTCATGGCCCGGCGATGCTGCCGCTCGAGCTCGGTCCCCAGCAGGTCGGGCCATAGCTCCCAGACCGTACGCCCCGTGACCGCCTCGGGAACCAGGCCCTGGGCCGACAACAGCTCGGCCCCGCGGCGGTTGAGGTAGCGGATACGCCACTCGGCGTCCACGCCGAGGTAGCCGTCGCTGGTGCTCTCGAGGACGGCATGGGTGCGCTCGTGCGCGGACTGGACCTGGCTCAGCGCCTCGCGGGCCCGTGCGGCCTCGCTCTCCGCCCGGAGAGCCTCCTCTTCCGCCTGGGCCGCCGACTCCTCCGCCTCGACCGCGGCTTCCGCGGCCATCGCTTCCTGCCGCCGCGCCTCCTCCGCTTCCCGCTGCGCCCGCGCCAGGGCCCGTAGGCGGGCCTCTCCCAGCCAGGCAATGCCCGCCCCGATGATGAGGAAGAGGGTGACTCCGGCGACGTCGGTCGGGTTGCTGAGATCCATGCCGCCGCTTCGGGCGAACATGGACTGGGCCAGCGTCGCGCCCACCGCGGTGACGAGCATGGCGGGATAGAAGCCGGCGAGCGCGGCGGTCACGAAGACGGCCGGGAAATAGGTGAGGAACTGCACGCCCGGGCCCAGGATCGGCTCGATCGCCTTGCGGAACAGGGTGGCGCCCGCCAGCGCAGCGATGGCGATGGCGTAGGCCTGCCAGGATCGACCTGGGCGGGGCGGGCCCGCCGGAATGGATGGATGACTCATGTGTCGCCAGGCTGAGGGTATACGGCCCAGAGGCAATAATATCGCGATGGCCAACAGCCTCGATTGTGATGTCGCTTACGAACCGCGGACACCGTGATGAAATCCTGATCCCGGTAAAGCTCCTCCGCACCCCATCCTGACGCGATTCGTCGTACCTTGCCGTACCCCCCGGCTGGAGTGTCCCCACAAAGGCAGGCTTTGCACTGTCCGGAGAGCGGATCGCCTATGCCGAGACCGCGCCGGTGCTGGTCTACGTCGCGCCGGATGCGGCCGAGCAGCGGGATCTTACCGGACCACTCGGCATCGACCCCTATGACCTCGAGTCCGCCCTCGATCCGGACGAGGTCCCGCGGCAGTGCGCTCGGCAAGCCCAGATCCACAGCTCAGTGCTCCCGGGCTGATGGATGCCCGGGGCACCATCGTGAACAACAACATGAACGTTCCTGCTGAAGAACCTCACCCTCATCAACATCATCTTCCTGCCGCTCAATCTGATCGCGGGCATCGGCGGAATGTCGGACTACAGTGTGATGACCCGCGGCGTGGACTGGAGGTTGGCGTACGCGCTGCTCAGCCTGGGGATGATCCTCCTCGGCTGGGTGACATGGGTCCTGGTGGTGCGGGCAACCGGGCACCAGCCGACCCGGCGCGGGATCCGGCGCCGGCCCTGGCAGCGGGTGACCCGGCTTTCCTGATACAATCCTGACGCCCGGTCAGATGGTTCATACCCCTCCCTGATCCCCCCGTCTGTACGTTCCGGGCCATGCTCATCGACATCCTCTACCTCGCCGGCACGGCGGCGTTCTTCGCCGCGATGCTGGCCTACGTCCGCGGCTGCGAGCGGTTGGGTCGCCGCGGCGACCCGGAGCGCTAGGTATGGGTCCCGATTCCCTCATCGGGGGCGTCATCGCGCTCGCCATCCTGGTCTACCTGATGTACTCCCTGCTCAATCCGGAGCGGTTCTGACATGAGCGCCAGCGGCTGGCTCCAGATCGCGCTCTACGCGCTCGCTCTCCTCGCGGTGACGAAGCCCCTCGGCCAGTATTGCGAGGCAGTGTACCAGGGCCGAGTGCGGTGGCTCGCCCCGCTCGAGCGCTGGCTGTATCGCCTCGCGGGGGTCGACCCGGCGGAAGACCAGCACTGGACCCGGTATGCGGGCGCCATGCTGCTCTTCAGCGCCGTGTCCATGGTCCTGACGTACGTGGCGCTGCGCCTCCAGCACATCCTCCCGCTCAACCCGCAGGCCCTGCCGGCGGTGCCCGACCGGCAGGCCTTCGAGACCGCCGCCTCGTTCACCACCAATACCAACTGGCAGTCGTACGGGGGAGAGACGACGATGTCGTACTTCTCCCAGATGACCCAGCTCACCTTCCACAACTTCACCTCGGCTGCGGTGGGGATGGCGCTGGTGATCGGGCTCATCCGGGGGATTGCCCGCCACGGCGCCGAGGCCAAGGGGCGGATCGGGAACTTCTGGGCCGATCTGGTGCGGGGCACACTGTACATCCTGCTGCCGCTGTCACTCGTGGTCGCGCTGCTGCTTGTTCAGCAGGGCGTGATCCAGAACCTCCGTCCCTACCTGGAGGTCACCACGCTGGAGGGCGGCAAGCAGGTGCTCGCCCTGGGGCCGGCCGCCAGCCAGATCGCGATCAAGCAGCTGGGCACCAACGGGGGCGGCTTCTTCAACGTCAACTCCTCCCATCCGTTCGAGAACGCCACGCCGTGGTCCAACTTCATCGAGATGTTCAGCATTCTGGCCCTCGCGTCGGCCCTCACCTGGACCCTCGGCCGCATGGTCAGGCGGCAGGCACACGGGTGGGCGGTCTGGGCCGCGATGTTCGTGCTCTTCATCGGCGGCGTGACCACCGCGTACTGGGCGGAGGGGGCCGGCAACCCGATCCACGCGGAGCGCGGCCTCGATCTCACGCCCAGCGCCAGCAATCCCGGCGGCAACATGGAGGGCAAGGAGGTCCGGTTCGGCCTGGCCAACTCGGCCCTCTGGGCGGTCGCGACCACGGCTGCCTCGAACGGCTCGGTCAACTCGATGCACGACTCCTACACGCCCATCGGCGGTCTGGTGCCGCTGGTCAACATTCAGCTGGGCGAGGTCATCTTCGGGGGCGTCGGGTCCGGGCTCTACGGTATGCTGGTGATGGTGGTGCTGACGGTGTTCATCGCCGGCCTGATGGTGGGGCGAACACCGGAATACCTGGGGAAGCGGATCCAGGCGCGGGAAGTCCAGGTAGTGATGCTGTACGTTCTGATCTTCCCGGCGGCAATTCTCGTCCTGACCGCGCTCTCCGCAGTGATCGACCCCGGCCTGATGGGCCGCAACAACATTGGCCCCCACGGCCTGAGTGAGATCCTCTACGGCTTCAGCTCCACTGTGGGCAACAACGGCAGCGCGTTCGCCGGGCTCACCGGGGGGACCTATTACTACAACACGCTGTTCGGTCTGGCGACCCTCATCGGCCGGTACGCCATGATCGTGCCGATGGTGGCGTTGGGCGGCTTCCTAGCCGAGCGCAAGATCGCGGCGGAGACCGCGGGCACCTTCCCGGTCACCACGCCCCTTTTTGTCGTGCTGCTGATCAGCGTCGTCCTCATCGTCGGCGCGCTCACGTTCTTCCCCGTGCTATCTCTGGGGCCGATCGTGGAGCACTTCCTCATGCAGGCCGGGAGCCTCTTCTAGCCATGTCCGCCAAGAAGCATCCGCTGTTCCATCCACCGATCGTGCGCCGCGCCCTGTGGGACTCGGTGTACAAGCTCAATCCCCGGCACATGGTTCGGAACCCGGTGATGTTCGTGGTGCTGGTAGGGGCGGTGCTCACCACCGGGGTGCTGATCCTCGATCTGGTGGCCGGACGCGTCGGCATCGGCTTCACCTTCCAGCTCGCGCTGTGGCTCTGGTTCACTGTCCTCTTCGCCAACTTCGCCGAGGCGATGGCGGAAGGCCGGGGCAAGGCCCAGGCCGAGGCGCTCCGGGGCACCCGGATGGAGACCCGGGCGAAGCGCATGCGCGACCCGACGAACCATCTCGACTTCCTCTCGGTGTTCGCGACCGAGCTGCGCCGCGGCGACCACGTGCTGGTGCAGGCGGGGGAGCTGATCCCCGCCGACGGCGAGGTGATCGAGGGCGTGGCCTCGGTGGACGAGTCCGCGGTGACCGGCGAGTCGGCCCCCGTCATCCGGGAGTCGGGCGGCGACCGGTCAGCCGTGACCGGCGGGACCAAGGTGCTGTCCGACTGGCTGGTCATCCGGATCACCGCGAACCCGGGCGAGACCTTCATCGACCGGATGATCGCCCTGGTGGAGGGGGCGATCCGGCAGAAGACCCCGAACGAGATCGCGCTCACGATCCTGCTTTCGGGACTGACGGTCGTCTTCCTGCTCGCGGTGGTGACGCTCCAGCCGTTCGCGGTCTACAGCGGAGGCGCCGTGGCGGTGCCGGTGCTGATCGCGCTCCTGGTGTGCCTGATCCCCACCACCATCGGCGGCCTCCTCTCCGCCATCGGCATCGCGGGCATGGACCGATTGATCCAGCAGAACGTGATCGCGATGAGCGGCCGGGCGGTCGAGGCCGCCGGCGATGTGAACACGCTGCTGCTGGACAAGACCGGCACCATCACGCTCGGCAACCGGCAGGCGGTGCAGTTCCTCCCCGTGGGCGGCGTGCGGGAGGAGGAGCTGGCCGACCGCGCCCAGCTCGCCTCGCTGCCCGACGAAACGCCCGAGGGCCGCAGCATCGTGGTCCTGGCCAAGGAGCGCCACGCGCTGCGGGGTCGCACGGCGAGCGGCGCCGACGGTCAGGCGCCGATGACCTTCGTGCCCTTCTCCGCCGCCACCCGCATGAGCGGGGTCAACGTGGGCGACCGGCAGGTGCGCAAGGGGGCGGCCGACGCGGTGGCCCGCTGGGTGGGTGAGAGCGGCGGGGCGATGCCGGTAGAGACGACGCAGGTGGTCGAGTCGATCGCCCGTCAAGGTGGCACGCCGCTCGTCGTCGCCGAGCGGCGGAACGGCGAGGTCCGGGTGCTCGGCGCGGTGCACCTCAAGGACGTGGTGAAGGGCGGGATGAAGGAGCGCTTCGACCGTCTCCGGATGATGGGCATCCGCACCGTGATGATCACTGGAGACAACCCGCTCACCGCCGCGGCGATCGCGGCGGAGGCGGGCGTGGACGACTTCCTCGCCGAAGCGACGCCGGAGCAGAAGCTGGAGCTGATCCGGAAGGAGCAGGCCGGCGGACGGCTGGTGGCGATGACCGGGGACGGGACCAACGACGCGCCCGCTCTCGCCCAGGCCGATGTGGGCGTCGCGATGAATACGGGCACCCAGGCGGCGCGCGAGGCCGGAAACATGGTGGACCTCGATTCCAACCCCACCAAGCTGATCGAGGTGGTGGAGATCGGGAAGCAGCTGCTGATGACGCGGGGCTCGCTCACGACCTTCTCGATCGCCAACGACGTGGCCAAGTACTTCGCCATCATCCCGGCGATGTTCGCGGCGACCTATCCGGCGCTCGGTGTGCTGAACATCATGGGGCTCGAGTCGCCCCAGTCGGCGATCCTCAGCAGCGTGGTGTTCAACGCCCTCATCATCATCGCGCTCATCCCGCTCGCGCTTCGCGGCGTCACCTACCGGCCCGCGTCGGCAAGCATGATCCTGCGGCGCAACCTGTGGATCTACGGCGGGGGGGGTCTGCTGGTGCCTTTCGCCGGGATCAAGCTGATCGACGTCATCCTCACCGGCCTCGGATTGGTGTGACCATGTTCCAGCGGCTCCTTCGTCCAGCCATCGTGATGACCCTGCTCCTCTGCGTGCTGACAGGGCTGGTGTACCCCGGCGTCGTGACGGTCGTGGCGCAGCTCGTCTTCCCCCGCCAGGCCAACGGCTCGATCGTCGAGGTGGACGGTCGGCCCGTGGGCAGCGCTCTCATCGGCCAGCCATTCACCAAGCCCGAGTACTTCCACCCCCGGCCCTCCGGCGCTGGCGCGGGCTACGACGCCTCGGCCTCCTCCGGCACCAACAAGGGACCGACTGACCGCAAGCTGGCCGATACCTTGATCGCGGGCGCCGTGGAGACCGCCGTGAAGGAGGACGGCGCCGAGCGCGGGAAGATCCCGACCGACATGGCGACGGCGTCGGGGTCCGGCCTGGACCCCCACATCTCACCAGCGAATGCCGAGCTTCAGGTGGCGCGGGTCGCACGGGCCCGTGGAATGGCGCCCGAGCAGGTGCGGGAACTGGTCGCCCGACACTCCGAGGGGCGGCAGTTCGGAGTCTTCGGCGAGCCGCGAGTCAACGTCCTGCTGCTCAACATCGCGCTGGACAGCATCTCCAGATGATGCCGGCGGCGGGGCTCCTGACGGATCGCCCCGCCGCGCTCTAGCTTCATGCCATGACGCACTCGCGTCCCGATCCCGACGATCTCCTCCGGCGGGTCCACGACGAAGAGGCCCGGGCCCGGCGCGGCCGGCTGAAGGTCTTTCTCGGCGCCTCGCCCGGCGTCGGCAAGACCTTCACCATGCTGGAGGCCGCTCGCGCCCAGCGGGCCGAGGGGCTCGATGTCGTGATCGGGGTGGTGGAGACCCACGGACGGGCGGAGACCACTGCCCTGCTCGAGGGCCTGGAGACCATCCCGAAGCGGTCGGTCGAGTACAGGGGAAGCCGGTTGCAGGAGTTCGACATCGACGCCGCCATTGCGCGGCATCCGGCCCTCCTGCTGGTGGACGAGCTGGCGCACACCAACGTACCGGGCTCCCGCCATGCCAAGCGGTGGCAGGACGTGGACGAGCTGCTCGGCCGCGGGATCAACGTGTACACCACCCTCAACGTCCAGCACCTGGAGAGCCTCAATGACGTCGTAGCCGGCATCACCGGTGTCCAGGTGCGGGAGACCATTCCCGACGTGGTGCTGGAGCGAGCCGACGAGGTCGAGCTGGTGGACGTCACCGCCGACGTGCTCCAGCAGCGGCTTCGCGAGGGCAAGGTCTACGTCCCCGACGCCGCCGCACGGGCGATCGACCGGTTCTTCCGCAAGGGCAACTTGATCGCCCTGCGGGAGCTGGCGCTGCGCCGCACCGCCGAACGGGTGGACGCGCAGATGCGCGGCTACATGGCAGAGCGCGGGATCCGGGAGACCTGGGCCGCCGCGGAGCGGCTGCTCGTGTCCATCGGACCGACCGCCACCGCTTCCCGGCTGGTGCGGGCGACCGCGCGCATGGCCACGCGGCTCCACGCCGACTGGATCGCCGTGCACGTCGAGACTCCGGGCAGCCAGCTGGGGGCGACGGAGCGGGAAGAGATCGTCCGCGCGCTGGAGCTGGCCGGCCAGCTCGGCGGCCGCGCCGTCACCCTGAGCGGAACCAGCGTCGCCGACGAGATCCTGGCGTACGCACGGACGCACAACGTGAACCGCATCGTGGTCGGCAAGCCCGAGCGGCCCAGCTGGCGCGACCGCCTGCGCGGCTCGCTGCTCGATGCGCTGGTCCGGCGGAGCGGTGCGATCGAAGTCCTCGCCATCAGCGGAGAGGAAGAGGGAGAGCCGGCGCGACCGGCGCTCCCTCGCCCCGCGCCGTGGAGCGAGTATGCCGCGGCGGCGGCGATCGCCCTGGTCCCCACGGCCATCGGGCTCGTCATTCGCGCCGCGGAGGCCGAGCTGAGCACGATCGACGCGGCCATGCTGTACCTGCTCGGCGTCGTGGTCGCAGCCAGCCGGTATCGCCAGGGCCCGGCCGCGCTCACGTCGGTTCTCAGCATCGCGCTCTTCGATTTCTGCTTCGTGCCACCCTATTACACCTTCTCGGTCGGTGACGCGCGCTACGGGCTCACCTTCGTGGTGATGCTGGTGGTCGCCCTCATGATGAGCCGGCTGACGGCGCGGATCCGGAACCAGGCGGAGGCCTCGCGCGAGCGCGAGCGCCGCACGGCGACGCTCTACGCCATGAGCCGTGACCTCTCGAGCATCCGCGCGTCGGACCAGCTGGCCGCCGTCACCCTGAAACACCTTCGCGACAGCTTCGCGGGGGACATCGTCCTCCTCCTGCCCGACCCCTCGGGCCGGCTGCAGCCGGTCGAGCCCGTCGCGTATTCGATCGACGACCGCGAGCGCGGAGTGGCCCAATGGGCTTACGACCAGCGCCAGATCGCGGGGCACGGGACCAGCACGCTGCCCGCCGCCGTGGCCCTGTACGTGCCCCTCGCGGTGTCCGACCGGGCGGTCGGGGTCATCGGGATTCGCCCGGCGGAGCGACACCAGCTGCGCGATCCGGGCCAGCGCCGCCTGCTGGAGGCACTGGCCGGGCAGGCGGCCGTCGCCTTCGAGCGCCTGGCTCTGGCCGATCGCAGCCGCCGGACCGAGGTCGCGGTGGAAGCGGAGCGGCTGCGGACGACGCTGCTGAGCTCACTGTCGCACGACCTCCGGACACCGCTGGCCGCGATCGAGGGAGCGGGGACCACGCTGCTGCAGGACGGCGGCCCTACCGATCCGGGAGCGCGACGGGAGCTGGCGGGGACCATCGTCCAGGAATCGCAGCGCATGAGCCGCCTGGTGGCCAACCTCCTCGACATGGTCCGGGTGGAGGCCGGCTCGCTCGAGGTGCAGCGCGAGTGGCAGCCGCTCTCGGACGTCGCCGGCGTCGCCCTCATCAGGACCGAGGACCAGCTCGCCGGTCGTCGGGTCACCACGGACTTCCCGGTCACCCTGCCGCTGGTGCCGGTGGACGAGGTGCTGCTGGAACAGGTGTTCGTCAACCTGCTCGAGAACGCGGCGAAGCACACCCCACCCGGCACCCCGGTCGACATCACCGCCGAAGCGGGCAATGTCGAAGTGATCGTGACCGTAGCCGACCGCGGACCGGGCGTGCCCGCCGGGGAGGAAGAGCGGGTCTTCGAGAAGTTCCAGCGCGTGGGCAGCACGGCGGGCACGGGCGTGGGGCTGGGACTCACCATCTGCCGAGGCATCGTCAACGCGCACGGTGGGCGTATCTGGGTCGAGCGCCGGCCGGGCGGAGGGGCGCTCTTCCGCTTCACCATCCCCATCATCGGCACTCCGCCGACCGTCGAGGCCGAGCCCATCGAAGCCGCGGAGCTCGAGCCTACCGCGCCATGGATCGACCAGCCCCCCTCATCCTCCTGATCGAGGACGAGCCGCAGATGCGGCGCTTCCTGCGGGCAGCCCTGGGCGCGCAGGAGTATCGTCTGGTCGAGGCGACCACCGCCCGCGAGGGCCTGGCTCAGGCCGCCAGCCGGAGTCCCGACGTCGTGCTGCTCGACCTCGGTCTACCGGACCGCGACGGGCTGGAGGTGGCGCGGGAGCTGCGGGAGTGGTCCGGCGTGCCGATCATTGTGCTGTCGGCCCGAGGCCAGGAGCAGGACAAGGTGGCCGCCCTGGATCTCGGCGCCGACGACTACCTGACGAAGCCCTTCGGCGTGGATGAGCTGCTCGCCCGGATCCGGGTCGCACTGCGGCACGCGGCCCAACCGGCTGGCGGCCCACCGGAGCCCTGGTTCGCGGCGGGAGACCTGCGGGTCGATCTGGTGCGGAGGCAAGTGCGGCGCGGGGGGCAGGAGGTGCACCTCACTCCCACCGAGTACAAGCTGCTGACGCTACTGATCCGGCATGCGGGGAAGGTGCTTACCCACCGCCAGCTGCTGAAGGAAGTCTGGGGCGTCAACTACGCCGACCAGTCGCACTACGTCCGGGTGTACATGGCTCAGTTGCGGCAGAAGCTGGAGGAGGATCCCTCGCGGCCGCGGCTGCTGATCACCGAGCCGGGGGTTGGATATCGGTTGCGAGCGGAGTAGCCCGGGAGGACAGTGACCCCGCGCGCGATCGTCGCCTAGGCGGCGGATCAACATCGTCAAGCTGCGCGTCGGGTCTGGCACCACACTCCTGTCGACGTCGACGCCGCCGGAGCCGCTTCGGCGAGTAGGGAAGGGCATCAGCTCGGTCATACCCTCTCGATAGACTCAGGGTGACCTTCCCGTGTAGACGACTCGCCCCCCGAGCACCGTGGCCTTGATCGCCGCCTGCTCGATCTCCTCCGCTGGGATCCGGGTCAGATCCCGATCGATGAGCACGAGGTCGGCGAGGTAGCCCGGCGCGAGCTTGCCCCGCCGGTCCTCTGCGAACACACCGTAGGCGTTCCCCGCCGTGTAGGCCCGCAGCGCCTCCTCCACGCTGATCTTCTCCTGCGGCACCCAGCCATCGGGATTCTTCCCGTCCAGCGTCCGCCGGGTAACGGCGGCGTAGATGCCGAGCAGCGGCTCGATCGGCGCCACGGTCCAATCGGAGCCGAACGCCAGCACCACGCCGCGGTCGAGCAGCGAGCGGAACGCGTATGTGGTCTTGATCCGCTCGGGTCCGATCCGCTTCTCGGCCCAGCGGCCGTCGTCGATGGCGTGGTAGGGCTGCATGGAGGCGATCACGCCCAGCCGGGCGAAGCGGGGGATGTCCTCGCGGCGGAGGTGCTGGGCGTGCTCGACCCGGAACCTGCGATCTCGCTTCCCGTGCGCACGGGCGACGCTGTCGTAGATCGAGAGCAACAGCCCGTTGGCGCGCTCGCCGATGGCGTGGACCACGACCTGCAGGCCGGCGGAGTCCGCCGCGCCGATCCAGGCACGCAGTGAGTCCTCGGGCGTCGTCAGCACGCCGGAGGTAGAGGGGTCGTCCTCATACGGCTGGTAGAAGAGGGCTGTGGTGGAGCCGAGCGAGCCGTCCATGTAGCCCTTGACCCCGCCGATCCACACCCAGTCGTCGCCGCGGCCGAGTTTCGCGACGGTGTCGGCGACCGCACGCCATTGGTCGAGGGGGAAATAGAGAGCGGCGCGAGCGGTCAGTGTCCCCGCCCGCTTCGCCCGCAGGTAGGCGCCGAGCTCGGCGAGCGGTACGCTCACATGGGCGAAGGCGGTGACACCGCGTGCCGCCGCGTGCTCCAGGGCCCGCTTCAGCGCGGCGTCGCGCTGGGCCTCGGTGGGCGCCGGTCTCACCGCTTCCACCAGGTTCATGGCCCCGTCCTTCAATACACCGGTAGGCTCGCCCCGGTCCCGGACGATCACACCGCCGGGAACGTCCGGTGTGCTGCGGTTCACCTTCGCGAGTCGCAGCGCGGCAGAGTTGGCGACCGCCATGTGGCCGTCGAGCCGGTAGAGCCAGACCGGACTGTCCCGACTGACCGAATCGATCCATTCCTTGCGAGGAAGCGGGGAGCCGGGCCAGCGCTCGTGGTCCCAGTTGCCGCCGACGATCCACTCGCCGGGCCGACGCTCCGAGGCGTAGGCCGCCAGTCGCTCGACGAACTCCTTCGGCGTATTCGCGGTACGCAGGTCGATGCTGGCGAGCTGAAACCCGCCGTCCAGGAAGTGCAGGTGACCGTCCATGAACCCCGGGGTCACCAGCCCATTGCCGTCGGCGAGTACCCGGGTTTTCGGGCCCACCAGCACCGCGATCTCGCTGCTGTCGCCCACGGCGGAGACAGTGTCGCCCGAGACGGCAACCGCTCCGGCCCAGGGCTTGGCCGAGTCTCCGGTCCAGACCCGCCCGTAGACCACGAGGTCGGCGGGACCGGCGGAGGACGCTGGACCGGATCGGCAGGAGATCAGTCCGGCGAGCGCCAGGGGGGCGAGCCGGCGGAGGGGGGCGGGGTGGGGCATGGGCGTTCTCAGCGCAGACGGGTGAGACGGCGGATGGCCTCGAGCTTCTCCAGTGCGGTGCCGCCCGGCGCCGGGGCGGCCGGCGTGACCGAGAAGAGGTCGCGGATGTCCAGCAGGATCTCCAGCATGAGCTGGTCGCGCATGTAGGCGCTCTCGAGATCGATCATGCGGCCCTGGTCGCCGAAGTTCTTGGCGCGGTCGTAGGCCTCGCGGTAGATGGTCTCGAGGTTGTCGAGTATTCGCTGGCGATCTCGCATGGCGGCGGCACGGGAATCGGGAAGACTGCGGATGCTTCAACAGTAACCGTTCAATCGGTCACGCCCAAGTGCAACCGGCTGCGCGGGAGAGCGTCCAACCCACGATTGCACCGGTGTTTCGCGAGTGCGGGCTGGGAGAGGACGTCCATCCCACTGCTTTAACCACTTGGGCATTCTCGGGTTGAAGGCCATCGCAGTCTGCGGTCCACGAATTGCCGAGTACCTCGGTCATGTCGATACCTGTGTGGACGCGCCGCGGCTTCAGCATGATAGAGGTCTCACTCACCGTCACGGTGCTGGGGCTGGTGACCCTCATCGCGACGCCGAAGATGGGGAC
>DATBJH010000024.1:0-25583 GCA_036556505.1 Gemmatimonadales bacterium
CATGGAACATACCGGCGCGCACCCCTGATGGCGGATAGCCGATAGCTGATAGCCGCCCTACCACCACCCCGCATCCCCGCCTATATTCCGCCCGCGTCGTTGGGGCTGTAGCTCAGCTTGGTTAGAGTGCCGCACTGTCACTGCGGAGGTCGCGGGTTCGAGCCCCGTCAGCCCCGCTCCAGTCTTCGAGCCTTCACCCCGCCCCGCATGGGCGGGGTGTCGCGTTTCACCCCTCGTGTCGAGCCGGCAATGGCCGAGCCCACCACCTATCATGTGCCGGTCCTCATCGGACCGGTCATCGCCGCGGCCGCGGGCGCGCACCGGGCCGTGGATGCCACGCTCGGAGGGGGAGGGCACACCGAGGCGCTCCGCGCCGCCGGGATGGAGGTCCTCGCCATCGATCGCGATCCCGCGGCGATCGCCTTTGCCCGAGCTCGCCTGGGCGATGACGGCGTTCGCTACCTGGAGGCGCCCTACCAGTCCACCCAGGCGCTGGAAGCGGTCGGCGCCCACCGGCCGGAATTCATCCTGCTGGACCTGGGCGTCTCGTCCCACCAATTGGATGCGGAGGCACGCGGCTTTACTTTCCGACCCGGTGCTCCACTCGACATGCGCATGGAGGGCCGGGGCGCCTCCGCGGCCGAGCTGCTGAATCGGCTGGAGGAGGATGCCCTGGAGCGGATCTTCGCCGACTACGGCGACGAGCGGCGCGCACGCCGTCTCGCGCGGGAAGTCGTCCGGCGGCGAGCACGCGCTCCATTCGCGGTCAGCGACGACCTGGTGAACGCGATCCGGGCCACGCTGGGCCCCCGCGCCGGGCCCTCGGAGTTCGCCCGCCTGTTTCAGGCGGTTCGCATCGCCGTCAACGACGAGCTGGCCGGCCTCGAGGAATCACTGCCCGCGTTTCGCGCCGCGCTGGAGCCGGGAGGCGCGCTCGCGGTGATCACCTATCACTCGGGTGAAGACCGGCTGGTCAAGCTCGCCTTCCGGGAGTGGGCCAGCGCCTGCGTGTGTCCTCCTCACCAGCCGGTCTGCACCTGCCGCGGCCGACCGTTGGGCCGGGTCGTGCCCCGTAAGCCGATCACACCATCGGAGGACGAGATCGCCGCCAATACCAGGGCCCGGAGCGCCAAGCTGAGGATCTTCCGAGTCGAGCATGCGGCTTAAGGGCCGGCACTGGCTGATGCTGTGGCTGGTCGTGTTCGTCGCCGTCCTGCTGGCGATCGCCACCCGGCAGAGCGCCGGCTTCCGCACCGCTCGCCGTTTGGGTGAGCTTCGCGAGGAGCGCACGGCGCTGGAGGCACGGCGGGCCGAGCTTGAGCGGCAGATCCGAGTGGCGTCCAGCCGGCAGGTGCTGGTCCCCCTGGCCGAGCGCCGCCTCGGTCTCCACCAGCCTTCCGACTCCGAGTTCACCCTGTTGCCGCTGCCACCGATGCCCGAGGATGGTCCCTGATGGCCAGGCCGGCGGCACGCATCGCCGCGATCCAGGCCGGGTTCGCGCTCGGCGTGCTGACGCTGCTGAGCCGCGCGGTTCAGCTCCAGATCGTGGAAGGCGACGAGTGGGCCAGGCTCGCCGAGAGCACTCGCACCGAGCGGCGGATCCTGCCGGCTCGGCGGGGCGCACTGTACGATCGCAACGGGGTGCCGTTGGCCGTGACCCAGGAGTTCTACCACGTCGGCATCGCCCCGAACGAGCTGGACGACCCGGCGTCCGCCTTCCGCCTCATCGTCCGGAACCTCCGGGTCTCCGCCCCGGCGCTCGACCGGGAGTTCCGGGCGCGGAAGCGATGGATCTATCTGCACGGACCGTTCAACGCGACGCAGATTCAGCCGCTCCGCTCGCTGTCGGGCGTGCACTTCGAGGGCGGCTTCCAGCGTTTCTACCCCTCGCGCGAGCTGGCCCGACCCATCATCGGTGGGCTGCAGCCGGATCGCGCCGCCGGAGGAGCCGGCCTCGAGCTGGCCCTGGATTCGATCCTCACCGGCCGCCCCGGAGAGGCCGTGCTGCTCAAGGACCGGGCAGGCCGGCGGTACGATTCGCCCTCGCGGCAGGTGCGCGATCCGGTGCCGGGTCACGACGTGGTGCTGACCATCGACGCGGAGCTGCAGGAGATCGCCGAGCGGGGGCTGGCCGACGCGTTGGAGGAGATGAAGGCGGAGGGAGGGGATGTCGTTTTCCTGGACCCCAAGTCCGGGGAGCTGCTCGCGCTCGCCTCCCGTCAGGTCGTGTCCGGTGCCGTTCCCCGGGCTTCCACCTTCACCGACCCCTTCGAGCCGGGCTCCACCGCCAAGCTGTTCACTGCGGCGGCGCTCCTTCGGTACGGCCTGGTGGACAGCACCGATACGGTGTTCGGTGAGCGCGGGTCGTGGGCGATGCCGGTCAACCGGCGCGGACGCACGCGGCTGATCCGCGACGTCCACGTCCACAAGGGCAATCTCACCCTCGCCGAAGCCATCCGGACCTCCAGCAACATCGCGATGGCGAAGTTCAGCCTGCGGCTCACCCCGGAACAGCAGTTCGAGACCCTGCGTGACTTCGGTTTCGGCACGCCCACCGGCGCGGAGTTTCCATCGGAGTCGAGAGGTCAACTGGCATTGCCCGATCGCTGGGAGCCGATGTACACCCGCGCCAGCATGGCGATGGGCTACGAGCTCGGCGTCACGCCGGTCCAGCTCGCGGCGGCTTACGGAGCGATCGCCAACGACGGCATCCTCCTTGCGCCCACGCTGGTACGCGAAGTGCGTGACCCCGCTGGCACGATCCTGTTCCGACGGGAGCCGGAGCCTGTGCGCAGGGTGATCAGCCCCGAGATCGCCGGCCGTCTCCGCGAGCTGTTGCGGGGCGCGGTGGAGGAGGGCGGCACCGGCGCCGAGGCTCAGCTGGCGACCTACGCCGTGTTGGGCAAGACCGGCACCGCGCGCCGCTACCAGGACGGCGGGTACGTGCCCGGCAAGTACACCTCGACCTTCGCCGCGATCTTCCCGGCCGACGACCCCCAGCTGGTGGTGATCGTGAAGATCGACAACCCCAAGGGGAGCTACTACGGCGGCAGCACGGCGGCCCCGGTCACCCGCACCATGCTCCAGCAGGCACTCGCCTCACGTCGCGTGGCGATCGACCGAGGGCGGCTCGCCCCCGGCGACGCGCGTGCGGTCGCTCCGGCGGCTGCCCTGGCCGGGCCGGCCGCGAGACCGATCACGGCCGTCTCCTGGCCCTACAAGGCAGCGGCGAAGCGGTCGCTGCCGGTGACCGTACCCAGCGTGGCGGGGCGGTCGGTTCGCGAAGCCGCGCTGGCGCTGCACCGGCGCGGCTTCCGGATGCGCCTTCAGGGCATGGGGCAGGTCGTGCGCACGGTCCCCGAGGCGGGGGAAACGGCACCGCCCGGTGCGTCAGTGACGGTGTGGGCCCAATGAGACGGAGACCGTGACCGGTGCCGCTGACCTGGTCTGATCTGCTCACCGAGCTGCGGCGCTCCGATCTGCTGGTGGCGGCGCCGGAAGAGGGACCCTCGCCCACGGCCCTGAGCGCCGACAGCCGTGCCGTCGTGCCCGGGGCCGTGTACGTCGCCGTGCGCGGCTCCCAGGCCGATGGGCACCGCTTCGTGCCGGACGCGGTTCGCCGCGGCGCCGGGGCCGTGATCGTCGAGACGCCGGGCGCAGCGGGCGTGGCGGAGGTCGTGGTACGAGACGGCCGCCGCGCGGCGCTGGTGCTCGGTGCGGCCTGGTACGGTCATCCGGCCCGCAGACTCGCACTGATCGGCGTCACCGGCACCAATGGGAAGACCACGACCACCGGCCTCATCCGCCACCTGCTCAATGCCACCGGAACCTCGGGGAGCATCGGGACGCTGGGCGCGTTCGATGGGAAGGGCGATGCCGTGATCTCCACGGCGGGCACGCTCACCACGCCGGGGCCTATCGATCTGCAAGCGACGCTGGCCACGCTGGTGGAGCGCGGCGTGGACCGGGTCACCATGGAGGCCTCCTCCCACAGCCTCGACCAGGGAAGGCTCGACGGGCTGCGGTTCGCCGCCGGCGTCTTCACCAACCTGACCCGCGACCATCTGGACTACCACGGCACCATGGAGTCCTATCTCGCCGCGAAGCTGAAGCTGGGAGGGATGCTGACCGAACGCGGGGTGGCGGTCGTCAATCTCGACGATACTGCCTGGGCCGTCCTACCGCTCTCATCCCGGCGGGTGACGTTCGGGCTACAGCGCGCGGCCGATGTCCGCGCTGCCGGCATCGTCCTCGACGCCGCCGGCAGCCGATTTCGCCTGGAGGGTTGCTTCGGCAGTGCCGACGTGGCGCTGCCGCTCCTGGGCGACTTCAACGTCGCGAACGCGCTCGCGGCCGCGGCCTGCGCCCTGGGTCTCGGTCTGCCGCTCCCCGAGGTGGCTGCGCGCCTCTCCACGTCGCCTCAAGTGCCTGGCCGGATGGAGCTCCTTACGGAGACGCCCTGCGTCGTGCTCCGCGACTACGCCCATACGCCGGACGCGCTGGAGCGAGCTCTGGCCACGCTCCGCCGGCTCACCCGCGGCCGACTAGTCGTCGTCTTCGGCTGTGGCGGCGACCGCGACAAGGGCAAGCGTCCGATCATGGGGCGCATCGCCGCCGAAGGAGCGGATCTCGCGGTCGTCACCTCGGACAACCCACGCACGGAGGACCCGGTCACCATCATCGACGACATCGAGCACGGCATGGGCGGCATCGCCCACCTCCGGATCGTGGACCGCCTGGAGGCCATTCACACCGTGCTTCGACAGGCCAACCCCGGCGATACCATCCTGCTGGCGGGCAAGGGGCACGAGACCTACCAGATCCTCGGCACCGAGAAGGTTCCCTTCGACGAGCGACAGATCGTGAGCAGTGCGGTGTATCGGTGAGTCAGGCGGGTGAGGCGCCGAGTCCGCCGGCCTGGGCCGAGGCGGAGGTGCGTCAGGCGCTGGGGCTGCCGGGCCGCGGCGAAGGCAGGACCTACACCTCCATCTCGACCGACACACGATCCATTCCCGGCGGCGCGCTGTTCGTCGCCCTCGCCGGCGAACGCTTCGATGCGCACGACTTCCTGCCGGCGGCTGCGGCGGCAGGCGCTGCTACCGCGGTAGTGCGCCTCGGGACGCCACCGGTCCCCGGCCTCGCGCTGCTGGAGGTCCCGGACACGCTGCGCGCCTTCGGCGCGCTCGCCCATGCGAGGCGGGCGAAGATCACCGGACCCGTCATTGCCGTCACCGGCACCAACGGCAAGACCAGCACCAAGGAAATGCTGGCGGCCGCGCTGGGGACCCGCTACGTGACCTACGCCACCCGAGCGAACCTCAACAACCTGGTCGGAGTGCCGCTCACCATCCTGGAGTCGCCGAAGGCGACCGAAGCCCTGGTGGTCGAGGCCGGCGCGAATCTGCCCGGCGAGATCGCGCGCTACCGGGAGATCATTGCCCCCGATGTCGTCGTGATCACCAACGCCGTGGCAGGGCATCTCGAAGGTTTTGGATCGCTCGAGGGGGTGCTGGAGGAGAAGCTCTCGCTCTCGGTGGAGGTGGAGCTCGCCGTCGTCGGAGTCGATCCGCCGGCCCTCGCCGAAGGCGCCCGGCGTCGGGCGCGAAAGGTACGCACCGCCGGGCTCCGGGGTGCCGATCTGGTCCCGGAGCGCATCGAGGTCGGCAGCGACGCCCGTCCCACCCTGACCCTGGGCGGGCGGACGTTCACCCTCGCGGCTCGCGGGCTGCATCAGGCGGATAATGCCGTGCGGGTCTGGGCGGTGGCGGAAGCGCTGGGCCTCGATCTCGATCAGGTGGCCGGTGCGCTGGAGCGGTTCACGCTTCCGGGTGGCCGTGGCGAGCTGCTCCAGGTAGGCGGCCTCACCATCCTCAACGACTGCTACAACGCCAATCCCCAGTCCTTCCATGCCGCCATCGCCACGGCCAGGAGTCTGCGGCAGGGCCGTCCCCTGGTATTCGTGGCGGGCACCATGCGGGAGCTCGGCGCGGAGTCCACCGCCCTCCACCGGCGGGTGGCCTTCGAGCTGGTGGACCTCGGCCCCGATCTCCTGGCCGCCGTGGGCGACTTCGTGCCCGCGCTGGAGCCGTACGCCGAACAGCTGGGCGAGCGGCTGGTGACCGCCGCCGACCCGACGGCACTCGCGCCGCTCTTGAGCGAGCGGCTCCGCGGCGACGAAGTGGTGGTGCTCAAGGCATCCCGCGGCGTGGCGCTCGAACGTATACTTCCGGCGCTCACCGCTCGCGCCAATTCTCTCGGCTGAGGTCGGATGTTCTATCATTGGCTCGCGCCGCTCGGCCAGACGCACATCATCTTCAATCTCTTCAACTACATCAGCTTCAGAGCGGCGGGCGCGACGGTGACGGCGCTCCTGCTCGCCTTTCTGGTCGGGCCGCCGGTGATCAGCCGCCTGCGGGCGCGGAAAGTGGGGCAGATCATCCGCGCGGAGGGGCCGGCGAGCCACCAGAGCAAGCGCGGCACGCCGACCATGGGCGGCCTCATCATCCTGCTCGCCACCATCGTCCCCACACTGCTCTGGGCGCCGCTCAACAATCGGTTCGTGATCGTGGCCATGCTCTCCATCCTCTGGATGGGCTGCATCGGCTTCCTCGACGATTATCTCAAGATCGTGCAGGGGAAGCCGCGCGGTCTGGTTGCCAAGTGGAAGCTGGTGGGGCAGGTGAGCTTTGGGGCCCTGCTGGGTATGTTCCTGGCCTACAATCCGGTGGTGCCCTCCGATACCATTCCGGCCACCGCCACGACGCTGCCGTTCTTCAAGTACCTCGTGGTCAATTTCTCGCCGGTGCTCTACGTGCTCTTCGTGACGGTGGTGATCACCGGAAGCAGCAACGCGGTCAACCTCACCGACGGGCTCGACGGCCTGGCGACCGGCCTCGCGGGAATTTCGGCGGCGGCGTTCGCGGGATTCGCGTACCTGTTCGGCCGCACCGACGTGACCAGCTATCTCAACCTCTTCTATCTGCCCGGCGCGGGCGAGCTGGCGATCTTCTGCGCCGCGCTGATGGGGGCCACCATCGGCTTTCTCTGGTTCAACGCCCACCCGGCCCAGGTCTTCATGGGTGACACCGGCAGTCTCGCCATCGGCGGCGCCCTGGGCACCGTGGCGATCCTGCTCAAGGCGGAGTTCCTGCTGCTCCTGATCGGCGGGGTGTTCGCCGCGGAGGCCATCTCGGTGCTGATCCAGACCGGCACCTACAAGTGGCACAAGCGAACCCGCGGCAAGGAGTACGCGGACTCCCACCGGGTGTTCCGCATGGCCCCGCTGCACCATCACTTCGAGAAGCTGGGCTGGGCCGAGACCACCGTGGTCACCCGGTTCTACATCCTCGGCCTGCTGTGCGCCCTGGTGGCGCTTTCCACCCTCAAGGTGCGCTGACCATGGACCAGGTTCCCCTGTTCGAGCAGTGGCGCGCCAGTGGGCGCGAGGTGGCGGTGGTGGGGCTGGGAAAGAGCGGGGTGGCCGCTACGCTCCTGCTGCGCGACCACGGAGTGCCCGCCTACGCCTCCGACATCGGCACGGGCCCGACCTTCGATGCCTGGGCCGCGAAGCTCGGGAAGGCGGGAGCGACCGTGCACATCGGCGCGCACGACCTGGAGCGGATCGCGCGGGCGGTCGCGGTGGTGGTAGCGCCCGGCGTTCCGCCGGAGGCTCCGCCGCTGGAGACCGCGCGTCGGGTCGGCCTCCCCATTCACGCCGAGATCGACATCGGGTTTCTGGCGCTCCGGGGAACCAGGTGCATCGGCATCACCGGTACCAACGGCAAGACGACCACGACCTCGTTGGTGGCCCATGTGCTGGCCGCGGCGGGCGTCCGCGCGGAGGCCGCGGGGAACATCGGCCGGCCGCTGTGCGACGTGGCCCGGTCGGAGTCACCACCCGACTGGCTGGCCCTGGAATTGTCGTCCTTCCAGCTGCACGACGCGCCGAACCTCAAGCCCGCCGTGGGTGTGATCACCAACCTCGCGCCCAACCATCTCGACCGCTATCACTCCCTCGAGGACTACTACGGCGACAAGGCGCTCCTCTTCCGCAACGCCGACGCGGAGTCCATCACCGTCAGCAACGCCGACGACCACGCCGTGCAGGACATGGTTCGGTCGGTTCCAGGCGGGCATTTCCGCTTTTCGGTGCGCGGGCGCGCGGAGGGCTGGTACGACCGGGAGCGCCGTCGCTTGATGCTCGGGGCGACACCTCTCCTGTCCCGCGACGACCTGCCGCTCCTGGGGGATCACAACGTCGCCAACGCGCTGACGGCGGCGCTCGCCGCGACCGCGGTGGGCTGCCCGGTCGAAGCCATCGCGGTCGGCCTCCGGACCTTCAAGGCCATCCCCCACCGGGTGGAGCCGGTGCGCGAAGTGGATGGGGTGCTCTGGATCAACGACTCCAAGTCCACCAACGTGACTTCCACCGAGGTGGCCGTCGCCGCGCTCGACCGCCCCTTCGTGCTGCTGCTCGGCGGCCGGCACAAGGGTGAGCCCTACACCCGATTGGTGGCGCCGCTGGACGGTCGCTGCCGGGCCGTGGTGGCATATGGCGAGTCCGGGCCGATCGTGATGCAGGACCTGGGCAGGTCGCTCGAGGTCGTGCCGGCGGGTTCGTTCGACGAGGTGATCGATACCGCTCGCCGGCTGGCGCGCCCCGGCGACGCGGTGCTGTTGTCGCCGGCCTGCTCCAGCTACGACATGTTCAAGAACTACGAGGAGCGGGGCGAGCGCTTCCGGAAGGCGGTGGAGGCGCTGTGACCTCGCGGCCGGTGCGTCATCCCGGCGAGATGCGCTGGGAGACCCGTCTGCTCGGAACGGTGACGGCGCTGCTGCTGGGGTTCGGGATCGCCGCCACCTACGGGGCCGCCAGCCTGGTCACCGTCCGGGGCGAGAGCGTGGGGGTGGACTTCGCCATCCGACAGCTCAGCGGAGCGCTCATCGGCGGTGCGCTTCTCCTGATCGCCTCGCGCCAGGATTACTACCGCTGGCGGCTCCTGGCCTGGCCGCTGCTGCTGGCGACGCTGATCCTGCTGTTCATCCCCATCCTGCCGTTCACCCGGGAGATCGCGCCGACGGTGAACGGCGCCCGGCGCTGGATCCAGCTCGGTCCCCTCGGCTTCCAGCCGTCCGAGCTGGCGCGGGTTGCGGTGGTGGTGTGGTGCGCCATGCTCGCGGCGAAGAAGGGCGACCGGGTCCGGGAGTTCAAGAAGGGCATGCTGCCCTTCATCGTCGTGCTCGGTCTGGTCTCCTTTCTCATTCTCCTGCAGCCCAACCTCTCCATGGCGACGCTGGTGGCGCTGCTCGGCGGGCTCGTGCTCTTCACGGCGGGGGCCAAGATCGGGCACTTCATCCTGCTCGGCGGCGCCACGGTGCTCCTGGTGTTCCACCAGATTCGCGATGCCCAGTATCGCCTCGCGCGGCTGGTGACGTTTCTCAACCCCGGCGACGGGACGACCGAGGGCGGCTTCCAGATCCATCAGTCGCTGATCGGCATCGGGTCGGGCGGGTTGTTCGGCACCGGGTTCGGACAGGGCCAGCAGAAGCTCGGTTACCTGCCGTATGCGTACTCGGACTTCCTCTTCAGCACCATCGGCGAGGAGTGGGGCTTCATCGGTGTATTGGTCGTGGTCTCGCTCTTCGCGCTGTTCTGCTGGCTCGGATTTCGAATCGCGCGTACCGCGGCGGATCCCTTCGGACAGTACCTGGCGGTGGGGCTCACCTCCGCGGTCGGGCTCACAGCCTTCATGCACATGGCCGTGTCTCTCGGCCTGATGCCCACCACGGGCCTCACCCTGCCGTTCATGTCGTACGGGCGCTCGAGCCAGATCATCTCGCTTCTGGCCACCGGCATCCTGATCAACATCGGCCGCTCCCGCGGCAAGCCGCGGGTCTCGCCGCGGCGCCGGAGAGCGGAAGAGCAGGAGGAGGCGTGACCGCCGGCAACGGCCGCCGGACGGTCCTCATCGCGGGCGGCGGCACCGGCGGTCATCTCACCCCGGCCCTGGCAATCGCCGCGGCGCTCGAGGCATACGGTCAGGGGCTCGAGCCGGTGCTGGTGGGCGCGGTCCGCGGGGTCGAAGCCAGGATCCTGCCGACCCGCGACTATCGCTACCACCTACTGCCCTCGGAGCCGATCTATCGGCGCCAGTGGTGGAAGAACATCCGGTGGCCGCTGCTCGCCGGCAGCCTCCTGCGCGGCGTGGACGAGCTGCTGCGGGCCGAGCGTCCGGCCGCCGTGCTCGGCACCGGGGGCTATGCGTCGGCCCCGGTGGTCTGGCGTGCCGCGCGCGGAGGGCTGCCCACCGCGATCCAGGAGCAGAACGCCTACCCGGGCCTGGCGACCCGCTGGCTCAGCCGCCGAGTGCGCCACGTGTACCTGGGTCTGCCCGAATCGCGGCGCTTGCTCCGGTTCGGCAGCCGGACGCAGGTGTTCGATACCGGCAACCCGATCGTGCCACCCTCGCCCGAGCGCCGACCGCAGGCGCTGAAGCTGTTCGGACTGGAGCCGGGCGCACGGGTGCTGTTGGTGACGGGGGGCAGTCAAGGCGCGCTCGCGATCAACCGTGCCATGGCGGGATGGTTGGAGGCCGGAGGGGCGACTCGCGCGTGCGTGATCTGGGTAACGGGCCGCGGCACCTATGAGGAGTTCCGCCGCTTCCACCAGCCACCGCGAATCCAGGTGATCGACTACTTAGATCCAATGGCGGACGGATACGCGGTGGCGGATCTTGTGATCTCGCGGGCCGGCATGATGACGGTGGCGGAGCTCTGCGCCTGGGGGCTCCCGAGTGTCCTGATTCCGCTGCCGACCGCGGCCGCGGACCATCAGACTCACAACGCGCGGGTGCTGGCGGAAGCCGGCGCGTCGGTCGTTCTCCCGCAGGCCGAGCTCACCCCGCAGCGACTCGGCGAGGTGGTCGAAGATCTGGTGTCGGAGGATGGTACACGAGCGGCGATGGCAAAACAGGCGAGGGCACGCGGAAAGCCGGAGGCCGCCAAGGAGATCGTGTCAAATTTATTGACGCTGGTGGGCTGAGCCCGACTCTTTGAGAACTCGCAGGTACATCTTACATTAGCTCGATCCCTCATGGACCTGTTCAACCCCGCGGATACGCGTCCTATCCACTTCGTGGGCATCGGCGGGGCCGGGATGAGCGCCTTGGCGCTCATTGCCGTACGCCGGGGGGTCGCGGTCACGGGGTGCGATGCCGACCCGAGCGGGGCCGCGGATCTCAGCCGCCTCGGCGTCGGGGTCCATGCGGGCCACGATCCAGCGCACCTTGAGGGGGCCCGGGCGGTCGTCGTGACGGCCGCCGTGCCGGTCGAGCACCCGGAGTTGCGTCGGGCGCGCGAGTTGGACCTGCCGATCGTTCCGAGAAAGGTCGCACTGGCCGCACTCGTGGGTGAGGCCAGGTCGGTCGCTGTCTCAGGCACCCACGGAAAGACCACCACGACGGTCATGACCACCGAAGCTCTGGCCGCGGCCGGCCTGCACCCCACGGGGCTCGCAGGCGGGCGGGTCGCGGCCTGGGGCGGCAACGCGCACATCGACGGGGACGACCTCTTCGTGGTCGAGGCCGACGAGTACGATCAGGCGTTCCTGACGCTCCACCCCACCGTGGCGATCGTCAACAACGTCGAGGCCGACCACCTGGAGTGCTACGGCTCGGTGGAGGCGCTCGAGGACGCCTTCGTCGAGTTCGCCGGTCGCGCCCGAGTCGCGCTGGCCAGTGCCGACGATCCGGGCGCCCAGCGTGTGGCCGCGCGCGTCCCGGGGGCCCGGCGATTCGGGTTCGCCGCCGAGGCCGATATCCGGATTCGCGATGTGGTGCAGGGCGCGGGCGGCACCGCTGCGCGAGTGTCGTGGCGCGAAGGCCGATCGGCGCGGCTGCGGCTGATGGTCCCGGGAATCCATAACCTGCGAAATGCCGTGGGTGCTCTGGCCGCGGTCGAGGCACTGGGCGGCTCGCTGGAGCCCGCGCTCGAAGCGCTGGCCATGTTTTCAGGTGTCGGCCGCAGATTCGAGCGCCTCGGCGAGCACGGCGGTGTGGCGGTGGTGGACGACTACGCGCACCATCCGTCGGAGCTCGTGGCGACCCTGGCCGCGGCGCGGCAGGCGTTTCCAGGCCGCCGGCTGGTGGCGGTGTTCCAGCCGCACCTCTATTCCCGCACCATCGCGCACGGCGAGGCGATGGGCCGGGCGCTCGCCGCGGCCGATCTCGTGTTCGTCACCGAGATCTACCCGGCCCGGGAGCAGCCGGTGCCTGGGGTGAGCGGTCGCCAGGTGGCGGAAGCCGCCGTCAAGGCGGGCGCCGACGCGCGCTTCGAGCCGGTACGCGCCGAGGTCGGGCGTCGTGTCCGCGAGGTGCTCGAGCCCGGCGACGTGGTACTCACGCTCGGGGCGGGCGACATCACGCGGGTGGCCCCGGAGCTGGTCCGGTGGCTGAGCGCCGCGGCCTGAAGCGGTTCCTCGCCCTGCTGGGCGCGGGCGCGGTGGCCGCCGTGCTGTGGGTGATCCTCCCGCTCGGTCTTCGGCACCTGGATTTCTTCCGGGTGCGGCGGGTGGAGATCGTCGGATTGCAGTATCTTGATGCGGCTCGTGTGCTCGGCGCCGCGAGGATCCCGCCGGGCGCTAGCATCTACGACGATCACGCGCCCATGGCCGCGAGATTGCAGGCCTTGCCGGGCGTCCGGCGCGCGGAAGTGGACCGTCGAGCACCGGGTACGCTGCGCATCGAATTGACGGAGGTGGAACCGGTCGCGCTGACCCCCAGGGGTGACCGGCTGGCGATGGTGAACGCGAGGGCCGAGGTGTTGCCGTACGATCCGCTCGGCTCTTCGCCGGACTTGCCGGTGCTCATCGGCGGCGGCGCGCTGGTCGCGGGCGCGCTGGCGCGCGTCCAGGAGCTCGATCCCGCGCTCTTCGCGCGAATCGACGCCGCGTGGCGGGTGGGGCCAGACGTGGTGTTCGAAGTGGGGGGACGGTGGTACTGGTTCGATCCCGGGCTCACGGCGGAGGACATTCGAGCGGTGACGGCGGTGGAGCAGGCCCTCGCCCGACAGGGGCGCACGTTTCGGGAGCTCGACGGGCGGTTCGACGGCCAGGTCGTCGTGCGCCAGGGACGGGCATGAGCACGCAGCCGCAGCGGCTGGTCTCCGGCCTCGACCTCGGCTCCTCCAAGGTGGTGGCGCTGATCGCCGAGGTCACCGGCGACCAGCGGGAGGCGGGTTGCCGGATCCTCGGCCTCGGGGTGGAGCGAAGCGCGGGAATCCGCCGCGGCGTGGTCCGCGACATCGAGGAGACGACGCGGGCCATCGACAAGGCGATGAAGAGCGCTCAGCGGATGGCCGGCGTGCAGGTAGGGTCGGTGTACTGCAGCATCGCGGGCGAGCACGTCGCCGGACGGAGCTCGCACGGCATGGTATCGGTGACCGGCGACGAGATCCGGACCGGCGACGTGGCCCGGGTGAACGACATGGCGAGCAACGTCAGCTTCGGGCGCGATCATGAGCTGCTGCATGCCATCCCGCAGGACTATCTGATCGACCAGCAGGGCGGTATCAACGAGCCGATCGGCATGACCGGCTCGCGGCTCGAAGCCGAGGTCTACCTGGTGACGGTGCTCTCCAGCGTGCTCCAGAACCTGCGCAAGTGCGTGGAGCGGGCCGGATACCACGTCGCCGAGTTCGTGCTGGAGCCGCTCGCCGCCTCGCTCGCGGTGCTGACGCCGGACGAGATCGAGCTGGGCTGCGCGATCGTCGAGCTGGGCGGCGGCTCCACCAACGTCTCGATCTTCCACAACGGGAAGATCCGGCACACCGGCTCGCTGCTGATGGCCGGCGGCCACGTCACCGGCGACATCGTCCACGGGCTGCAGGTCACCCAGCTGGACGCCGAGCGACTCAAGGAACGGCACGGTGCGGGCTACGAGCCGCTGGTGCCGGAGAGCGATGTCATCGACTTACCCAGCACGCCCGGCCAGGGGGCGCGCAACGCGCAACGGCGCGTGCTGGCGCACATCATGCACATGCGACTGCAGGAAGTGTTGGAGTACGCGCTGGATGAAGTGACGCGCGCAGGCTATCATCAGCGCCTGCCCGCAGGTGTGATCCTCACGGGAGGCGGGGCGCTGACCCCCGGCATCGTGGAGCTGGCGCGCGAGGTGTTCGCGATGCCGGCGCGCATCGGCGTGCCGGGCCAGCGGCTCCGCGGTCTCGCGGACAGCGTGGAATCGCCGCGGATGGCGGTGCCCGCAGGACTCGTGCTCTACGGCGCCAGGCAGGTCGCGACCACCGGCGGTTCCGGGTCCGGCACCCGGAAGTCGCCGGCCGTCGAGAAAGTGCTTGCTCCCGTTAAGCGGTGGCTCCAGGACTTCTTCTGAGCAGTGCCCGGGGGAACCAACCATGATCTTTGAGCTGGAAGACAACAGCGTTCAGACCGCGCGGATGAAGGTCGTCGGCGTCGGTGGCGGCGGCGGCAATGCCGTGAACCGCATGATCGAGGACCAGCTGGGCGGGGTCGAGTTCATTTCGGTGAACACCGACGCCCAGGCGCTCGCGCTGTCCCAGTCCCAGGTGAAGATCCAGATCGGGCGCAAACTCACCCGCGGCCTTGGGGCCGGCGCCCGGCCGGAGATCGGCCGTCAGGCCATCGAGGAGAACCGGGACGAGGTGGCGGTCGCGGTCCAGGGTGCCGACATGGTGTTCGTCACCTGCGGCATGGGCGGGGGAACCGGCACCGGTGCCGCGCCGATCGTATCGCAGATGGCGCGCGAGGCCGGCGCGCTGACCGTCGGCATCGTCACCAAGCCGTTCCTCTTCGAGGGCCGGCGGCGCATGAAGCAGGCGGAGCAGGGCATCGCCGAAATGCGGAAGAACGTGGACACGATGATCGTCGTGCCCAACGAGCGGCTGCTCGCCGTGGTGGGCAAGGGGATTCCGTTCCAGGACGCCCTCAAGAAGGCCGACGAGGTTCTGCTCCACGCCACCCAGGGCATCGCCAGCCTCATCACCAGCACCGGCATCATCAACGTGGACTTCGCCGACGTCCGGACCGTCATGCAGAACGGTGGCGCCGCCCTCATGGGTACCGGCATCGGCCGGGGGGATAACCGCGCGCTCGAGGCCGCCCAGCAGGCGATCTCCAGCCCGCTGCTGGACAACGTGTCCATCGCGGGCGCCACCGGCGTGCTCATCAACATCATCGGCGGCGACGACCTGACGCTGGGCGAGACCACCCAGATCAACGACATCATCCACGACGCGGTGGGCGACGACGCCGAGATCATCTTCGGGGCGGGCAACGACGCCGCCATGCACGGCGAGGTCCGGGTGACGGTGATCGCCACCGGGTTCGACCGCGCGCTGCCGGTGGAGCATCAGCCCGCGGCGGCCTCGGTCGGCCGGCCGTCGGGCCCGGCCGGCATCCTGAGCTTCCCGACCACGCGGGGGCGGCCGTCAACGCCGCCGCCGCCGGCGCCCGCGGCCCCGCCGATCACCCGGCCCCAGCCGCGCGCACCCCAGGCACCGCCCGCGGCCGGTCCGCCCGCGGAGACGCCCGAGATGGAGATCCCGACCTTCATCCGCAGGCAGATGGACTGATGCGCTGGCGGGTGGCCGGTGGGCTCCTGGTCGTGTCCGCGACCGCCGTCGCCATGGTGGGCGTTCGCCGGCCATGGGTCAGCGCCGAGCTGCCGGTGGCCCGGCCGATCGTCGTGGTGGGCGACCTGTCGACCGAGGTGCTCGACACTCTCCGGAGGGGCGAGACCCTCTCCCAGCTGCTCGCCCGCCAGGGCGTACTCGATTTCGATGTGTCCCGTCTCGACGTCGCTGCGCTCGATCCCCGCCGGCTTCGCGCCGGCCTGGTCTTCAGCTTCCGCCGTCCTGCCGCCGACTCGTTGCCCGACCGAATCAGCGTCCGCGCCTCCCCCGAGCAGCGGGTGGTGTTCCGGCGCGCGGTCACCGGGTGGGAGTCGGTGGTGGACTCGATCCGGTGGCGGTCCGAGCCGTTCCGCATCGACGGCGACATCGTCAACTCGCTCTACGAGGCTATCGACGCCCAGGTCGGCGACGACCAGCTGGACGCCGCCCAGCGACAGCGGCTGGCCTGGGATCTCGCGGACATCTACGCCTGGCAAGTGGACTTCACCCGCGACATCCAGAACGGGGACAAGTTCCGCGTCGTCTTCGACCGCCTGATCTCGGAGGACGGCGAGGTGCGGTTCGGGCGGGTGCTCGCCAGTGATCTCACCATGTCGGGCAAGAGTCTGACGGCCTTCCGGTTCGAGAGCGGCGCCCACTCCACCTTCTACGACGAAGGCGGCAAGTCACTCCGGCGGGCATTCCTGCGGGCTCCGGTCCAGTTCCGGCGGATCTCCTCGAGCTTCGCTCGCGCCCGACGGCACCCGGTCCTCGGCATCACCCGCCGGCACCAGGGCACCGACTACGCGGCCTCACCCGGGACGCCCGTGATGGCGGCGGGCGATGGTGTGGTGCTCCGCGCGGGCTGGGCGGGGGGCTATGGCAACCTGATCGAGTTGCGGCATCGCAACGGCATCAGCACCCGCTACGGCCACCTGCGCGGCTTCGCCCGTGGGATTCGGAGCGGCGCGCGTGTCAGCCAGGGCCAGATCATCGGCTACGTCGGCTCCACCGGCCTCGCGAGCGGGCCCCACCTTCACTACGAGTTCCGGGTGAACGGTGTGGCCAAGGACAGCCGGCGGGTCGCACTCGGCAACGGCGCCCCCGTGCCCGACGCCGAACGGGAGGCGTTCGAGCTCGAGCGCGATCGCCTCAAGACCATGCTCGACGGTCCACCCTCGGGCGCCATCGCGAGCGCCGCGACCGACACCGGCGAGCGCCCGCTCCCGTAGTATCGCGGTAGTGGAGCTCTATCCAGCCATCGACATCCGAAGCGGCCGCGTCGTTCGCCTGAGTCAGGGCGAGGCGACGCGGCAAACCGTTTATGGGGACGACCCCGCCGCGGTGGCGGAGGCCTTCGTCTCCGCGGGCGCGCGTTGGATCCACCTGGTGGACCTGGACCGCGCGTTCGGCGAGGGCGACAACGAAGCCGCGCTGGTTGCCGTGACCGAGCGGGTCGCGGGTCGAGTGCGGATCCAGGCGGGTGGCGGGTTCCGGACCCTCGAGCTGCTACGACGAGGCCTTGAGCTCGGCGTGTCCCGCGTCGTGGTCGGAACCGCGGCGGCAACCGATCCGAACTTTCTCCCCGCGGTGGCAGCCAAGGTGCCGGCCGAGCGGGTCGCAGTGGGGATCGATGCACGCGACGGCAGAGTCGCGGTGCGGGGCTGGACCGAGACCTCGTCGCTCACCGCCGTCGAGCTCGCCCGCCGCGCGGTGGAGGTGGGATTTCGCACGCTGATCTACACCGACATAGCGCGCGACGGCACGCTGCAGGGACCGGATGTACGCGGCGCGCTGCGGCTGCAGCAGGAAGGCGCCGCCGTCATCGTGAGCGGCGGAGTCGCCTCGCTCGACGATCTCCAGCGCGCTGCCGAGGCGGGCCTGTCGGGCGCCATCGTCGGACGCGCCCTGTACGAGGGGCGCGTCGACCTTTCCCAGGCGCTCCGGGCTGCCGCTCCACCCTCCCACACCGGTTGATGGTCGCCGCCACGCTGGTGGTGCTCGCGGCCGTCGGTCTCGCCGCGTTCACCTATCTCCGGGTCGAGCGTCTGGGCCGTCGCGGGCTGGTGCCGCTCGTCGCTCGCGGCGTGGCCTGGTCCGCCCTCGGTCTGCTCCTGCTCAATGTGAGCTGCCCATCCGCCGGGGGACCGGTCCGTCCACTGGTGCTGCTCGACGGCTCACTCAGCATGGGCGCTCCCGGTGGTCGATGGAACGAGGCCCGTGAATCGGCGCGTCGGACCGGCGAGGTCCGGCTGTTCGGCGGCGAGGTGGCGAGCCCGGACACCACGCCGAGCCGCGGGCGGTCGCTCCTGGGCCCGGCGCTCACCGCGGCGGCGGCTTCGGACCGACCGGTCGTGGTGATGACCGACGGAGAGATCGAGGACGCGGGCGACCTGCCCCCGGAGCTGCTGGGCCGGGCGTCGGTCAGGCTGTTCCCGCGCGCGCCCCAGGCGGACCTCGCGGTGACGGCGTTGGCAGGACCGACCAGAGTGACGGCGGGCGACTCGCTCGGGCTGGAGCTCGAGGTGCGGGCACTCGCCGGCGCCCCCGAGGACAGCGTCGGGGTGGTGGTCCGAGCGGGCAACGATACGGTCGGGGAGCGGCGCGTCCGTCTCCAGCCCGGTGGCGCCGCAAGGATCCAGCTTCGCGTGCCGTCCGCGGCGATAGGTCCGGGCATGCACGCGCTGAAGGTGACACTTGCCGGCGCGAACGACGGGGAGCCGAGAACCGACACCAGGATCCACGTCATCACCGTGGCCCGGACGCCCGGCGTCGTGCTCCTCGCCGCGCCGGGAGACTGGGACAGTCGGTTCCTGTATCGCACGCTCCGCGACGTGGCGCAGCTCCCGGTCCGCGGCTTCGTCCGGCTCCAGAGCGACCGCTGGCGCTCCATGGAGGATCTGTCGCCCATCGGCCTGGAGCGGGTTCGCCAGGCGGCTCGGGGGGCTGATCTCCTGATCCTGAAGGGTGACCCCGGCGCTCTTTCGCAGGGCTCCGGTGCGCGCGGAATCTGGTATTGGCCGTCCGGAGTCCACGGCGCGTCGCCGATCGGGGGTGACTGGTACCTCTCGGGGCCGGAGGTCTCACCGGTCGCGGGGGCATTCCTGGGCATGCCGGTGGACTCCTTTCCGCCGGCCACGCAGCTCGTACCGCTTCAGCCGGGGCCCGCGGAGTGGGTCGGGCTTACCGCGCAGCTGGACCGGCGAGGCGCGGCGCGTCCTGCCCTGACCGGCCGACAGGAGGGCCGGGTGCGCTCGGTGACGGTCGGCGCGGACGGGTTGTGGCGCTGGGCCTTTCGCGGAGGCTCCAGCGAGCAGAGCTATCGCACCTGGGTGGCCACGACCGCGAGCTGGCTGCTGGCGGGCGTGGACACCGTGCGCGGCGTGGCCGCTCCCGTTCGGCCGGTGGTGCAGAACGGACGGCCCCTCCTGTTCCAGTGGACCGGGGCGGGGCCCGCGGTCGCGACCCCGGTCGTCTGGTCCGGCCCCGGCGACGGCGGCACCCGCACCGATACGCTGCGCTTCGACGGCGCCGGCCGCGCCCAGGTCAGGCTGCCGCCGGGCGAGTACCGTTACCGCCTGGCTGGGGGTGGTGGGGGCATCGTCGCGGTGGAGGAGTATTCGGACGAGCTGCTGCCCTCACCGGTGACCCTCAAGGCCAGGACGGCGCGCGCGGGCCTTCCCCCGGGCCGCACTGCCGCACGAGACTGGCTGTGGCTCTTCGCCATCGCGATTGTTGCGCTGTCGGTGGAGTGGCTCGCGCGGCGGCGCCTCGGACTGCGCTAGAGAGGTGTTAGGATTCAGCATGGCCGACGAGAGGATGAGAGATCGGAACGAGGGGCTCTGGGCCCGCATCAAGCGCTTCGCGCTCACCGATGTCGGTGCGCTCATGCGCGGGCTCAACGCGGACGACCTCGAGCGGATGGAGCGGGTGCTGATCGAGGCGGATTTCGGCGTGCCTGCAACCATCGAGCTCACCCAGGCGCTCGAAGACGAAGTGCGCAAGGGCAAGCTCAAGACGGAAGACGATCTCCGCCGCGCGCTCGAGGGCCGGCTGGCCGCCCTGCTGGACGGCTTGGAGAATCCCGGCGCCCTGGCACGCAGCCCTGGCGTCCCAACGGTCATCCTGCTGGTCGGTGTCAATGGCACCGGCAAGACCACCACGGCCGCGAAGCTCGCCCGCCTGCTCCAGCGCGAAGGACGACAGGTCATGCTCGCGGCGGCCGACACTTATCGTGCCGGTGCCATCAGTCAGCTCCAGGTGTGGGCGGAGCGGCTGGGCGTGCCCTGCGTGTCCGGAGCCCCCGGTGGCGATCCGGCGGCGGTCGCCTTCGACGCGATCGATGCCGCAGTGTCCCGCGGCCTCGATACGGTCGTGGTGGACACCGCCGGCCGCCTGCACACGCAGGAGGGGCTGATGGACGAGCTGCGCAAGGTGGTGCGGGTCATCGGCCGGAGGCTGCCCGGCGCGCCCCACGAGACGTTGCTGGTCCTGGACGGGACGGTGGGCCAGAACGCGATCCAGCAGGGGCGCCTCTTTGCGGAGGCGGTCACCCCGACCGGTATCGTCGTCACCAAGCTCGACGGCAGCGCGCGGGGTGGTGCCGTCACCGCCCTTCGGCGGGAGCTCGGCCTGCCGATCAGGTTCATCGGGGTCGGGGAGTCGCTGGAGGACTTGGAGCCGTTCGATCCTCAGAAGTACGCCGAGCACCTTCTCACCGGCTCCGCGTAGGCTGGTGATCTGGGGAAGGGCCGTCACGAGCGCAGCATCAAGCCCACTAACGATCCAATGAGCAGCTCCCCCACCACCGGACATCGCGAGTCGGGCGCCGTGCGGCTCGACATGCCGGTCAAGTTCCTCAAGGGGATCGGTGAGCGCCGTGCCGAGCAGCTGGAGCGGCTGGGCATCCGGAGCGCGCGGGATCTCCTGTGGCATCTCCCCCACCGCTATGTGGACGCCTCCAGCGTCACCCCGCTCGTTCGGGCGGAGATCGGCCAGGAGGTGGCTTGTGTGGGCCGGGTGGTCGCCAAGGGCGTGCTGCCGACCCGGCGCGGACTTCGCATCTTCCACGCGGTCCTGCGCGACGACAGCGGCGTGCTCGAGTGCGTCTGGCCGGGCCAAGCCTTTCTCGACCGCACCATCGCCGTAGGGCAGACGCTGCTGGTCTCCGGTCCCGTGCGGTTCTACCACGGCCGCCAGCTCGCGCCTCGGGAATACGTGATTCTCTCCGAGACCGACGGTGAGGCCGATCCGCTGGCCGCCGGGAAGGTCCTCCCGGTCTATCCCGCCACGGAGGGACTCAGTCACCGGGTCATCCGGTCCCTGATCGACCGCCACCTCGACGCGCTGATCGCGCGCTCCGAGGATCCACTCCCCGATGCCCTCCGCCAGGCCGCGGGGCTTTCCCCGCTGGCTGACGCCCTCCATGCCGTCCATCGCCCATCCTCGGCCGACGAGGCGGAGCAAGGGCGTCGCCGCCTCGCTTTCGACGAGCTGCTCGACCTCCAGCTGATGCTGATCCGCGCCCGTGCCGTGGCCAAGCGCCAGCGCGGGGGCGTGGCGTTCGAGGTCCGGCGCCACCTGACCACGCGCCTGAAGCAGAGCCTCCCCTGGGACCTCACCGGAGACCAGCAGCGGGCCCTGAAGGAGATCACGGCCGATATGACGGCGCCGGACCGCATGCATCGCCTGCTGATGGGCGACGTCGGCACCGGCAAGACGGTGGTGGCGCTGTTCGCGATGTTGCTGGCGGTCGAGAACGATTTCCAGGCGGCCCTGATGGCGCCCACCGAGTTGCTGGCCGAGCAGCACGCCGCGACGCTGCGCCAACTGCTCGAGCCGCTGGCCATGCGTCCGGAGGTTCTGCTGGGCCGGCAGAGCGGGGTGGAGAAGTCGGCGATCCGCGCCCGGCTCGCGAGCGGGGAGGCGGGCATCGCGGTGGGTACCCACGCGCTGATGCAGGAGAGCGTCTCGTTCCGCAGGCTGGGCCTGGTGGTGATCGACGAGCAGCACCGGTTCGGCGTGGAGCAGCGGGCGGCACTGATCGGCAAGGGAGCAGCGCCGGACGTGCTGCTCCTCACGGCGACGCCGATTCCGCGATCCCTCGCGCTGACGCTCTACGGGGACCTCGACGTCTCCACGCTGAAGGAGCGGCCACCTGGCCGCGGAACGGTGCGCACGGCCCTGCGAGGGCCGAATCAGCGGGAGAAGGTGATGGACTTCGTCCGCCAGGAGTGCGAGCGCGGACGACAGGCCTACGTGGTGCTCCCCGTAATCGAGGAGTCGGAGCGGGCCGACCTTCGTGCGGCTACGACGATGGCCCAGACCCTGGCGGGGCGCTGGCCCGACCTGGAGGTCGGCTTGGTCCATGGGCGGCTCAAGGCCGACGAGCGGGACGATACCATGCGCCGCTTCCGCGCCGGCGCCATCCACGTCTTGGTCGCCACCACGGTGATCGAAGTCGGCATCGACGTCCCCAACGCCACGGTGATGCTGGTGGAGCACCCCGAGCGATTCGGTCTGGCGCAGCTGCACCAGCTCCGCGGCCGAATCGGCCGCGGCGCCGAGGAGAGCTACTGCGTGCTCCTGGGCGATGGGCCGGGATTCGATCGCCTGCGGGCGTTCGCGGCCACCCAGGACGGCTTCCGGATCGCCGAGCTGGACCTGCAGGAGCGGGGCATGGGCGACCTGATCGGCGCGCGGCAGTCCGGCGGCGTCGAGCTCCGCCACGCGCGGCTCCCGGTGGACGAAGACCTGCTCTCACAGGCCCGAGACCTGGCCAAACGCCTGATCGCCACCGACCCGGCGCTGCAGCGAGCCGAGTACCAGCCGCTGCGCGAGCGGGCGGTGTCGCGCTATCCGCGGGCGGTGGAGCTGTTCAGGGTGGGGTAGGGGGACGGGCGGACCGAGCATACTCTGTCACCCGAGCGAAGCGAGGGACCTTCCCGGCGGGCATCGGAGCTCAGGTGAGTAGGTCCCTCGTCGCTGCGCTCCTCGGGATGACAGGAAACTTCGGACCGGCTGTCCGCCTACCACGCCACCCGAACCCCTACCCCCGTCGCCTGCCGCAGACTCCGGATCTCGGGCTCGAAGGGAATGTTGTCGGGCTTGTGGGTCTTGCGGGTGAGCTCCAGCACGAAGAGGGCGGTGGCGCCGACCAGGGCGGTCTCGCCCGCGATGAGCCAGCGGCGTGCCTCGCGGTCGTAATCCAGCGACGTCTGGTAGAGCTCTTCCATCGCCGGATCGGCGTAGGCCCCGTTCTCCCCGACAATACAGCGGGTCGAGTCGATGAAACACGCGTCTTCGATCGTGTCGAAGGCGCGGTCGGCCCGATTGTGAGCCTGGGCCGCGAGCAGATTCATGGTGACGGCGCCGGCGGCCAGCACCCACTTGCCATACCTGGTGAGCGGGCTGCCTTCCTGCGCCGCGGCCGAACCGGGCAGGAGCAGCGCGAGCAGGACTGCGAGCGCGAGCACGCGCGCGCGAGCCTTGGGGGGTCGAGCGTGCCTGCGACTCATTGCCGGTACCGGTGAAGGTCGCCATTGCCGCCGAAGGCGAGGATCCCGTCATCCAGGGCGACCGGGCTCAGCTCGACCGGACTCCAGAGCTGGATGCGCCACGCTTCGGTGCCGTCCGGACGCAACGCCCGCAGCATGCCGTCGGCGCCACCGAGCAGGAGGTCGCCGTCGACCGCCGTGAGGGGGGCGGTGACGGGCCAATCAAGTTCGACCACCCGCTCCGGCACGGGCAGGTTGCCGGGTGCAAGTCGGAACAGCGTCCCCCGTCTGCTCGCGACGTACAGCGTGTCACCCAGCGCCGCCGGAGACCCCAGAACGGGCGCGTCCACCTTGGCGCTCCATCGGGTCTTGAGGTCCGCGGGAGACACGGCGACGACCTGCGAATCGGTGGTGCCCGCCACCAGGAGACCCCGGTGCACCAGCCACGGTGACACGATCGTGCCCGGCGAGCGAACGCGATGCGTGATCTCGCCGTCCGCCGCCAGCACCCGGTACAGGGAATCCACCGTCGCCACCACCACGGCGCCCCGGCCCACGCTCAGGGGGGCGATCCTGGCCATTCCCATGCGCCGTCGCCAGCGGAACGCGCCGTCAACCGGATTGAGGCCCAGCAGCTGGGTGCGTTGCGCGGGCACCAGAAGCG
The DNA here is from genome assembly GCA_036556505.1 of Gemmatimonadales bacterium. Taxonomy (GTDB): domain Bacteria; phylum Gemmatimonadota; class Gemmatimonadetes; order Gemmatimonadales; family GWC2-71-9; genus CAVVWJ01. The sequence continues at coordinate 23,806 of DATBJH010000024.1, forward strand.
TGCCGTCCACCAGCGCGAGCGGGGCACCGACCGGTCCGGTCTTGGCCCGCCAGATCCGCTGGCCGGTGGACCGATCGAGCGCGTACACCCGGCCCTCGGGCCGCGAGCTGGCGACGAACAGGGTGTCGCCGGACACCAGGACGCCGCCGGCAACCAGACCGGAGAGCCGGCTCGACCACCGGACCTCGCCGGTCGCCAGATCGACCGCGTAGACCTTGCGGTCCACACCAGCGCCGTACAGCTGGCCGTCCTTCAGCTCGACCCGCCCGGTGAGACGTCGCCCCGTTCGCACGGCCCAGACCTGCGTAGGCGCATCGCCGGACACGGGACCGGTCTGGACCTTCGTCTCCGGCGGAGGCCGGTAGCCGACGCAAGCCGCGTTGACGCCCCCCAGGAGCAGGACTAGACTGAACGCTCCGCGCATCACCCTTTCCCCCTAGACGGACGAGGCATGGCGTCGGTCCAGATCAGCGAGCTCCGCGCACACGTCGGCTCGACCGTCACGCTGCGCGGCTGGGTCGTTACGACCCGGTCGAGCGGGAAGATCGCGTTCGTGGTTATACGGGACGGGTCCGGTGTGATGCAAGGCGTCCTGTCCAAGAAGGAGGTCTCCGAGGCCGTCTGGGCAGCGTTCGGCACGCTGACGCAGGAGACCAGTGTGGCGTTGACCGGGGTGGTGCGAGAGGAGCCGCGATCTCCGGGCGGGTACGAGATGGCGGTGACCGACCTCGAGATCCTGGGGCCCAGCCACGACTACCCGATCACCCCCAAGGAGCATGGGACGACTTTCCTCTTCGAGCATAGACACCTGTGGCTCCGGACCCGGCGCCAGGTCGCCATCGCCCGGGTCCGCCACGAGGTCGAGCAGGCGATCCGGGACTACTTCCACCAGGAAGGGTTCACCCTGGTGGATACGCCGATTCTCACGGGGGCGATCGGAGAGGAGGCCGGAAACCTGTTCGCGACCGACTACTTCGACCTGGGCAAGGCCTACCTGGCGCAGACCGGCCAGCTCTATGTCGAGGCTGCGGCCGCCGCGCTGGGCAAGGTCTACTGTTTCGGCCCTACCTTCCGCGCCGAGAAGTCGAAGACCCGCCGCCATCTGACGGAGTTCTGGATGGTGGAGCCGGAGGTCGCGTTCAACGACTCGGATGCCAACATGCGGCTGCAGGAGTCCTTCGTCTCCTACATCGTGGCCCGCGCTCTCGAGCGGCGCCAAGAGGAGCTGAAGGAGCTGGAGCGGGACGTCGCGGCGCTGGAACGGGTCACCGCGCCATTTCCGCGGATCTCCTACACCGCCGCCGTCGCGAAGCTGAGCCAGCTCGGGTCCGACATCGCCTGGGGCTCCGACCTCGGGGGCGACGATGAGACCCTCCTCGCGAAGGAGTACGACCGGCCGGTTTTGGTCTACAACTACCCCCGGCAGGTAAAGGCCTTCTACATGAAGGAGAACCCCGAGGACCCGCGAACGGTACTGAACAACGACTGCCTGGCGCCCGAAGGTTACGGCGAGATCATCGGCGGCTCGCAGCGGGAGGACGACTACGACAAGCTAGTCGCCCGGATCCGCGAGCAGGCCCTCGATCCGGAGGCATACCGCTGGTACCTCGATCTCCGGCGCTACGGCACGTTCGTGCACTCGGGGTTCGGACTCGGCATCGAGCGGACGGTCGCCTGGATCTGCGGCATCCAGCATATCCGGGAGGCGATCGCCTTTCCGCGGCAGATCCACCGACTCTACCCCTAGCTCCCGTCATCCCGGGCGCAGCGAGGGATCT
>DATBJH010000025.1:0-76432 GCA_036556505.1 Gemmatimonadales bacterium
ACGAACTCGCCGCCCGACTGCTGCGCGATCCGGCGGATCAACGCGGTATCCTCGGGATCCAGCTCGAAGCCCGGCGGCCGCGCGATCACGATCTCCATGCCGAGGCTCGCCGCGGCGAGTGCCGCGCTGGCCGGCACCGCCGTGGGCAGCGCCTTCGGATGCCACGCCCAGGTCAGCACGAAGCGCTTGCCCGAAGTCTCGCCCAGCTTTTCCCGCAGGGTCATGGCGTCGGCCAGCGCCTGGCAGGGATGACGGCGAGCCGACTCCAGGTTGATGACCGGCTTCTCGCAGTGACGCGCGAAGCTCCGGATGACGGCGTCCTCCCTCGCCGCGGACCAGTCGCGGCCCCGGGGGAAGGAGCGCACGCCGACCGCATCGGCGTAGCGCCCGAGCACCCGGGCGGCGTCCACGATGTGCTCGACGCTGTCGCGGTCCATCACCGCGCCGGGCTCGGTCTCCAGGGCCCAGCTGCCGCGGCCGGGCTCGAGCACCACGGCATGGCCGCCGTGCAGGAACATCGCGGTCTCGAAGCTGGTGCGGGTCCGCAGGCTGGGGTCCATGAAGACCATGGCGAGCACCTTCCGCTCCAGCCCACCGGTGATCTCGCCCCGCTTCACCCGCGCGGCCAGAGCGAGCAGCGCGTCGATCGCTTCCGGCGACCAGTCCTCCAACGCCAGGAAGTCACGCTTGGTCACGCGAGCACCTCCTTCAGTCCGGCCAGGAACAGGTCGGCCTCGTCCTCGGAGAACGACAGCGGTGGCAGCAGCCGAAGGACTTCGGGATCCGAGGCCGTACCGGTGATGATTCTGCGTCCAAAGAGCGCACGCTGGACCTCGGCCGCCGGCCGCGCCAGATGTAGACCGAGCAGCAGTCCGCGCCCGCTCACCCGGCGAATGCCGAGCGCTCGAGCGCCTCGTGCCAGGCGCTCGCCGATCCGGATGGCATTCCCCACCAGGTCCTCGCCCTCGATCACGTCGAGCGTGGCCAGCGCGGCGGCACAAGGCACCGGGCCACCGCCGAAGGTACTCCCCAGGTCACCGGTGGTGATGGTGGCGGTGATCGCCGGCGTCGCGATGACGGCGCCGATGGGGAGACCCGAGGCGAGCCCCTTGGCAAACGTCAGTACGTCGGGCACGACGCCTACGGCCTCCGCGGCGCTGAAGGCGCCGCAGCGGCCAACTCCACACTGGACCTCGTCGAAGATCAGCGCGGCGCCGTGAGCGTCGCAGAACCGGCGGGCGGCGACGAGGTACTCGCGGCTCAGGTCCCGCGCGCCGGAGAGGCCCTGTACCGGCTCCAGGATCACCGCGGCGACGTTCCCGTCCACCGCCCTTTCCAGCGCGGCCACGTCATCAGCCGGTACCCGCTCGGAGAGGGGAATGCCGCTTCGGGCGGCCGCCTCCTCGTATCGAGCGCCGTCGGTGCAGGCGAGAGTGGCCGCCGTCCGTCCGTGCCATCCGCCGAGCACCGAAACTACCCGAGTGCGGCCGGTGAACTTTCGGGCAAGGTGTAAGGCGTTCTCGTTCGCCTCCGCGCCCGAATTGCAGAAGAACACTCGGCCGAGTGGCTCGGGGCAGAGCGTCGCGAGGCGCTCTGCCAGCCGCTCCCGAAGTGGGTTCGGCACCGCGGTCGAGTAGAACAGCAGCGTGGCGGCCTGTTCCGCGATCCCCCGGACCACGTGGGGATGGGAATGACCGGTCGAGGCTACGGCATGGCCGCCGTAGGCATCGAGCCACTCGTTCCCGTCCTCGTCCACCAGCCAGGAGCCGTGGCCGCTCACGGGACGAATCGGGAACGGGGCGTACACCGGGAGGAGGGCCGACCGACGGTCGGCCCCAAGCGCCTTTCCTTTCAGCACGGAAACATCCCTCCCCCCCGCAATCCCGCCTCCTCCTCCATGCCGAGGGCGAGGTTCATCGCCTGAATCGCCTGGCCGCCGGCTCCCTTCACCAGGTTGTCGATCGCGACCATGACCTGCAGCTCGGTGCCATCCTCGCTGGCCGCCGCATGGATCAATGCGTAGTTCGTGCCCACCGCGTGCGTCAGCTCGGGCGGCGCGTCCAGCAACCGGACGAAGGGGCGGCCCGCATACGCCGCGTGGAACCAGGCCGCTCCGGTGGTGGTGCCGATCGCACTCGCCTTCGGAAGTCTGGCGTGCAGCGTGAGGTAGATGCCGCGGACGAATGGTCCCGAGTGGGTCATGAGTCGTGCGGTGGCATCGGGCCGGCCGACCCATTCGCGCCATGACTGGAGCACCTCGGCCTCGTGCCGGTGTCCCAGTACCGAATAGGCGAACAGGTTGTGGGCTCGCATCGGATGGTGGGTCGTGGGTCTTGGCTGGACGCCGGCGCCGCTGGAGCCGGTGACGGCGAAGAGCGATGGGGCCACGTCCAGTCCGGCTCGAGCCAGCGGGTAGAGCGCCAGTTGGGCGGCGGTGGCGAAGCAGCCGGGCGCGGCGATGGCACCCACGCCGCGGAGGCCCGCACCCACCACGTCGGCAAGACCATAGCAGAAGCGGGGAAGCAGCTCGGGAGCAGTGTGGCTTCCGTAGTAGCGCTCGTAGAGCGAGCGGCTCCGCACCCGGAAGTCGGCCGCGAGATCCACGACCAGCCCGGGCTGCGCGGCGAACACCTCACCTGCGATGCGCGACGACTCCCCGTGCTCCAGGCAGAGAAAGACGGCGTCTCGGCCCCGCGCGATCTCGCCCGGCTCCGCGGTGGAGAAGCGTGCGTCGGTGACCGTGGCGAGCGCGGGATGAGTGTCGGCCACCGAAGCGCCCCCACGGCTCCGGCTGGTGGCCACGACCTCGCGCACCTCGGGATGCTGGTACAGGAGACGCAACAGCTCGCCGCCGGCATATCCGGCGGCCCCGACGACCGCGACGTTCATGAGACCGCTGCCGCGACGAGGCCCTCGTACCTCTCTGACCATCGGGCGAGCGAGGTCCGAACGGCGCCGATGAGGCCGGGCGCGTCGCGGCGGGCATTGTGGGCCGGCAGGCCGAGACTCCCGGTGATGTACACCTGCCCCACCTCGTTGTCGGTGGCTGGTCCGGTGATCGCCGTGATGGGCAGCCCGAACTCGCGCCGCATCAGCTCGACCGCGCCCCAGCAGGCTACCGGATCGGGAGCGGCCATCACGTACGCCGCCCCGACCGAGGTCAGCTCGGCATCCCGCAGAATGTCCTGCACCCCATACTCACCGAGAATCCCGTCACCCAGCTCGGCCACGATGACGTCGGGGCGGCTGGCCGCCAGCCGGTTGAAGATGCCTTTCGCGGTCGAGACCGTGACGCCCGCGTGGGTGCTCGCGATGCCCACGTCGTTGAAGGTGAGCGCCGCTGCTGCGCCGGCATCGAGCATGGACAGCGCGTCCCGCATGAGCGAGACGCCGGTGAGCTTGGCACCCGCGACCCGAAGGCCGCCACGCGCGAGGCCGCGCACCAGCTCGGTGGCGGCGACGGTCTTGCCCGCGTTCATGCAGGTGCCGGCCACGTAGACCACGGGCACCTGGCTCTCGAGCACGGCCGCGGGAGGCACGGCACGGTCGCGGATGTGCGCGGGACGCCCGACCCGGTCACCCAGCTCGGGAAACGCGAGCACCGCGCCCAGCACCTCGGCTCGGAACGGGGGTCCGATCTCAGGGTTCACCGAGGTGCAGCGGCCGAGAATTCCGCCGAGGTTGAGCACCTCCACGGTGTCGCCGACCGCGAGGTGGGGAGGCACCGCCCCCGCGTAGCCGCGCAGCGCGCGCCGTGTGCCGAGCACGCCCGCCAGCACATCGCCGGCGCGGAGCGAGAGCATCCGGCCGGTGACGTCCTCGACCGTGTTGTAGGTGGACTTATCCTCCAGGATCCGGACCGCGAGCACGTAGCCCTCCGCCGAGACGATCTGGTCGCCCACGATCACCTCGGGCGACAGGCCTGCATTGCGGGTCGCGGAGGCGATCCGGTCCAGGCGTACTCGTGTGGTTACGACCATCTCATCTCCGTGCCCTCTGTGGCTCTGTGGTGAATCAACTAGGAGCCCGGCCCATCACCGGCAGCCCGCGCAGCGAGCAGTGACGGCACCGCCGACACCCTGGCAAACGCGCGAGCCTCATCCCCCGACCAGAGCCGGTTCTCCTCCCCGTAGGTCGCGATGGAAGTATCCATCATGGAGTGCGGGCTGCGGGTGCCGACGACCTGGAAGCGACCGGGGGCCAGCCGGACGCGGGTCTCCCCGGTGACCCTCGACTGGGAGCTGGTGATCAGCGCCTCGATGTCGCGGAGGGCAGGGTCGAAGTAGTGGCCCTCGTGCAGCCGGTCTCCGTAGAAGCGGCCGAGCTGGTCCTTCCAGAAGGTCTGCCATCGGGTGAGCACCAGCTTCTCCAGCTCGCGATGCGCGCCGATCAGCACCAGCGCCGCGCCCGCCTCGAAGCCGATCCTTCCCTTGATGCCGAGGGCGGTTTCCCCGACGTGGATGCCGCGGCCGATGCCGTAGGCATCGGTCAGCTCCCCCAGGCGGGCGACCAGGGACGGTCCCTCGAGCGGCACGCCGTCGAGCGAGACCGGCAGTCCCTGGTCCCAGCCGAGGACGACGTCGGCCGGCGCCGGAGCGTCCGCGGGCGCATCCAGCAGCTCCGCCGGCGGGCCGGCCCAGGTATCGTGGGTCCACCCGCCGCCCCAAGTGGTGCCCCAGAGCCCCCGGTTGATGCTGTAGCTGCCCGCGCGCCCCGGGACCGGCAGGCCGTGCCGCTCCAGATACGCGATGGCCTGCTCCCGCCGGACTCCGCCGTCCCGGATCGGGGTCACGATCGCCAGTTCGGGGGCGAGCACCCGGAGTGCGACGTCGAAGCGGACCTGGTCGTTGCCGGCGCCGGTGGAGCCGTGGGCCACCGCGGCGGCGCCGATCGCCCGCGCCACCTCGACGACCGACAGGACCTGCTGGGTGCGCTCCGCCGCCACGCTCAACGGGTACACCTCGCCCCGGAGCACGTTGCCCTGGATGAGGAAGCGGACGAAGCGCTGGAAGACCCGGTCGCGGGCGTCCACCTCGTGATGGGCGGCGGCGCCCACCGCCTCCGCCTGCCGCCGGATGGCGGCGCGGTCGGTGGGGCTGGTACCGCCGGTGTCCACATAGACGGTCTGCACGCTCCAGCCAGCCTCCGTCAGCCGGGGGACGCAGTACGAGGTGTCCAGGCCGCCGGAGAAGGCGAGCGCGACTGTGCGGTTCTGCATAATGCATGAATATGCAAGAAACGACCGGCGGGGCAAGGGGCCGAAGGCGGTCGGCTATCGGCTATCGGCGAAGAAGCACACCGGGACGGACCCGGTGTGCTTCTGATAGCTGATGGCGCAGAGCCGACAGCTCTAATGCAGTTGCGGCACCTCGGCGGTGACGACGGTATGAAGATCGTGGACGTAGAGCGCGGCGCCCTGGCCCTCGGCCGTCTCGCTCACTACCTCCTGCAACAGGCGCAATGCGTCCTTGAGGCTGGGGGCGAAGGCGTACTCGAGCGCGAGTGGCGCCGGTTCGCCCTCCCTGGCCTCCGGGAGATAGGCGGCGAGAAAGCGATCGGTGATGACGGGGTGAATGTCTCGTTTTCTGGGATGGGGTAGGCCGTGACGGCGCTCGATCTCGCTGAGGAGGCGCTCTGCGATCAGCAGGCGCTCCTGCTCAAGGGCGGCAGGAAGCATCACATATCCCCTCGTCTGCGCGAACCGGCCCTTGCTGGCGCGGCCGGCGGGTGGTTGGCTGGGGCGGCGCCAGCGCCCGGGTGAGCGTTCGATAACGGTGCCGTGCCTACAGTTGCCGCCCCCCGGCGGCACGCGAAAGAGAAGAAACCCCGAACCACGCCTTGCCAACGTCGAGGTCCTCCCGGGTGAGCGCGTGCCCACCGGCGATCCACCGGAACTCCACCGAGGCCCCCGCATCCCGGAGCAGTTTCGCGAGCGCCTCGCTCTGTGGCCCGGGCACCATCGGATCCACCTGGCCGGCGTTGATCTGGACCGGGACACCGCGGAGATCGGGCAGGACGTCCGGCACCAGCGGCACCATGGGCCGAATCAGCAGGGCGCCGCCGACCACCCCCGGTCGCAGCAAGAGCATGGCGGCCGCGATGTTCGCGCCGTTGGAGAAGCCCACCGCGACGGGGCGGCGGTCCCCCAGGTCGTACGCCTCGCGAGCGCCCTCGACGAAATCGGCAAGCTCGTGCGTGCGCTGTTGCAGATCGTCGAGGTCGAACACGCCTTCCGCGAGGCGCCGGAAGAAGCGTGGCATGCCGTTCTCCAGCACCTTCCCGCGTGGGCTCAGCCGCGCGGCGCCGGGGAGCAGCATTTCGCCCAGCGGCAGGAGGTCATTCTCGTCTCCCCCGGTCCCGTGAAGCAGGAGCAGCACCGGCTTGTCCGGGGCGCCGGGAATGAAGCGATGCACGAATCCCAAGTCTGTCCCGGCCACCTAGCCTCCGACCGCTTCGGTATGTGGTGGGTGCAATGGTGGCAGCGACACTTCCAGACGCTGCCGCATGTTCTCGAGTCGAGCCGGCAGTTTGAGCGCGGTGCCCAGCTCCGCCGGACTCTCGTCCACCGTGAAGCCGGGCCCGTCGGTCGCGATCTCGAACAGCACCCCGCCCGGTTCGCGGAAATAGATGGAGCGGAAGTAGGTCCGGTCCCTGACATCGGTCACGTGGACGCCCATGTCGCGCAGCTTTCGTTGGCGCTCCACCTGCTCCGCCTCGTCCGGCGCGCGGAAGGCGACGTGGTGCACGGTCCCGGCGCCATCCCCGCCCCGCCAGAATCCCGGCGCGCGGCGCAGCTCGACGACCGTGCCGAGCCCATCGCTGCCGGACTCCAGGCGAATGCGGTTCTCCGCTTCTTCCCGGATCGCGTAGCCGATGGTGTCGGTCAGAAAGTCCGCAGAGCCGGCGTCGCCGTCCTCCCAGATCGTCACCCCGTGCACGCCGCGAATGGCGTGCTCGGCCGGCAAGGAGCCCTCTGGCCAGCCCTGCAGGCCGGCCACCCGCGGGGTGGCCACCAGCTCGAGCATGAGGCCGTCCGGGTCCGCCAAGGCGAGCACCTGCTCGCCGAACCGGCGGGTGGGGCCCTCGAACGTCACGCCGAGCGAAAGGAGCCGCTCGACCCAGTATCCCAGCGAGCCCTGGGGAATGGCCAACGCGACCCCGTTGATCTGGCCGGTGCCCTGACGTCCGGGACGCGAGCCGGGCCAGGGGAAAAAGGTGAGCAACGTGCCGGGCCGCCCCAGCTCGTCGCCGTAATAGAAGTGGTACGTACCGGGATCGTCGTAATTGACGGTGAGTTTCACCAGTCGCATTCCCAGCAGACCGGCGTAGAAATCGAGGTTCCGCTGGGGCTCGCCCGCGATCGCGGTCACGTGATGGATGCGCATGCTCTCACCTCGGGAGCGACGGACCCGAGCCGGCCCCCGTCGTCCGTATCAGCCGGCCGATTTCATCCAGGTCTTCCCGGGTGAGCTCGATGGAGCCGGCGTCGATCCAGCCGTCCACCTGCTCCGGGGTGCGAGCGCCGACGATGGCGCCGGTGACCCCGGACCACGCCAGGGTCCAGGCGATGGCGACGCCGGCGACGGTAGTCTCGTGCCGCTGGGCGATGGGACGCAGCCCGTCGCGGAGCGCGAGATTGCGGCCGAGCTTGGGGCGAAGGAAGTCGTTCGAGCGACGGCGCCAGTCGTCCTCCGGGAAGGCCTGCACCCGCTCCTCGGTGAAGCGGTCGGTGAGCAGTCCCGACTGCATCGGACTGTACACGATGACCCCGGCGTCGTGCGCGGCGCACCAGGGGATCTCCGCCTCCGCGGCGCGGCGGCGGATCAGCGAGAACGGCGGCTGAAGCGAGTCGACGTGCCGGATCGATTCGCAGCGCTCGAGAAGGCGGACGTCGAAGTTCGACACTCCTGCGGCCCGCACCTGCCCCGCCTCGACCAGGCGGGCCATCTCGGCCCAACTATCCTCGACCGGCGTACCGGTCTCGTCGGGCCAGTGGAACTGATACAGGTCGATGCGATCTACGCCGAGCCGGCGCAGCGAGGCCTCGCACTCACGACGGATCGACTCCGGCCGCAGCACCTGCCGGGGCGAGGCCATCCGGTCGTTCTCATCCCACACCAGCCCACACTTGGTGAAGATGTAAGGCCGTTCGTCGGCCGGCATCTCCGCCAGCGCACGCCGCACCACCTCCTCCGAGTGGCCGAGCCCATACACCGCGGCCGTGTCGATCCAGTTGATGCCCCGCTCGGCCGCATGGCGTATCGTGGCGATGGATTGGGCGTCGTCCTGCGGCCCCCAGCCGAAGGCCCAGCCTCCCCCACCGATGGCCCACGCACCGAATCCGACGGTGGTGATCTCCATGTCGGTGGAGCCGAGGCGTCTGGTAGTCAACGTCGTGTGCATCCGGAGTCTCCGGTACCAAGGCTTCGCGGCCTCCGTGCCCGCCTTCCGCAATGTAGCCCAATCATTCCACGCTGACCGTCACTTCCGCCGAATCGCCGGCGGACGAGACGGCCTGAAAACGATGACGGCCGGGCTGGAGCGGCCAACGGGACTCGCGAAAGGGGGAGCCGTCCACTGTCCAGCGCACCAATGCTCCTCCTGGTCCCCCAGCGGCTCTCAGGGCGACAGTCGCGTAGCGAGCCTCCACACCCGGCGGCATCCGGTACACGTCTCCCTCATTCGGCGAGACGACGCGGAACTCCTCCAAGCTGGTCGCGGGCGACGGGTTGGAAATCGGCGGCGGAGCCTCCGGCGGCTCCGCGCGCTCCATCCACTCGGCGTACTCCACCGGGAGCCGGACTCCTCCCTCGCTGTCGTGCCAACGGCAGGTGTCGGTCGGGGCGTGACCCGGGGCGAACCACTCGCTGGCGGTGGGGCAACCGGGGCCGGGACGAGCACCCGAGAGTCGGCATACGCGCGCGGCCACCGCACCAGCCGACCGCGGACTGGGCAACGCCCCCACCGGATAGCGCCGCGCCGTCGCGAGGACCACGCGGTGCAGCAGGGGACCCGCACCGCTCACTCCGCTCACGCCGTCCATCGGCCTGCCGCTGAAATTGCCGACCCACACCGCGACCGTGAACCCACCGGTCGCGCCCACCGCCCAGTTGTCGGTGAAGTGGCGGCTGGTTCCGGTCTTGGCGGCGACCTGGAAGCGGAAGTCGAGCGCGCTCTCGATCCCGAAGCCCGGGATGCGGGCCACCGGATCGGCCAGGATGTCCAGCACCAGCGCGGCGGACCGAGCCGAGGCGAAGCGTCGACCGGGCTGGGACGGCGAGTCGGGCGAGCCGGCACGCCAGGAGTACGGGCGCCACACCCCCAGGTTGGCGAGGCCGCGGTATCCGTTCGCCAGCTCGAGCAGGGTGATGTCACCGTTGCCGAGCGCCAGACCGAGGCCGTAGTGATCGGCGGTGCGACCCAGCGAGGTGAACCCTGCGCCCCGGAGCACATGCAGCAGACTGCCGACGCCCAGGCGGCTGGCCAGCTCGACGGCGGGGACGTTGTACGAGCTCGCCAGGGCTTCCCGGGCCCGCACCGGTCCGTGAAAGCGTCGGTCGTAGTTCCGGGGACGATAGGGGCCGGTGCCGGTCTGATAGACCCGCGCGATGTCGGGCAACACGGTCGCGGGAGTGGTCCCGCGGTCGAACGCGAGCGCGTAGAGGAATGGCTTGAGCGCGGACCCGGGTTGCCGCGGGCTGACCACCATGTCCACCTGCCCGGAGGTGTCGGCCCAGAAGTCGGGTGAGCCGGCCCAGGCCAGGATCTCGCCATGGTCGTTGTCCAGCACCACCGCGGCCGCGTGCCTGGCGCCGCGATGGGCGAGTGTCTCGACCGCGTGGCGGACCTCGCGCTCGACCTCCTCCTGAAGCGAGAGATCGAGGGACGTGCGCACCGTTCCCTGTCGAAGACCCTGGCGGTCGGCCCAGCTCAGCACCCGGGTGGTGAAATGCGGTGCCCGGAACGAGCCGGAACGCCGTGGTTCCCGCAGCGGCTCGCTCTCGGCCCGCCGCGCCTCCGAGGCGCTCACGAACCCGAGGGCGACCAGACGGTCCAACGTCTGGGATTGCCGCGCCCGGGCGCGCGATGGTGAGACCAGCGGATTGTCGCTCGACGGCGCGCGGGCAAGCCCCGCCAACAGCGCGGCCTGGCCCAGGCTCAGGTCTTCCGCCCCGACCCCGAAGTAGAGCCGCGCCGCGGCCTGCACGCCGACCGCGCCCTGCCCCAGCGGCACGCGATTGAGATACTGCTCCAGGACGGCGTGCTTGCCCAGCTGCCGCTCGAGGCGGATCGCCCACAGCGCCTGTCGCGCCTTGCCGCCCCAGGTCCGCGGCACCGGCCGCAGCATGCGGGCCAGCTGCATCGTGACGGTCGAGCCGCCCGACACGATCCGGCGGGCGCGCAGGTTGGACCAGGCGGCGCGCGCCGCGGCGCGCGCATCCACGCCGTGATGTCGATGAAACCGCCGGTCCTCCGCCGCCAGAAACGCGGCGACGAGGTCCGCGTCCATCTCGGCCAGCGGGAGCCAGCCGCCCCGGCTGCCGTCGGCGGCCCGCGTGGTGCGGAGCAGGCGGCCGAACCTATCCTCGAGGGTGAGGGACGCCGTGTCTCCGCTCAGCATCCCGGGCGGCAGCGGGCGAGCGATCCAGGCAGCCGTAAAGCCCAGCACCGCCGCGCTGACTATGGCCCCCACCATCGCCAGGCGCCGGGCACTCATCGGCCGGCCGCCCGAACCGTGAACAGACCGCCGTCGCTCTCGCCGAACACAGCCGGGTTGTACATCTCTTCCGCGTGGGCCGGAGGCCGCGCGAAGGTGCCGGGCGTGGTGGCTCGGGCCAGGTATGTCGCGGTATAGCTCCCGGGCCAGAGTCGGGTAGCGGAGAAGACCACCCGCTCGTCGCGCATTTCCCGATGGTCGAAAGGCGTCCACCAGCCCGCGTCCCAGCTTCCGTACGCCCAGGGCAGCTCACCGCGGTCGCCTTCGGCGGGCGGTTCGGCCGCGCTCGAATCGGCCGCACCCGGGCCGGCCACACCGCCCGCGGTGCGCAGGCTCAGATCCACCGCCTCGAGTCCGGCCGGCAGCGCGTCGTCCAGGATGACGAAGTGGCGCTCCGCGGGCACGGAGATCCGGAGGCGCACCCGTACCAGGTCGCCTTCGGCGATCTCGGTGACGGGCTTGCCCGACTCATAGCTCTCGTACCAGCGCTCCACCTGGATCCCGCGATCGCCGGGGCGCACCGGAGCCTGCCGCGGGGCCACCGTCGCCGTCAGGAAGTAGAAGACCGGCGAGCCTCGGGACACCCCGGTAGTCAGCGAGAGCCGCAGCGGCCGGCCGCCGCGCGCTGCGTCGCCGAGCCGATCGAGCCCGATCCGCTCCTCGCCGGCCGTGCCCAGCGTGGCGGTCTCGAAGAGCTTCTTCCCACCCGCCGATACGCGCACTCCCCCGACCACGCCCGCTTTCTGCCGCCGCTGGTAGTCGGCCAAAGCGGACACCGCGGTGCCGAAGTCCTGAGTATTCCAGATCCAGCCGGCACCGCGCCCCTGCTGTACCAGGGTCTCCACCATCGGCCCCACCAGCCGGTTGGAAGGATCGACGGCGAGTGTCGCGCTCAAGAGCCACGCCATCGGCCGGATCGGCGAGTAGAAGTAGAAGGGGCGCCGCGAGGCCTGGGGCAGGATGGCGGCGCGACCCTCGACCCGCACCGAGTCCCAGGTGGGCCGGAGAAGCTCGATTGCAGCGTTTCTGTCGCCGGCTCGCGCCAGCACGTGAGCCAGGCGCACCCGGTCCTCCCACTCGAGCTGGGGCGCCAGTCGGAGGAGCTCGTTCTCCACCGTCCGATCCCGCAGTCCCGCGCGGCTCAGATAGTCCACCGCCATCACCCGGTCGCTCAGCCGCGCGCGGGTGCTGTCGTACCACACCGCCACCGGGGTCGCCAGCGGCCACTGCTCGGCCAGGGATCGCCTGAGATACTCGCCCAGGCGCGCGAGCACCGAGTCGTCCACCGCGAGGCCGGCACTCTTCGCATCCAGCAGCACAGCCCCGGCATACGAGCTCAGCCACGGCGTGGTCCAGTCCGCGGCGCTCCAGAGGCCGATCCCGCCGTCGGGACGCTGCCGCCGCACCAGGGTCGCGATCACGTCCTGGAGATCGCGGCGCGCGCGCCGTATCAGCGTGGAATCGGCGCCCAACTCGGGGCCGGCGCGATACAGGGCCAGGAGCGGCTCCGCCGAGCTCGCGATCTGCTCGCTGCACCAGTACGGGTACAGCCGGAACCACCGCCGCGCGCCGCGGATCAAGGCGAGCGGAGAGGTACCGAGGCCGAGCGTAAGGGTCGAGCGCGCGGGGTCAACGTCCTCGGGCAAGCGCAGCTCGACAGTCGCCGAGTCGTGGAGCACGCCTGCGACCGTGAACGACTGCGGGTGATGGGCCGGCCTCACCGGTAGCTCGAGCGCCACCGCGTCGCGGTCCTGGTTCGAGCGCGCGTCGAACCGGAAGCCGACCCGGCCCGCGCTGTCGCCCGCGCCGGTGAGGAAGTCGAACCGCACCTCGCGGCCGCGCCCTGGCTCCAGCGTGACCTCGCGCTTGCGGGGCCCGCCGAGCTTGACGCCGGTCGGCTTCGCCTCGACGGAGGCTTTCGCGGCTGCCGCATCCCTGCGATTCAAGACGACGCCCGCCGCGAAGCGATCTCCCTCGCGGAGGAACCGTGGCAACGCCGGCCGGGCCACCAGGGGCCGAGTGACGAGGAGAGACGACTGGCCGCTTCCATAGCGGTCGCCGGCAGTCACCGCCACAGCCATGAGTCGGAAGGTGGTGAGATTGTCCGGCAGCCGCGCAGCGGCGACGCCGGTGCCCTCCGCGTTGGTGACCAGTGAGCCGAGGAAGAACGCGGTGGCCTGGAACCGGCTCCGGAGGATGTCCGCGCCCTCCGCGCCGCCGCCACCGCCCGGCGCGCGCTTGCCTTTCTCGCCCTCGGCCACCTGGGGTGTGACCGTGGTGAGGGTGCTGGCCAACCGCATGCCCAGCCCGCGCGGGCGATAGAGCAGGTCGAGCGGATCGGGCCTGCGATAGCCGGTGAGCGCGAGGACGCCTTCGTCCACCGCCCAGAGCGTGACCTCGCTGCGCTGCCCCTTGCCCGCCGCGTCGCGCACCTCGAGCGCCACCCGCGCCGTGTCGCCGGGCCGGTACTCGGGTGCGAGCGGCCTCACGGCAACCGTCAGCCGCTTCTGCTCCGGCGTCACCCGGAGCTCGGCGTAGCCCACCCGCACGGTGGGCCGGCCGGGATCGTCGAGTGGACCCGGCCTGGCACTCCGACCCCGCGCCACCACGATCGACACGAACACGTTGGGTGCGTGCGCCTCGGTGATCGGAATCGAAAGCGTGGTGGTTCCGCTTTCGATCCGGATGCGCCGCTGCTCCAGCAGTCCCTCGCGCTCCAGTGTGATCCACGCCTCGGCGCCGGTGAAGGGCGACGCGAACAGCACCGTGGCCGTATCGCCGACCGAGTAGCGGGTGCGGTCCGGCACGACGTCCATCTTGAACTGGCTCTCGTCGTTCCACGGTACCCAGTCCTCGCCGACCGCCCAGCGATACACGCTGGTCAGGGCCTCGCGGCCGGACTCGTCACGCGCGTGAAACGTGGCGATGTAGGATCCGCCCGCCGGTGGGGTAAACCGGCAGGGCCGCGGGTCGGGGGCGGTGAGGACGGTGCAGCGCGCCACGGTGTCGGACACCCATTCACCGACCAGCTCCGCGTAGCCGGCCCGCTCCCGGCGCACCTGGTGCCACTCCCGCCGCACCACCACGCCTTCGACCGACACCTTCGCGACCCGCTCGCCGCCGGGACGCACGGCGATCACTCCGAGGCTCGCCGGCTTGCCCGCGGACCAGAACCAGTCGTCTCCCTCCGGCCTGATGCCGAGGTAGACCGATGCGGGATGCACCACGACCGAGGCCGAGGCCGAGACCGTCTGGCGATTGACGTCGGTGACCGTGGCTTCCACCGTCGCCCGCGACGGGCGGCCGCGCTCGGTGACGCCGAGGCGCAGGCCCAGCGCGAGCCGGCCCGACGGATCGAGGGTGTCGATCCCGCTCGCCGGTATCTGTACCGGCGCTCTCGGCTCGGCGAACTCCTCATACCACCAGCCGGTGTCGCCGATGTAGTAGCCGTCGGTACCGGGGATCTCGACGCCACCGTACAGCAGTGACTCCTGGCGCAGCGTCCAGCGGACCGCCGCACGCCCCATCGGAGCTCCGAAGAGGTAGCGCGCCTCCACCGCCGCGCCGATCGAGTCGCCCGCGAACCACGCGCCGCTGTCGGCGGCGACATCCACGAGGAATTCCGGCGGGCGGTACTCCGCGACCCGGTACCATGCCTGAGCCAGGTCGCTCCAGCGGCCTTCACGGCGCAGCTGGGCCACAATGCGGTACTCCCCCAGCGCCGCGTCGGCGGGGACGTCGAATCGCTGCTCCGCGGTGCCGAACGCGGAGAGCGCCACGGTCGTGTCCCGCAGGATGCCCGGCTCCACGGTCTCGTCCGCCCGATCGTGGAACAGGAGCCGCAGGGAGTCGCCGGCGTCGGGCCGTTGGAGGGCACCCAGCCGACCGGTCCGCACGATGGCCTTGGTGAACAGCGGCTCGCCCGGGCGGTAGATGCCGCGCTCGGTGAAGAGCGCGACCGCCGCCGGCAGACGATTGCTCCCCCAGGCGGCGCCGACGTTGAAGCGCCAGGGGCTCAGATCGGGGTCGTAGTCGCTGATCCCCAGCACCGCGCGGTCGTCCCCGAGCACGACGACGACGTAGCCCCGGAAGGCCGACCACCCCGGCTCCTCGGCCACGTCGTCGCTGGGCGGCTGCGGCGCGAACCGCTCCATTCGCGCGAGACCGGTCGAGTCGGTGACCGCGCGCGCCAGCACTCGACCCTTGTCATCATGCAAGGTGACGCCCGCGCCCGCGCGCGCCCGTCCGTCCTCGGCGCCGGTAACCCATACCGCCGCATCCTCCACGCCCACGCGGGCGTGCACGCCGAGGTCGGTCACCTGCACCACGGCGATCGGTCGGTAGGTCCGGGCGACCGAGTCCAGACGCGGACTGGTGACCTGGACCGCCATCAGGGTGGGGCCCGGGCCCTTCGATCCACCGGGCGGGTCGAGCGGCACACCGTACACTCGCACACGGTCCCGCTCTCCCCGCACCGCGATTCGGCGGCGCTGCGCGGTCGGCAGCAGCGCCGGCCACAGCTCGCGCCAGCTCCACTCGCTCCGGCTGAGGATCCCCGGTTCGAGCGAGTCGGGGATGGGGGCTACCAGCACCTCCAGCGTGTCCACGTTGACGAAGGTGAGCCCGAGGGTGCGGGCACCGCGTCGCTCTACCAGCGCGCGCCCCGAGGGATAGTCGATCGCGGGGGCGTAGCCGGTGGTGGTCACCGTGGCCACCGGATTGCCGCCGAGCCGTTGCCCGAACATGTCCGTCAGCGCAGGCCGGACCACGACCGCGTAGCCGGTGCGCGGCCGCAGCTCCGCCTGCAGCACCCACTCGGAGCGCACGTCGGTGGTGTCCGCCACCGAGAATGCCACCGCCGGCCGTAGCGTGACCGCACGGAGCACGTCGGCGCCTCGCACCGGCGTCGTGAAGTGGAGGGTGACCGGCCCAGTGGGACACACGATGCCGCCCCAACTGCAGCGCGCCCCCTGGAGCCGGAACGGTCCGTAGGTCGCGAGCTGCCAGCGCTGCGACTCCGTGCGACCGCGATCGTCGAACGATGCCGGCACCACGAGATGCCCGGCGCAGCCAAGCGGCAGCGGGGTGCGGGGCGCGAGGCGGACCACGCGACGCAGCGGGTCCGCGGACCGGTCGCGGTCCCATCCGCCCGATTCCCGGAACTCCCAGCGGTCGTCGGGCGCGATCGGCCTCTGGTCCTCGACCTGCAGCCGCACGACACCCGGCGCCCGACAGAATCGGTCGAACTCGAGGTACACCGACCGATTCACGGCGCCGGTGTCCACCGGGACATCCACCACCAGCTCGAATCGCGACTCCGGCGTGAGGTACCGCGCCACCTCGGACGGGCCGACCGGCAAGCCTGCCAGGACCCTGGCTCCTCGCACCCGGAAGGTGTGCACGAAGGGGGCGGCCAGACGGCTCCCGTCCATGGCCTGAAAGCGATCGGAGATCGAGATGGTGAACTCGCCATCCGCCGGCAGTGGCGTGGCCGGACGGAAGCGAATGGTGACGGGATCCCGCCAGTCCACCGCTCCGGGGATCGAGGGCTCGATCCGGAAGAGGCCGCGGGGGTCAACCGTGCGGTCGAGCGAGCCCGCGACCGGGCGGTCGAACGTCACGGTGATGACGGTACCGGGCGCGGCCACTGCGGCGGGCACGACCCGGAGCACCCTGAGCTCCGGCGCCGGTCCCGACGCGAGCGCGAGGCCCGCCGCAGCGACGAGCCGGAGTGACACCGGCGATGAGGGGAACATGAACCAAGATATATGTGGCGCCGCCGAGCGGCTCTCCTATATTGGGCTCGCGTGTCCAAGACAGGAGGCTTGATGCGCAAGCTCACCCTGGTGCTCGCCGCGGTGCTCGGTGGCACATCCCAATCGTCTGCTCAAGAGCGCGGCACCTTCGAGATCGGCGCCCACCCCACGATCGCCTACTTCGACCGCACCCTTCACCTCAACCAGGCGACGGTCGGACCGGGGCTTCGGCTGGGGTACTTCCTCACCGACCACATCGCGATCGAGGCCGACGGATCGTGGGTCCCGACCACCGCGCCCAACGACGTGGACGTGAAGTACATGCCGTTTCATGGACGGCTGATGTACAACTTCATCTCGGGCAAGGGAACGGATTTTCACATCGGGGCAGGCTACAGCTACAGCCGGTTCCGCGATGGCATCCAGGTCTCGGATCACGGGCCCGGCGCCAGCGCCGGCATCCGGCTGGGCACCGGCGGCCTGGCCTCGATCCGTATCGACGCCTATCTGGACTACGTCCCCTCCCCCGACAACGGCGCCGCCGAGAACTGGAACTGGGGCATCCAGCCAGGGCTCACCTTCATGCCCAACTGGCGGAGAGGCCCGCGGGACGGCGATCGCGACGGGGTGCTCGACGATGCGGACGCGTGCCGTGACACGCCTGCCGGCGATCGGGTGGACGCGCGTGGCTGCACCGTCCGGGATTCCGATAACGATGGAGTGACCGACGAAGCGGACGCCTGCCCGGACACGCCTGCCGGGGAGCGGGTGGACGCCAAGGGCTGCCCGCTGCCGAAGGATGCCGACGGCGACGGGGTCGTCGACCCGTCGGATAAGTGTCCCGATACGCCCAAGGGCACGAAGGTGGACGCGACGGGATGCGCGCCGGACTCCGACGGCGACGGCGTGACCGACGATGTCGACGCCTGCGCCGACACGCCCCCGGGCACCAAGGTGGACGCCAAAGGTTGTCCCCTGGACTCGGACGGCGACCGGGTGAGCGACACTGCGGATAAGTGTCCCAACACTGCAGCGGGCCTCGAGGTGGACGCCGATGGATGCCAGGTGCTCGTCGGAGTGAACTTCGAGACCGGCAAGGCCGTCCTGACCCCCGAGTCGGAGGCCATCCTCGACCGCGTCGCCCAGTCGCTGGTCCAGCGCGATTCGGTGCGGGTGGAGGTGGTCGGACACACCGACAATACCGGGGGCATCGCCGTGAACCGCCGGCTCTCGAAGGCGCGGGCGGAGGCGGTGCGGAAGTACCTGGTCTCCCACGGCGTGTCGGCGGATCGCCTGACGGCGCGTGGCGCCGGCCCCGACGAGCCGCTGGCACCCAACGACACGCCCGAAGGCCGGGCGCAGAACCGGCGGGTGGAGCTGAGAAGAACGAACTAGGACCACATCGGGAACGGCGGGAAAAGTAAAAGGTGAAAGGGACCAGTCTCCCTTTCACCTTTTCCTTTTTTCTTTTCCCCCCTTTTCCCGACTAGATCCTCGGCAATTTCGTCCCTGCGCTCGGCGTCATCCTCCGCTGCACTTCGGCCAGCTGCTCCGGCGACACCTCCACCTCCACGTCGGCCAGATACTCGACCCGATACATCCGGATCAGCTCGAAGAAGTAGGAGATCGCCAGCGGGCCGATGAGCAGGCCCAGCAGGCCGAAGTAGCGCAGTCCCATGAACGCACCGATCACGGTGATGAACGGGTGCACCTGGGCCCAGCGGCGGAACACGATCGGGCGGATCACGCTGTCCACGTTGCCCACGATGACGATCCCCCAGGCCACGAGCCCGATCGCCGAGCCCCAGCGCCCATCCATCGCCAGCGAAGCAGCGCCCGGTCCCCACACCAGTCCACTCCCAACCACCGGGAGGATGGCGAAGACCACCGTCACCACGCCCCAGAACAGCGGGTTGGCCAGGCCGACCACCCAGAACGCCAGCCCGACGGCCGTGCCCTGGATCAGCGCCGTGAGTCCGGTACCGAACAGGGTCGAGATCGTCACGTCGGCGAAGCGGCGGCGGAGGATCTCCGCGCTGGCGGCGGAAAACGGAATGAACGGCCGCACTGACCGCCAGGCGGACTCGGGCGAGACCAGGAGGTAATAGAGACCGAAGAAGGCGATGGTGAGCTGGATGCCCAGCCGGGTAGCCGTGCCGATCAGGCCCAGGGCACTGGTACCGATAAACGAGATGATCTGGGACCCGATCTGCTCGAGCTGGGCGCCTACCTGATACGGCCCCACCCGGATCTGGCTGATCCTGGCCAGGAGCGGGCTCCGGATGACCCCGGTCGCCATGTCCTGCGCCTCCGCCGCCACAAGGCCGACGAGCGAGACGCCGGGGCCGAGGATGAGCAGGATGCCGAGCACGATGACGATGGCGGCCGCCATCCGGACCGGCATCCGCCGGGCCAGCCAGCGGTGGAGAGGCGCCATGACCACGAAGAGCACCGGGGCCCCGACCAGCCCGGTGCTGAAGGGCCACAGGGCCAGCAACAACGCCAGCCCGAGCGCCAGGATAAGCCCGGCGGCGCGCTGCCGATCGGTGTCCAGGAAAGGCATCCGAAAAGAGTATGGCGCAAAGGCTTCCGCCGCCAGCACGCATCCGTTGCGCCCTTGCCCCCACCGCATCCGGCAGCGACATTGGCTCTCTCACCACTGGCATTGGCAGGGCTGACCGGCATGACCCAACAGAGGGATCCCCGCCTCGCTCCCGACGTCCTCCCCGTTCTCCTGTGGACCGCGGGCCCCGATGGCGCCTGCGACCATCTGAACGGGCGCTGGACCGAGTTCACTGGACGGACCGTGGCCGAGATGCTGGGCTGGGGATGGAGCGAGTCCCTCCACCCGGATGATCGGGAGAGCGTCCACGCCGAGTGGGCCTCGGCCCTGGCCGCCCAGGCCCCGTTTCGCTGCGAGTTCCGGATGCTGCACCAGGACGGCGAGTACCGCTGGCTCCTCAGCCTGGGGGAGCCGATCCTGGGGCCCGGCGGGGAGTTTCTCGGCTACAGCGGGTGCGCCACCGACGTGACCGACCGCCGCACCCTGGAGCAGCGCCTGGTGCAGCTCGAGCGCGCCGGCGAGATCGCCCAGCTCGCGGGCGGGATCGCCCACGATTTCAACAACCTCCTCACCGGCATTCTGGGGCACGTCGGCCTCCTGCTGGACGAGGGGTCGCTCCCGCCCGAGGCCCGCGAGGATCTGGCGCAGATCCGGCAGGCCGCCGATCGTGCGACGATCCTCTCCCGCCACCTGCTCGCCTTCAGCCGTCGGCCGCCGCCGGCCCCCCAGGCGCTCGATCTCAATCAGCTGGTGTCGAGCACCCTCAGCGCCATCCGTCAGGTGGTGGGGACGGCGATCGAGGTGAGCCACGAACTGGCGGACGGGCTCGAGCCCGCGCTGGCGGACCCCTCCCGCATCGAGCAGATCCTGCTCCAGCTGGCCAGCCGGGCCCGCCCGGCGCTCCCACGGGGCGGCACCTTTCGCCTTCAGACGGGCACGCGTCAGGTGGACGAGCGGCTGGCCGACCAGCATCCGGCGCTCCGGCCGGGGGCCTACGTCACCCTCCAGATCGGAATCAATGGGCCGGAGCTCGACTCGGCCGCCCTGGTCCAGGTGTTCGAGGGGTCGGGGGACCGGCTGCCGGCTGACCGGTCGTCGCTGCCCGGGATCGTACGCCAGAGCGGCGGCTACCTGACCGTGGAGAGCTCCTCCGAGTCGGGTACCGTCTTCTCGGTCTACATCCCCCGCTTCGACCCGCCTCGCGTGGCCACCGGCCCGGCCGAAGAATTCGCCGGGAACGAGACCATCCTGCTGGCGGAGGACGACGACCACGTGCGGGAGGTGGCCCGCCGCGCGTTGGAGCGCGCCGGCTACGTGGTGCTGCCCGTGAGTGACGCAGAGGCGGCGGTGGCCGCGGCCGACCGCCAGCCCGGGCACATCCACCTGCTCGTCACCGACGTGGTGCTCCCCCGGATGAGCGGCCGGGAGCTGGCGGCGCGGCTGGCCATCCACCGGCCGGCGATCAAGGTCCTGTACGTGTCGGGCACCAGTGACGGCGCCATCGCCCGCCATCGCATGCTGGACCCTGGCACCGAGTTCCTCGAAAAGCCGTTCTCCCTCGAAAGCCTGCTGCGCAAGGTGCGCCAGGTGCTGGGTGCCAGGCCATCGGAGGATCAGAGCACGTGGGCCCCACGCTCGCTGGTCTGATCGAGGGCATTCCGCCCGCAAGGCTGGCCGCAGTTGCGGCCGGCTTGGCCGTGCTGTCCCTGTTCCTGCTCGTCGGGCTGCTGGTGGTGTGGCTGCGGCGCCGCCGGGCCGAGCGCGCCGCGGCGGAAGCACGAGGCCACCTCCGCACCGTCACCGCGACGATGCGGGAGGGCGTGATCGCGTACGACATGCGACTGCAGCTCAGCTTCGTGAACCGGGCCTTCGAGCGACTCACCGGGTACCCGGAAGAGGACCTGCAGGACCAGGAGTTCCTGCAGTACGTCCATCCTGACGACCGTCCCGCGCTGGCGGCCGAGTGGGAGCGGCTGGCCCAAGGCGGCAGCCTGCGCGATCAGGAATACCGTGTCGTGGCCCGGGGCGGCCAGGTGCGCTGGTCATCCAGCAGCTGGGAGCCGCTGCTCGACGAGTCGGGCCGGCAGATCGGTTACCTCGGCACCGAGTTCGACATCACCGAGCGGAAGTTGGCCGAGGAGGCCATGCGGCTGGACGCCGAGCTCTTTCAGGCGATGATCGAGGTGCAGCAATCGGTGGCCGCGGCGGGGCTCGACTCGCGGACGGTGATGCGGGTGATCGCGGACCGCGGCCTTCGCCTTACCGGGGCAACCGGCGCCGTGATCGAGTCCATCGAGGGTGAGGAGCTGGCTCCTCAGGTCCACATCGGCACCGACGCGCCACGCCTGCGTCTCGCCGACAGTCTGTCCGGTCTCTGCGTCCGCACCGGCGAGCTGCAGCGCTCCGACGACGTCCTCGATGATCCGCGCATCGGCCACGACGCCTACCGGTCCATCGGGGTTCGCTCCCTGCTCGTCGCGCCCCTCACCGACGAACAGCGCACTCTCGGCGTGCTCAAGGTGGTGTCCACCCGGCCGGCCGCGTTCAGCGATCGCGACGCCAAGGCGCTTCGCCTCCTCAGCGGCCTCATGGGCGCGGCGCTGAGCCACGCCGCCGCGTACGAGAGCCGCCAGCAGCGGCTGGAGGAGCGGACCCGCGCCCTGCAGGAGAGCGAGCAGCGCTTCAAGCAGCTGGTTGACGTGGCGCAGGAAGGCATCTGGCTGGCGGACGACCACGGGATCATCACCTACGTCAACCAGCGCATGGCCGAGCTGCTCGGCTACCAGAACGGCGCGATGCTCGGCCGGCGGGTGTACGATTTCATCGATGCGAACTCCCGCGCCAGCGCCCAGCGTACCCTGGCGCGGCCCGCCGCGGCGGGGGGGGAGAGCCGCGACCTGCGCTTCCTCCGCCGCGACGGCGGCGAGCTCTGGGGGTTGGTGTCGGCCAGTCCGATCGTCGGTCGCGACGGCGGGCTGGTGGGTACCGTGGGCATGGTCACGGACATCACGGAGCGCAAGCGGGCCGAGGAGCGCCTGCGCCGGTCGGCGGAGCGACTCGGGATCCTCCACGACATGGGGCAGGCCGTGCTCGCCGCGCGCTCGCCGGCCGAGATCGGCCGCGCCGCCCTGGGACGGATCCGCCGTCTGGTGCCCTGCCAGCGCTGCTCCATCGTCCTCTTCGACTTCACCCGGGGACAGGCGCAGCCGGTGGCAGGCTTCACCGGCGGCCAGGCGATCTCGGGCACCCCGATCCCGCTCGACACCCTCTCGCCCACCGAGGTACTCCGCCGCGGAACGGTTCGCTACGTCGAGGACATCGCCACCATGGAATCGCCGCCGGCGATGTTCCGGCAGCTCTGCGAAGAAGGGCTCCGCAGCGTGCTCACGGTTCCGCTCCTGGTGGACGGCGAGGCCATCGGTGAGGTGAACCTCGCGTCTGACCGGCCGGGGGCCTTCGAGTCGGAGCACCGGGATATCGCCCTCGAAGTGGCCGCGCCGATCGCGATCGCGATCCAGCACGCGCGCCTGCGGCAGGACGCCGCTCAGAAGCACACCGAGCTCGAGCGGAGGATGGCGGAACGGGGTGCGGCGCTGCGGGCCGCGACGGCGGAGCTGGAGACGCTCCTGTACTCCGTCTCCCACGACCTCCGCACGCCGGTCCGCCACATCGGCGGCTTCGCGGAGCTGCTGCTCCAGGACGGAGGCGCCAGCCTCGACCCCGGAGCGCGGCACTACGCCGACCGGATCGCGCAGGGCGCCGGGCGGCTGGGCGGGATGCTGGACGACCTGGTGCTCCTCAGCCGACTCGGCCGTCAGGACATGCTGCGGCGGCCGGTGGACTTCAACCTCCTGGTGGACGACGCCGTGGGCGTGCTCCAGGCGGAAGCGGGAGACCGCGTCATCGACTGGGTAGTCGAGCCGCTGCCGGTGCTGGAGTGCGACCCTTCGCTGGCTCGCGTCGCCATCCTGAACCTGCTCGAGAATGCGGTGAAGTTCACTCGCACCCGCGGCCGGGCCAGTATCCGGGTGCGGCAGGTACAGGTCGAGGGCCAGGACGGCATCGCAGTACAGGACAACGGGGTCGGCTTCAAGATGGCGCACGCCGGCAAGCTGTTCGGTCTCTTCCAGCGGCTCCATCGCGCCGACGAGTTCGAGGGCGAGGGGGCGGGGCTCGCCTTCGTCCAGCGGATCGCGCAGCGCCACGGCGGCCGGGTGTGGGCCGAGTCGGAGGTGGACGAGGGCGCGACCTTCTACCTCACCTTCGGCAGCCTCGACGTCCGGCATGCTTCCTGACGAGGCCGATCTCCTCCTGGTCCAGGACAACCCGCTCGAAGTCGAGCTCACGCTGCGTCCGCTGCGCGACCTCGACCCCCAGTGTCGGCTGGCGGTCGCCAGAGACGGCGAGGAGGCGCTCGACTACCTGCTCGGCCGGGGCGCCTTCCGTCACCGTCTCGGCGCGCCCTTTCCCCGACTGGTGCTGCTCGAGTTTCGGCTGCCGCGGGTAGACGGCGTCGAGGTCCTGCGTGCCCTGCGCGCGAGCCCGCGAGCCAGCGCGGCGCCGGTGGTGATGCTCCTGCCGGCGAGCGATGCCCGGGAGGTGGCCCAATGCTATCAGGTGGGCGCCAACAGCTGCGTGCTCAAGCCGGTGGAGTTCGCCCGTTTCTACGACACCATCCAGGCAATCGGCCGCTACTGGCTGAGGACCAACCTGAGCGGCGGTCCGGGTGGAGCGTCCGCGACCGCTGCCGACAGCCGGGCATCGGCACGGGGAGGGTGACACTTTCGGCCGGCGCCGCCCGTCCTACCTTTCCGATCGCGACCGCGTCTCGTCCACCACCACAGGAACTCTCCAGTGCGGCTTCGACTTCCACGAACCGTCCCGCTCGCCCTTGCACTCCTCGCGGCTCCGCCGGCGGTCACCGCCCAGACTCAGACCGGCGCCGGTGCGGCCATCGAGATCCCGTTCACCCGCTACGTGCTGCCCAACGGCCTGACCCTCATCGTCCACGAGGACCACAAGGCGCCGATCGTCGCGGTGAACGTGTGGTACCACGTCGGATCGAAGAACGAGCGCCCCGGACGCACCGGCTTCGCCCACCTGTTCGAGCACCTGATGTTCAACGGGAGCGAGAACTACAACCAGGACTACTTCGGCCCGTTGCAGCAGGTCGGCGCGACCGATGTCAACGGCACCACCAACGAGG
Organism: Gemmatimonadales bacterium; assembly: GCA_036556505.1. GTDB lineage: Bacteria > Gemmatimonadota > Gemmatimonadetes > Gemmatimonadales > GWC2-71-9 > CAVVWJ01. The sequence goes on from DATBJH010000025.1 coordinate 24,243, forward strand.
ACCGCACCAACTACTTCCAGAACGTACCCGTGAATGCGCTCGACCTGGTGCTCTTCCTGGAGTCCGACCGCATGGGCCACCTGCTCGGCGCGATCACCCAGGAGCGGCTGGACGAGCAGCGCGGCGTGGTGCAGAACGAGAAGCGGCAGAACGAGAATGAGCCGTACGGACGGGTGTGGGAGTTCCTCAACTCCAGGCTGTACCCGCCGAACCATCCTTACTCCTGGAGCGTGATCGGCTCGATGGAGGACCTCGGGGCCGCCAAGCTCGAAGACGTGAAGCAGTGGTTCCAGAGCTACTACGGCGCCGGCAACGCGATCGTGGTGGTGGCGGGGGACGTGAAGACGGACGACGTGAAGGCCCGGGTCGAGGAGTACTTCGGCGATATCCCGGCGGGCCCGCCGACCACCCGCCAGGAGGCCTGGGTCGCCAAGCGGAGCGGGAGCCAGCGCGGCCTGATGTACGATCGGGTACCGCAGGCCCGGGTCTACCAGGTGTGGAACGTGCCGGGCTGGGGCACCGCGGACGGCGACGACCTCACCCTGGTCGGCGGCCTGCTCAGCAGCGGCAAGTCGTCGCGCCTGTACAAGCGGCTGGTGTACGACGAGCAGATCGCCACCAGCGTGAGCGCGTTCCCCGACCTGCGGGAGATCGGCGGACTCTTCGTCATCCAGGCAACGGTCAAGCCCGGCGGGGACATCGCCCAGGTCGAGCGGGCCATCAACGAGGAGGTCGCGCGCTTCCTCCGCGAAGGTCCCACGGCGGCCGAGCTGCAGCGGGTGAAGACCGGCTACCGCGCGGGGTTCATCCGCGGGGTCGAGCGGATCGGCGGGTTCGGCGGCAAGTCGGACGTGCTGGCGCAGGGTGAGGTGTTCGCCGGGCGGGCGGACATTTACCAGACCCGGCTCAAGCGGATCGCCGGCGCCGGCCCGGCCCAGGTCCGCGCGACCGCCGGCCGCTGGCTCTCCGACGGCGACTACACCCTGGAGGTCCTGCCCTACGGCAAGTATCAGGTCGCCAAATCGGGCGTGGACCGCTCCAAGCTGCCCGTCCCCGGCACTCCGCCGGCGGTGAGCTTCCCCCAATTCGAGCGCGCCACCCTGTCCAACGGGCTCCAGATCGTTCTCGCGACCCGCCCCTCCATCCCCCAGGTTCGCTTCGATCTCCTGCTCGACGCCGGCTACGCGGCGGACCAGTTCGGGATCCCCGGCACCGCGAGCCTCGCCATGGCGATGCTGGACGAAGGTACCAGGACGCGCACTTCGATCGGGATCAGCGACGAGCTTGCCGCGCTGGGCGCCAATCTTTCGGCGGGCTCGGGGGTCGACATGTCGGGCGTCACGCTGGAGGCGCTCAAAGACAAGCTGGATCCATCGCTCGCGGTGTTCGCGGACGTGGTGCTCAATCCTTCGTTCCCCCGCACCGACTTCGAGCGCCTCAAGCGGCAGCGCCTTGCCCAGATCCAGCAGGAGAAGGCGGATCCGGTGGGCATGGCGCTGCGCGTGTTTCCCACCCTGCTCTACGGCCAGGGGCATGCCTACGCCAATCCCTGGACCGGCTCCGGCACGGAGGAGTCGGTGGGCCGGATCACCCGCGACGACCTGGTGAGCTTCCATCGGACCTGGTTCAAGCCCAACAACGCCACGCTCATCGTGGTGGGCGCGACCACGATGGCGGAAATCCGGCCCCGGCTGGAGCGAGCCTTCGCCGGCTGGGCCCGGGGCGACGTGCCGAAGAAGAACATCGGCCCGGTGGCGCAGCAGCCGAGCCCCGCCGTCTACATCCTCGATCGGCCGGAAGCCATCCAGTCGCTGATTCTGGCCGGCAACGTCGCACCGCCGAAGGCCAATCCCGACGAGCCCGCGATCGAGACCATGAACATGGTGCTCGGCGGATCCTTCCTGGCCCGGATCAACATGAACCTCCGCGAGAGCAAGCACTGGTCCTACGGGTCGTTCACCTTCCTGCGGGACGCGAAAGGCCAGCGTCCCTTCGTCGCCTACGCGCCGGTGCAGACCGACAAGACCAAGGAGGCGTTGGTGGAGCTGCGCCAGGAGCTGAACGGGATCCTGAGCCAGCGGCCGGCGACGGCGGAGGAGATCGCGCGCGCCCAGTCCGAGCTCACCCTCACGCTGCCGGGCAACTGGGAGACGATGGGCGCCGTCGCGGGCAGCCTCTCGGACATCGTCACCTTCGGCCTCGACGACCGCTACTTCGACACCTATGGCGACCGCATCCGGGCGCAGGACGCGGCGACGGTCACCGCCGCCGCCAAGGAAGTCATCCACCCCGACCGGCTGGTCTGGGTCGTGGTGGGCGACCGGTCCAAGATCGAGGCGGGGATCCGGGAGCTGAAGCTGGGCGAGCTCCGATTCATCGACGCCGACGGCAAACCGATCGGCGCCTCGTGAGCCGGGCCTGGCCGTTCCTGATCGGGGCGATTCTGCTGCTTCCCTCGGAGTCCGCGGCCCAGCGGCGGACCCGGGAGGGGATCTTCAGCATGCCCTTCCAGGCCGGGCCGCGCACGGGGCGGAACTTCGAGAGCGACAGCTGGATGGTCGGCGGCCAGCTCGCCGCCTCGTTGGGCAAGACGCTCGAGCTCCGGCCCAGCGGGGACATGTACCTCAAGCGGGGCGAGAAGATGGCGTGGCAGCTCAACGGCGACGCCGCGATCCGGTTCGGCGATGACGGCTTCTTCTACGCCGGCGGCGGCGTCGCCTGGCTTCACCCGCCTGACGCGGATGCGCAAACCGGCTACAATGTGTTTCTGGGCCTCAATTCCGCCGCGCCGTGGGAGAAGGCCAGAGGATTCATCGAGGGTCGCTGGACCCACGTGAACGACAATACGGCCTTCCAGCTCGTGTTCGGCGTCTTGTACCGGTTGTGACAAGGAGACGCAAAATGACGACCAGCACCGCTACCACAGGAACCACCAGCACCGCCACCGCCACGTGGGAAGGCACGCTGCGCACCGGCAAGGGCCAGTTCAAGGCCAAGTCGGGCACGTTTCAGGGGAGCTATTCGTTTTCGACCCGCTTCGAGGGCGCCAAGGGCGCCACTCCCGAGGAGCTGATCGCGGCGGCACACGCCTCGTGCCTCAGCATGGCGCTGAGCCACGGGCTGGACTCGGCCGGCACACCCGCCAAGCGAATCACGACCACCGCTTCCGCCACCATCGACAAGGTGGGCGACGGCTTCAGAATCACGCGCATACGGCTCGAGGTGCGTGGTGAAGTGCCCGGCGTGGATCAGGCCACGTTCGCCAAGGCGGCCGAGGCGGCGAAGGAAGGCTGTCCGGTCTCGCAGGCGCTCAAGGGCAACGTCCCCTTCGAGCTGGACGCGAGGCTGGCATAGATCCGGTCTGCCATACGCTGGTCGGCGCCGGGCTGGCCCGGAGCGGACTGGCGAGGCGGACCGCCTTCGGCACGATCACCCTCCTGGTCGGGGCCAACCTCCCCGACGTTGACGTGCTGGCCTACCTCTGGGGTCCCGGCGCGGATCTCGGCTTCCGCCGCGGCTGGACCCATGGTATCCTCGCGCTGGTTTGTTGGCCGTTCCTGCTGACCGGCGCGATGATACTGATGGACCGTCTGCTCCGGCAGCTCCGTCGAGCCTCGCTCCCCAGCGGAATACGGTCCGGGCAACTCCTCCTGCTCTCCTGCATCTCGATCTGGTCGCACCCTGCGCTCGACACGCTCAACACCTACGGCGTGCGCTGGCTGATGCCCTTCAGCGAGCACTGGTTCTACGGCGACACCCTGTTCATCGTGGATCCTTGGGTGTGGCTGGCCCTGGGGCTGGGCGTGGGGCTGAGCCGGTTCCGGGGGAGCACCAGGCCCGCGCGGGTCGCGCTGTGGGTGGCCTTCGGCTACGCCGCGGCGATGGCGGTGGGAGCGGTCGCGGCCCGACCCATCGCGCGGGTGGAGATGACCGCGATCTCCGGTGAGCCGGTCACGCGCCTCCTGGTCTCACCGGTGCCGGTGAATCCTTTCCGCCGACGTGTCGTGGCCGAGCAGGAGGAGGTGTACCGCACCGGAGAGTTCCGCTGGCTCGAGGACCCACACGTAGACCGGGCTTCGGTACGAGTCTATCCCAAGGGACCGAGGGGCGACCCCGCCGTGCAGCGCGCGGCGAGCAGTACCCTGGGGCGCCGGTTCCTGGGATGGGCCCGCTTCCCGGCATACCAGGTCGAGCGCACTGGCCAGGGCGCGGTGACCGTGCACATCGTGGATCTCCGCTACGCCGACCGACCTGGCGCGGGGTTCGGGGCGGTCTCGATTCCGGTCGGTGTGCGGCCTCACTCCGAGGTCACGGAATAGCGGAAGAGCACCTCCTCGACGAACTCCGCCGTGACCCGGCCGCCGCCGAACCGGTAGGTGCGGGTGACCACCCGTAGGGCGCCCTCGGAGCGCTCGGCGGTCTGCATCGGCGGCCCCAGGATCTCCTCCAGCTCGGCCGCCGTCATCCCCTTGCGCGGCAGGTTACCGCCAGGCGTGGAGCCCGCCGTCGGGGCACCGACGGCTGGGTTCAGTGGCAGCTCGGGGAAGAGGACGTACTCCGCGAGCGCGGCCTCGATTCCGGACGGGGTGAGGGCGCCCGCCGGCACGGCATCGCGGAAGCGGATGTTGAAGCGCGAGCCACCCTCCAGCCGACGCTGCCGGATGCTCTGCTCCTTCTGTTGGGCCGTCGAGGAGGCCTCGGCCCGGTTCCGCGCGTCCTCGCGTTCCCGTGCGTCCTTGAGATCATCCAGCTCGTCCTTCAGCTCGTCCCGCCGCTCGGGATCCTTCTCCCGCTTGAGCTCGGCTTCGAGATTCTTTTCGCGGTTGCTCTTGGGCGTGGACTCCACGGAGACCGAGCTGGAGGTCTCGTCGCCCATGGTTCCGTACCCGCCGCCGTCGAGCTGGAACTCGATGTGGCTGGACTTCACTCGGATCCTGGTGATCATGGCCCCCTCGCCGGCCTCGATGGCAGTGCCGTTTTCCTTGAGGCGGCCGGCGTAGCGAGAGTAGTCCAGCGGTTGATCGGTGCCGGGGAAGATGTCCACCCCCTGTTCGGTCCCCGGCATGTCGATCTTGAGGGTAACTCGCCTGCCCTCGAAGTGACGTTTCAGCTCCGCCTCGCTCTGCCCCGAGAGCGGCGCGGCGAAAGCGAGGATCAGCGGGACGATGGCGGACCAGCGGACGAGCATCGGGATCCTCCGCCCGGGCGTGGGCGGTTTGGGTTCGGTATGGAGAACGGACGCAGGATCGGGGCAGCCGATCTCACCGGCCGTGTCAGCGCTTGACTCACGGAGCCCATTTGCACACTGTATGCAGAATCTCAAATGCGAGATTCATCATGCAAACCGGGATCACTCGGCACCCTCTCGGTGACCAGGTCTATCTCCAACTCCTCCAGCGCATTGAGCGCGGAAGCCTCCCCACGGGATCCAAGCTCCGCGACGCAACCATCGCCACGGAACTCGGCGTCAGCCGCACTCCAGTCCGCGAAGCCCTCGTCCGGCTCGCCCGCGAGGGTATGCTCTCCGCTGAGCCTGGCCGCGGCTTTCGCCTGACCCAGATGTCCCCGATTGAGCTGCGAGACATCGGCTCCATCCTCGCCGCGCTGGAACCCCTGGCCCTCGACCAATCCCCCGAGCCGTCCGACGTTCAGCTCGGCCGCCTGGGCGAGGTCGTCAGGCGCTTGGAGCAGACTCGAGGCGACATCCCCGCCTGCGTGGAGTTGGACGATCAGTTTCATCGCGTCCTCCTGGAGGGCTGCGCCAATCGCCGGCTGCTCGGACTGCTCGAGACCCTGCGCCGGAGTCTCCGCCGCTACCTGCACCACTACCTCCAGCGCGGCGGTAGGGTGAGCCTCTCCACGCTGCAGCACACCCGGATCGCGGAGGCGCTCCGCAAGGGCGATCGGGCCGGTACCCGCCAGCTCCTCGAGCGGAAATGGCGCCGAGGAATGGACGAGATCGAAGGCACCCTGCGATGAGCCGCCCTGCCGATACGCCGGAGCTGGCGCGCTGGCGTGCCGACACGCCCGGCTGCGAGCGACTGGTGCATCTCAACAACGCCGGCGCGGCGCTTCAGCCCGCGCCCGTGCGCCATGCCGTCCTGAGCCATCTCCAGCTCGAACAGGAGCTCGGCGGCTACGAGGCCGCCGAGGCGCGCGCGGACGCCCTCCGCGACGCCTACGACGCTATCGGCCGGCTGGTGGGCGCCTCGAGCCGCAACGTGGCGATGCAGCAGAACTCCACTGTCGCCTTTGCCCAGGCCTTCGCGGCGTTCGACCTGCGGCGCGGGGACCTGATTCTCACCAGCCGGGCCGACTACGCGTCCAACCAGATCATGTATCTCGCGCTCGCGCGCCGCGTCGGCGTCGAGGTGGTGCGCGCCCCGGACGCCCCCGAAGGCGGGATCGATCCGCAGGCTGTGCGGGAGCTGGTGCGGCGCCGCCGGCCGACGCTGTTGGCGCTGAGCTGGATCCCGACCAACTCGGGTCTCGTCCAACCCGCCGAGCAGGTCGGCGAGATCTGCGGCGAGGCAGGCATTCCCTACATTGTGGACGCCTGTCAGGCGGTGGGCCAGATCCCGATCGATGTCGGCCGGCTGCACTGCGACTACCTTGCCGCCGCGACCAGGAAGTTCCTCCGCGGCCCCCGGGGTGTGGGCTTTCTCTATGTGTCCGACCGTGCGCTGGAAGCCGGAGCCTATCCTCTCACCGTCGACATGCACGGCGCCGACTGGACCGAGGCCGAAGCGTTCGTGCTCAAGCCCGACGCCCGCCGGTTCGAGCAGTGGGAGATCTCGCACGCGCTGGTGCTGGGCGGCGGGGCGGCGGCAAGATACGCGCTCGAGGTGGGGATCGAGAAGGCGCGTGCGCGAAGCTGGGCGCTGGCGGCCTACGTCCGGGAACGACTGAGGGGCATGGAGGGTGTGCGGGTGCTCGACCGGGGTCCGCTGCTGTGCGCCATCGCCACCGCGGAGCTGGACGGGCGGAGTGCCGAGGAGGTGAAGCTCGCCCTCAGGAAGCGCGGCATCAACACCAGCTCGCCCGCGCGGGAGGACGCGGTGATCGACATGGACGAGAAGCGGGCGGCCACCGCGATCCGGATCTCGCCCCACTATTACAACACCGCGGCCGAGATAGACCAGGCGATCGCCGCGCTGGCGGACGTCCTCGTGACGATGGAGCCTAGGCGGCCCGTCTGAGGACCGGCTCCAGCACCTTCCAGACGACATCCGCCATCCGCTGCTGCCCCTTCGCGGTGGGGTGCATCATGTCCGCCTGATTGAGCGATCCCACGCCTGCCACTCCCTCGAGCAGGAACGGGACCAGCGGCAGATCGTTCTTCTCGGCGAGCTCGGGGTAGACCTCGCGGAAGCGCCGCGCGTAGCCGAAGCCCAGGTTGGGCGGGGCGCGCATCCCCAGCAGAACGATCGCCGGCGGCGGGGAGAGCTTGCGTGCCTCGTCGATGATGTACTGGATGTTGGCGCGCAGCGAATCCACCTGCTGGCCTCGCAGACCGTCGTTGGCGCCGGTCTCGATCACCAGCACCGAGACCGGCTGCCGCAGGAGCCAGTCGATCCGCCGGCGCGCGCCGGCAGACGTCTCTCCACTTACCCCGGCGTTCACGGCTTCGAAGGCGAGTCCGGCCGAGTCGATCTTGCGCTGGATCACAGCCGGATAGGCCTGCTCCGGATCCAGACCCAGACCCGCGGTGAGACTCGTCCCCAGAAACACGACCCGTCCGCGCTCTCCCACGGCGGGCGGAGCGGGCGCCTCATCTCCCCGCGCCCCCTCGTCCGCGCCGCAGCCGGCGACCCCGATCGCGATCGCCACCAACATCCCCCGCCATTGGTACCGGGATATCATTCAGACCATGCTCCGATGCAATGCGTTGACCAAGACCTATCGCTCCGGCGGCCGTGACCTGACGGTGCTGAACGATATCACCTTCTCGGTGGAGCCGGGCGGCTTCGCCGCGATCGTCGGACCCTCCGGCAGCGGCAAGACCACGCTGCTGGGTCTGTTGGCGGGCCTGGACCGCCCGACCGCGGGCACCGTCCATCTCGACGGCCAGGAGCTGGGTGTGCTGAACGAGGATGCCCGGGCCCGGATGCGGGGCGAGAAGATCGGCTTCGTCTTCCAGTCGTTCCAGTTGATCCCCACGCTCACCGCGCGAGAGAACATCCAGGTGCCGCTGGAGCTCCGGGGCGAGGATGCGGGCGAGCGCGCCGCCGATCTCCTGGAGCGGGTCGGTCTGGGCGATCGTGGCCATCACTACCCGGCCCAACTCTCCGGTGGCGAGCAGCAGCGAGTGGCCCTGGCCCGGGCCTTCAGCACCCGTCCCAAGGTGCTGTTCGCCGACGAGCCAACCGGCAACCTCGACGCCCGCACCGGCGCCGGGATCATCGACCTCATGGTGCAGCTGAACCGGGACCTCGGCACCACCCTCGTGCTCGTCACCCACGACCTGGATCTCGCCGCCCGCGCCCGCCGCACCATCCGCCTGGCCGACGGCCGCATCGTGGCCGACAGCGCCGCGTGACCTCACTCGGCTTCGTGTTCCGGATGGCGGCACGCGAGGTCCGCGCGTCTCCCCGCCGGCTGCTCCTGCTCACCGCCTCCGTCGCCGTCGGAGTCGCCGCCCTGGTGGCCATCAACTCCTTCACGGCGAACCTGCGGGACTCGGTGCGACGCCAGGCGCAGGCGCTGCTCGGCGCCGACCTGTCACTGGAGAGCCGGCAGCCGCTTCCGACCGTCGCCGAGCGGCTGATCGACACGCTGGTGTCCCGCGGCGCGAAGGAGGCACGGGTTACCAACTTCTCGGCGATGGGCTATGTGCCCCGCACCGATGGCACCCGACTGGTGCAGGTAGCGGCGCTCAACGGGCCCTATCCGTTCTACGGGGAGATCAGGACCGATCCCGCACCGGCCTGGTCCGCCCTGCAGGGCGGCCGCCACGCCGTGGTGGATCCGTCGTTGCTCGCGGCGCTCCAGGCCCGCGTGGGCGATACCCTGGCGCTGGGCGAAGCCCGATTCATCATCACCGGGACGGTGGCCAGCGCGCCCGGCAACGTGGGTCTCCGCGCCGCGTTCGGACCTCGGGTCTACATCCCGGCGCGCTACCTCCAGGAAACGGGCCTGCTCGGCTTCGGCGCGCGGGCGGAGTACGAGGCGTACTTGCGGCTGCCGGGGAGCATCGCCGCGCAGCCGATCGCCAAGGAGCGCGGGCCCGGTCTGCGGGCCGAGCGGGTTCGGGTGCGGACCGTGGAAGACGACCGCGAGCGGCTCAACGAGACCCTCTCGCGGCTCACCGGCTACCTCGGTCTCGTCGCCCTGATCGCGCTCCTGCTGGGCGGAATCGGCGTGGCGAGCGCGGTGGTCGTGTTCATCCGCCAGCGCCTCGACACGATCGCGGTGCTCCGCTGTCTCGGCGCCACCGGCACGCGCGTGCTCGGCGTCTATGGGGCCGAGGCCGCGGGAATGGCGCTGGCGGGAAGCGTGCTGGGAGCGGTGGCCGGCGTGCTGTTCCAACAGGCGTTGCCCGGGCTGCTGGCGGATCTGCTGCCGGTGGACGTGGAGACGTCGATGTCGTGGAGCGCGATCGCGCTGGGCGTGGGGATGGGCCTGTGGCTGGCATGCGTCTTCGCGTTGTTCCCCCTGCTCGGCGTGCGGCGGGTGCCGCCCCTCGCCGCGCTGCGGCGGGACTACGAGTCCGAGGCGGGGCCGCGGGATCCGTGGCGCTGGACCGTGGCGCTGGCGCTGGCGGCGAGCACGGTTGCGCTCGCGTCGCTTCAGGTGGGGAGCGGGAGCCAGGGCGCCGTCTTCGCCACCGGCGTCGCCGTGGCTCTGCTGGTGCTCTGGGCCGCGTCCTGGGCGCTGGTCCGCGCCGCGCGGCGGTGGCTGCCGGAAGGGATGCCCTATCTCTGGCGCCAAGGCCTCTCCAACCTGCACCGCCCCTCGAACCAGACCGTCACCGTTGTCCTCGCGATCGGGTTCGGCGCCTTTCTCCTCGGCACGCTGATCCTGGTGCAGCTCAACCTGCTGGATCAGCTCCGGCTCACCGGTGGGCCCGCCCGGCCCAACCTGGTGCTGTTCGACATCCAGCCGGACCAGCTCCCAACGGTGGAGCGCGCCATCGGCGAGGCCGGGCTCTCGGCGTCGGACCCGGTGCCCATCGTGCCCATGAGGATCGCGTCGGTGAAGGGGCGGGCGGTGCAGCGCATGCTGGCGGATACCGGCCAGTTCGCGGGATGGGCGCTGCGCCGCGAGTATCGCTCCACCTACCGCGACTCGCTGGTGAGCTCGGAGCGGCTCGCCGCCGGCACCTGGTGGACGCCCCGCGCGACCAGCCGCAACGGCGACGACGTGCATCGGATCTCGGTGGAAACCGGGCTGGCCGAGGAGATCGGCATCGGCGTGGGCGATGAGATCGTGTGGGACGTGCAGGGGATCAGGATCCCGACCCGGGTGGCGAGCCTGCGCGAGGTGGACTGGGCCCGATTCGAGCCCAACTTCTTCGTCGTGTTCGAGCCCGGCTCTCTGGAAGGAGCGCCGCACACCTTGGTGACGCTCACCCGCATCGAGCGGCCGGCCGATCGTGGCGTGTTCCAGCGCCGCCTGGCGGAGCAGCTGCCCAACGTGACCACACTGGACCTCTCGGTGGTCCAGGAGGCGCTGGAGCGGCTGGTGGACCGGGTAGTGCTCGCGATCCGGTTCATGGCGGGGTTTACGCTCGCCACCGGCACGCTGGTGCTGGTGGGCGCCCTCGCGACCAGCCGGTTTCAGCGCATCCGGGAGGGCGCGCTGCTGCGGACGCTGGGGGCCACCCGTTCCCAGATCTTCCGGATCGTACTGGCGGAGTACTTCGCCCTCGGCGCCATGGCGGCCGCGGTGGCGGCGATCCTGTCACTGGTGGCGGCCTGGGCGTTGGCGAAGTGGGTGTTCGAGGGCCGTTTCTCGCCTCAGCCGCTGTCGCTGGTCGCGCTGGTGCTTGGTGTCGTGACCCTCACCGTGGTGGTCGGGCTCGTCAACAGCCGCGAGGTGATCCGCCGGACGCCGCTGGAGGTGCTGCGCGGCGAGTAGCCCGCCTAGTGACACACGCCCTCGCCGGCGTCGCTGAAGGTCTCGCCTTCCACCGGCACGAATTCCCAGGTGTAGCGATCCTCGAGCAGCTCCAGCCGCAGCAGTCCATACACATGGACCCGGACTTCGCTGTTGGGCTTGACCCGCCTGAAGGGATGGAAGGGCGCGCCGCCGGTCCCCACCACGAAGTGCCGGATGCCGTCCTCCTCCGGTTCCCCGTCCACTGTCTGGGGGGCGAATCGCTCGTAGCCGTGGGCGTGACCGGTGAGCACGACGTCGGCTCCGCCCTCCTCGAGGATCTCGACGAAGCGCCTGAGCTCCTCCGGACCCCGGTAGGAGCTGGATGTGAACCAGGGATGGTGCCAGTAGGCGAGGGTGCACCGCGCCTGATGGTCGGCGAGGTCGGCGGCGAGCCATTGGTTCTGCTCCTCGAACAGGAGGTTGCTGTTGAGCACGATGATGTGCCACGCCCCCAGATCGAAGCTGTAGTAGCCCTTGCCTGCCGGGCCGGCGCGCTCGCCCCAGTATTCGAAGTGGGGCACGGCGCCTTCGACGTTGTACTCGTGATTCCCTGCGGCGGGCCAGATGCGTGCCTTGTGTCGGCCCCACGTCGGGTCGAAACAGTTGGCGAAATCTTCCGGAGTGCCCGGACCCTGCACGTTGTCGCCGAGCGCGAAGACGGTGCCCTCGACCTGATCGAGCAGGGCGGCGGTGGCCTCATCGTGGAAGCGCTCAGTGCAGCCTGCGATGTCACCGGCCGCCAGCGCGATCTCCGACACGGGGGGCGGCGGCGGGGGCGGGGGCTCGGGCGCCGGCTCCGGAGGCGCCTCGGGCTCGGGGGGTGCGGGTGCTTCCGGCGCAGTGGGCTCCGGCTCCGGGGTGATCCCCTCGGAGCAACCGTGCGCCAGCAGCAGCCCCATCGCGACGACGGGAACCGACAGACTCCGCAGCCAGGCACCGCCTGCTCTCACCTCGACCTCGGGCTCGGGTTGACGCCGCGTTGTCCGACAACGGCGGCAGGACTTTCAGCTTCGCCCGGCCACTCCTTCCCTGCCGTGACGGCGCGCACCGCGGCCTCCGGCTATACTATTGCCCATGCTCTCCATAGACCTGAGCGGCAAGCGCGCCCTCGTCGCCGGAGTCTCGGACGACGCGGGTTTCGGCTTCGCCATCGCCAAGTCGCTCGCCGAGGCGGGCGCCACCATCTGCGTCGGCAGCTGGCCGCCGGCACTGGGGATCTTCACCAAGCTGCTGGAGCGGGGCAAGATCGAGGACTCGCTGCGGCTGGCGGAGGGAAGGAAACTCGAGTTCGAGCGGATCTATCCCCTGGACGCGGCCTACGACACGATGGCCGATGTTCCGGCGGACGTGCGCGAGAACAAGCGCTACAAGGATCAGGGCGACTTCACCATCGAAGGGCTCACTCGGCGGCTGCGGGAGGATTTCGGCGAAGGCGGCCTGGACATCGTGGTCCACAGCCTGGCCAACGGCCCGGAGGTGAGATCGCCGCTGGTGGACACGTCCCGCGCCGGTTACCTGACGGCGGTGAGCGTCAGCGCGTACAGCAACGTGTCGCTGGTGCGGAGTTTGGCGCCGCTGATGCGGCCGGACGGCGCCTTCCTCTCGCTGACCTACATGGCCAGCGAGCGGGTCATCCCCGGCTATGGCGGCGGCATGTCCTCGGCCAAGGCCGCCCTCGAGGCCGACACCCGGACCCTGGCCTACGAGGCCGGCCGTCGCTGGGGAGTGCGGGTGAACGCGATCTCGGCCGGGCCGTGGGCCTCCCGAGCCGCCTCCGCGATCGGGTTCATCGACACGATGATCGAGTATACCAGCGCCAACGCGCCGCTGCCGCGGCCGATTCAGGCCACCGATGTGGGGCACACGGCCGCATTCCTCTGCAGTCCCCTCGGCGGCGCGATCACGGGAAGCGTCGTCCACGTGGACAATGGCTACCACGCGATGGGGATGGCGGTCGCGCCGAAGGCGTGAGATGGAGCGCCCCGCGGAGGAGCTGCTGTCGCGCGAGGAGGGGCCGGTCCACCGGCTGACGCTCAATCGCCCCGAGCGACGGAACGCCTTGCACCCGGACCTCGCCACCGCAGTAGCGCAGGAACTGGACCTGATCGTGGAGCGCGGGGCGGCGCACGTGGTCGTGCTGGCGGGTGCCGGCGGTCACTTCTGTGCCGGCCTCGACCTCCATTGGCTGCGCTCGCTGGGCGAGGTCCCGCCCGCTCCCCAGCTGCAGCGCGGTCTCGCCGCGTTCCAGTCCGCCGTGCTCGCCGTCGTCCGCTGCCAGCTTCCTGTGATCGCGGAAATCCGCGGATCCGCGGCGGGCTTCGGCCTCGACCTGGCGCTGGCCTGCGACATGCGCTTTGCCGAATCGGGCGCGAAGCTCACCTCCGCCTTCTCGCGGATGGGCCTGGTGCCCGACGGCGGATCCACCTTCACCCTGCCGAGGCTGGTCGGCCTGGGACACACGCTCCGATTCCTCATGACCGGGGAGACGATCACCGCGGAGCGCGCCTGCGCCCTCGGCCTGGTGGACGAGGTCAAGCCCGAGGCCGAGCTGGACGCGATGGTGGCCTCGGCGGCGAAAGCCATCACGGCTGCCGCCCCGGCGAGCGTACGCGCGATCAAGCGCCTGGTCCGGGCAGACGAGCTCGGCGCGCTGGAACAGGCCCTCGCCTCGGAGGGCGCGGCCCAGATCCAGGCGCTCCAGAGTCCGGAGTTCCGGCGCCGCCTCGAGGCCTTCGCCAACCGATGAGCTCGCCCCCCAGAATCTTCGCGCCCGATCTGCTGGCCGGACGGGTCGCGCTGGTGACCGGAGGCGGTACCGGGATCGGCCTCGGGATCGCGTCCTGTCTCGCCGCCGCCGGCGCCACCGTCGCCATCGCCAGCCGGAAGCCGGACCACCTCGCCGCCGGCGCGGAGGCGCTGCGAGCGGGGGGCGCCCGAGTGATGACCGTCGAGACCAACGTGCGCGAGCCGGAGGCGGTGCGAAGCACGGTGGAGCGGGTGGCAGGGGAGCACGGACGGATCGACCTGCTGGTGAACAACGCGGCGGGGAACTTCTACGCGCCCTCCGCCGGGCTGTCGCCCAACGCCTGGCGCGCGGTGGTGGAGACCGATCTGTACGGGACCTTCTACTGCTGCCAGGCGGTGTATCCGGTGATGAAGGCGCAGGGGGGCGGGCGCATCGTCTCCATCTCCATGACCCTCCACTACCGGGGCTGGCCGCTGATGGCCCACGCCACCGCCGCGAAGGCGGGGGTGGACGCGCTCACCCGCACCCTCGCGCTGGAGTGGGCGGGAGACCGCATCACGGTGAACGCGGTCGCACCGGGGCCCATCCCCACCGAGGGTGTGAAGCAGGCTTTTACGCCACCGGGCGGGGCGCCGAACGTGCCCGCCATGGACGAGTACGCGGCCCGCGCCATACCCCTGGGAAGGTGGGGAAAGCCGGAGGACGTCGGCCAGCTGGTCACGTTCCTGGCCAGTCCGGCCGGCGAGTGGATCACCGGCGCGATCTTCGTGGTGGATGGAGGATCGTGGCTGGCCGGGAACCGGGGCTGAGGAGACCGCAATGTTTCTGGGACACTTCGGAGCGGCGTTCGCCCTCAAGCGGTTCGAGCCCAAGCTCTCGCTCGGCACCCTGTTCCTCGCGGTGCAGCTCGCCGATGTCCTCTGGGGCGCCTTCCTGCTCCTGGGGTGGGAGCAGGTCCGCATCGATCCCGGGTACACCGCCGTGACCCCACTGCAATTCAGCCATTATCCCATCTCCCACAGTCTGCTCGGCATGGCGGCGTGGGCGATCGCCCTGGCAGCCACCTATTACTCCTGGCCCACGCGGGACACCAGCCGGCACTGGCAGGCCGCGGCGCTGGTGGGCCTGGCCGTCGTCTCCCACTACCTGCTCGACCTCATCGTGCACGTGCCCGACCTGCCGCTGTCCGGCGACAGCCCGATCCGGCTGGGTCTCGGGCTGTGGAACCATCCGCTCGCGACACTGCTGCTGGAGCTGGCGACCCTCGCCGCCGGGCTTGCCATCTACGTCGTGTGGCGCTCGACGCGGCATCCCGCGCGGCCCGGGCGCCTGGCGGGTCTCGTCACGGTCCTGATCGCCGTCTATCTGCTCAGCTTCTTCGGTCCGCCGCCACCCAGCGTCGCAGCGATCGCGGTGACCGACATCGTGGGCCTGCTGCTGCTCGTCGCCTTGGCCGCCTGGGCCGATCGCCGTGCCTCTCCCGCAGAGCTGGCCGCCGTCCGAGCGAAGGCTCGTTAGAGCGTGGACCGATTGTTTTTCGCGCTGGGCTCGGCGTCCGCGCTGGTCGCCGTCGCCGCCGGGGCCTTCGGCGCGCACGGCCTGCGGTCACGGCTCTCCCCCGAGCTGCTGGCGGTGTTCGAGACCGGCGCCCGTTACCAGATGTACCACGCATTAGCGCTGCTCGCGGTCGGGTGGGCGGTGACCCGCTGGCCCGGCCCGTGGCCGGTGCGAGCCGGGTGGCTGTTCCTGGTAGGAACTCTGCTCTTCTCGGGCACCCTCTACGCGCTGGCGTTGACCGGGGCCCGGTGGCTGGGCGCCATCACGCCGGTGGGCGGGCTGGCCTTTCTGGCCGGCTGGACCTGCCTGCTCCTGGGACTTCTGCGCCGCTGACCCTTCCTGAAGTCTATCTCCTCCCCCACAAATAAGTAACGAGCTGTTCAATTGCCCCGGAACCTTGCATCCGGCTCATGGGCGACTACATTCCGCGGCTTGTTGATTGGTCGTACAAATATTCAGCAGAAGGTCGCCTTGACCAAGACACCGCCGCATTCCCCCGCCACAGAAGAGGATCGCCGACGCTGGAGCCGGCGACCGGAGTCCCGTCCGGCCGAGATCCTCAAGGCCGCCTTCGCCGTCTTCACCGAGGCGGGCTACGACCGTACCACCATCGCCGATGTGGGGAAGCGCGCTGGGGTGAGTCCAGCCCTGGTGGTGCACTACTTCGGCACCAAGGCCGAGCTCTTCGCCGCGGTCATCCAGGACCGGTTCGGCAGCTTCATCGCGGCCGAGGAGGCGCTGCTGGCCTCCCACCGGGGCAGCTATCGCGACCTGCTCCACAGCCTGCTGCGCCGCTTCTGGGAGCACCTCTGGGAGCCGGGCAGCATCGAGCTGGCGGTGGCCGTGAAGGCCGAGCGCGCCGAGTTCCCGGAGTGCGCCCGCACGCTGTCGCAGGTCGGCGCCCGCTGGCGCCGTCTCATCGAGGGGGTGCTGGAGGCCGGGCGGCAGCAGGGAGAGTTCGGCGTGTCTGGCCCTCACATGGCCAGGGTCATCAGCTCCATGGTTGCGGGTGTCGCGGAGGCCAGCCGGTGCTTCGGCACGGTCGAGTCGCCGGCCCCATCTCCCGAGGAGCTGTGGAGCGCGCTGGTGGACTTCCTCGACCATGGGGTCCTCGCCCCGCAAGGAGAAGTACAGTGATCCGTCAGAGACTGACCATCGCGATGCTGGCGGCCGTCGCCGCCGCGTGCAACAACAGCAACGCCAGTCCGCCTGCCCCGCCGCCCGCGGAGGTCGGGGTCATTGTGGTCGAGCCGCGCACCCTGCCGCTGGATTACGAGTTCGTCGGCGAGGTGCAGCCGATCAAGCGGGTCGAGGTCCGGGCCCGGGTGGACGGCGTCATCGAAGAGCGGCCCTTCACCGAGGGCTCGCTGGTCAAGCGGGGCCAGGTGCTCTACCGCCTGGAGCGGGTCCGCTACGAGGCGGCGTACCGCAGCGCGGCCGCCCGGCTGAACAACGCCCGGCGGTTGGTCGAGCGGCTGGAGCCGCTGCTGGCGAGGAACGCGGTCGCGCAGCAGGACGTGGACGATGCCCGCACCGAGCTGGAGGCGGCGCAGGGGGCGTACGACGAGGCGCGGAAGGACCGGGACGACGCCGTGGTCCGGGCCGAGATCGACGGACGGATCGGGCGCACCCGGCTGGAGGTGGGCGCCCGGGTCACCGGCCCGTCGGACCTCCTCACCACGATCGAGCAGGTGAGTCCGGTGTACGTCACCTTCCGGCCGTCCGCGCAGGACCAGCAGGAGTGGCGGCGTGACCAGCGCAGCCGCCGGCTGGTTCAGCCGGGGAGCGCGCTCCAGGTCAAGGTGGTCCTGCCCGACGGGACCGAGCTCGCCCACGGCGGACGGCTCGACTACGTGAGCCCGTCGGTGGATCCGGGCACCGGCACGCTGGAGCTACGCGCGTCGTTTGACAACGCCGATCGAACCCTGATCGCGGGCCAGTTCGTCCGGGTCCGGCTCTACGGATTCGAGCGCGACAGCGCGCTCGCGGTCCCACGGCGCGCGGTGCAGCAGTCGCTCGACAGGCAGTTCGTGCTCGTCCTCGGCAAGGGCGACACCGTGCAGGCGCGCAACATCGACACCGGCACCTGGAGTGGCGACTGGTGGATCGTGGAGAGCGGGCTCCAGCCCGGAGAGCGGGTCGTGGTGGAAGGAGTACAGAAGGCGGCGCCGGGACAGCCGGTGCGGCCGGTCGTGCTGGCGGACAGCGCCGCCGCGGATAGCGCGCAGGGAGGCTCGCAGTGAGTGTGACCCAGGATAACTCGGGCAAGCAACTCTACTTCTTCGTCCGGCGGCCGGTCCTGGCCGCCGTGATCTCCATCGTGATCGTGCTGCTGGGTACCTTCGCCCTGATCGGCCTGCCGGTGGCCCGCTACCCGCAGATCACGCCTCCGTCGGTGCAGGTGAGCGCCACCTACCCCGGCGCGACCGCCGAGGACGTGGCCCAGGCCGTCGCGGCGCCGATCGAGCAGCAGCTCTCGGGTCTGGACGGCCTGCTCTACTACCGCTCGTCCAACTCCAGCAACGGCGTGATGAACCTGCAGGTGTACTTCGACATCGGGCGGGACCAGGACATCGCCGCGGTGGACGTGCAGAACGCCATCACCGTGGCGGAGCCGCAGCTGCCGGAGGAGGTCCGCCGACAGGGCCTGGTGATCAAGAAGGCCCAGACGGACATCCTGCTGGTGGCCTCGATCACCAGCGCCGACCCGCGCTACGACGCCACCTATCTGGCCAACTACGCCAAGCTCTACGTGGTGGACGAGCTCAAGCGGCTCAACGGCGTGGGCGACGCCACGGTCTTCGGCGGACTCGACTTCGCCATGACCATCCGGCTCGATCCCGACAAGATGGCCCAGCTCGGCATTACCGTGGGCGACGTGCGGGACGCGGTGCAGGAGCAGAACGCCACCAATCCCGCCGGGACGCTCGGGCGGGAGCCGGCGCCGAAGGGCACCCAGCTCACCCTCCCGGTGACCACCCTGGGCAGGCTCACCACTGCGCAGCAGTTCGCCGACGTGATCGTGCGGGCCCGGGACGACGGCTCCTTCGTGCGGGTGCGGGACATCGGCACGGTCGAGCTCACCTCCCAGAACCTCGACCTGATCGGCCGGATGAACGGCCAGCCCACCGCGAATGTGCTGATCTATCTCCGGCCCGGAGCCAACCAGCTCCAGGTGAAGGAGGCGTTCACCGCGCGGATGAACGAGCTGGCCAAGGCCTTCCCCTCCGGCGTGACCTGGACCATCCCGTTCGACACCACGCCGTTCGTCACCGCCTCGATCGAGGAAGTGGTGAAGACACTGCTGGAGGCGATGGCGCTGGTGACGCTGGTGGTCTTCCTCTTCCTCCAGAGCTGGCGCGCCACCCTGATCCCGATCCTGGCCGTGCCGGTGAGCATCATCGGGACCTTCCTCGGCCTCTCGGCGCTGGGGTACTCGGTCAATCTGCTCACCCTCTTCGCCCTGGTGCTGGCGATCGGCATCGTGGTGGACGACGCCATCGTGGTGATCGAGAACGTCGAGCGCATCATGGACGAGGAGAAGGTTTCGGCCAAAGTCGCCGCCGACAAGGCGATGGGACAGGTGGGCGGCGCGCTGGTAGCGATCGTGCTGGTGCTCTGCTCGGTGTTCATCCCGGTGGCGTTCCTGGGCGGCATCACCGGCACCATGCTGCGGCAGTTCGCCGTGACCCTGGTGATCGCGGTGCTGCTCTCCGGGATGGTGGCGCTCACCCTGACGCCCGCGCTCTGCGCGATGCTGCTCAAGGAGACGCCGCACGACACCCACAATCCCTTCTTCCGCCGGTTCAACGACTGGTTCGACCGGACCACCGGCGGGTACGTCGGCCGGGTCGGCGCCATGCTGGGCCGGCCGCGCACCTGGCTGGCGGCGTTCGGCGTGATCCTGGCGCTGGCGTTCGTGCTCTACCAGCGGGTACCGGCCGCGTTCATCCCGACCGAGGACAAGGGCTTCTTCGTGATCGCCATCCAGCTGCCGGACGGTGCCTCGCGGCAGCGGACCGACAAGGTAGTCGAGCGGGTGGAAGGCATGCTGCGGAAGGAGCCCGGCGTCCGGACCTTCGCCGCGCTGGTCGGGTTCAACCTCCTGGCACAGGCCAACCAGTCGAACGGCGCCACCATGTTCGTGCTGCTCAAGCCGTGGGACGAGCGGAACAAGGACAACACGGTGGATGCGATCCTGGGACGGATCAACGGGCAGCTGTTCGGGATGAAGGACGCGCTCGCCTTCGGCTTCAATTTCCCCGAGATCCCCGGCCTCGGCACGACGGCCGGCCTGGAGCTCAACCTCCAGGCGCGGCAAGGGCAGGACATCCCGACCTTCGCCCGTCAGGTGCAGGCAGTGGTGGCCGACATGAACAAGCTCCCCGAAACGCCGGGAGCGGCGACGACGTTCCGGGCCAACGTGCCTCAGGTCTTCGTACAGGTGGATCGGGAGACCGCCAAGGCGCGAGGCGTGGAGCTGGACGACCTCTTCGCCACCCTGCAGGCGATGCTGTCGGCACTCTACATCAACGACTTCAACATCTACGGACGGACCTACCGGGTGCAGGCCGAGGCGCAGTCGCGTTTCCGCCAGACTCCGGAGGACATCGGACGGCTGTACGTGCGCTCCGACAGCTCGGAGATGATTCCGCTCTCCGCGCTGACCCGGGTGGAGTTCCGCGGAGCGCCGAGCGTGCTCAGCCGGTTCAACGGCTTCACCTCCGCGCTGGTGACGTCGACCGCGCCGCCGGGCGTGAGCTCCGGCCAGCAGCTCGACGCGACCGAGCGCCTGCTCGCGCGCTACGCCGACCAGGGCGTGGGCTTCGCCTACAGCGGCCAGTCGTATCAGGAGCGGGCTTCCAGCGGCCAGGCGGCATTGGTCTTCGCTCTCGGCCTGGTGCTGGTGTTCCTGGTGCTCGCCGCGCAGTACGAGAGCTGGTCCATCCCCTTCGCGGTGATTCTGGGGATTCCCTTCGGCGTGATGGGGGCCTTCCTCGGCGTCTGGCTCCGCGGGATCCCCAGCGACATCTACTTCCAGGTGGGGCTCATCACGGTGGTCGGCTTGGCGGCGAAGAACGCGATTCTGATCGTGGAGTTCGCCAACGAGCTCAGGGCACGGGGACGCAGCGTGCGCGAGGCGGCGACCGAGGCGGCCCGGGAGCGGTTCCGGCCGATCCTGATGACGTCGTTCGCCTTCATCTTCGGCGTGGCGCCGCTCATGATCGCGACCGGTGCCGGCGCGGCCAGCCGCCACTCGCTCGGCACCGGCGTGTTCGCCGGTATGCTCACCGCGACGACGGTCGGCATCTTCTTCATTCCGCTGTTCTTCGCCGTGATCCGCGGGGTCACCGAGCGGTTGAGCCGCCGGCGCGCCGCCGCGGTGCCGACGCCGGCCGAGGAGGGGGCATGATACGGCGCAGATGGGCGGGAGCGGTCGTCGCGCTGATCGCTGGTGGCTGCTCCATCGGTCCCTCCTACCATGAGCCGGAGGTGGCGCCAGCCGGAGCGGCGGTGGGTCTCGCCCCTGCGGTGGACTCGGTCCGGGCGTTCTACGACTCGCTGGCGATGGCCGATTCCGCGGCGGCGGCCGCACCGAGAACGCTCGAGCCGGACTCTGCCGACCTGGCCTGGCTCGCCATCCTCAAGGACAGCACCCTGCTCAGCCTGGTGAATCAGGCCGTGCGGGAGAACCGGGACGTCCAGACCGCGGTCGCACGGATCCGGGAGTTCCGGGCCGAGGTCGGCGTCGCCAAGTCGCCTCTCTACCCCCAGATCACGGGCAATGCCTTCGCCAGCACCAACCAAGTCGCGCTGGGCGCGTTCGAGCCGGCCCAGTTCGACGCCCTTCGGGTCACCGCCGACCTGCAATGGGAGCTGGACTTCTGGGGACGCATTCGGCAAGGGGTCCGGGCGTCGAACGCGGATCTGCAGGCGGAGGAAGCATCCTATCGTGCCACCATCCTGACGCTGGTGAGCGACGTCTCTACCGCCTATCTCGAGTTGCTGGAGCTGGCGCAGGAGGAGACGATCGCGGAGCGCACCCTGGCTTCCCGGCGGGTTACGCTGGCCCTGGCGCGCGACCGATTCGAGAGCGGGGTCATCTCCGAGCTCGATGTGCATCAGTTCGAGAGCGAGGTCGCGGTGCCAGCCGCGGCGCTGGCCCAGGCCCGGCGATTGCGCTCCCAGCGGGAGCACGAGCTGGCCACCCTGGTCGGCCGGGCGCCCTTCGCCATTCCGGCCACCGCCCATCTCGCCGAGGTCGTCGAGGCGGTGCAGGTCCCCGATTCGCTTCCGGCCACCCTCCTCGCCCGCCGGCCCGACGTCCGTGCGGCGGAGCGGGACTATGCGGCCTCGGTCGCGCGCGTCGGCGTGGCCCAGGCCTCGCGGCTGCCCACGATCAGCATCAACGGCTACTACGGCACGCAGTCGAACACGCTGGACAATCTCTTCATCAGCCAGACCGAGGTCTACCAGCTGCAGGCGGGACTCTCCCTCCCGATCTTCACGGGCGGCCGCTTGAAGAACGAGTCGCGGGCGGCCGGAGCCCGCGCCGAACAGGCCCGGCTCCAGTTCGAGCAGACCGCGCTCCAGGCATTCCGCGAGGCCAGCGATGCCCTGGTCGCCGTACGCACCGCGCGCGACCAGCGGGTGGCGCAACAGAGCCAGGTGGTGGCCCTGCGGAAGGCGTCGGAGCTGGCCAACATCCGCTATCAGGGTGGGGTCGCCAGCTATCTCGAGGTGCTCGACGCCGAGCGGCAGCTCTTCTCGGCGGAGCTGGGGCTGAGCCAGACCCAGTTGCTGGAGCTGAGCTCGGTGGTGGGGCTGTACCGAGCCTTGGGCGGAAGCTGGCAAGTCGCGGACTGAACCGAAAAGCGTGAAACGTGAACGCTCTTTCAGTTCAGCATGATGGCCGAGGGAGGCGGTCGGCCAGGATACGACGGAAACCGGCAACCAGCGATCTTGAGCTGAACTTGCCGCAGGTGAGGTGTTGGGGCGGATCGGCGTCGGCTGCCCGACCAGGGGACCGCGATGCGCAAACGCCGCCGGAAGCTCGATCTTGTGTCACCGTTCGCAGTGGACTTCTGCGCGTACCCGCTCAGATCGGTCAACGGCGCACCCGATAACGCAGGTGAAGCACCCGGTTGCCCTGAATCACCACGTCAGGATCCTCCAACAGGTGCTGCGCATGGACCGACCCGAAGTAGCGCTTGCCGGACCCGAACACCACCGGTGCGACGTCCATGCGCACCTCGTCGACCAGACCCGCGGCAAGCACCTGGCCACCGACGTCGCCAGCGGCGACCTCGACCGTGCGGTCACCCGCGAGCTCCTGCGCCTTGGCCATGGCTGCCTCAATGCCGTGGACGAAGTGAAACGGCGCCTCGGGGTCCCAGCCCTCGGGCGCCGGCCGGTGGGTCACGACGACGACGTGGTCGATCCCGCTCGGCGGCTTCCCGTCCCAGCCGTCCGTCATGTCGAAGACGTGGCGGCCGGCGACGGTCACCCCGATCTGGTCCCAGTACGGCCGGACGTAGTCGTAGGACGTCCGTGACACCTTCAAGACGCCGCTCTGGTCCAACGGCACGTCACCGCTGAGCAACCAGTCGAACAGCGGTCCGGGCTGGTCGTTCTCGTCCGCTATAAAGCCGTCTACCGATATCGAGGCGTACATGACCACCTTGCCCACGGGTGCACTCCGCTGCTTTGGGTGCCCCCAAGTTAGCGTGTTGCGAGCTGTCGCTCTTGTAAGAAATCAATCGGCCGGCAGCGGCCAGCTGTCCAGCACGTGGCCGGGATGTTCGCGCAGGAACCGCCGCCGGACTTCGATGTACCGGGTCGGCGTTAGCCCGGTGAACTCCCGGAATTCATGGCCGAAGTGGGCTTGGTCGAAGTATCCTGCGCCGGCGGCGAGGTCACCCCAGTCGATCGGTTCGGCGGGGTTGATCGCGAGCACGGTGGCGGCGAAGCGTTGGGTGCGGGCCAGCCGCTTGGGCGTGACACCGATGAGCTCCTTGAACCGCTGTGCCAGATGAGTGCTGCTGACACCGGCTGCCGCGCTCAGGTCGCCGATCGGCACCGCCCCGTTGGTCGCCGCGATGACGCTGCTCGTATGGCGGACCAGCCCCAGGCCGGGGATCTCGCACAGCCGTCGCATCAGCTCCTCCTCGAGCAGCGTCAGCATCTCGTGCGGTCCGTCCGCCGTGGCCAGCCGGTCTCGCAGCTCCGCAACGGCGGGCCGGCCCCAGACCTGCTCGACCGTCACCGGCCGGTCACACAGCTCGGCCGCTGGCATCGGCAGGAACGGCGCCAGTCCCCACGGCTTGACGTGCACGCCGACGGACCGGGTCCGGAGTGGGTAGCCGAACTCAAACGCACGGGTGGGCGGGGTGACCACGCAGCCGTCGGCGTACTCGGCCGTCTCGATGTCGGTGCCGCCGCGGATGCGGAACGGCGCCCCGCGGTTGACGATGAGCAGCGCCGACGGCATCGGCGGCAGCGTCAGCCGGGCGTACGGCGGCGCACCCTCCAGGGAGTAGAGGTCGTCGATCAGCCCGTCCAGCGGCGCTCGCGGCACTCTGGACACGTACTCCATGCGCCCAGTATCGCAGGGGCGTCCCGCCGGCGCCATCCTGCTCGTGATCACGCCTATCTGCACGTGGACGCAGTTCAGGGCATGTACTGCCACCTGCGTGATATCGGCGCTGATCTGCTCACGTGTCAGCCCACAAGATCCCCCCCGATCCCTTCATTTTGAGACCAACTCTTAAGAATCGGATCTCGCCACCCGCTCCACGATCCGATACATGAACTCCACCCCGAAGCGCAGGTTCTCCACCGTCACCCGCTCGTCGGTCCCGTGCACCGTCTGCGCGTCCTCCTCCGACAGGCGAAACGGACTGATACCGTACGCCGCGATTCCGAGGGCCCGGTAGTAGTAGCTGTCGGTGAAGCCGGCGTTCATGGGAGTGGTGATCAGGGCGCCCGGCTCCATCGCCTGCACTGCCTTCTGGATCGCCTCCATCATCACCCCGTCCAGCGGCGAGGTGGTGGCCTGTCGCTCGGGGCGCAGCGGCGTGATCTCCACCAGCGAGTCCGCGATCAGCCGGCTCACCTGGCTCACGAAGTCGGCCGGCCGCTCGCCGGGCAGGAGTCGCACGTCCAGCTCCGCACTCGCCTCCGGCGGGATCACGTTGATCTTGTCCGAGCCTCTGAGCACCGTGATGCTCACGGTGTTCCGCAGGATGGCGTCGTAATACAGGTTCGAGGTGAAGAATCGAAGCCCGGCCGTGTCCCTGAGCGCCGCGGCAGGATCGGCCAGCCACCGCCGCTGGCGCGGGTCGCGCTCGCGGGTGGCAAGATCCTTGAAGTAGCGCTCCGCAGGCGGCGTGAGCCTGATGGGAGTACGCCACGCGGCGATGCGGCCCAAAGCACGGGAGAGCCGCTCGGCGGGGTTGTCGGGGCGCGGCACGGAGGCGTGTCCCGGCGAGCCGTACGCGGTGAGCCGCAGCCAGTAGGGCACCTTCTCGGTCACGCCGATGCCGAAGTACTTAGTGAGCCCTTCGGGCGTGAGCCGGTTGTACCCGCCCTCGTTCACCAGGAACTCTGCGTTCCGAAGCAACGCCTTCTTTTCCCGCGCGAACCACTCGGCTCCGGTGGAGCTGGCCTCCTCGTCCGCGTTGGCGACCAGAATGATGTCCCGGGCGAGGTGGACGCCCATCCGCTTCAACGCGATCATCGTCATCATCTGGACGACCGCGGTCCCCTTCATGTCCAGCGCACCGCGACCCCACACCGCGCCGTATCGGGTCTCGCCCGACCAGGGCCCCACCTGCCACGCCGAATCGGTCGCCGGAACCACGTCGATGTGACTCAGCAGCACGACCGGCCGCTTGGCGCCGTTGCCGGGCAGCCTGGCATAAAGGTTTCCCCGCCCGGGCGAGGATTCGAAGATCTCGGCCGAGATCCCCTCCCGAGCGAGCACCTGCTGCATCCATCTGGCCCCCGCGGTCTCGTTGCCCGGCGGATTCACCGTCCGCACCCGGATGTACTCCCCGAGCCGCTCCGCCGCCTCGAAGCCGAGTGCCTCGAAATCGGGAGCGCCGGCCCGCTGGGCCGCGGCGAGCGCCGGTGACAGAGAGAGGGAGAGGGCAACGGCGATGAGCAGGTTTTTCAGTCCTGGACCCAAACCACCGCCCTGGTCTGGTCTTGTCATTTCACCCGCCCCCGGACCGCCCCTTCACCACAGAGGCACGGACGGCACGGAGGCATGTCCACGCCTCGGAGTCCACCACGATTCTGTTGCTGTCCTTTCCGTGGCCCCTGTCCTCTCCGTGGCTCTACGGTGAACGTCGAGGAGCCCACCAACAGGAAGGAGCCACGCCCGACGCACCAGCGACTGCCGATCACCCACTCTCCTTCGCCCACTTGAAGAACAGCACCCCGATCGCCAGAAACATCCACAGGTTGCCCGGCACCCACATCAGGAGCCCACCCAGCTGCTGGTCGGCGAGCGGCGTGAGTCCCCAGGTGCGCGGGGCGGCGGTGTACCAGGGATAGAGCACCTCGTCGGCGAGGGTGATCATCGCCGCCACGATCTGCATCGGGATGCCCACCAGGAACAGGTAGAGCATGCCCATGCCGTAGCCCAGTCTCGGCAGCTCGGGAACCGGGCTCATCACCGGAAACCACAGGATCGTGGCCGCGACGATGAACATCAGGTGGGTGGCGATGTGGACGTCGTGGTTCCGCATCATCAGCTCGTAGAACGGCGTGAGATGCCAGACCGCGATCGTCACCGAATACAGTACCGCGGCCACCACGGGCTGCGTGAGCACCCGCGCGATCGTCCTGATCCATTCGACCCGGAGCAGGGGCGAGAGCAACCATCCCGGGAGCCCCGCGATCAGGAGCGGGGGAAACAGGAGGGTGAGCAGCAGGTGCTGCACCATGTGGGCGGAGAAGAGATAGTAGTCGCTCAGGTCGTGCATCGGACCGTTGAGCGACGACAGCAGGACCAGCAGGGCGGCGCAGAACGAGGCGACCTGCCACGGCGCGGCCGGCGGCCCCAGGTGGTGGCGCCGGCGGAGCGGCCCGATTGCCCAAAAGTACAAGGCACCGAGGAGCCCGGTGCCTATGAGAACGCTGGGGTGGAGCGACCAGGCCCACTCGAACGGTCCCGTGGGCCGCGCTCGCTCGTCCGGGTGGACGAGGAGCAGCGGCGTCATCCACCCGAGCGCGCGAATGCCCAGTGGTAGGCCTGGAGGGCGACGAGGGCCAGGATCACGACGGAGGCGATGATGAGTGGAAAGACGAACACCCCGCTGAAGAGCTTGCTGTCGGTCTTCAGGTGCATGTAGTACATCGCCACCAGGGCGAACTTGATGGCCGAGAGGAACAGCAGCAGCGGAATGAAGAACGGCTGAATGGAATGACCGAACGAGCCGGCGCTCTCCCCGTAGGTGATCTCGTACAGACCGACCTCCAGGGCGGTGAGAACGAAGAGGATGAGCCCGATCTTGGCATAGGTGCCGGGCGTCGGGTGGGCGTGCTCCTCGGCCGTAACATGCGCGGTCATCGGGTGGCCCTCACCTGATCAGGTAGACGACGGGGAAGATCACGACCCACACCACGTCCACGAAGTGCCAGTACAGCGCCGCCATCTCCAGGTTGAGCGAGCGGTTCGGCGTCAGCTTGCCCTTCAGGGCCAGCACGAACATCGTGAGCAGCCAGATCACCCCGATGGTGACGTGGGTGCCGTGGAAGCCCGTCAGGATGAAGAAGCTCGCGCCGAACATGTTGCGGGACAGCGTGAGCCCCTTGTGCACGAAGTGGGTGAACTCGTACACCTGCATGCCGACGAAGAACATGCCGCAGAACAAAGTGGCCGCCAGCCACCCGAGCAGCATCTTCCGGTTGCCCTTCTGCGCGCCGTAGAGCGCCAGCACGATGAACAGCGAGCTGAACAGCAGCAGCGCGGTGCCGACCGTGACCAGCGGGATCTCGATGATCGGCTCCATCACCTGGCCGGTGGCGGGGTCCGTCCACGCCTCGTGGGCGAAGGGGCCCACCAGGCTCTTGCCTTTGTGCACCAGGTAGTTGGAGATCAAGGTCGCGAAGAACATGCACTCGGACCCGATGAAGGTCCAAATGGCCAGCTTGCGACTGTCGAGCCCGGTGGAGGTCTCCAGGGCGTGCGCGTGATCGGTCACCTCAGTGGCCTCCATGGGACGGCGTTCTGAACTCGGAGTACCCCTTCTCGAACAGCCAGCTGTACAGGCCGAAGAAGAGCAGCGCGACCGAGACGACGATCCCCCACGGCCCCCACTTCGGCGACATCATGATCCCGACGAACAGGGCCGCGACGCCCACCGCCGTGACCGCCGGCCAGTAGGAGGGGTTGGGCAGGTGAATCCCGGCCCCGGTGCCGGCCACGGGCTCGGGCAGCCGCCCGCCGTTCTTCCGCTTCTCCTCCCACAGCGGGTCGCGTCCATCCACTACCGGCAGCCGGTCGAAGTTCCACTCCGGCGGCGGCGAGGGGATGGCCCACTCCAGGGTAGCGCCGTTCCACGGATCGGCCGGCGCGTTGCGCGGCTTGCGTGAAGTCCGGAAGATGTTGATGAGGAACACCAGGAACGACAGGCCCAGGAGCAGCGAGCCCACGGTCTCGATCTGGTTCAGAAGGGTGAACCCCAGCTCCGCCGGATAGGTGTAGGTCCGCCGGGGCATGCCGTTCAGCCCCACGAAGTGCATGGGGAAGAACGTCAGATTGAAGCCGAGCAGCATCAGCCAGAAGTGCACCTTGCCGAGCCCCTCGTCCAGCATCCGGCCGAACATCTTGGGCCACCAGTAGTACGCCCCCGCGGTGAGCGCGAAGATGCTGCCGCCGAAGAGGACGTAGTGGAAGTGCGCCACGATGAAGTAGGTGTCGTTCTGCTGCAGGTCCGCCGGGGGCGAGGAGTGCATCACCCCGGAGAGGCCCCCGATGATGAACATGGCGATGAACCCCACCGCGAAATACATCGGGGTCCGGAACTGAAGCGACCCGAACCACATGGTGCCCAGCCAATTGAAGATCTTCACCCCGGTGGGAATGGCGATCAGCATCGTGCTGAGCGAGAAGAAGGTATCGGCGATCGGGCCCATGCCGGTGGTGAACATGTGGTGGCTCCACACGCCGAACCCGAGGAAAGCGATGAAGACCCCCGAGAACACCATGGCCGCGTAGCCGAACAGCGGCTTGCGGGAGAAGGCCGGCAGCACCTCCGAGACCACACCGAACGCCGGCAGGATCAGGATGTACACCTCGGGGTGGCCGAAGACCCAGAAGAAGTGCTGCCAGAGCAGGGGGTCGCCCCCGCCCGCCGGGATGAAATAATGGGTGCCGAAGAAGCGGTCGAACATCAGCAGGATGAGCGCGACCGCGATGACCGGGAACGCCAGCAGCAGCAGGACCTGGGTGATGAAGCTCATCCAGACGAACATCGGCATCCGCATCATCGTCATGCCGGGGGCACGCATGTTGACGATGGTGACGAAGAAGTTCACCGCCGCGGCCAGCGAGGCCACGCCGAGGACCTGGAGCCCCATGTTCCAGAAGTCCACGTTGTGGCCGGGCGAGAACTGGCGGGAGGTCAGGTTGGCGTAGCCGTACCACCCCGTGTCGGGCGCGGCGCCGAACAGGAAGCCGGCGTTGAGGAACAGCCCGCCGAGCAGGAAGACCCAGTAGCTGAAGGCGTTGAGCCGGGGGAATGCCACGTCCCTCGCGCCGATCTGGAGCGGGATGAGGTAGTTGAACAGCATGGAGCTCAACGGCATGATCGCGAGGAAGATCATGGTCGTGCCGTGCATCGTGAACAGCTGGTTGTACGTCTCCGGACTGATGAAGTTGTTGTCCGGCCGGGCCAGCTGGATCCGGATGATCAGGGCCTCCAGACCGCCCAGCAGGAAGAAGAAGAAGGCGGTGGCGCCGTAGAGGATCCCGATCCGCTTGTGGTCCACGGTCGTGATCCAGCTCCACAGACCGGTCTTCTCGGCGTGAGCGGCGTGGGCGTGAGGCTGGTCGAGGGCAGTCGTTGCCATGTCCGAATCCGGTTTATTGGTGTGCGCGGAGATAGGCTCTGAGCGCCCGGGCCTCTTCCACCGTGACGCCGAGGTTCGGCATCAGGACGCCTTTCTTGACCGTCTGCGGCTCGCGGATCCAGCGCTCGAGATTCTCATCCGTGTTCGGCAGCCAGCCCGCGGCGATGTGGGACCGCGCGCCGACGTTCGCGAGATTGGGTCCGATGAGACCCTTCGGCGCTCCCACCGCCTGCAGCGAGTGGCAGCCCATGCATCCCTTGGTCATGAACAGCTTCTCGCCCGCGGCGTAGTCCGCACCCTGTGCGGGCGCCGGCGCCGCCGTGGGGCTGTCCTGCGCCCCCTGCACCTTGGCGCCCGCGCTCGCCGTCCGCAGCGAGTCTCCCGCCGTGGGGGCGGCCGCGGCCGGCGGCGGCTTGGGCGGACCCTTGGTCTTCATGTGGGCGATCCAGGCCTCGAAATCCTGGGGGCTGACCGAGCGGACGTGGAACGCCATCCTCGCGTGCTGGATCCCGCAGTACTCGGCGCACTGGCCGGGATAGAGACCGGTCGAGTCGGCCTTCCACCAGAGCCGCGTCTCCCGGCCCGGGAAGACGTCTCGCTTGCCGGCGAACCGCGGGGGCCAGAAGCTGTGGACCACGTCGCCCGAATTGATCTTGAGCTCGACCGTCTGCCCCGCCGGGATGAACATCTCGTTCGCCGTGGTGATGTCGGCCTGGGGGTAACGGAACTCCCACCACCACTGGTGTCCAATCACCTCGATCGTCATCGCACCCTGCGGGGTGGCGTTGGTCTCGAAGATGCCCTTCACCGTCGGTACCGCGATCGCCGCCAGAATGAGGGCGGGAATCAGCGTCCAGATGATCTCGATGGTGGTGTTGCCGTGGATCTGGGAGGGCTCGGGATCCTCCGGACGGCCCCGGAAGCGGAAGACCGCGTAGAGCAGCGCCCCTTCAACCAGGATGAACACTCCGAGCGCCCAGTAGAACGTCTGGTCCTGGACGTGGTCGCCGATGCGGGCGAAGTCGGAGAGGGGCAGCAGGGCGGTCTGCGGATATCGCTCCGGACTGCAGCCCGCGAGGGCGAGGGCGAGCGCGCAGAGCAGGGGCGCCCCAGCGCGGCGCCGGGCGGCGGTGGTCCTAGGGTGCATTCCGTTCGCGTCCTGTGAACAAGGATCCACGCAAACCACGGAGTGAAGGGCAGCAGATTATCAGTTTCATGGGCACAGGTCAAGGAAATCCTTGCCCAATTGTCCCTTATCTCACTGGGCCATGGCGCTCTCCACCGCTTCCGCGCTGCGGGGAAGCCCCGAGGAGAGCACCTCCCCGCCTTCCCGGGTCACCAGCACGACATCCTCGATCCTGATGCCCAGGCTTTCCGCCGGGATGTAGATCCCCGGCTCCACCGTCAGGACCATCCCGGGCTCCAGCCGCCGCGAGTAGGAGCCGGGATCGTGGACGTCCATGCCCAGCCAATGCGACAGCCCATGAATGAAGTACTGGTCGCAGCCGAGCCCCCCGCAGAGGTCACTCGACCGGGTCCGCAGGTACAGCCGTGCGATCTGGTTCAGGGCGCCGAGACTGGTGCCCGGACGGATCGAGTCGATCGCCGTCTGCTGGGCCCCGAGCACGAGGTCGTAGAGCCGACGTTGGCGGAGCGTGAACTGGCCGGACACGGGGAGCGTCCGGGTCAGGTCGGCCGAGTAGTAGCCGTACTCCGCACCGACGTCGATCACCACCAGCTCACCCTCCTCCATCTGCCGGCGGTTCTCGTCGTAGTGCAGGATGGTGCCGTTGGGCCCCGAGCCCACGATGGACGGAAAGCCCACCCGCTCGGCGCCGCGCCGGCGGAAGCCGTATTCGATGGCGGCCTCCAGCTCGTATTCGTACATGCCGGGCTTCGTCCGGGCCATCGCCTCCAGGAGTGCCTCGCTCGTGATGGCAACGGCCTTGCGGAGCCGCCCGACCTCGTCCCCATCCTTGATCTGCCGGAGGGCGGCGAGCTCCGCAGCGACCTGGTGTACCGGGATCGGCTCGAGCCCGCGGCGCCGCACGACCAGTCGGCTGGAGTCCGACGGGACCGGGCGCAGGTCGGCGATCCCGGTCAGCCGCGAGAGCTCCGGTCCCGGCGCAAGCGACCCCCCGGTCCAGCGCGAGGGCCCTGACTCCGGTTCCGGCAGATACAGGATCGTGGAATCGGGTCCGTTCCTCCGAGCCACCAGCACCAGCCGGGCGCCGGGCGCCTCGAGGCCGGTGAGGTAGAAGAAGTCGTTGGACTCCCGGTAGTCGCTGTCCTGGGGATAATCACCCTCGATGCTGCGGAGCTTGGCGGCCGGGACCACCGCCACGCCGTCGCCGAGCCGCTCCAGCAGGGCCGCTCGCCGGCCGATCAGCCGCTCCACCGGCACGGGCCCGGCGGGGGAGCCTGCCTGGGCCGCAGCCGACGTGGCCAGCGCCAGCGACAGCGCCAGCGTCCACATCCCCGGCCTCACCGGATCACTCGATCGAACGGGACGGCCCCTTCCACCTGATAGCTGAAATGCCACCACTCCTTCTCGTAGTTGGTGAACCCCTCCGACTCCATGGCCTGCACCAGCGCCTGGCGGTTCCGCGCCACCTCGCCAACGGCGTTTGCGGTGTGAGCCTCCGATCCGAAGGTGTCGAAAGGCGTTCCCATGGGGATCTCGTCGCCGGACCCCCGATCCACCAGGGTCAGGTCCACCGCGACGCCCTGGTTGTGGCGGCTCCGGCGGGCGATGTACCCGCTATCCACCAGCTCACCGCGGCCGGTCCGCTCCGCCCAGTCCACCATGGCCAGGGTGGCACGCACCGGACGGTACCCATCGAACACCTTGAGGCCGAGGCCCTTGGGGCGCAGCCGCTCCTGCACCCGCCCCAGCGCGGTGGCGACTTCACGGCGGAGCAGTGCCCTGGGCGCTGCGTAACCCGGAAGCGGAGCGCCGGTGAAGTTGTCAGGCGTGGCGTAGCGCGCCTCCACTCTGATCGTGCTGTCCACGGACCGCACATCCACCAGCAGACGCTCGGCCGCCGCGTCCGGCGCGATCTCGGCCGGCGGCGCCTCGACCGAGCGAGACGCCGCCCCGCCCCCGCCGCAGGCGGTCACCGCCAGTGTGAAGGCTAAGCGGCTGGAACGCAAGAAGTTCGGACGCCGACACCTTCCGCCCGGCCGGACCTGGGGTATCTTTCGCCATCGGCGTTCGTCCAGGGCCTGGCGATTCCCCTCGCCAGGCGCTTCTACCTTATTTGGTTTCATATGATCCACGAGATGCGGGAGAAGCTGAGCCGGGAGGTGGACCAGCTCAGCCACGAGCTCAACGTCCTGCTGCCGCAGGCCATCGCCCAAGCGGTCGAGCTGGGTGACCTGCGGGAGAACTCGGAGTACAAGGCCGCCCTCGAGCGCCAGCAGTTCGTGCAGGCGCGCCTGGGCCAGCTGCACCAGCGGCTCAACCAGTTGGGCCAGCTCGCCAACCACGAGGCGCCGAGCGACCGCGTCGGCCTCGGCTCCACCATCACCGTGCTGGACCTCGACACCAGCGACACCGACGTCTACGTCGTGGTGCTGGCGGAGATGATGGACATCGACGCCGGCCACATTTCGCTGGCGTCGCCCCTCGGCCGCGCGCTGGCCAACGGCCGCGTAGGCGACGAGATCAGCCTCCGCCTGCCCACTACGACCCGCCGCCTCCGGATCACGAAGCTGGTGACGGTGCACCAGGCGGAAGGCAATGGCAAGAAGGCCGGGAAACGTGAAAGGTAAGAGGTGAAGGGGAGAGCGCCGTTTCACTCTTCACTTTTCACTGTTCCCGCTGCTCAGGCCCAGGGGCCTCCCCAATGGATTTCCCGAAGAAGCAGCTGCTGGTCGTCGGCGACCGAGTCCTGATCACCCCGGAGGACGGGGACGACAGGACTCGCGTCGGACTCTACCTGCCCGCGACCGCAATCGACGCGCAGCAGGTCCAGACCGGACTCATCGTGGCCACCGGCCCCGGCGACCCCGTCGCCGACCTCACCAGTCTCGATGACGAGCCGTGGAAGACGGACCGTCGAGAGGGTCGGAGCCGCGCGATGCAGGCACGAATCGGCGACCACGCCATCTTCTTCCGCAAGGCCGCCGTGGAGATCACGTTCGAGGAGAAGCGCTACCTCGTCGTGCCCCAGGCGGCGATCCTGGTGCTGGTCCGGGACGACCTGCCCATCTGAGGCCCCGCGCCGGGGCCGCCTCGTGTGCTACTTCCTGATGATCGCGAGCCCGCTCACCCTTAGCGAGGTCCGATCTATGCTGCCGAGCGGCATCACCGCCGACCCTCTGCCTTCGACCCAGGTCGCCGGCTTCCGCAAGTTCCTGCCCTTGGCCCAGACCGCGGCGCACCTCCGCGTCGGTGCATGTTCCTGCGACCTGGTCCGGCCGCGTCTGCAAGATACCCGGGATGACGAGCGGCACCTCCGCACCCGCTACAAGGCGCTCGGTCTTTCGCGCGACCGGATCGTGCGCGAGCTGGAGCGACATCGCCGGGCCTCGCTGGAAATCCTCGAGCCGGAGGGAGGGTGGCGCGCCGCGCTCGCCGCGTTCGTGGCTGAGCACGCCCGCAACGCCGGTCCGACGCTGTTCCGCCTGACGTTCCACCCCGGTCCCGTCCATCCGGCGAGCGACCGCGCTCCGGTGCGACGCACGGTCTCCGAGATTCGCGCGAGCCCCGAGCACTGGCTCGAGGAGGACAGGCTCACGCTCGTCCACCGCTGACCCTGGACTCCCCGGGTGATGCGGCCTATACTGAGCCGTCCTCCGGCTTACCTCGCTGTCACGACTCAAAATTCCCAGGCGGCCATTCATGATCGATCGTCTTTCGCGCGCGGCTCTGGCCTGCGTGCTCGCACTGACTCCGGCCGCCTGTGGTGGTGGAGACTCCAACACCGACGAAGCCGCCCCTCCCGCAGAGGCCGGCGTCGACACCGGGGCCGGGGGCGAGACGGCGCCGCCGGCTTCCGATGCGTCCGCGGGCGCTCAGGCACCCGTGACCGTCGCCGACATCGACAGCTGGCAGAAAGGGATGGCCGCGGAGCTCGAGGCGGTCCGTGCCGCCGGGGAGCAACTGAAGAGCGCGAAAACCGGCGACGATACCCTCTCGGCCCTGATGGGCATGCAGGAGATGGCCACGCAGGAGACGGGCGCCAAGGCGGCAGGCCTGGAGCTCGAACGGTACAAGTTCGTCAACAGCGAGCTGTCCGCCGCCGTCTCCTACCTCACGCCCCAGCTCGGCGGCATCGATACGACCATGCTCTCGGCGGCGCAGCGGGACGAGCTGCGGGAGTCCAACGCTGCCCAGCTGAAGCAGATGGAGGACCGGGTGCCAGCCGACGTGGTCGATGCGCTGCGGCCACGCGCGCCCGAATTGCGCAAGCAGAGCCTGGAGCTCGTCGCGGAGCGACTGAAGAGCGCTGGGGTGTGATTACGCGCATCATGTCACCCTGAGCGGAGCGAAGGGGGCCATGCTCGATATGGTCCCCTTCACTTCGTTCAGGGTGACAGGCAGGTCGTTCAGGGTGACAGGCAGGGCCTACCGCTTCACCACTGACAGGCGGCGGTGCATGGGCATAGAATCCTCGGACTGGGAAAGACCGCCCGTCGGGTGGAGGGTCTGGTGATGGATCGATCTGCCACGTGGAGTGTGTCCGCGCGGGCCGGGGGCACCGGGACGCCGACTCCCACGCAAGCGCACGGGGGTAGGACGTTCGAAGGGGTGGGCGGAGTCCCACTCTTCCGGCAGGTGTGGCCCGCGACGGGGGCGGTCCGGGCGGTGCTGGTCAACATCCACGGCCTGGGGGATCACTCGGGGCTATACCCCACCCTTATCGAGCACTTCCAGAGCCGAGGCATCACCATCCACGCCATGGACCTCCGCGGCAACGGCCAATCAGGGGGTCAGCGGGCGTACATCGAGCGATGGGAGGAGTACCGGGAGGACCTGCATCGATTCCTGGAATTGGTGCGGCTGGAGGAGCCTGGCCGGCCTCTGTTCCTCCTGGGGAACAGCCTGGGTGGGTTGATCGTCCTCGAGTACGCATTGCATTACCCCGAAGACCTGCGCGGGGTCATCGCCGCCTCCCCGCCGCTGGGCCGCCTCGGCGTTCCCGCTCCCATGCTGGCGCTGGGCCGAATTCTCTCCCGGGTGTGGCCCCGCTTCTCCATCCGGACGGGAATGGACCTGTCCGGGCTCGCCCGGGACCCCGTCGTGGTGCAGACCGTTCTGGCCGATCCCCTCTTCCATCGGCTGGGAACCGCGCGGCTGTCGACCGAGGTGGTCGCGGCGATCGCCCGGGTCCAGGCCGGCGCGCCCGGGTTCCCTCTTCCGGTGCTGGTGCTGCACGGCTCAGCGGACCGGATGGTGCCGCCGGATGGCAGTCGCGAGTTCGTGGCCAGGGTCAGGCATCCCGACCGGGAGCTGCATGAGTACGCGGGCGCATTCCACGTCCTGTTTGCGGACCTGGATCACGAGCGGGTGCTCACGGACGTCGAGCGATGGATCGAGGCGCGCCTCTGACGCTGCTCAACCGGGCCCTGCGGCTCCGCTGCCCCCACTGCGGAGGCGGACCGATCTTCGTGAGGTGGTCAAGGCTGGTGCCCAACTGCCCGGTGTGCGGTCTCGGCCTCGAGCGTGGCGAGCAGGGGTACTGGCTCGGCGCCTACTTCTTCAACCTCATGGCAGTGGAGACGCTGTTCAGCATCTGGGTGGTGGGCCTCCTCTGGTGGACCTGGCCCACGCCGCCCTGGACGCTCTTCCAGGTCGTCACCATCGCGCTGATGGCGATCGCCCCGTTCGCCTTCTTCCCGTTCTCCAAGACGCTGTTCCTGGCCTTCGACCTCTGGGTTCGTCCGCCGACGGAGGAGGACTTCGCGGTCCCGCACGAGGCAGCCCGGCGGCACCGGCCCGCCTAACTCTTCCTCCTTCCCGTTTCCGGAGCCTGAAGGCCATGTGGATCGTGCTCGCCTTCGTAACCGGTGTGCTGCTCGCCATCGTCGTCGCGAATCTCTCCTCCAGCTCCAAGAAGGTCGAGCGGAAGATCGAGCACCTTTATGGGGTTCGGGAGCCGCAGTTCCTGCGCTCGATGGGCTCGTTGCTGGGGCCGCCTATCGTTGCCGGCAACCGGGTGACCGCGCTCTGCAACGGCGACGAGATTTTTCCCGCCATGCTGGAGGCGATCCGCGGCGCGGCGAAGACCATCTGTTTCGAGACCTTCATCTACTGGTCCGGCTCGATCGGGCGGGAGTTCGCGGAGGCGCTGAGCGAGCGCGCCCACGCCGGCGTGAAGGTCCACGTGATGCTGGACTGGGTAGGCTCCAACCGGATCGACGAGTCGCTGGTGAAGCTGATGACGGACGCCGGTGTGGAAGTGAGGCGTTATCACCCGTTGCGCTGGTACAACGTGGGTCGGATCAACAACCGTACCCATCGCAAGCTGCTGATCTTGGACGGGCGGATCGGCTTCACCGGCGGCGTCGGGATCGCGGACAAATGGCTGGGGCACGCCCAGGATCCCGAGCACTGGCGCGACTCGCACTACCGCCTCGACGGTCCCTCGGTGGCCCACATGCAGGCCGCGTTCATGGACAACTGGATGGAGACCTGCGGCGAGGTCCTGCACGGCGAGGAGTACTTTCCCCCGCTCGAGCCGGTCGGCTCCAATCCCGCGCAGCTGTTCCGGAGCTCGGCCGACGACGGCAGCGAGAGCGTGAGGCTGATGTACCTCATCAGCCTCGCTTCGGCGGAGCACAGCGTGCGCCTGGCGAACTCTTACTTCGTTCCGGATTCCCTGGCGGTGCGTACCCTGGTGGACGCGCAGCGGCGGGGAGTCGCGGTCGAGATCATCGTGCCCGGCCGCCACATCGATCAGAAGCTGGTGCGGCGCGCGTCCCGGGCACTCTGGGGGCCGCTGCTGAAGGCCGGTGTCGCGATTTACGAGTACCAGCCGACCATGTACCACGTGAAGGTGGCGATCGTGGACGAGATCTGGACCTCGGTGGGCTCGACCAACTTCGACAACCGCTCGTTCCGGCTCAATGACGAGGCCAACCTGAACGTTTACGATGCGCGGTTCGCCGAGGCCCAGGCGCGAGGGTTCGAGGAGGACAAGATGCGCGCGCGACGGATCACACTCGAGGAGTGGCGCCGTCGCCCCTGGCGGGAGCGGGCGACGGATCGGATGGCCGCGCTGTTCCGAATGCAGTTGTAGATCTGACCCCCCTGTCACCCTGAGCGCAGCGAGGGGCCATGCTCGATATGAGCCCCTTCACTTCGTTCAGGGTGCCATCACCTACTTGTTGGCCAGTTGCGCCCTGAGCCGCTCCTCCTGCTCCCGCAGCTCCGGCGTGAAGGCCTCCCCGAAGTCCTCCGCCTCGAACACCTGGCGAATCTCGATCTCGCTCTCCGGCGCGCCGCTGAAGGGAACCCGCTTGACCCACTCGATCGCGTCCGCCAGCGACTTCGCCTGAATCAGCCAGAAGCCCGCGATCAGCTCCTTGGACTCGGCGAACGGTCCGTCGACCACCGTGCGCTTCTTCCCCGAGAATAGGACCCGGGCACCCTTAGAGCTGGGCTGGAGCCCCTCGCCCGCCAGCATCATCCCCGCCTTCACCAGCTCCTCGTTGAACTTGCCCATCTCGGCAAGCTCCTTCTCGCTCGGCAGGATGCCTGCCTCGCTCTCCCTGGTGGCCTTCACGATCAGCATGAACCGCATGGTAGCTCTCCTTTTATGGGTTCGGAGCCCGCCCCGGCCCCGTTGGCCGTCTCCGGACTCTTCATCTACACGTCGAACGCCGGGAGCCTGAATCGACATCACGCCTGGACCCCGCTTGACGCTCACAAGAAGGCGCACAATATTCCTGAGGGTACCGAAGAAACACCGAAACCATTGGGGTCGCCATGATCTTCCTCGATTCCATCCGCAGGTTCTCCCCGCGCCGCCCCATTCCCGCGCTGAAGCCGACTACTTACTACGTCCCGGTCGTGAGCGCGGCCCTGCTCTGCCCCGAGTGCGCGGGTCCCCTGACCCGGGCGTCGGGCTGCGTCAGCTGCGCGTATTGCGGTTGGGGCCGGTGCGGGTGATCGAGACATCGCAGCTCTCGCTGCCGGTGGATGCCGGCGCCGGGCGCTCCCGGGAGCTGACCGTGCTCGACCAGCGCGAGCGGGGAACCCGGTTCCTCTCCCTGGGCGCGCGGTCCGTGCTCAACTCGCCCGCCAGCACCGGCATGGGGTTCTGGTCGATCAACCCCTATGTAGGCTGCGAGTTCGGCTGCACCTACTGCTACGCCCGTGACACGCACCGCTATGCTGTCGAGCGGGCCGCGCGCGGGTACGGTGAGCCGGCGCAAGGCGAGGCTCTCCCGCCGTGGCTCGCCTTCGAGAAGCGCATCCTGGTCAAGACGGACGTGGCCGAGCGGCTGGCCAGGACGCTCGATCCCTCCAAGCTGGGCGACGACTCGCTGGTGATCGGCACCGCGACCGATCCGTACCAGCCCGCGGAGCGCATCTATCGGCTCACCCGCAAGGTTCTGGAGGTGCTGACCGGCTTCCGCGGGCTGCGCATCGGGATCATCTCCAAGTCGCCCTTGGTCACCCGCGACATCGACGTCCTCCAGCGGCTCTCGGCGCGCAACCAGGTGACGATCAACGTCTCAATCGCCACGCTGGATCCGCGACTCGCCCGCCGGCTCGAGCTGCGCTCGCCAGTACCGTCGGCCAGGATCCGGGCCCTCGCCCGGCTGAGCGCGGCGGGGATCCACGCGGGCCTGCTCCTCGCGCCGATCGTCCCGGGCGTCACCGACGACCGTGAGGGACTGTTGCGGCTGATGTCGGCAGCGAAGGAGGCGGGTGCCCGCTACGTGATTGGGTCGGCGCTCCGGCTCGGTCCCGCGGCGCGGCACCGCTTCCTTCCCCACCTCGCGCACGAGTTCCCCGAGCTGGCCGAGCGGTACCGGAATCACTATGGCGACCGGGAGGGGGTGAGCCGCGAGTACCAGGAGGCGCTCACCCGCCGTCTGGACCGGCTCCAGCAGGAGCTCGGGTTTCCGGTGGACGAGGAGCGCCATCACCGGGCACATCTCGACGGGCGGCGGGCAGCAGCAGGGAGGGTGGCTGAGCAGACAGCACTTCTTTAAAGCGGGAACGGTTAAAAGTAAGAAGTGAAACGGAGATTTCGGACCCTCCGTTTTCACCTTTCACCTTCTACTTTTCCCGGCTTTTCAGTGCCCCGTCCCCGGCACCCACTTCACAATCTTGAGGTCCAGCACCGCGATCGAGTAGAACACCGGCACCAGCAACAGTGTGATTACGGTCGCGAACACGAGCCCGCCGATCTGGGTATAGCACAGCGGCTCCCACAGTGGTCCGCCGTGCATGGCCAGCGGCACCAGCGCAAACACCGTCGCGCCTACCGTGATCAGCACCGGCCGGAGACGCAGGATACCGGCGTCGAGCAGTGCGTCCTCCAGGCTCTGCCCCTTCTCCCGTGCCTCCTCGATGAAGTCGAACAGCACGATCACGTGGCTGACGATCACGCCCACCAGGCTCACGATGCCGAGGAACGCCATGAACCCGAAGGGCGATCCCATGATCCACAGCGCGGTGAACGCGCCCACGAACCCGTAGGGGATCGCCCCGAAGACGATCCACGGCTTCACCGCATTCTGGAACTGGACGGCCAGCGCCAGGAAGATCAGGCCCACCGAGATCCCCATGATGACGCCCAGCTCGCTGAACCCATCCTGCTGGGCCTCCAGCTCCCCGGCGATCTCCATCTTGACACCCGGCGGCAGCGTGGCGGCGAAGCGGTCCAGCTCCGCTTTCGACTCCATCATCACTTCGGAGGACAGGTATCCCTCGCGGGGGAACGCCCCCACGGTGATGGTCCGGAACTGGTTCCTGCGCTGGATCTTCTCCGGCCGCATCCCGGTCGAGAGCGTCGCGATCTGCCGGAGCGATACCCGCTCGCTCCCCTGCGAGCTGTAGACATAGAGGTTATCGAGATCGGCGAGCCGGGCCCGCTCCTCCATGCGCAGCCGCGCGACCACCGGAATGGTCTTGTCGCCCTCGTGCAGCGCGGTGAGCTGGAGCCCGTTGAGCCCGACCGCGGTGCTGGCGGCGACGTCCACATTGGTCAGCCCCGCACGGTTGGCCCGGTCGGGGTCGATCGCCACGTCCACCGCGAAGCTCTCAGCGCCCCAGTCGTCCTGCGCCCGCTCGGCGTACGGGTTCCGGCGGAAGATCTCCATCAATTGAGCCGTGAGGGCCCGCAGCGTGGGCATGTGATCGCCGCTCAGCCGGACCGAGACCGGGATGCCGACCGGCGGTCCGGTCTCCAGCTCGCGGACGTTCACCCGGGCACCCGTGACTTCACGCGACATGGCCGCCTGCAGCGCTCGCACCAGCCCCGGCGTGTGAAACTTGCTCCGGGTCTGCATCACGATCAGGGCGTAGTTGGTCTGTCTCGGCTCGGGCGAGAAGCTGTTCCAGAACCGCGGGCCGCCGCCGCCCATGAAGGTCGTGAGCGACACCAGGCCCCCCTCGCCGTGGCCGGTATCCGCGTGATGCGCGAAGTACTCGGCCGAGTGCTTGCGGGCCAGCGCTTCCACCTGCTCGGTGATCTCGCGGGTCGCGATCAGCGGCGCGTCTTCCGGCAGCCAGACCTCGACGTACGAGAGGTACTGGAGGTCCTTGGGGAAGAACTCCGGCTTCAGCCTGCCGGCGATATAGCCGCCGAGCACCAGCACACCGATCGAGGCGGTGGCGAAACGCCAGCGGTGCTCGATCGCCCGGCGGCCGATACGGTAGTACCATCCCGCGAAGCCCCGGGTGCGGCGCTGCTCGATCGGCAGCGTGGCCTTCCTGCTGGGGCGCAGCAGGTAGTACCCCAGCAGCGGGATGAAGGTCATGGACACCAGCCGTGAGGCCACCAGGGAGCAGGTCAACACGACCGGCAGGCTGAAGAGGAACTGGCCCGAGGTTCCCGAGATCAGCAGCAGCGGCAGATAGGCCACGATGTTGGTGATGGTGGCGTAGAGAATGGCCCGGGCCAGCTTCGTGGGTCCCAGCCAGCTGGCGATGATCGGTGGATGGCCGTGATCGAGATCCCGCTTGATCGCGTCGCCCGCCACCACCGGATCGTCCACCAGCAGCCCGAGCGCGATGATGAGCGACGCGATGGAGATCTGCTGCAGGTCGATACCGAGAATCGACATCATCCCGAACGTCATCGCCAGCGTGAGCGGAATACTGAACGCCAGCAGCATCGCGGAGCGCCATTCCCAGAACCCGATGAGGGCGATGACCACCACCAGCACCACCGCTTCCCACAGGCTGCTCATGAACAGGTGGACGCTCTCCTCGACCTGCAGCGGCTGATCGGAGGTGCGGGCCAGGATCAAATCCGGCGGCAGCCGGTCGCGGAGTACCGCGATGGTCGAGTCCACGGCCAGGCCGAAGGCGCCGATCTTCTCCCCCGGCTTCATCTGGAGCGACATGGTGATGGACCGCCCGC
Organism: Gemmatimonadales bacterium; assembly: GCA_036556505.1. GTDB lineage: Bacteria > Gemmatimonadota > Gemmatimonadetes > Gemmatimonadales > GWC2-71-9 > CAVVWJ01. Next base: position 66,276 of record DATBJH010000025.1, read on the forward strand.
GGTGCCAGGTGCCCGAGGAGTCGACCCAGTTGTAGAAGTTCAGGTACCGCGGCGGGCTCTGATATCCGCGGTCGATGTCCACCAGGTCCCGCAGATAGAGCGGCGCACCACCGGCGGAGCTGCCCACGATGACGCCGCCGATCTCCCGCTCGTTGAGGAACTCGCCGCTGGGATTGAGCGCCACCGTGCGTCCGCCCACCTCTATCAAGCCGCCGCCCAGCGCCGTGTTGCGGGCCTTGAGGATGTCCCGCAGCTGACCCATCGGAACGCCATAGGACGCCACCCGCTCCTGGGAGAAGCTCAGCGTCACCTGCTCGTCCAGCACGCCGGCGAGGTCGATCTTGCTCACCTGCTCCACCGTCTGGAACGTGCGCTTCATCAGGTCGGTGAAATCGTCCAGCTCGCGATAGGTGTACTTGTCTCCTGCGACCGCGAGGAGTCGGGCGCGCGTCTCCGCCGGGTCGCGAATCACGGCCGGCAACCACGCGTCGGGATGGAACTCCGAGACCCTGAGCCGCTCCTCCACGAATCGACCGACGTGGGCGACGATGGCCGAGTCGCTCAGGTCGCTCACGCCGTCCACCCCGACGAACTGTGGGCCCTGGAGCAGGCGAGCCTCGCGAAAGACGCCGTCCTGTTCCGCCTGCGCGAGATACAGGAGCGCCGTCCTCACGCTCGAGCCGGCGGAGATCGAAGGCGGAAAGTTGTAGACCAGCGTCGCCCGCGGACCGGGGGCCGTCTCCGCCCGCAGCCGCTGGATGGCCCCGCGCAGCTGGTCCGCTCGCAGCGAGACTTGCACCTCGTCCAGGCGTGGGCTCGCCACCGTGAGCATCAGCGCCGCGGTGCTGCCGAAGTCCTTGATGAACTGGATCGGGCCGGCTCCCTCGGGCAGGTCGTCGATCGCCTCGAGCTTGAGGGCGATGTCGTCGAAGATCTCGCCCGTCTCCGTGATGCCTTCCTTGAGATCCACGTAGACGAACGACACCCCGGTTCGCGTGGTGGATCGGATCACGTCCACGTGCTGGTTCTCGGCGACCACCTCCTCGATCCGCCGGGTCACCCGCTCCTCGATCCGCTCCGCGTCCATCCCCGGCCACGAGGTGATCACCAGGGCCGAGATGACCGGGATCTCGGGATCCTTGCGCTGGGGCATGCTGAGGTAGCCGATGATGCCCCAGAGAATGGTGCCGATCAGGGCCACCCACGCGACCTGGCGCTGCTCGGTGAAGTAGCGGGCGGTGTTGTGCGTCGTCGCGACGATCGTCGCGTCGTCCTTGTGCGCCACGTATGCTCCTTACGGCATCACGCGGACGGCCTGGCCGTCCGCCACGATGGTTGCCCCGCGCACGATGACCCGCTCACCCTGCGCCAGCCCGTCCCGCACCGCGATCTGATTGCCCTTCACGTCGCCCAGCGTCACCCGCCGGAGCCGCGCGACCGGACCGCTCTTCTGTTCGACCACGTACACCGCGTAGCCGACGGAGTCCCCCGCGGGCCGCACCACCGAGGCCAGCGGCACGAAGACGCCCTCATCCTGGGCGCCCCCACCCATGCGCAGCGTCGCCAGCATGCCCACCTTCATTCGGCCGTCAGGATTGGGCAGCGCGGCCTCGACCTCGAACACCCGGCTGTTGGGATCGGCCGAGGGGGAGATCCGGGTGATCCGCCCCTGAAGCACCTCGCCGGGGATCGCCTCCGCCTGGATGTCGAGCGTCTCGCCCAGCTTGAGCCCGGCCACCACCACGTCCGGTACGCCGAACACCACTTTCACCACCCGCGTGTCGGCGATCGTGAACGCGGGCACCGACGGTCCCGCGAGCGAGCCGACCTCCACCGAGCGTTTGAGGATCACCCCGTCGATGGGCGACCGGAGTGTGGCGTCGTTCAGCGAGATCGCCGCCTGGCTCTGGCGCGCCTTTCCGGCCGTGTATCGCGCGTAGGCCGCGTCGTACTCCGCCTTGGAGACCGAGCGGTTCTCGTACAGCTGCGAGGCGCGCTCGTAGTCCGCCTCGGCCTGCTGCAGGCTCGCCTCGGCGTCGGTGACCTGGTCCTGGAACTCGTTCTGCCTCAGTCGGGCCAGAACCTCTCCCCGGCGCACCCGGTCGCCGTCCTGCAGCGTCCGCATCCGGCCGTCGGCGCCGCGCACCTGGGTGACCCGATCCACCACCCCGCTCAACCGGAAGGCGACGTCGACCGACGCATCGGCCTTGATGGCGCCGCCGTAGCGGGACTCGCCGGCGGCGGCCTCGCCTCCGACCGCGGCGATCGTCACCGGGACCGGCGGCGCCGGCGGAACTTCCTCCCCGCCGCAGGCCATGCTCACGCCGGCGAGGCCGAGCGCGAGCCAGCGGTATCCCCTCATGGTGTCTCCTTCAGCTCACGGAGCCGCTCGAGAAACTGCTGGCGATCCTCCTCGCTGCGGAGCACGCCGAAGCTGCCCATGGCGCGCTCCACCTGCATGAGGTCCAGCAGGAAGTCGTGGACGGCGTTCGCCGCGTTCTCCGAGGCGTCCAGCGCCGCCGACTGGGCGTCGATCAGCGCCGTGATGGATGAGGTCCCCCGGGCGTACGCGTCGCTCACCAGCTCGTAGTTCCGGCCGGCCGCATCCTCCGCGTCGCGGGTGAGAGCGATGGCCGCGTAGGATGACGCCGCGGTTTCCACCGCGGCGCGGACCCGCTGCTCCACCGCGAGCTGGGCCCCGTTGCGCTGGACCTCCAGCCGTTCCAGGTCCAGCCGCGTCTGGTCCCGGGTGGCGCCTCTCGCGAAGCCCGTGAAGATCGGGAACGAAGCCTGCAGCCTGAACTGCCAGGCCAAGTCGGGCGCGAGCGTGACGTTGCTCGGGACGGTCGAGCCGGCCCCGCCGCGGCCCCAGACATCGCTGACCCCGCCCTCGAGCGAGAGCGACGGCATCCAGAAGGCGCGTCCTGCCGCGGTGTATTGCCTGCGCTGGGCCGCGATCGCGGCCTCGGCCTGCGCCAGCTCGGGTGAGACCCGCAGCCCCTCGCTCACCAGGAACTGGGTGAGCCGCGCGACCCGCGCGGGATCCTCCAGCCAGGTGAGGATCACCGGATCCTGGGCCAGCAGGGCCGGGTCGTTCAGCTCGACCGGCTGCTGCGCCAGCGAGCCGGCGAGCGGACGGTTGAGGACTCGCTTGAGCTCGAGCGATGCGACCCGCACCTGCGCGTCGGCGGCGATGAGATCGCGCCGGGCGTTGGCGACCTCGCCCTCCCAGCGGTAGATGTCCGCCCGGCTCGAGCTGCCGACGCCCTCACGCAGCCGGGCGACCTCCAGGTTGGACCGGGTCCGGTAGAGATTCGAGCGCCGGACGTCGGCCAGGGTGCCGGCCTGAAGCACCGCGAGGTAGGCGGCGCCGGCGTCGAGCACCACGTCGAGCCGGACCTGGTCCCGACTCGCTTCGCGCGCCTCCTGGAGTCGCTTCTCGGAGCCGTAGCCCGCCCAGGCTTGCTCGGAGTAGATGGGGACCGACATCGAGAGCCCGCCCTCGAGCAGGCGCTCGGGCTGCTGGCCGAAGCTGGCGGCGGCGGTCTCCTCCCGGGTGAACGTCTCCCGCACCGTGCTGCCGACCTGCGGGAGCAGGTTGGAGCGCGCCAGGCGGACGTTCTGCTCGCCGGCGGCCGCCTCCAGATCGGCGGCCGCGAGATCGAGGTTCTCCGCCTCCGCGCCGCGCATGGCGGCGGCGAGCGTGAGCGTGTCCGGCGCGCCCGCGGAGTCGGCATTGATCAGCTCGGCCTCGGTCAGCACGCTCCAGCCGGGCGAGAACCCGATCTGGCGGGCGGTGGCCAGGTTGAGCGTGAGGCGCGATGCGCTGACCATCTGTACCGGAAGCCCGGCCGCGTCCTCGCCGGCGAGGATCCGCTGAAGGCTCACCGCAATCCGCCGGGCCCGCCGCTGCCAGTTGCCGGGCGGCTCATAGGAGGCCAGCGCGCCGGCGGAGATGTCGGGCTCCACCAGGTAGCTGAGCGTGGGCAGTCGCCGCTGATTCAGCCCGGCGAGCAAAACGGTGACTTCCTCGTCCGGCATCTTGGGCATCGGCGTCAAGTAGACGGCGTCCACACCCGCCGGCAGGGCCTTGAGTGCCTCGTCCGCGCGGCTGCCGACCCGCACGATCACGGCTTCGGCGCCGGCCTCCCGTACCAGGTCGGCGGCGCCCTTCTCGAGCTGGGGAATCGCCGTGACGACGTCCCGGTCGAGGAGCACCGCCAGCTTCCGAAAAGGGAACATCCGGTGGAAATCGGCCAGCGTGCGTCCCACGTGATAGGACTGATCCACGTAGGTGAGATTGTGGACCCCGCTGGTGCCGTCTCGCTGGGGGATGCCCTGCCAGGCGGCGTCGGTCACCACGCCCGCGATTGCCGGCTTGGGAAGAGACTCGGAGCGGGCGAGCAGATGCGAGCCGATCGAGCCCAGCGTCACCACGACGTCGATGGTGGAGTCGCGCATCGTCTCATCGAGCAGCCGGCGCACCCCCGGGGTCGTGCCGTCACCCGCGACCGGCGGCAGCAGGTCGACCTCGCCCGGCCGGAAGAAGCCGCGCACTTCGCTCTGGAACGCCTCGACCAGCGGGGTGAACCGCGGGCTCTCGAGGTCGAGCACGGTGGCGACCCGCGGGGGTCCGCCCTGGCCCGCAAGCGGGGCCGCCACCAGCCAGAGGGCGGCACAGCACATACGGAACGTCCTGTGGGGCGATCCCATGGGCCCTCCCTGAGTCCTCATATCCTCCCTTTCGTGTCGGCCGGCGTCAATTGGACCTGAGTTCACGTCGTGGCCTTCATTCCATGGTCTTGGTGAAGCGCTTCACGCTCACCGTCACCAGCAGCAGGGCGAAGGCGGTGAGAATGGCGGCCGGCTCCCACAGATGGGTCAGCCCGCTGCCCTTGAGCGCGATGCCGCGGACGATCTCGAGGTAGTAGGTCATCGGCAGCAGCTTGCCGAGCAGCTGGCAGAGGAGCGGCATCGCCTCGGGTGGGAACATGAAGCCGGTGAGCAGGATGCTGGGCAGCAGGTAAAAGATGCTGAGCTGCATCGCCTGGGTCTGAGTCTTCACGCCGGTCGAGATCAGCAGACCGACGCCCAGCACCGCCACGATGAAGGGCAAGGTCAGGAGGTACAGCAGCAGCAGGTTGCCGCGGAGCGGCACGTCCAGCACCAGATGGCCGAGCAGCAGGATCACCGTCATCTGCACGTAGCCCACCAGCACGAACGGCAGGATCTTCCCCAGGATCACGGCGCTCCGCGTTACGGGGGTGACGATCAGCTGCTCCAGGGTGCCGCGCTCCCGCTCCCGCACCAGGGCCATCGAGGTGACGGCCACCAGCGTCAGGGTGAGGAGCACGCCGATCAGCCCGGGCACGATGTTGTACGCGCTTACCAGGCCCGGGTTGTAACGCGGCCGCACCTGGATCTCGAGCCCGCTCTCCCCGGCGGGCACGCCGCGGGTGATCGACTCGAGGTCGGTGCCGCTGGCGAGCCCAGCGGCCGAGATCGCGGCCGAGGCGGCGAGCGGATCCACGGCGTCCACCAGGACCTGGGCCGAGGCCTTCCGGCCGCGCTTGTAGTCCTGGGCGAAGTCGGGCGGTATCACCACGGCGGCCTTGACCGCCCCCCTCGCGAGCAGATCGTCGGCTTCGGCCTGGCCGCTCACCTGGCCGGCCACGTCGAAGTTCTGGGTGTTGGTCAGCAGCGTGACCAGCGCCCGGCTCTCCTGCGTGCCGGAGTGGTCCACCACCACCATCGGGACGTGCCGAACCTCGGTCCGGACCGCGTAGCCGAACAGCAGCAGCTGGATCGAAGGCAGGCCCACCAGCATCGCCACGGTGAAGCGGTCCCGGCTCATCTGGCGGAACTCCTTGCGGAGCATCGGCCAGAGCGAGGAGTCGAGGAGACGGCGGATGCCGGTCATGCGGCCACCCCCTCGTCTCGCCGCTGCAGCTCGACGAACACGTCCTCCACCGACGGTTGGGCGAACTGCCGGAGAATCTCTTCCTGGGTGCCGTTGGCGATGAGCCGGCCCTTCGACATGAAGCCGAGCCGCTGGCAGCGCGCGGCCTCGTCCATGTAGTGGGTGGTGACCACGATGGTGGTCCCCGAATCCGCGAGCTGGTAGATCAGCTCCCAGAACAGCCGGCGAGCCGCCGGATCCACTCCGGCCGTGGGCTCGTCGAGGAACAGCAGCTCGGGGTGATGCGCCGTGGCGCATGCCAGCGCCACCCGCTGCTTCCAGCCGCCGCTCAGCGTGCCCACGAGCTGATTCACCCGCTGGGTCAGCCGGAGCTCGACCAGGAGCTCCTCGGCGCGCCGCGCCAGCTGCTCCCGCCGGAGACCGTAGATCGAGGCGTAGAAGAGCAGGTTCTCGCGGACCGAGAGGTCGTCGTAGAGCCCGAACTTCTGGCACATGTAGCCGATCCGGCGGCGGATGGCCTCGCCCTGGGTAGCGACGTCGAGGCCGATCACACTCGCCTTACCGCTGGTGGGCGTCAGCAGCCCGCAGAGCATCCGGATCGTGGTCGTCTTGCCGCAACCGTTCGAGCCCAGCAGGCCGAACACCATCCCCCGCTCGATCGTGAGGTCGAGTGAGTCCACCGCCACCAGGCTCCCGAACACCTTGCGGAGCGCCAAAGTCTCCACCGCGAGCTCTGGTGTCATCAGCGCGCCTCCGCCAGCTGGCGCGGGGCCGCGGAGGCGCCCGGCGCGAGGTGAACCGTCGTGGGCAGGCCGGCGCGGACCGCGCCGTCCTCGGGGGAGAGCGCCACCTTCACGCCGAACATCATGTCCGCGCGCTCGTCGTTGGTGAGCGCCACCCGCGGCGTGTACTCCGCCTTGTGGTTGATCGCTACGATCCGGCCCGGCACCGGACGATCCGGCGCGCCGTCCAGCACGGCCTCGGCCAAGGAGCCGATCCGGAGCGTGGGCACCTCGCGCTGGTTCACGTACACCCGCACCCAGGGGTGCGAGGCGTCCGCGGTCGTGATGACGGGCTCGCCCGCTTCGACCACCTCGCCGGCGCGGAAGTAGTGGGGCAGGACGACGCCATCCACCGGCGCGGTCAAGGTGAGCTCGCCATCCGTGGCTTCACCCTGCGCGAGGTACGCCTTCGCCTCGGCCAGCCTCGAGCGGGAGGCGGCGAGTTCGTCACGCGTCGCGCCGGCGCGAAGGAGCCGCAGCGACTGCTCGGCGGCGTCCTTTCGACCGCGAGCCTCGGCCGCCTCGGCGCGTGCCTGATCCACCTCCTGCTGGCTCACGGCGCCGGCCGCGCCCAGCTGCTCCATCCGATCGAAGTCCCGGACGGCGCGCAGGTCCTCGGCAATGGCGCTCCGAAGTACGGCTTCCGCCCGGGCGATCTCTTCGGGCCGGGAGCCGAGCTCGAGATCCCTCAGCTCCGCCTCGGCCCGGGCGACTCGTGCCCGCCGTTCCGCCAGATCGTCGGGCAGGGTGGTCGACGCCAGCGTCACCAGGGTATCGCCGGCCTTCACCGCGTCGCCCTCGGCCACCAGGATCCGGGTGATCCGCCCCCGCACGGTCGGGATGATGTCGGTCTCATCCACCTCGATCGTGCCCTGGGCGGTGATCCGGCCTCCCTGCGAGGAGCAGGCGATGACGGAGAGCGAGAGCAGCAGCGCGGAGCGGTACATCTGGCGATTCCCTCCTGTGTCGGTTTCTGGGGCTTCCATGGTTCGCCGTGAACGCGGGCACAGTATCGGGCCGATGCCTCGCACCGGGTATCCGGCGCTCGGTGTGGTGGCACATCGGGTGTTCGGTGGATGGGGGAGTACGACCAGAAGCCGGAATTGTCCCACCTCTTTCTGCAGGCCCAACCGCCGTTGACGCCTGCGAAGCGACAGGTTCCTGTCCGGGCCGAACCTCCGGCGCTCGTCGGGGGCCGCCATCAACCGTTCGGTGGACGGTGGAGTCCGACGGAGAGCGAATGGCGCCCCTGCCGTTGGGCGGTAGCTTTGTGCCCTATGGAAACGACGCCTCTCACACCCACCAGCCAGGCCATGGAGGCCGCGGATCGCCGCGTGGCCTCCCGGGTCGAGCGCGTCTTCCGGAAGTACGCGGGAACCCCCGTTCCCTTCTACCACATCCCATTGGTGGTGGTCACGGTCGGCGTCGTCCTCTTGGGTCTGACCTCGTTTCGGGACCGGATGACCGTCATCGGGCTCGCGGCGCTGGCGGGGGCCTGGTACGCCGTGTGGTTCAGGTTGCGCAACCGGCAGGACACACCCCGCGGCCGGCTCCTCTTCCGCCTCAGCACGTTCGTGGGCGCCGGCCTGATCGCCGTGCTGGTCACCTATAGCATCTTCTACTGCCTCGTCGTCGTCCCCCTGTTCGTGCGACTCTTCATCGAGCTGCCGCTGGCCTGGAGCTACCCCGCCGGCCTGCTGATGCTCATCCCCCTGGACATGGAGTTCCGTGAGGTCTCTCAAATCGGTAATCCGAAGGCCGTGTTCGTGACCATCACCGTGATTCGGGCGTTCATCCTCATGGCGGTGGGCGTGCTGGTGAAGACGCTGCTCTCCCAGCTGGAGGAGAAGCAGCGATTGGTGGACCAGTTGAAGAAGACCGAGCGCAGGACGGGCGTGCTCGAGGAGCGGCAGCGGCTGGCTCGCGAGATCCACGACACGCTGGCGCAGGGCTTCGCCGCGATCCTCGCGCACCTGGAGACGGCCGAGCTGGGACGCGACAACGGCGGGGACCCCGACAGCGAGCGGCAGCACATCGCTTCGGCCCGGCGCGTGGCGCGCGACAGCCTGGAGGAGGCGAGACGGATGATGGCCTCGCTCCGACCCGAGATCCTGGAGACGGCCGACCTGCCCGCGGCGATGTCGCGCATCGCGGACGCCTGGGCCAACCGCACCGGCCTGCCCTGCACGGTCAGCATCACCGGCACCCCGAACCCAATTCACCGCGACATCGAGGTCGCGCTGCTGCGGACGGCGCAGGAGTCGCTCGCCAACGCATGGAAGCACGCGAAGCCCTCGCGGGTCTCGATCACGCTTTCCTACATGGGGGATCTGGTAGTTCTGGATGTCCAGGATGACGGCGTTGGCGGCGCCGGGGCCGGCGGCCTGGGCTTCGGGCTGCGCTCGATGCACGAGCGCCTGGAGCAGATCGGCGGGACGCTGACGGTCGAGAGTGCGCCGGGCGAGGGCACCACTATCTCCGCCTCGGCTCCCAACGTCGTGGCGACCCAGGAGCTGTCCTTCTATAAGCGCCAGCTGGCGGGCCTGTGAGCCGGATCCGCATCGTGCTGGCCGACGATCACCCGGTGGTCCGCGCTGGCATCGCCGGCCTGCTGGCGACCCAGCCCGACTTCGAGGTCGTGGGCGATGCCGCCAATGGCCAGGAGGCGCTGGCGCTGGTGGATGCGCTGCGGCCCGACGTGCTGCTGGTAGACCTGCGGATGCCGGTCCAGGACGGTGTCAGCACCATTCGCGCCTTGCGGGCCGAACGGCCGGGGGGGCCGCAGCCGCCGCACATCCTGGTGCTGACCACCTACGACACCGATTCCGACATCCTGCACGCGGTGGAGGCCGGGGCGACGGGCTATCTGCTCAAGGACTCCCCTCCGGACGAGCTCTTCCGCGCAGTGCGGGCCACGGCGCAGGGCCACTCGGTGCTCTCCCCGGCGGTGGCGACCCGGCTCGTGGGCCACACCCGGCGGCCGGAGACGGGCACGCTGAGCGCGCGCGAGCTCGAGGTGCTCACGCTGGTGGCGCGGGGCACCATCAACAAGATCATCGCCCGCGACCTCCGGATCAGCGAGGCCACGGTGAAGACGCATCTGCTGCACATCTTCGCCAAGCTGGGCGTGGACGACCGTACGGCAGCGGTGACGGTGGCACTCGAGCGCGGGGTGCTGCGGCTGGACGGGGAGCGGAAGGGGTGAGAGGAGCACGGTCATGACGCTCCGGCTCCCGGCTGAACACGACTGCCCCGACCACGAGCGCCGCCGCCACCGCGGTGCGCGCGGTGAGCTCCCCATCTCCCACCGCCCGCGCCAGCAGCAGCGCCACGACGGGATTCACGAAGGCGTACGTGCTGACCGCGGCGGCGGAAGCGACCCGGATGAGCCAGGTGTAGGCGCCGAACCCAAGCACGGTACCGCCCAGCACGAGGAATCCGAGCGACAGGAGCGC
>DATBJH010000026.1:0-35169 GCA_036556505.1 Gemmatimonadales bacterium
GACGGCGCAGGCGGTGGTGGCCCGGGTGCTGACCGAGGCGCCGCGGCCGATCGTGCCCCAGCGGCACACCATCCCGCCGCAGGTGGAGGCCGCGGTGCTGACGGCGTTGGAGAAGCTGCCGGCCGACCGGTTCGCCACCGCCGCGGAGTTCGCCGACGCGTTGACCGGACGGAGCTACGTGCCGACGGTTCCCTCGGTGGCCGCCGCGCCGACCCGGCCTGTTGCCGCCGCGGCGCGCCGCCGCGATCCGGTCACGCTGGCGCTCGCCGCCGTCGCCCTCGCGGCAGTCGTCGCCGCACTCTGGGGCTGGCTTAGACCAGGTCCGGCACCGACCGTCAACCGTTTCAGTCTCTTCTTCCCACCCGATCAGGCGCTGCTTCCCGCCACGCAGTCGGGCAATCGGGTCGCGATCTCGCGGGATGGGAACCGACTGGTGTATGTGGGGCCGGCCGAGCGCGGCGGTCGCCTATGGCTCCGGGAGCACGACCAGCTTGCTGCACGGCCGATAACGGGCACCGAGGGCGCGGGAACGCCGTTCTTCTCGCCGGATGGCCGTTCTGCGGGCTTTCTGGTGGGTGGCACGAAGTTGCGGACGGTGTCGCTCGACGGGGGACCGGTCCTCACGCTGAGCGACAGCGTGAACTCGACGGGCGGCGACTGGGGATCGGACGGCTACATCTACGTCGAGGTGGACTCCGGGGTCGCGCGCATTCCCTCCTCCGGCGGCCGCCTGGAGCTGGTCTACAATGTATTCGAGCACAAGGAGGTCGCCGCCGAGTGGCCGGTCCTCCTGCCCGACGCACGGGGAATCGTGTTCCGGACCCGGCGCCCGCAGCAGGGGCCCACCGAGTTCCAGCTGGTGGGCATGAAGCTTCCGCGGGGGGAGCCGAAGGTACTGGTGCCGGGCATATACGCGCGATACTCACCCACCGGACATCTCCTTGTGGTGACTGCCGAAGGCAAGCTGATGGCGGTCCCGTTCGACCCCGAAAAACTGGAGGTGACGGGCCCGCCCATCGGACTCCTCGAGGGACTCGGCGTGGAAGGAGGGGGATTCGCCGTCAACCTCGCCCTCTCCGAGACCGGGACCTTGGTCTATACCACGGGCGGCGCCACGGCTTCGAGACGGCCCGTGTGGGTCAGCCGTACCGGTCAGGAGACCGTGGTAGACCCGGCGTGGCAGCCGCAGGGCATCATCAACAACTTCTCCCTTTCCCCGGACGGGAAGACCCTGGCGGTGGATCTGATTCTGAACGGGATCAACAGCGTCTGGATCAAGCAGCTTCCGTCGGGCCCGTTCAGCCGGCTCACCTTCGGTGACTCGTCCAACGCTCGACCGACCTGGGCGGCCGACGGCCGCTCCGTCGTCTTTCTGGGCGACATGAACAACGTCGGCGGCACCCCGCTAGTCCGTCGCGCCGACGGCACCGGGAGTCCCCGCGAGCTTCGTCCCCGAAACAGCATGTGGGGGCATGCCTTCGAGACCCGGGATGGTCGCTGGCTGGTGCTGCGAAGCTCCATTTTTGCGCCGGGCAAAGCCAACATCTACGGCATGCGGACCGGTGACACGACGCTGGTACCCCTGGTGGATAGCCCCGCCACGGAAGTGGACCCCGCGGTGTCGCCGAACGCACGATGGCTGGCGTACTCCTCGGATGAATCGGGTGCGTCCGAGATCTACGTCCGTCCATTCCCCGACGCTTCGTCGGCACGATGGCAGGTCTCCTCCACCGGGGGCACCGATCCAGTCTGGTCTCGGGATGGAAAGGAGTTGTTCTACCTCAGCGGGCAGAACGAGATGATGCGCGTCGCGGTGGGGCCCGGGCAGACCTTCACGATCAGCCCGCCGGAGACTCTCTTCTCGACCGCGCCCTATTCGGCGGTTCCGCCCGTTCCATCGTTCGACATCAGCCCCGACGGGACCCGCTTCATCCTGCTGCGGGAGACGGCGGCGGCGGAGCGGAACGAGTTGATCGTGGTGCAGAATTGGGTGGAAGAGATGCAGCGACGGGCGCGCAGGTAGGACCGAGGGAGCTCGAATTGCGTGGCTTCCTGGTCGTCCCGGTTCTGACCGCCTCGCTCGTCGCCGCAAGGGCGACCCCGCCCGGTCCCTGTGAGATTCTTCCCCCAGTCGACGTCGCCACACTTCTGGCCGTCCCCAGCGTGCAGCTCGACTCGGTCAATACCGGTACCAATGAGCTCACCGGGGTGGAGCTGTGCTCCTGGTACGTGGATCCGCGGGATCCGAGGGGGGTCACGGTGAAGCTCCGGCGGGCCAAATCGGCCGATGAGACCGAGGCCGTGCTCGCGGGAGCGCGGATCGACGAACAGCTCACCCTCGACAAGATGGAAGCAGTGCGCGGTCTGGGAGACGGCGCGCATTACGCCGACTGGGCGGACGGCTCGGGCGGCACGGTCATCGCGCACCGCGGGTCGGTGGTGCTCACCATCACCGGTACCGTGAAGCGGGCCGCCGTACTGGCCGCGGCGAACCAGGCGCTCGGACGGCTTTAGGGCGCTCCTGACGCCGCTCTCCTAGTCCGCCGTTTCGAAGGTGCTCTCCGTGATGATCCGGTTGCCGTTCTCGCCGATCGACAGCACCTCGATCTTGTACTCCAGCCCCGGCACGAGGAACTGAGCCGGTACCCGCAGACGCCGCACGTCGCCCGACAGGGTGATATCGAGCACGTCTTCTCGCTCATCCTGCTCGATGATGACCTCGACCTGCTCCGCCCCCGGCGCGTTCCACTCCACGACGGTGTGCTTCGGATCCACCACCGCGCCGTTCGATGGCGAGAACGTCGGCGGGGGATTGAACTCGTGCGACAGCGTAGCGTTGCTCGCGAGCTGATCGCCCTCCACGGTGCGGCCGCGGAAGCGATACTCACCGGCCGGGAAGAGCGCCAGCACCTCCTCGGGTGACGGCTCCGAGCTCTCGAAGCGCAGCTCGGTGAGTCCCAGCCGGGACAGCGGTCGGGCGGTCTCGAACACGAGCAGGTCCTGCCGGGATGGATCGAGCACCCGCACCCGCTTCCACCCGTCGTCGGTGTCGAGGAAGAGCTGGAGGCCGAGGTCGTTGTCGGTGGAGTTGAGCTCGAAGAAGAGCTGGGCGTCCGCGAATGCCACAGTCTCGCCGGTGGCACTCGCGGCCTCGGCGTCGGCAGCCTGGAGCTCGGCGTCCGGTGCCGAGCCGTCGGGGCCGGCAGCGGATCTATCGGGGGTGGTCGGCTGGTCACAAGCCAGCAGGGTCAGCAGCGCCAGGGCCGCCAGACCCTCGACTGTCCGGATGGTAGGCATCGGTCCTCCGCGGTGGGGGTCGCACCGGAAGGAACAGTTCAAGGCCGTACGATGTGACAGGTGACAGCCTCACCGTGGCACGGGAGCTACGGCCTTGCGGAGAGGCGGCCGCGATGAAGCCGGCGGACCCTCAGCCGAGGTTCAGCTTCTCGAGCAGCGCCTGGAAACGCGGATGGCCCCGCAGCGGCGTGAACAGAAACGAGCCCTTGACCGCGTACACGCTCCCGGCCCGTTCCTGGTAGGCCCGCTCGAGATACTCGATGGCCGCCTCGTGCTCGCCGAGTCCGGTGTGCACGTAAGCCATGTGGTAGGGCGCCACGTATCGGTCGCGTGACATCTGCTGCAGCCGCGCGAGCACCGCGCGTGCGTCGTCCGACCGCCCCGTCAGTGCGTAGGCCTCGCCGAGCTGGCCGAGATACATGGTGTTGCCGGGCACCAGCTGCACGGCCCGCTCCAGCTCGGCCATCCCCTGCTCCGGCATTCCATTCTTGATATAGGCCCAGCCGAGCGTGCTGCGGCCCCGGCCGTACGCGGGATCGACGTCAACGCAGACGAGCGCCGCCTGCAGTGCCTCATCGTACCGGCCTCCTCGAAGCAGCGCGGCGGCGAGATCGGCCCGATGGGTGAGCGGGTCGAGCTGCTGGGCCTGGCGCACCAGCGCGACGGCCTCGTCATGGCGCTCGAGCGCGGCGCAGAACCATCCATAGTGGTCGTAGATGTCCGCGGCGCCGGGGCTCAGCTTCAGGGCGAGCTTGAACTCCGACTCTGCCCCGGCCCAGTCGAAGTCGTAGACCATCTTGAGCAGTCCCAGGACGCCGTGGGCCTCGCCCAGATCGGGGTCGAGCGCGAGCGCAGCCCGGGCGGCGCGCACTCCCTCCCGGTACGCCTCGTCCGCCCGCCATGGTCCGTCACCGGTACCCGCAGCCAGCTCGGCATACGCGGTGCCGATCGCCGCGTGCGCCAGCGCGAAGGCCGGATCCGCCGTGATGGCCTCACGGTAGTACTCCAGGCCCTTCCTGGTGCTCTCATCGGTGTAGCGGCTGTACCAGTAGCGCCCCTGAAGGTAGAGCTGATAGGCGCGGACGTTGGAGGTCGGCTCACGCCGGATGCGGTTCCGCTCGTCCGGCGAGAGCTCCGCCTCCAGCGCACCGGCGATCTGCAGCGCCACGTCGGTCTGGATCGCGAAGATGTCGGTGAGCCGGCGATCGTAGGTCTCGGCCCAGAGATGGCGCTCGGTCGCGGCGTCCACCAACTGGGCGACGATCCGCACCCGGTCTCCCGCGCGTCGCACGCTGCCTTCGAGCACGGTCTCGACGTCGAGCGTGGCGCCGATCTCGCGGAGGCTCCGCTCCCGATGCTTCAGCGCCATCACCGAGCCGCGCGAGATCACCCTGAGCGAGCGGATTTTCGCGAGCTGGGCGATCACGTCCTCCGTGATCCCGTCGGCGAAGAACTCGTTGTCCGGATCGGCGCTGAGGTTGGCGAAGGGCAGGACCGCGACCGACGGAAGGGCGACCCGAGGGGCGGCCACGCCGATGCCCGCGAGCGCCTCGGCGAACGCCGCGGCCGATGGAAACCGGTCGGCGGGGGCGGGGGCAAGCGCGCGCAGGAGCGCCTGCTCGATCGCTGCCGGCACGTCGGGTCGGACCTGCCGCACGCGCGGCGCCGGCTCGCTGAACCGGCGCGCGATGACCTGCCGGGGCGAGGAGCCGGCGTGCGGCGGCTCGCCGGCGAGCAGCTCGTAGAGGACACAGCCCAGGCTGTACACGTCGGAGCGTGCGTCCAGCGTCCGCTCCCCCGCAGCCTGCTCGGGGCTCATGTACTCCGGTGTCCCGACGATCAGCCCGGTGCCGGTGAGCCGCTCATTCTCGCTGCCGCCGACCGCGATGGCGATGCCGAAGTCCGCGACCATCGCCTCGCCCTCGAGCAGCAGGATGTTTTCCGGTTTGACGTCACGATGGATCACCCCGTGCCCGTGCGCGTGATGGAGCGCGGCCGCGGCCTCCCGGATGAGGCGGACGGCCTCGTCTACCGGCAGCCGGCCCTCGCGCCCGATCCGCTGCCGCAGCGACTCACCGGCGACGTAGGGCATGACACAGTACAGGAAGCCGCCCGCGTCGCCCGAGTCGTGCAGCGGCAGGATGTGCGGGTGGTTGAGCGCCGCTGCGGTTCGGATCTCCCGGGTGAAGCGATCCGCTCCCAGCAGCATGCCGACTTCGGCACGGAGGACCTTGATCGCCACCCGGCGGTGATGCTTGAGGTCGTCGGCCAGGTACACGGTCGCCATGCCGCCCCTGCCGAGCTCGCGCACGATGGTGTACCGGCCCGCGAGGGCGGAAGTCAGACCGTCCAGCGTCGAAGGAGGCATGCCCAACGTTGGTTCCGTTCGCCGGGCGATAGCAAGGGGGAGGCTCGCTTGTCTTCGGGGTGGCCCTTTCCTATATATGGGCGGTCATCCGCGACCATTTTCGGCGGTCGCGTCCCCCTCGCGCTCGCTGCCCCGCCGATGACGAAGGCGGAAGTATGCGAGCCGATGCTGCAACAGCTCCCCTCCTGCTCCTCTTCGTAGTCACCACCCTGGGGCTCCTCTGCCTGACCGTGACGCTCTGGCGCGCGCTGCGCCGTGCCCGCACCGCCGAGCGCGACGCGGCCGCCAGGACCGAGGACTGGACCCAGGAAGAGGAGCGATTCCGCACGCCGCTCGAGCGCGCCGAGGATTACACCATCTTCCTGCTCGACTCCAGCGGCCGGCCCACCAGCTGGAACTCGAGCGTCCGCCGAGTGCTCGGCTACGAGCGGGCCGAGTTTCTCCGACTCTCGGCCGCGGACCTCTACACCAGGGAAGACCGGGAAGCCCGGACACCGGAGCGGGATCTGGCCGAGGCCGCCGCCGGAGGACGCACGAGTGCGGACCGCTGGGTGGTGCGGAAGGACCACGGCCGGCTGTGGGCATCGGTGGCCACGTCGAGTGTTCAGGACCGTCAAGGCCGTCTGCTGGGCTTTTCTCAGCGTCTCCGCGATCTCTCCCGGAGCAAGGGCATCGAGCTGCAGTTGCACCGGAAGCAGGACGCGTTGGAGCTGGCGCTCGAGGCGGCTGGCCTGGGCACCTGGGAGTACGACCTCGCTACCGGCGAGATGCTCTGGGACGGGCGCGCCAAGGCGCTCTTCGGTCTGGCGGCGGATGCGAGCGTGAGCCATCCCGAATGGATCCAGGCGCTGCATCCGGACGATCAGGGCACCGCGCGGGCCCAGTGGGATCAGGCCCTGCGTGACCGGTCGCGCTTCTCGGTGGAGTACCGGGTCATCTGGCCCGACGGGGGCATTCATTCGATCATGTCGGTCGGGCAGTGCGCCGTGGATCCGGCGACGGATGAGCCGCACCACGTGGCGGGCGTCATGCTGGATCTCACCGAGCGCCGTCGGACCGAAGAGCATATGCAGGAGACCCTCCGGATGGAGGCCGTCGGCCGGCTGGCCGGCGGGATCGCCCACGACCTCAACAACATGCTGGCCGCGATCCTGGGGTTCAGCGACCTGCTCGAGCGCAACCTGGGTCCCGACGATCCCAGACGGGAGGACACCAGGCAGATCTCCCGCGCCGCCGAGCGGTCGGCTGCGCTGACCCGGCAGCTCCTCGCTTTCGCCCGGCGGGAGCTGATCCAGCCGCAGATGCTCGACATCAACACCGTGGTGCGGCACTCGCGGCCGATGCTCGCCACTCTCCTGGGCGAGAACATCGAGCTCACCCTCCAGCTCGCCCCGCAGGTGCTCGTCGTCTACGCGGACGCCCGGCAGGTCGAGCAGACGCTGATGAACCTGGTCGTCAACGCGCGCGACGCCCTGCCTCAGGGCGGCAGAGTCACGATCGAGACCAGGGCCGCGCTGTTCGACCCCGATCTCCGTTCGTCGCGGGAGCTGGGCGGGGAGGCGCCGAGCGGCAGCTTCGCCATGCTGGGGGTGACCGACACCGGTCACGGCATGGACGCGGCCACCCTTCAGCGAATATGGGAGCCTTTCTTCACCACCAAGCCCTCGGGCCAGGGGACGGGACTGGGGCTCTCCTCGGTGTACGGCGCCGCCAAGCAGAGCGGAGGGTTCGTGTGGGCGGACTCCGAGCCGGGGCGAGGCACCAGCGTGCAGGTCTATTGGCCGGAGGTGCGATCGGCGCCGGAGCCGCTGGATGAGGCCGGCGGGGAGCCCGAGATCAGGGGCGGAAGCGAGACGATCCTGGTGGTGGAGGACGAGCCGCTGGTGCGGGCGCTCGTGGTGCGCGCCTTGCGGACCCACGGCTACCGGTGCCTGGAGGCGGAGGAGGCTTCGGACGCCCTCCGCACGCTGGAGCACGAGGGCGAGCGGGTGGACCTGGTCATCACCGACGTCGTCATGCCGGGCATGAGCGGGGGTGGTCTGGGGGATCGGCTGGCCCTGCTGCGTCCCGATCTTCCGGTGCTCTACACCTCGGCATACGTGGACGAGGACGTCATCGGCCGCGGCCTGCTGGAGCAGGGGCGGCCGTTCCTGCAGAAGCCGTGTACGCCGCGGGAGCTCGCGCGGAAAGTGCGCGAGGTGCTCGACGGCGCGGCGTCCACCAGGGATCGGGCCCGAACTCGCTAGCCCCCATACTTCCGTATCAGCGCCTGGTACCGCGAGTCGCCCCGGATGGGGTCGAAGTCGGGGTTGATGCGCAGCTCGTGCACGCTGAACAGGGACGGGCCGGCGAGCAGGCGCTCGATCACCCGGAGCGCCGCATCGCTCTCGCCGACGCGCGCGAGCATCCGCGCTCGCCAATAGGCGGGCCCCGAATCATGGTGATCCTGACGCTGAGCCTCGAACCCCTCGAGCCAGCGGACTTCTCGCAAGGTCTCGGCCCGGCGGCCGAGGGACGCGACCGCCATGCCTCGCCCGATATGGGCAATCGGGTCGTCAGGATGCGTCCGATCTGCTGACAGCAGCGTCGCCACCGATTCGAACCCGGTCCGCGCGGCGGTGCTGTCGCCCCGCAGCCGGTAGGCCTCCGCGGCGACCAGCGCCCGGGTCACGATGGCCTCGGCGTTCGCCTCGGGTGCCGGACGCATGGCGCGGAGCATCGCCAGCACCGAGTCCGGACGCCGTTCCCACAGCAGCAGGATCAGGCGCTGATGCGTGAGTGATCCCCCTCCCCAGCCCGGATCGACTTCCAGGGGCAGCCCCCGGAGCACAGCGCGCAGCGTGTCGAGCCGCCCCTGCCACAGGAAATAGCTCCACCCCAGCGAGAGACGCGGTTGCACCAGGTCGGGGGCAAAGGCCGACGTCTGGCGGTAGGCCTCGATGGCCTCCGGGTAACGACGGAGATAGTGGTAGGTATCGCCGATGTGCTGTGAGGCGTTCGCATTGCGCGGGTCGAGCCCACGCGCGCGCTCGAACGCCGCGACCGCGCCGTCCCAGCTCCCCAGGCTCAGCTGCACCACCCCCATCCAGGTCCACAGCTCGGGATCGTTCGGCGCACCCCGCAACCCGAGGCGGACCTGGTCCAGCGCCTCGCGGTACCTGCCGCCTCGGTGATAGAGCACGCCCGCCGACGCGAGGTGCGCCTGCGGCAGGCCGGGCACCAGCCTGAGCGCCAGGTCGGCCTCCCGCTGCGCGAGGTCCAGCCTGCCGGGAGAGAGATCGTAGCGCAGCTTGTGCATGGACACGTGGACCGAAGCCAGCGCGGCGTGGGCCAGCGCGAAGCCGGAATCGAGCGCCACGGCGCGCTCGTAGAGCTGCTGGGCGGCGCCGAAATTCTCGAGCAGAAAGCCGGGCCGCCGCTGGTAGGCCAGCCCCTGCAGGTAGTACTCGTAGGCCCCGGCGACCTGCGTTGGCGGTGCCGCGATGGCCCCTCCCTCGGCCGAGGTAAGCCTCGCCCCCACCGCCTCGACGATCCGCCGGGCGATGTCGCTCTGCACCGCGAATGCGTCGTCAAGGGCACGGTCGTATCGCTCCGCCCAGAGGTGCGCCTGGGTGTGGGGATCGAGCAGCTGCACCGTGACGCGGAGCCGGTTACCGTCCACCTGGACACCCGCTTCGACGATACTCCCAACGGCCAGCTCTTGGGCGATCTGGCGCAGGGGCTTGAGGGTCTCCGCGTAGCCACCCACCGAGGCCCGGCCGATCACCCGTAGTGACGCCACCTTGACGAGCTGAGTCAGTAGCTCGTCATGGAGGCCGCGGGCGACGTACGCGTAGGATGTGTCCTCGCTGAGATTGCGGAACGGCAGGACCGCGATCGAGTTCCGGGGCGCCCGGACCACCTCGGTTCGCCGGCCGGGCAGGTGACCCGAGGCGAACGCTCCTCCCAGCAGGAGCGCAAGGGCCGCCGCGGCCCATGGTGCCCACCGCGGTATCCGATTCGCGGCGGCCGGCCGGGCCACCGGCGGTGGGGGCGGGGGCGGCTCCACTGCGTCGGACGGTGGCGCGACCGGGGACGCCGGCGCTGCCGGCGCGACTGCCCCGCGCACGGCGGGCAGCTCCCCCCTCCGAATCCGCTCGATGATGGCCAGGACCTCGGCATCCGGCTCGAGATCGAACTCCTCCCGAAACCGCCGCACGTGAGCCTCGGCTACCCGAATGGCGTTCGCCCGATCGCCCATGGCGGCGAGCACCCGCATCTGGTGCAGCACCAGGTTGGAGTTCAGGGGATCCTGCTCCACCGCCCGCGCCCACCAGCCTCCCGCTTCGCCCCAGGCCCCCGCGGCTTCCGCCCCCGCCGCCAGCTGCTTCAGGGCCTCCCCGTACTCCCGCGCCAGACGCGTCCGCTCCCCCTCCAGCCAGCGCTCGAACTCCACCGCGTCGTCCACGTGAAAACCGTCGAGGAGGGGGCCCGCATAGAGGCGGACGGCATCGGCGGGGCGCCCCGAGGACAGAGCCTGGGAGAACTGGAGGACGTCGGATGCGACGACAGCCGGATCGAGCCGCAGCTGGCGGCCGGCGGAAGGCACGGCCCCCGGGCCCAGCGAGCGGCGGATGACGTGGAGGGCGTCACGGAGCCCGTGGCGGGCGCTGGCGTCGTCGTTCTCGGGCCACAGCAGCGCGAGCAGTCGCTCGCGGGTACAGCCGAGGTCTCCGCACACCGCCAGGACGGCCAGGACGGCCTCGGGCCGACGCTTGGGGAACACGGGCGCCGCCGCGCCGGAGGTGCCGTCCAGGGCGAAGCCTCCGAGCACCCGGAGCCGAAACATGCCGATCCCTGCCCTTCCGAAACGGGGATTTCCGGAATCCTGCGACCCTGTCCACCCCCGGGCAAGGCCCTAACTGCACTGGCGACAACGCAGCGACGGGATAGCGACGGGCCAGCGACGCCCCCTTCGCACCGTGGGTCGAGTCAGTCGGCGGTCTGCGACACCTCGGTCGCGGGAGGGGTAAAGACCGGCTGCAGCACATACCGGAGGCAGAAAATGAGGAAGCTGACGGCGGGCACCTATTTGGCGGGTCTGGCCCTGGCGAGTTCCGCCTGCGCATTCGGCCGGGGCACGGCCGATGATTTCAAGCGACCGCAGGATCCCGGCGGCGCCGTCCAGCTCAACGTCACCAACAACTTCGGGGGCCCGGTGGAGGTCTACGCCGCCGGCTCCGGGACGCTCTACCGGATCGGGACCGTCCACCCGGGACTGCCCGGACGTTTCGTGGTGCGACCCACCATGATCGTCAACGGGCCCGTGGAGTTCGTGGCCCGTGCGCTCAACGGGCCCTACCTCCGCTCCGGCCGGATCCTGGTCCAGCCCGGGGACGTGGTGGACTTCGACCTCACCGCGAGTCCGGTGACCAGCACCGCAACGGTGCGTCCGCGGCTGGTGGGAAGCGCTCCCGCGCAGATGGAGACTTGACGCCTGCGGGGCGCAATCCAATACTGGGGCCTCTCAGATGCTATGAACCCCGGCGCAGTTTCCCATGGTCGCCCACGCGCCGGGCGGAGCGAATCGCGAAACCGGCTGAGCGAGTGCTGCTCTGCCGGTTTTCGTCATTCTCGTCGTAGAAGGAGGGCGATGCACGCGAGTATTCGGCGGTACACGTTCAAGACCAGCATGGACCGCGCATCCGCGGCCCTTCGGCATCTTCGAGGGCGAGATTTGGATCCTGCGAGAGGCGCCGGTCACGGCTTGAATCCGCGTCCGCACTGCGGGCGCGCTGCGGTACCCAGCGAAGCGCGGTTCCCCCTGAGCGAAGCACCATCCTTCTGAAGCGCGACGTCGTCCAAGGAGCGAAGTGAAGGGGGCCGGTCCCACCGGTCCCCTTCGGACGCTGTGGCGCTGCCGTCCCCAATGGCCCAGATTGGGAGGAGCCTCCCCGCCCACCAGGAGCCTCACATGCCCACCGCCGATGCCGCCCCCGGCACCGCCACCACTCCTCCCACGGACCGCAGGCCGCACGAGGACGAGATCGACGCCTACGGACTAACTCATCCCGGCAAGGTCCGCCGGGAGAACCAGGACCACTTCCTCCTCTGCTCGCTCCGTCGACAGATCGTGGTGCGAGGAACCAGCATTCCCGACGCCGATGACCTGCTCGGCCAGAGCACGCGCGTGGCGTCGCTGGCCATGGTGGCCGACGGGGTGGGCGGCGCCACCCGGGGGGAGACGGCGAGCCGTGTGGCCCTGACGGCGATCACCAAGTACGTGAGCCGCAGCCTGCGCTGCTACTACGGGGCCTGGGATGACGACCAGGAGTTCTACGATTCGCTGCAGCAAGGGGCCCGGGAATGCCACGCGGAGCTCATCCGCCGCGGCCAGCAGGATCCCGCCTACGCCGGCATGGCCACCACGCTCACACTCTATCTCGGCCTGTGGCCCCGCGCCTATCTGCTCCAGGTAGGCGACAGCCGGTGCTACCTGCTGCAGGAGGGCGAGCTGAGCCAGATCTCCCGCGACCAGACCATGGCGCAGGAGATGGTGGACCTCGGCGTCATGAAACGGGAGGAGGTCGCCGGCACCCGGTTCGAGCACCTGCTCACCAGCTCCATCGGCGGCCAGCAGACCGCGCCCAAGGTCACCCGCATCGACATGACCTGGGGGAACGTGCTGCTGCTCTGCAGCGACGGGCTCACCCGCCACGTCACCGACGAGCGGATCCGTGACGTGCTCCGGTCGATGACTTCGGCGCGCCAGGCGTGCGAGACGCTGCTGCAGGAGGCGCTGGACGGCGGGGGCACCGACAACATCACCATCGCGATCGGCCGGGCGGTCCAGGCGCACTGACTAGGCCGGCATGAGCTTCTGCAGCCGCTCCGGCTCCTCACCCATCCACTCGGGGTGCTGGGCAGTCGCGTCGAAGATGGAGCTGGTCTTGAACGGCTCGAACTCGCCTCGCAACGCCGCACCCGCCGTCTTCGCGAGCAGGGTGGTCACCTCGCCCTCGGTCAGCGGCCGGAAGGTCCGGGCAACCCGGAGCGCCTGCTCCAGCACCTCCATGCTGTCGATGCCGGTGATCACCACGTCGGTCGGCAGGTGGAGGGCGTAGCCGAGGCATTCAGCAGCGCTGACGGTCCTGGAGCGCAGGATGATCCCGTTCGCCAGCGACTTCATGCCCAGCACACCGATCCCGCGCTTCACCAGCTCCGGCAGCACCAGCTTCTCGAAGCTCCGATAGTGCGCGTCCATCACGTTGAGCGGCATCTGCACGGTGTCGAAGGTGAACCCGTGGTCCTCCGCGACGTCGAGCGTGTGCAGGTGAACCCGGGGGTCCTTGTGGCCGGTGAAGCCGATGAAGCGCAGCTTGCCCGCCTGGCGCGCCTCCAGCAGGGCCGCGTTGGCCCCGTCCTCGTCGAAGAGCCGGTGGGGGTCCTCGAAGCGGAGGATCTCGTGGTGCTGCACCAGGTCGATGCGGTCGGTCCCGAGCCGGCGCAGTGATTCGTCCAGCTGCCGGGTCGCCTCCTTCCTCGAGCGGCCGTCGATCTTCGTCATCAGGAACACCCGGTCCCGGTAGCCATCGCGCAGCGCCTTGCCCATCCGGAGCTCGCTCTGGCCGTCGTTGTAGTCCCAGGAGTTGTCCATGAAGGTGATGCCGGCATCGATGGCGGACCGCACCAGCCGAAGGCTCAAGGCCTCGTCCACCTGCGGGAGGGCGATGTGCCACCCGCCGAGGCCGATGGCGGAGACGCGCTCGCCGGTGCGGCCCAAAGCCCGGGTGGGGATGTCGGATCGGTCTTCCGCCATGTGCTCGCCTCCGGAATCGTCCCGCGTCATTGTACCCCTCGGACACTCACGGGCGTGTGACGCTTGTCACCACTGGCTGACGACCTCGAGGGACGGTAACTTCGACCATCCTCCAGCCGAACGATTGAACCCGGTGAGGCGGTACGCGAGTGGGAGCGTGGGGTGGCGCAGCTTCCGGCCAGCAAGGACGGTCGCTACGGGACCTACAACGAGCACCTGCTGACCCGGACCTACCTCCTGGCCGGCGACCGGGACAAGGCGCTGGACCATCTCACGATCCTGCTACGGCTCCCCTATTTCCTGTCCGCCAGGTGGCTCCCCATCGACCCCGCCTTCGAGCCGCTTCGGGACGACCCCCGCTTTCAAAGGTTGGCCGCAGGGAGCTAGCGTACTGAATGATGGAGCTTCCCCAGACTCTCCTCGACCTGCCCGCCAGTGAGGGAGCCAGGCGGCTGGCGCTCACGCACCTCGAGGCCGCCCGCGCGGCACGCACCCGGATCGCGACCTCCGCGGATCCCGAGGCGCTGCACGACTACCGGGTCGCGCTGCGACGCCTGCGAAGCTGTTTCCGCTCGTATCGGCCGGAGCTGCGGTCCACGGTGACCAGGAAGAGCCGGCGACGACTCGACCGCATTGCGCGTGCGACCAATCAGAGCCGGGACCTGGAAGTGCACCTCGCCTGGCTCGCCACGGAGGCGGCAACGGCCGACGAAGCGGAACGGCCGGGCATCGAATGGCTGACGGGGCGGCTCCGGGACTCTCAGCGCCGCGAGCGGGACGCGATGCTGGCGCTGGACGAGCGGCTGTTTCCCTCCTTGTACGAGCGGCTCAGCGACCAGCTCCAGTACTATCGCCTCACGGTGCGCCTGGACCAGCCGGAGGAGCCACCCACGACCGCGGCGGTCGCCGTCCGGCACCTGGGGCGCGCGGCCCGGCGACTCGATGAACGTCTCGGTCGGATCGTTGCCGAGACCGGTGAGAGGGAGATTCACCGCGCGCGCATAGCGGCGAAGCACTTGCGGTACTTGCTCGAGCCGTTCGCGGCGAGCCTGCCCGGTGCCGAGGCCGTAATCCAGCGCCTCAAGGGACTCCAGGACGCGTTCGGCGACGTGCACGATGCTCACGTCTTCCTGCCGACGCTGCGGACGGCGCAGGCGGACACGGAGCGTGAACTGAGGGCGGACCTGGGACCGGGACTTCGAAGCCTCGTCCGGTCGCTACGCGCCCGCGCATTGGAGGCGTTCGGCTTCGCCTCCCGGGAGTGGCTTGACCCCGCATGGCGCGCCTCCTTCTTCACGGAGGTCCGCGCGGCAGCCCGGCCGCTGCTCAGTCACGAGGTCCCGGTCGAGCCGGCCTACGACCACCTCGACCTGTCGCGTGCGCCGGAAGTGGTCGTGACAGGTTCGTGACCCGGGGTGGGATTAGCTTTCCGGGATGCTGGAGCGCGGTGACCAGGCCGTCCTCGAGTCGCTCACGGTGAGCGACCGCTACGTGGTCGAACGAGTGCTGGGCCGGGGCGGCATGGCGGTGGTGTACCTGGCGCGCGACCGGAAGCACGACCGCCCGGTCGCGATCAAGGTCCTCCGCCCCGACGTCCTCATCGGACCGGGGGCGCAGCGCTTCCTGCTGGAGATCCAGATCCTCGCGCGGCTTCAGCACCCCAACATCCTCGCCCTGCTCGATTCCGGCACCGGCGACGACCCCTCGCCCCGCCCCTACTACGTCATGCCCTTCGTGGAGGGCGAGAGCCTGCGCGAGAGGCTCACCCGGGAGGGTCCGCTTCCCGTCGCGGAGGCGCTTCGGCTGGTTCGGGAGATCGGCGAAGCGCTCCACTACGCGCACGGCCAGGGGCTGATTCATCGCGACGTCAAGCCGGAGAACGTCCTGCTCTCCCAGAACCACGCCCTGGTAGCGGACTTCGGGATCGCCCGTGCCGTCGGCTCGGCGGGCGGGGACCGGCTGACGCAGCACGGGATGGGGCTGGGCACCCCGAGCTACATGAGTCCCGAGCAGATCGAAGGCGGATACGAGCTCGACGGCCGCGCCGACCAGTACAGCCTCGCCTGCGTGCTCTACGAGCTGCTCGCGGGGCAGCCTCCCTTCACCGGACCATCGGCCGGCGCGGTGCTGGCCCGTCAGGTCCTCGACCCGGTGCCGCCGCTCACCACGCTCCGCCCGGCCGTGTCGGGAGCGATTCGGCGGGCGGTCGAGCGGGCGCTGTCCAAGGTCCCGGGCGACCGCTTCGCCAGCATCCCGGAGTTTCTCGCCGCACTGGACGCGCCCGAGCCGGCGGCCGCCGAGAAGCAGGCGATCGTGGTCCTGCCGTTCGCCAACCTGAGCCCCGATCCGGACAACGCGTACTTCGCCGACGGCTTGATGGAGGAAGTGATCGCCGACCTCTCCCGGGTTCGGGCGCTCACCGTGATCTCCCGGACCTCGTCGGCCAAGCTCAAGGACATCGACTGGGACCTGCGTCGGATCGGGCGCGAGCTCAACGTCCGCTACGCGCTGGAAGGCAGTGTGCGCCGGGCCGGCGGCACGCTTCGGATCACGGCGCAGCTGATCGAGATCGAGACTGAAGCTCACCTCTGGGCGGCCAAGTACTCAGGCACGGTGGACGACGTGTTCGATCTCCAGGAGCGGCTGTCGCGCCAGATCGTCGACGCGCTGCGGATCACCCTGTCGCCACCCGAAGACCGCGAGCTGGCGGAGCGGCCGATCGCGGACATCCGCGCGTTCGAGTACTACCAGCGTGCACGGCAGGAGTACTACCGGCAGAGCGCCGAGGGGCTGGTGGCGGCACGGGCGCTGGCGGAGCACGGGCTCAGCATGGTGGGACCCAACGAGGCCCTCTTCGGGATCCTCGGCACCGTGTTCGCCTGGTCTCCGGCCTTTCTGGCCGGTGACGAGGAGACGACCCTGCGTGAAGCGGAGGCCTGTGCTCGCCGCGCCTTCGAGCTGAACCCCGGCTCGGCACAGGGGCTCTCGATCCTGGGGCAGGTCGCCTACCGCAGGGGACAGGCGGGCGAGGCGGTTCGCCTGTTGACCCAGGCCTGCGCCGCCGATCCCAACAATCCCGACGCGATGCACCAGCTCGGCGGGGCGTATCTGCTGGGCGGGCGGATCGGACCGATGCGGGAGGTGCTGAGCCGGCTGGTCGAGCTGGACCCGCTGACGGCCAGCAACCACTGCCTCCTGGGGCTGAGCTACTCGCTGGGGGGTGACCCTGCCGGGGCTCTTCCTTCGCACCGACGAGCGGTCGAGCTGGACCTGCGGAGCACGATCTGCCGGGTGTGCGCTTCCGTGGCCATGGTAGCGGCCGGGCGGGAGACCGAGGCCGCGACCCACTTCGAGTGGCTGGAGCGCCAGCCTGCGGACGATTACCTGGCGATGGTCGGGACGCGATTCCGGCGCGGACTGACGGGCATCCGGGCGGCGGTGGTGTCGCCGCCGACCTCCGCCGAGCGCGCGATGGCGGAGTCGGACGAGTACTGGTCCTACCTGATGGCGGCTGCCTACGCGCTGGTCGGAGACGCGGAGCAGGCCCTGCACTGGCTGGAGCACACGGTCAAGGTGCGCGGCTGGGTGGACTACGTGTACTTCACCAGCTACGACCGCTTCCTCGAGCGCCTGCGCCCCGACCCGCGATTTCAGGCGCTGATGATCTACGCCCGGGAGCGTCACCAGCGGTTCACCGACGACGGCGCACCTCGTTGACCGGCGAGGCGAGACGGGTCCAGCGCACCTACCTGCTGCTGACGTTGCTGTCCACCCTGTCGGCCTCGTTCATCTGGGGCATCAACACCCTCTTCCTGCTCGACGCCGGGCTCAATAACGCCGAAGCCTTCGCCGCCAACGCCTTTTTCACGGCCGGCATGGTGATCTTCGAGGTGCCGACCGGTGCCCTGGCCGATACCTGGGGCCGACGCATCTCCTACCTGCTCGGTGCCGCCACGCTGCTGTGCTCGACGCTGCTCTACCTCGCCATGTGGCAGGCACACGCCCCGCTCTGGGGCTGGGCCATGGCGTCGATCCTGCTCGGCCTGGGATTCACCTTCTTCTCAGGGGCCACCGAGGCGTGGCTGGTGGACGCGCTGGCCTTCAGCGGGTACCAGGAATCCTTGGAGTCGGTGCTGGCGCGCGGGCAAATCGTGGGGGGCGCCGCGATGCTCGCGGGCTCGGTGGCGGGCGGGGTCGTCGCGCAGGTGACGAGCCTGGGGGTGCCGTACATGCTCAGGTCGGCATGCCTCGGGCTGACCTTGGTGGCGGCGTTCTTCCTGATGAAGGACCTGGGCTTCACCCCCGACCGCAGCAGGGGACCGTTGAGCGAGGTCCGCCGCGTGGTACGCGCCTCGCTCGAGTACGGCTGGTGGAATCCCCCCGTACGCCGGCTGATGCTGGCGGGACTGGGTGCGGGCGGCGTCAGCATGTTCGCCTTTTACGCACTCCAGCCCTACCTGCTCGAGCTCTATGGAGACAGGAAGGCGTTCGCGGTCGCGGGATTGGCCGCGGCGATCGTCGCGGGAAGTCAGATGGTCGCGGGGGTGGTCGTACCGCGGGTTCGCCGGCTGTTCCATCGCCGGACCGACGCGCTCATCGCCGCCTACTCGGTCGGCCTCGTCTGCCTGGCGCTGATGGGCATGACGGCGAGCTTCGGGGTCGCGATCGCGCTGCTGGTGGTCTGGGCGCTCACGTTCTCGATAGAGATGCCCATCAGGCAGGCGTATCTGAACGGGA
This sequence comes from Gemmatimonadales bacterium, assembly GCA_036556505.1. Lineage (GTDB taxonomy): Bacteria > Gemmatimonadota > Gemmatimonadetes > Gemmatimonadales > GWC2-71-9 > CAVVWJ01. The sequence continues at coordinate 18,201 of DATBJH010000026.1, forward strand.
TCATCCCGTCCGAGCAGCGGGCCACCGTCCTCTCGTTCGACAACCTGACGGCATCGGCCGGGGGTGTAGTCGCCCAGCCGGCACTGGGACGGGCGTCGGATCTGTGGGGGTATCCGGCCGCGTACGTGATCAGCGCGGGGATCCAGCTCGCCGCGCTGCCGTTCCTGGTCCTGGCGCGGCGAGCGAAGGCGGCGTCGGATCCCATGGACGACTGAGCGGGTATATTCCGGACTTCCCCACCCCGAGCCGAGTGCCCGAGATCCCCCCCGGCCTGGCCCAAGCCCTGCGCGACCGCTACCGCCTCGAGCGCGCGCTCGGGCAAGGCGGAATGGGCGCCGTCTACCTGGCCGAGGACCTCAAGCACCACCGGCGGGTCGCCATCAAGGTCCTGCGGCCCGAGCTCGCCGCCGGCCTGGGCACCGATCGCTTCCTCCGCGAGATCGAAGTCGCCGCCCGGCTCCAGCACCCGGCCATCCTGCCCCTGCACGACAGCGGCGAGACCGAGGGCTGGGTCTTCTACATCATGCCCTACGTCGAGGGCGAGTCGCTGCGAGACCGGCTGGCGCGGCAGGGCGAGCTGCCGGTCGAGGAGGCGGTGCGCATCCTCTCCGAGCTGCTCGATGCGCTGGCCTATGCCCACGGCAAGGGCGTGGTGCACCGGGACATCAAGCCCGACAACATCATGCTCGCGGGGCGGCACGCGCTGCTGCTGGACTTCGGGGTGGCGAAGGCGCTGAGCGCGTCGGCCGAGCCGGCGTTCGTCACCACCACCGGGGTGGCGCTGGGCACCCCGAGCTACATGGCGCCCGAGCAGGCGGTGGCGGACAAGGAAGTGGACCACCGGGCCGATCTCTATGCGCTGGGCGTGGTGGCGTACGAGCTGCTCGCGGGGCGCCGGCCGTTCACCGGGAACACGGCGCAGGCGATCGTTGCGGCGCAGATGACCGAGCGGCCGGCGGACCTCAGAACTCATCGGCCCGGTGTGCCCGAGGGGTTGGCGTACGTGGTGATGCGGGCGCTGGAGCGGCGGCCGGCCGATCGCTGGCAGAGCGCCGAGGAGATGCTCGCCCGCCTGGAGCCGTTCGTGGTCGCGTCGGGCGAGACCAGGCGTGCGGCCGCACTGCCCGGCCGCGGCCGGCGCGGGATTCTGGCTGCAGTGGTGCTGGGGCTCGTACTGGTCGCCGGCCTCGCGGGTGGCCTGTTGCTCCGCGGCCGCGAGCCGGCCGAGCTGAAGCTCGGCCGGCGGATCCCGATCACTCGCGACCCCGGGATGGAGATCGAGCCGACCCTTTCGCCGGACGGGCGACTGATCGCGTACGGGGCGGGACTCATGCCCTCACTCGAGATCCGGGTGCGTCAGGTAGAGGGAGGGCCAGCGCTCGCTGTGGCGAAGGAAAGCCAGCGCCCTCAGCGCTGGCCTTCTTGGTCGCCCGACGGCAGCCGCATCATGTTCGCCACTCCCCGCGGGATCGAGATCGTGTCCGCGCTCGGCGGGACGGCGCGTGTCGTCGTCCCGCACGAGCCGGATCCACACGCCGACCCGTGGGGCAGCTCCGGTCTCCTCATGCCCGGAGGATGGACGCCGGACGGGAAATCCATCGCGTTCATCCGGGCGGACACCCTCTACCTCCAGGCTCTCGCCGGCGGCTCGCCACGCAGGCTGGCACAAGGCGGGCAGATGCACTCGCTCGCCTGGTCGCAGGATGGACGGTGGATCGCCTGCGTGCTGGGAAATCGGCAGGCTCAGCAGCCGGGGTTCCTGTTCGCCAACGGAGGCGCTGCAACCCTGGGACTCATTCCGGCGTCCGGCGGCGAGCCGAAGCCGCTGTTGGAGGATGACTACTACAGCGCGAGTCCGGTGTGGGGACCCGATGGCAAGTCCCTGATCTTTGTCTCCAATCGAGCCGGCGGAGTGGACCTCTACCAGATGCGGCTCGCGCGGGACGGCAGACCCGAGGGAGAGCCGTCGAGGCTCACCAACGGCCTGCGCGCGCTCTCGGTCAGCGTCGCCCGCGACGGCCGCAGGCTGGTGTATTCGGACTTCGAAGAGCGATCCAACGTGTATTCGATGCCGATCCCGGAGCGAGGCCCGGTCTCGGTTCGGGACGCCGAGCCGGTCACTCGCGGAAACCAGGTGATCGAGGATATGGGCCTGTCGCGCGACGGGCACTGGCTCGCGTTCGACTCCGACCTGAGTGGCAACCATGACATCTACCGGATGCGACTTCCGGACGGTGAGCCCGAGCGGCTCACCGAGGATGAGGCGGAAGAGTTCTGGCCGACATGGTCCGCGGACGGCAGCGAGATCGTGTTCCACGGCTTTCCCGGCGGTCGCCGACATCTGTTCCTCATGAGCTCCGACGGTCGCGACCGACGCCAGATTACCGACGGGCCCGACGACGATCGTTCGCCCGAATGGAGCCCGGACGGCCGGACGGTCTACTATCTCCGCAACTTCAACGGGCCCGGGAACGAGATCCGCGCCCTCGACCGCAGGAAGGACGGTACCTGGTCTCCGCCGCGAACCCTCTTCCGGGGAGAGACGTTTCCTGCACTCCCCTCACCCGACGGACGTCTGGTCGCCTTTGCGAATGTCGGCACGGTGCGGGTGATCCGCCCGGACGGCGACTCAGTGCGGACCCTCGTGCCCATGGGAGACGTCGCCGGACCCCGGGCGCTCTACGTGGATTGGTCGGATGACGGCCGCACCATCTACTACCTGGCGCTCGACCCGGCCGAGCGGGCTACGATCTGGTCGGTGCCCTTGACCGGCGGGGCGCCCGAGCTCCTGGTACGCTTCGACGATCCGACCCGGGAGTGGCACCGGTTCGGGTTCAAGGTCCGCCGAGGGCGGTTCTACTTCACGGTGGGCGATCGGCAGAGCGACGTGTGGATGGCGGAGGCGGCGTCACCCTGAGCGGTGCCCGCGATCACATCCGGGTGACAGGTCGGAGCCTAGGATCGGAGTGGCCCGCGGGCACGGATGCTGCAATCTCGCGGGGTCTCGATTTTCGATCTCTGGGCCCTCCAGGATCGCAGGCCTTTGTTGAGGGGAGAAGTCATATGCTGAAAGTGATGCCCATCACCGGCACCCTGCTCGCGATGCTCGTGGCCGCGCCGGGTGCGGTTGGACAGGTGACCTCCAGTCAGGACACGGCCAAGTCGCCGTGGCCGACAGTCAATCGAGGAACCACGTTCGGCGACGGTGTGAGCGCCGACAGCTCCTTCATCCGCCAGGCCATCCGCGGCAACTACACCGAAGTGGCGCTGGGCCGGCTGGCCGGCTCCCGGGCCAGCAACTCCGAGGTCAAGGATTTCGCCGAGCGTATGGTCGAGGATCACAACTCGATGAACAAGGAGTGGATCGACCTCGCCCAGGACAACGACATGAAGGTCACCATGGACTTCGGTGAGCCGGGGCGGCAGGCGATCGATCGGCTGGAGAAACTCTCCGGCACCGCCTTCGATCAGGCCTATATGTCCGAGATGATCCGGGAGCACGAGCAGGACCTGTCGGCGTTTCAGCGGATGGCCACCTCCGCCCGCTCGTCCCAAGTTCAGCAGCTCGCGAGCAGCGGCGCGTCCACCATCCGCCAGCATCTCACGGCGGCACAGCAGGTCGGCAGCCGGGTCGGCGTCTCCTCGACGGCAGGCCGCGCCGGTGGCGTGCCCCTTCCTTCCGACAACGCAAACGACCGGAACGAGAGCAAGGCGCTTGAGGCGGGTGACCGGAAGTTCGTCCAGAATGTTCTGCAGGACCACCTGATGCACATCCGTCTGGCCGAGCGCGCCAAGCGCGAGGCGAATGACCAGGAAACACGGCGGCTCGCCGAGCGGTTGGAGAAGGACTTCACCCAGTGGCAGGAGCGCTGGGAGAACCTCGCGGCACGCCACGACCTGAAGGCGCCGTCCCACCTGGGGCAGCTGCACGCAAAGAAGATCGAGATACTGGAGGAAACGTCGAAGGGCGACTACGATCGCATGTACGCCTCGATCGTCGCCAGTCACCTCGAGTCCGTGGTGCCCTACTTCCAGAAGGAAGGACAGGCGGTTGGCGCCGCCGATGTCCGCCGGCTGGTGGACGACGAGCTTCCGATGATCCGGGAGAATCTGGCGAAGGCCGAGCGGCTCATGGGGCTGGCGAAGGACGAGGACAGGCAGAAGTCTTCCGATCGCAAGTAGCTCAGCTGGGTCACCCTGGAGCAAAGTGAAGGGGGCCGCCATGGCCCCCTTCGCTGTGCTCAGGGTGACAGAAACACCGGTCGCTACTACTCCCGCTGCTCGAGGGGCCGTGGCTCGCCCGTCACCCGCACGAGCCCGTCCCTGGCCTCGGCCACGTACGGCTGGAGCGGAGCGTCGGCCCGCCGCCACACGTCGGCGACGTACTGGTAGTCGCGCGCGGCGGTTTCTCTCTCCCCCAACCGCTCCGCCACCCGGGCCCGCTCCATGATCCAGAGGACCTCGCTCGGCACCAGGAACTCGTTCAGCCACGCGTCCAGCAAACGAAACACCTTGCGGTCTTCCCGCTTGGCCGACAGCAACTGGGCCAGGGTGAACCGCTGGAGGTAGCAGAAGAAGCAGAGCGAATCAGGCAAGGTTTCGAACCGGCGAATGGCGGCCGCCGTATCGCCCCGCAGCAGAGTCAGGTACGCGCGCGCCGCAGCCGAGGCGTAGCCGGCACGCGCCCGGAGCCCACTGTCGGCGCTGGACCTTGCCGATGAATCGCTTTTCCGCTCGAGCTCGCGGATTGCGGCGCTGTCCCGCCGAGCCGTCCACCACGGCAGCGCGAGAACAGCGGGGGTCGGCCCCTGGTTCAGCCAGCGGCGAAACACTGGGGCGGCGCTGTCCGGGGGACTGGAGCTCAGGAGTGCTGTCTCCACCAGGAGCGGGGCCGGCATGCCCGGGGTATCGAAGACCATTTCGGCGACGTCGCTCACGTGCCCCCGATAGAGCTGGCTGCCGGCCATTCTTCGCAGGCGCGCATCGCGTGTAAGCCAGCCTGCGTCCCCCGCCGGGGCGTCGGCCAGGGCACGGGTGAGGGCGATCGCGACTTCGGTCGAATCCGGCGACCGCCTGAACGCCGCCACTGCGTCGAGCAGGGCCGCGGGGGTAGCGTCCCCGACCAGCTGGCTGATCTCCGACGGTCGACTCCGTGCCGCTCGCATGATGCGCTGAGCCAGGGCGATTCCGGACGCGGCCCCGCCGGTCGACCCCAGCCGCAGATAGCCGGCGGCATAGCGTTCTCCCGCGTCCGGCCCTTCGAGCCAGAGTGCCAGTTCAACGGCGTGAATGTACGCCGGGGCGAACGAGGAATCGATCGCGATCGTCTGCTGGAAGGATTCCAACGCCTGCCGGGGCCTGCTTCCGACGGGGCTGCCGAAGTGGTACTGGGCCTCTCCGAGAGTGAACCACGACTCGAAATCGTCGGGATATCGCCGGGTCAGCTCCTGCGCGACGGCATGAGCGCGGCGGACGACTGACCCATCGGTCAGCGGAGTCGTCGCATACACCACCGCGTACAGCGAGTCGGCCGTGACCAACAGGCTGTCGCGAGGCGCGAGGCCATGGTTCAACGCTCCTGCCCGGAGCGCCAACGCCTCGGAGACCGAGTCGAACGCCGAGCGTTGCCAGCCGATGACCTGCGAGGCGCGGCGAAGGGCGAGCGGGAAGGTGCTGTCGAGGGCGATCGCCTGCTCGTAGGCGGCGAGCGCCGAGTCCCACGCGGCGCGGCGAAACCACTGCTCGCCCTGGAGGAACGCCTTGAGCGCGGGCAACGAGGTGGAGCCGAGGGAGCCGGTGCGGAACACCTCGATCTTCCGGCTGCGGCCCAGCTCCCGCAGCAGCCGCAGCGTCAGCGAGTCCGCCAGCCGGTCCATGCGATCGGTGGCCTCCCGCAGCTCGACTTCGGCGAGTGGACGCTCCGAGAGCGCGTCGAGCGCGGTCGCCGTGAGCCGCACCGAATCGGGCCCCGCGCCGATCAGATTGCCGAACACGATGAGGCGTGCCCGTGTGCGACGACCCAGCTCCGAGGCGGAGAGCCGATCGGCCCGGCCGCTCCACCGGCGGATCACCGTCGTGGGCGGCACGCTGCGCAAGGGACCGGCGCCGTCGAGATTCCGCGAGAGCAGGTCCACCAGGCCTTCGCGCCAGAGCGACAGCCTGCGGTCGGGCACGTCGAACGGCGCGACAGCGACGAGGTCGGGGTCGAGCGACGCGGGCGCCCGGGATCGACGCGCGAGCGACCAGACCGCCCCCGCGACGACCAGCGCCACAGCTGCCGCGCCGAGTGCGATCGGCCACCGGGGCCGCCGCGCAGTGGCCACCGGCTGGGTGACGCTCGACGGCGCGGCCCGCTCGGCCGCCGAGGGAAGCGTTTCGAGGGCGTCGAGCAGCTCCGCCGCGCTCTGCCACCGGTCGGCCGGCCGCTTCTCCAGGCAGCGCATGACCACGGCCGCGAGTCCGGGTGGGACCGTGGCGCGCGCCTGCTCCAGCGGGGGCACCGGCTGGGTGAGCTGAGCCGCGATGACGGCCTGGGGCGAAGGGCCGGTGAACGGCGGCCGGCCGGCGAGCACCTCGTAGCCCAGCACACCGAGGGCGTAGATGTCGGCCCGGTGGTCGGTGTGGGGATCCGCGGCCGCCTGCTCCGGTGCCATGTAGGCGGGTGTGCCAAGCGCGAGCCCGGTGGCGGTCAGCGTGGAGCTTCGTGCCGCCTCATCCAGCGCCTTGGCGACCCCGAAGTCGGTGACCACCGCGTGATGGTCGGACAGCAGCACGTTGTCGGGCTTGATATCGCGGTGGACCACGCCGTGACGATGCGCGTAGCTCAGGGCGTCCACCACATCGCGCAGCACCCGCACGGCTTCGGGGACCGACAGCTCTCCCTGGCGCGCGAGCCTGGCCCTCAGCGACTCACCCTCCACCATCGGCATGGTGTAGTACAGCAGTCCATCCGCTTCGCCGGCGGCAAGGAGGGGGACGATGTGCGGATGCTGAAATGATGCGGCGAGCTGGATCTCGCGGCGAAACCGGTCGGCGCTCAGGGCCGCGGCGAGCTCCGGTGGCAGGACCTTGATCACCACCTTCCGGCCGAGGTCGAGCTCCTCGGCCAGGAAGACGCGACTCATCCCGCCGCCCCCCAGCTCGCGCTGGAGCAGGTAGCGCCCGGCCAGGGCGGCACGGAGATGATCGATGATGTCGGTCAGCGGGTGCTCGCGAGGGGCTGCCCCTGTACGGTACTGCGGGGGTGGTCGGGGAGCCAGGGGCGGGACCGGCTGATGTCACCCTGAATCACGCACTGTCGCCCTTAGCTAATCGAAGGGGGCCATGTCGAGCATGGCCCCCTTCGCTTCCCTCAGGGTGACAGCACTGACGTCAGTAGCTGGACCAGGTGGAGGTCCATCCATTCCGCACCCGTTGCACCGAGCCGACCCGCTTGAGCGCCGAGGCTATGCTGCAGGAGTTGTACTGGAAGGTCTTGTTGCCGTTGCCGATGGCGACCTGGGGCACGGCAGTACCAAGCTTGATGTTCAGCGCCGTGATGGTCGCGCCCTGAATGGTGTTGTTGCCGTTGGAGATCAGCACGCCGCCCACCAGGACGATGCCCTCGTGCTGCCAGCTCCCGCTCATCGTCAGATTGCCCGTGACGATGAGAATGCCCTTGCCGTTGGTCGAGCCGCCGCCCACGCTCAGATCGCCATTGACCAGGATGACCGGCCAGTTGGCCATCTGAGCGGCGGTGGGCCAGCTGTTCCCCGGGATGGTGTAGTTGGGGGGTATCGCGGCGCCGGTGCGGATTGCCGCCCAGTCCAAGTCCACCGCGTCCTTGGCGGTGCCGCTCGTCCCGGGAGTACCCAGACTGATCGGAGCGTTATCAGGGTTGCCGTTGATCGGGTTGGTGTGGCCCGTGTAGGTACCGCCCGGCACCGCCACGCCCGGAATCGCCGGGAACGCCCCGCAGCCGTCGTTCCCGTCGAGCGCGCCCGAGTTGCCGTTCTTGTCCAGGCCGGAGAGGCTGGTGAACGCGGCGTCCATATCGAGATTCGCAGGCTGCCACAGGGCGTACTGCCCCACGGTGCGCTCCGCCGAGGGGACCCTGAAGTTGAAACGCTTGGCGGCGGTGTTGTTGCCCCGGGAGGTCAGCACGTAGATGATGGGCGTCGTGGCGGTCGAGTCACGCAGCCGGCGAAAGGAGATCTGCGCGGTTCCGCCCGGCAGGGTGGTAATGGTGGTGTCGTGGCTCGTCGGCGGCAGCGTTCCCGGGGGCAGAGCGGTCAGGGCGCGGAAGTATTCCTCCATGCCGGCCTGTGCCACCGCGAACGCGTCCATCACCGCCTCCTGGTCGCTGGTGATCTGCCGCTCGGAGGACAGGCGAGCGGCGGCTACCATGACCGACAGGCTGAGAACGGCGATCACCAGGATGCTCAGGGGAAGGGTCGCTCCCCGGCGCTCGGACCACGTCGACGTCGTCGGCATCGCTCCCCCCGGTCAGTCGGGCCGGTTGTTGAAGAAGATCGAGGTGTTCAGCGAAGTCGTCATCGGCGCGGCGCTGCCGCGCGGCGCCAGGTCGCTCTGGCCATCGATCTGGAAGTCGAGGCCGCGAATGCTCGCCAGCGAGCCCGGGACGGCGTCCTGGGGCGTGGCGGCGTAGTTCACGTAGAAGCGGACCCGCGCCGTATTGGCGAGGGGCGCCGCCAGCTCCTCGGCGGTGCCGGGCGTCACCAGGGTCCGCCACAAGCCCACTCGCCCGGGCAGCAGGGTCGACGCCTTGAACTCGTAGCGCGTTCGGCGGAAGAGGAAGAAGATGGTGCCGACCGGGGGCACGGGGCTCACGGTGCCACCGACGGTCACGGTCCGGCCTGCAGGCGACCCGTTGATGGACGGCAGGGTGGTGATGTTGACCGCGGTGCAGGGGGCGGCCGCCGCCGCCGCGAGACTCACGCCGGCCGTCACATACTGGTAGACCCCGCTCGTGTTCCGCCAGGCGAAGCCCGAGAACCCGGGAGCGCTGTACACGGCGGAGTCCACCGGCAGGATGCTGAGGGTAGTGGAGGAGCCGTTGCTGGCGCACATGATCCCGTAGGCATACGGGACCCGCAGGGTGAAGTCGGTGCCGCCGGCCGCCGCCGCTTCCACGCCCCCCACCGCCTCGACGTTCCGAACCTCGGCAAAGAGACGGTTGAGGCTGCTGCGGGCAACGGCCCGCGAGCTGCGCGACGCCTCCTGGTGGTCCATGAACCTGCCCTGGCTCATGACCAGCTGCACCAGGCCGGCACCGACGATGGCCAGCACGATCATCGAGATCAACATCTCGACGAGGGTGAAGCCCCGACGGCACCAGCGTGTCACCGGTTTCATTCGGTGCTCAGTGGCTCGTAGCGGAGTGGATCGGTGCGCACCAGCACCGTCGTATCCGGCGGGAGGACGTCGCTGCCGGTGGGCGTCACGACGATGGTGGCCCGACGGGAAACGGTCGAGACGCTGGTGATCGTGGTGCACAGGCTGTGGGGGAACAGACCGGTCGACACCGTGGTGCAGGTCGTGCCCACGAGAACGGAGTCGAACGGGATCGCCCCCAGGCGTTCCACCTGCTGCGTGAGCACGGCGGTCCGGTAGGTCGCGGTGCTGCGCACCCGGGATGCCTTGGATCCCTGATACATGAGCTGGCCCATGACCACGGCGCCGAACGACAGGATCACCAGCGAGATCACGATCTCGACCATGGTGAAGCCACCGGACGACCGAAGGGCGCGACGCGGGCGGGTCACGGGAGGATCCTCACCAGACCAACCGACGTCATCACGATCCGCCGGGTGTAGCCCGCGGCGCCGATGGTGACGGTATCCGGCGAACTGGCGACGCCCGAGGGGAAGATGTCCACCGGGCTCGCAGCGAACGTGAGGGTGGTGACGCCATAGTCGACCAGCGAGCGCTGGAGACGCAGCGTCCCGTCCGAGCGGTCGACGAAGGTGTAGCTGCCGGCGGTGCAGCAGGCGATACGGATCGGCCGGCGCTGGCGCGCGGCCATGCTGAAGGCGGTCTCCAGATCGGCGGCGACGACCGCAGTGGCCCGGTTCACCTGGGACCGCTGGATCATCGGGCCCACCTGCTGCTGCGCGATCAGCCCGAGCAGGCTGGCGACCACAATGGCCACGGCCATCTCGACCAAGGTATAGCCGAGACGGGACCCCGTGCGGGGATGCACAGAAAGGCAGCGGGCATTCACGGTAGGCCGGGTTACGCACGTTTCATTCCCCGGCCAGAGTCCTCCCGTTGCGTTACGCCGCAACAGGTTAGCTGGATTTTGAGGCGAGCCGCCGCCGGGTCGGCCGTGCAGGTCGGGGGGAACCGTCGCGAAATTCAGGACCAGGAGGTTGACAATCCTTGCACCCAGCGCCCTAGAGATCGGATTCGACTTTCACGCTACTACCACACTGCTCACCGCCCTGCCGCACCTCCCCTCCACACCGGCATCTGCTCACCGACCGCCACCGCCACCGCCGCTCGCGCCAGCAACCGGGTCGAGTCCAGCGTCGGGAGCGGGGAGACTTCCGGCGTAATCAGCAGTGGTATCTCGGTGCAGCTCAGCGCCACGGCATCGCATCCCTCCTGCTTCAGCCGGTCGATGATCCGGACGTACTCCGCCCGTGACGAATCGGTCAACCTGCCCTGGGTCAGCTCGCTGAAGATCACGTCGTCCACCAATGCACGATCCGCCGGCACGGGGGTGCGCATGGCCATCCCGTGGCGGGCGAACGCGGCGGGGTACACCGGCCCTTCCATCGTCCACCTCGTGCCCAGCAGGCCCACCCGGGTGTGGCCCTGCGCCTTCGCCCGTTCGGCCACGATCTCGGCGATGTGCAGTCCCGGCAGCGGCAGCGGCTCGCCCGGGAGCTCGAGGGCGATGTGCGCGGTATTGTCGGGGCACACGAAGAAGTCGCAGCCCGCGTCCGCCAGGCGGCGGACGGTGCGCGTGAGCTGGGACTTCACCGCCCGGAGATCGTTCCGCTCGTAGTGCTCCAGCGTGGGCGCCATCGGCAGGATCGAGAGCGTGATCTCGGGATGCTGGTGCGCGCCCAGGCGGCGGCTCGCCTCGCGCACCATCTCCAGGAAGCAGAGCGCCGCGCCGTCGGCGCTGTGGGCCAGCACCCCGATATGGCGCATCCCTTCAGCCTGGCTCAGGTCGCCTTCTCGCACGATCCCTCGTCGTCCAGTTGAGAAGCGGTTGAGATCTGAATGAGCGGCCGGCCCTAACCTGCCGATCGATCCGCTGCCGCGATGTCAGCGACTCTTCTCACTGCCGCCGGAGGTCACAATGTACAACAGCTCGTCTCGCCGAGGGATCCGCGCGGTGGCGCTGGCGTTCCTCACTCTGATCGCGCTGACCACGCTTGGGTGCGGCAAGGACGGCGGGGGTGGCCTGACCGAACCAGGACCAACCGACCCCCCACCGCCGTCCGACCCCGAACCGGTCGGTTGGCCCGGTCCCGACCCGGTCGGGCAGGTGATGTATGCCGTCGACCTGGGCAACAACTTCCTGGTCTTCGGCTCCGAGAGCTTCGATGTCCTCACCGCGAAGATGAGGATCGACGGGCTTCCGATCCTCAAGCGAATCATCGGGATCGCCCTCCGGCCCTCGAACGGCAGGCTGTACGGCGTCGGCAATGACAGCCGGTTGTATACCATCGACCCGCTGACCGCGGTCGCCACCCCGGTGAGCGGCGCCCCGTTCTCGCCGGGGATCATCTCGGCTTTCGACATCCACTTCGCGATGGACCTCGAGCCCGATGGCAACCGCGTCCGGCTCATCGCCGCCGAGTCGGGCGCGAACTGGTCCATCAGTCTCGACGACGGTACCGCCATTCCCGGCGAGAGCTCCCGGTACGCGGCGGGAACACCGTTGGAAGGTCGGACGCCTCGCCTCCTGGGCATCGCCTTCGCACCACCTGCCGATACGGCGGACGCCAGCCTGTGCCAGAACCTGGCTTATGCCATCGACGCGGACGAGGCGATCATGATTGCTTCGTGCGACCCGGCCACCGGCGCATGGTGGCCTACCGTGGACGAACAGCCTGCGCAAGCCTCACTGTCCTACGGGGCTGCGGGCGCGTCACCCCTGGCGGCATCCAGCGTTCCGAGGGAGTTCCAAGAGCTGAAGGACAAGCTGCTTCGCTGTGGCGAGTTCATGTTCGAGCCCGGCGGCCCGCTCGGTCCGATAGAGGGTGGCGAGCCCCGTCCGACGGAAGACGGCCGATGGGGGCCGCGCACTCCTCCTACGCGGTTCACGGCCTTTCTGGTGAGCCAAGGTAGGAACATTCTCTCGACGATCGAGTACTTCGGGGGCGATATGGGTGTAACGATCACCGAGCACGGTGACATCGTGTCGAAGGAGCCCATTCAGTCGGTGGAGTGGGTCGTTCCGAAGTACGTGCCACACCCCGTGCCACCGGTTCGGCGTGAGATCCGGCGAGACGTGCAGCTCTCGACCGTCCGGATGGAGGAGCCGGCGCCCAGTAGTCCTCCGGCACCGCCGAGCGATCCTCGGGCCCGCTGCTCGTAATCGGCGGAATGGCACCCTGAACGAAGTGAAGGGGGCCATGCGCAGGCATGGCCCCCTTCGCTGCGCTCAGGGTGACAAGAAACCTGGGGGCTCAGTCATCCTGGTGGCTCCGGCTGGCCACTTTTCGATGGGCGGGCCGCCTGGCCAGCTTGCCGTGCGGCATGGAAGCGGCCGGCAGGCCCGACATCCCCAGCCTGGCGCGGAGCGCGGGAGTCAGCTGCTTGCGCACCAGGGCCTGCACCATGTCGGCCGTGGGAGTGATCGCCGCCAGCGGATTCACCTCACCGCGCTCCAGCGCGAGCGCCGGTACGCCGTCCCGATAGAGCACCCGGCTCCGGGCCACGGCCGCGACCCGCTGGCCGGGGGTGATGATGCCCGTGAGATTGAGCGGGTCCGCGGCGCCCACGGCGACCAGTCGTCCCGATGCCGGCTGGCGGCGCACGGCTCGAAGCTGGCCGACGGCCTCGGGAAGCGCGAACTGCTCGCCCGACATGCCGGAGACGAACCGCCCGCCCCGGACTTCTCCCCTGCCCTCCAGACGCCGATACACCTGAACCAGCTCGCGCCACGCCGGGGCACCGGCCTCCCTGGCCAGCACCCGCTTGAACACCACACCGTAACGCCGGAGCAGCGAGCGCGCGGCCACCTCGGCCGACGCCTCCGCAGTCCGATTCACCAGGGACCATCGGCCGGCGCTCTCGATGCCGAACGGTGCGGTCCGGTGGCGCCGCCGAGCGCCGCCGAGGGGCTTCCGCCTGCTCGAAGGCGTTATGAGCGCTCGAAGCCCGGCGAAGCTGTCTGAAGTGACCAGGCCGAGCCCGGCCAGCTCGCCAAGCGCCTGTTCCACCTGCGTCGGGAGAAGCCCGGACAGCGGGGCCAGCTCATGGAAGAACGAGGCGCCTCGGTGCCCCAGCACCTCACGGACTCGATCCGCATAGGTCGACAGCTCCGGGCTCTCCGCCGACGTGGGCCGAGACGGCTGGCCTCCCCGGTGCTCCCTCGCGAAGAGAGCTATCGGCGTCGATCGGATCGGCGCCGCCGTCCCGCTGTCTCGCCGTCCCGCTGTCCAGCCCACCCGACCCGTCAGACTCAGGGTGTCCAGCAGCGCCGGATCGTACTCCTGCACTCGCGCGGCCAGCACGTCGCTCTCCCAGGCCGCAGCCGGAACCTCGAAACCGTCGAGCTGCTCGACCACGGACGCGACGCCTTCGAGCCCCGCGACCCGATGCTCGGGATCCAGCCGCTGCCACGCGAACAGGAATCGCATGAAATCCGCCGGGCTGACCGGCTCGATCTCCGAGCGCAGGCGGTTGAGCGTGTAGCGATGGATCCGCGCCAGCAGCCGCCGCTCGCACCACTCCAGCTCGGCCGGGGCACCGGCGTCGCGTGGAGTGAACCGGCCGCGCAGCACCACGCCCTCGGTTTCCAGCGCAACCAGTGCCGCTTCGACCTCGAGCTCCGGCACCCCAATGGTCGCCGCGAGCGCGGCCACGGTGGTCGGGCCGACGATGCCGAGGCGGCTACGAACCAGCTCCCGCACGTCGGGCAGCTCCACGTCGGCCCGGCGCTCGGCCGCGACCCACCGGTCCCCGACTCGCGCCGCACGCCCTGCCTGGACCAGCTGGTTCATGTACTCGGTCCACTCGGCGCCCTCGGCCTCGGTCAGGAAGCCCGAAGTGAGCAGGGTGTCGTGCAGCTCGTCCGCGTCCCGGACCTCCGGCCAGGCCTCCTCCCGCACCCGTTCGATGGCCGCGGGATCGAGGGCGCCGAGGTCGTCGGCGGAAGAAGGCTCGAAGGCGCGGCGGGTGTACACCGCCTGGGCGCGACGCTCCTCCAGCGGGGCGTCGTCCAGGAACTGGTACGGCCGCGCGTTGAGAATCTCGTGGGCCAGCGGCGACGGCTCTGGGAGATCGCGGGCGATCAACCGGATCTCTCCCGCGTGGATCCGACGCAGCACGGCGATCAGTCCATCGACATCCATCACTTGGTGCAGGCAGTCGTCCACCGTCTGTCGTACCAGCGGGTGATGGGGGACCTCGCGGTCGCCCGGGATGTTCTCCAGACAGGCCGCGGCGTCGGGGAACACCGCCGCGAGCAGGTCCTCCGCCTCCATCCGCTGGATCTGCGGCGGCACCTTGCGTCCGCCGCGGCTGCGCGGCAGGGCCAGGGCGATGGACGCATTCCACCGCCAATGAGTCCCGAACATCGGCGCATCCAGCAGCGCCTGCACCAGCAGGTCGCGCACGCTGTCGGGATGGAGATAACGGAACACGCTCTCCAGCGGGAACGAGTGCTGCGGACCCAGCGACAGCAGCACCGCGTCCTCGGTCGCGGCGGCCTGAAGCTCGAAGTTGAACTGGCGGCAGAAGCGCTTGCGGAGCGCGAGCCCCCACGCCCGGTTCACTCGGCTTCCGAACGGAGCGTGGAGCACGAGCTGCATACCGCCGGATTCGTCGAAGAAGCGCTCGAGAATCAGCGTATCCTGAGTGGGGAGTGCGCCGAGCATACGGCGGGACTGGGACAGGTAGGTGAAGAGCTCGGCGGCCGGGCGGTCCGGCGGTCCGGCGGTCAACTCCGCCGCAACGGGCTGCCGATCCCCACCGGAGCCGACCGCCGGACCGGCCGACCGCCCGACCGCCTCGCGCAGTTCCGCGACTGCCACCGAGAGTTCCGCGCTTCGCGCCGGTGCCTCCCCGAACCAGAACGGAATCGTCGGTGGCTGGCCGCGCGCGTCTTCTACCCGCACCACTCCACGATGCACCCGCAGGATCCGCCACGACATGTTCCCCAGCTGGAAGATGTCGCCCGCCATGCTTTCGACCGCGAAGTCCTCGTTCACCGTCCCGATGAACGTGTCCTCCGGCTCCAGCACCACGCGGTAGTCCGCGTTGTCGGGGATTGCTCCGCCGGAGGTGATCGCGGTCATCCGGGCGCCGCGACGCCCGCGGAGGCGGCCGTGCACCGCGTCGTGATGGAGCAGCGCGCCACGGCGCCCGCGCCGGGTCTCGAACCCGCGCGTGAGCATCGCCACGACTTCGTCGAACTCCGCGCGCTCGAGCCCTCGATACGGGTATGCCCGCCGCACCAGCTCGAACAATGCGTCCACCGACCAGTCCTCCGCCGCGACCTCGGCGACGACCTGCTGGGACAGCACGTCGAGCGGCTTCTCCCGCATCACGATACGGTCCAGCTTCCCCTCGCCCACCGAGCGCAGCAGCGCAGTGCACTCCACCAGCTCGTCACGCGTGAGCGGGAACAGCCGGCCCTTCGGGGTGCCGTGCACGGTGTGCCCCGACCGGCCGACCCGCTGCAGAAAGGCGGAGATCCGCCGCGGGGTGCCCAACTGGCACACCAGATCCACGTGCCCGATGTCGATCCCCAGCTCCAGCGACGCCGTGGCGACCAGCGCCCGCAGCTTCCCCGTCTTGAGCCGCTCCTCGGCATCGAGGCGCGACTCCTTGGACAGGCTTCCGTGGTGCGCAGTCACCGCCTCATCGCCGAGCCGCTCGGCAAGATGCCGCGCTACCCGCTCGGCGAGGCGGCGGGTGTTGACGAATACCAGTGTGGTGCGATGGGACTCGATCAGCTCGGTGAGGCGGCCATACACCTCTTCCCAGACTTCGGTCGACATGACTGCTTCGAGCGGCGAGCCGGGGAGCTCCAGTGCCAGATCGAGGTCGCGGCGGTGGCCGGAGTTGATGATGGCCGCGCTGGCGGGCCGGCTCCCTACCAGCCACTCCCCCACCTCCTCAATGGGGGCCATCGTGGCCGAGAGGCCGATGCGCTGGATGGGCTGGCCGACGACCTGCTCCAGACGCTCGAGGCTCAAGGCCAGGTGGGCGCCGCGACGCGACTCCAGCACCGCGTGGATCTCGTCCACGATGACGGTGCGCACGCTGCGGAGCAGGTCCCGGCTCCGCCGCGCGGTGAGCAGGAGGTAGAGCGACTCCGGAGTGGTGACCAGGATGTGAGGCGGCGCCCGGAGCATTGCCGCGCGCTCGGCGGCAGGGGTGTCGCCCGAGCGGACAGCGGCCGTGATCTTCGGCGTCCCGAACCCCATCTCCTCCGCCAGCCGCCTGATCTCGCGCCGGGGCTCGGCCAGATTCCGGTGGATGTCCGCGCTCAGCGCCTTGAGCGGAGAGACGTAGACGACCCGGGTCTCCTCCGGCAGGCTCCCCTGCAGGCTCTCCCGGAGCAGCAGATCCAGCTCTATAAGGAAGGCGGCCAGGGTTTTCCCGGACCCGGTCGGGGCGGAAATCAGGGTATGCCGGCCGGCCCTGATCGCTTCCCAGCCCTGCCGCTGGGCGGGGGTCGGCCGGCCCAGGCGCCCGCCGAACCAGCGGGCGATGGCGGGATGGAAGGCGGAGAGGGGCATGCTGAAATATACGGCCCCCGGGGGTGGCTCAGGCCGCC
>DATBJH010000027.1:0-58981 GCA_036556505.1 Gemmatimonadales bacterium
ATTTACAAGTTCCGCACCATGCAGGTGGACGCCGAAGCACACAGCGGCGCGGTGTGGGCCACCCAGAACGATCCCCGGGTCACCCCGGTGGGCCGCTTCCTGCGCCAGTACCGGCTGGACGAGCTCCCCCAGCTGCTCAACGTGATGCGGGGCGAGATGAACATCGTGGGGCCCCGGCCCGAGCGGCCGACGATCTTCGCCGAGCTGCGGGAGCACATCACGGAGTACCCCCAGCGTCAGCGGGCCAAGCCCGGGATCACCGGCCTGGCCCAGATCTACCACCACTACGATCGCTCGCTGGACGATGTGCGCACCAAGGTGCGCTTCGACCTCGAGTACATCCAGCGCCGCAGCGTGCGGGAAGACGTCCGCATCATGCTGCTGACCGTCCCGGTGGTCTTCCTTCGCCGCGGAGGCTGGTGAGCGCCCCGCCTCCGGGGTGTAGAGCCTCCGCCGCTTCCCTCAGCCACGCCTTGCGATGCTCCCGGGCCCGACCCGAGTCGGGTCTACAGCTGCGCGTGCAAGTTGGCCCGCTGCTTGCATTTTCGACCAGCGGCGCGGGTCGCGGGCCACGGAACGCGGATTGCTGGTAAGTCGCCGAGCCCGGCCATATCTTGCAACCAGTCACCTGAGGGGAAAGCAGACGGGCATGCTCGCAGACGCCACGGCGTCACGGTCGGGAAGGCCGCTCGATCTCTCGGTCGTCGCTCCGCTGTACAACGAGTCCCAGAACGTCGCTCCGCTGGTGGAGTGGATCCTGGAGGCCCTCGGCTCCTATCCCGGCACCTTCGAGGTGATCCTGGTGGACGACGGCAGCCGGGACGACACCTGGGAGCGGGTGGCGGCTGCCTCGGCGGCGGACCCGAGAGTCCGGGGCATCGCCCTGGGCCGGAATGTGGGCCAGACGGCGGCGATGATGGCGGGGTTCGATCATGCCGGGGGCCGGGTGATCGTCTCGCTCGACGGCGATCTTCAGAACGATCCCCGCGACATCCCCGCCTTGCTGGCGAAACTCGAGGAGGGCTACGACCTCGTCTGCGGCTGGCGCCAGCGCCGGCAGGACAAGTTCCTCCTGCGCAAGGTGCCGTCCTGGGTAGCCAACCGCATCATCCGCCGCCTGACCGGCGTGCAGATCACCGACAACGGCTGCTCGCTCAAGGCGTACCGCCGCGAGTTGCTGGACCGGATCTCGCTGTATGCCGAGCAGCACCGGTTCATCCCTGCGCTGAGCGCCAGCGTGGGCGCCCGGATCACGGAGATGCCGGTGCGCCACCACGCGCGTCGTTTCGGCGAGAGCAAGTACGGCATCTCCCGAACGGTCAAAGTGCTGGTGGACCTGCTGACGCTGAAGATGATCACCACCTTCCGGTCGCGGCCGCTGGTGGGCTTCGGCACGCTGGCCATACCCATGCTGCTCGCGGCTCTGCTGTTCACGATCATGGCGGTGGTGGCGGCGGCGGAGTTCCAGCCCTCGAAGGCCCAGGCGCTCGTGTTCCCCGGCTCGGCGCTGATCTGCGCCGGAGCCGCGTTCTATCTCCTGATGCTGGGCCTGGTGTCCGAGGTGGCGCTGGACGCCGAGCGGGAGAGCGCCAACGAGATTCCGACTGCCTGGGAGGTCCGTTGACATGGGGCAGGATGCGCTGATGGAACCGATTCTCCGGCCCTCCAGAGCCGGCATCGACGCGAGGTTCGTCTCGGTGATCGTGCCGGTCGTGGAGCGGGCCGATGACCTCACGGAGCTGTATCGGAGCTTCTCCGCGGTCCTGGACGCCCAGGGCGAGGAGTACGAGTTCGTCTTCGTGTTCGATGGGGGGTTCGCGCCGCCGGCGGAGCTCCTGGCACTGAGCCAGCAGCATGACGGGATCCGGCTCCTCCGCTTCGCCCGCACTTTCGGGGAGACCGCCGCGCTGCGTCTGGGCATCCAGCGAAGCCGCGGCGACGTCATCCTGACGCTGCCCGCCTACTTCCAGGTCACCCCCGAGGGCGTCGCCACGCTTCTGGCGTCGCTCAACGAAGAGACCGACCTGGTCGTCGCCAATCGCTGGCCCAGGATCGACGGCTGGCTGAACCGGGTACAGTCGGTCGCCTTCAACCGGATGATCGCCGGAGTGACGGACCGCCCGTTTCACGATATCGCCTGCGGGGTGCGGGCGATGCGGCGCACCGTGGCGGAAGGACTCCCCCTCTACGGCGACCTGCACCGCTTCATCCCGGCGCTGGCGCTGCGCGAGGGTTACCGGGTCGCCGAAGTCGCCGTGCCCCAGCATCCGGGGAACGCCCGTACCCGGCTCTACCGGCCGGGAGTCTACGCCCGCCGACTGCTCGACATCGCGGCGTTCTTCTTCCTCGCCAAGTTCACGGAGAAACCCCTCCGGTTCTTCGGCCTGGTGGGCAGTGGGTTCTTCGCCGCCGGTGCGGTCACCTCGGTGGTGCTGCTGGTGAGCCGGCTTCAGGGCCAGGGCATCGCCAACCGGCCGCTCCTCCTGCTCGCCGTTCTCCTGCTCGCGCTCGGCGTGCAGCTGTTGGGGCTCGGTCTGGTCGGCGAGATCATCGTCCACCTCCGCGCGCCGCACCG
Organism: Gemmatimonadales bacterium; assembly: GCA_036556505.1. Classification (GTDB taxonomy): domain Bacteria; phylum Gemmatimonadota; class Gemmatimonadetes; order Gemmatimonadales; family GWC2-71-9; genus CAVVWJ01. The sequence continues at coordinate 2,576 of DATBJH010000027.1, forward strand.
CCGGGCCTACCGGGTCCGTGAGCGGACGAACTCAGACGGCCCGACAGCCTCGGGGCAGGCCTGAGCCGCCCATCACATGCGGAGGGACCTCAGCCGGCTGGAGAGTGAGGAGCACGACCTTCTCGTCATCGGCGCCGGCATTCAAGGCGCATGCATCGCCTGGGATGCGGCACTCCGGGGACTGCGGGTCGCGCTGGTCGAGCGCGACGACTTCGGGGCGGCGACCTCGGGTAACAGTCTCCGGATCATACACGGCGGCCTGCGCTATCTCGCGAGGGGCGACCTCCCCCGGATGGGGGAATCCATCCGGGAGCGCTCGGCGCTGCTCCGCATCGCGCCGGCTCTGGTCGAGCCTCTGCCGGTCCTGATTCCCACCGGACCACCCGGAGTACCGTCACGCCTGGCGCTCGGCGCCGCTCTGGCCCTCACCCACGTCCTCTCCCTCTCCCGCAATCGCGACCTGCTTCCCACCCGGCGAATCCCCGCGGGGCGGTTGCTCTCCCGGGCCGAGTGCCTCGCGCTCCTGCCGGCGCTGGCGACGGCACCGGTGACCGGTGGCGCTCTCTGGTACGACGCCAGGATGACACGCCCGGAGCGTCTTACCCTGGCATTCGTTCTGTCGGCCGCCGGAAGAGGCGCCGTCACGGCGAACTACGCGGAGGCGGAAGCCTTCGACCTGGCGCGGGGGGCGGTGCACGCGGTGGAGGTGGTGGACCGGCTGAGCGGACGGCGGCACATCGTGCGGGCCCGTCAGGTCGTCATTGCCGCCGGGCCGTGGACCGAAGAGCTGGCGGCGCGGACGGGGCGACGCGCGTCGGTCGCCGCGGGGACCCCAGGCATGGCGCTCGGCATGAACCTGGTGCTCGGCCGGCGGCTGGGTGAGGCGGCGGTGGGGCTCCGCTCCGCCTCCTCCTCAGCCACCGACCCCGGCGGCCCGGGTGCCCGCTTCCTCTTCACGGTTCCGCAGGGGCGCACCACACTCCTGGGGACCTGGTACGCGGTGGCCGACGGCGACGATCCCGGGACGGCTCTCGATCGCGGTGAGGAGTACCTCCTCGAGGCGGCCAACCGGGCCTGTCCCGGACTCCGGCTCACCGCCGAGGATGTGGCTGGTCGTCAGGTGGGCCGGCTTCCCCTCAAGGCCGGCATCGAGCGGGGACCCGCCTTCGCACTGGCCGAGCGGCCCCGGGTCCGCTGGCGCGACGCGAGTGGCCCCTCCAATCTGCTGACCGTGGAGGCGGTGAAGTACACCACAGCGCGAGGGGTGGCGGAACGCGTAGTTGATGCCGTGCTAGCTTCCCTGAGACTGGAACCGCGTGCCTGCCGCACCGCCGAGACTCCGCTGGTGGGTGGGCGAGCGTCCGAGGCGACGTCCGCTCCGCTGGAAACGCGGCTGAGGCGAGCGGTGGATGAGGAGATGGCGGCGACCTTGCGCGACGTGGTGTTCCGCAGGACCGAGCTGGGGGGCCCGCCCGGCCCCGATGAAGAGGACGTACGGCTCGCCGCACGTGTCGTCGGGGATGCCCTCGGATGGGATGAGCGCCGGCGCTCGGAGGAAGAGGCAACCGTGCTGAGGGCGGAGACGGTGTGAGGATCCTGCTGCTCGCCCCGCATCCTTTCTATCAGGCGCGCGGCACGCCGATCGCCGTGAAGACCGTGCTCGAGTTTCTCAGCGCGCGCGGCGACACGGTGGATTTGCTCACTTACGCCGAAGGCGCCGACGTGTCCATCCCCAACTGCACGGTGCACCGGATTGCCCGGGTGCCGGGCCTGCAAGGGATCCGCCCGGGCTTTTCGACCAAGAAGGTCCTGAGCGACGTGCTCATGGTCGGCTCGTGCCTGCGGCTGGTTCGGCGCACGCGGTACGACCTCATCCATGCGGTCGAGGAGTCGGCATTCATCGCGGCGGCGATGCGGGCGCTTACCGGGGTTCCCTACGTCTACGACATGGACAGCTCGCTGGCTGAGCAGCTGGTGGAGGCATATCCCCCGCTCCGGTTCGCCTTCCGGTTCCTTCGGCGGATGGAAGCGCTGGTGATCCGCCGCAGCAGCGGAGTGCTGGCGGTCTGCGCTGCGCTGCAGGACGTCGCCCTGTCGCACGACCCCGGGCAGCTGGTCGGTCGGGTGGAAGACACCACCCTGCTGTCCGGGCCCCGATCCGCGGCTGGCAACGGCCGCAGCCTGCCGCCCACCGACGGCGGCCCGATGGCGATGTACGTCGGCAACCTGGAGCCCTACCAGGGCATCGACCTGCTCCTGGAGGGCTTCCGCCATACGCTGAGCCGAGTGCCGCAGGCCAAGCTGATGATCGTCGGCGGGCGCGACGCGGACATCGCGCATTATCGCGGACGGGCCCAGCGGTTGGGAATCGACCGCTCGGTCGTCTTCGCCGGCCCCCGGCCGATCGGCATGTTGCCCGAGCTGCTGCGGCAGGCGGACGTTCTGGTATCGCCCAGGCTCAAGGGCCTCAACACGCCGATGAAGATCTATTCCTACCTCGACTCCGGGTCGGCCGTGCTCGCCACCAGGCTTCGCACCCACACCCAGGTGCTCAACGACGGCATCGCGTACCTGGTCGACCCGGAGCCGCTCGCGCTGGGACAGGGACTCGCCGAGTTGATGGCCGACCCCGAGCTCCGGGCGCGACTGGCCACCACCGCGAAGGCCTACGTGCAGCGGGAGCACACGCCCGAGGCCGCGCGGCGCAAGCTGGAGGCCTTCTACTCCACGATGGAATCGCGAGTGCGGCGGATGCAGGCGTGAGGAGCCTGTGGCGCTCGGCCACCCTCCGCAGCGCCGCGGTGCTGGGGCTTTCGGGACTGGGGTTCGCGCTGGCCAACCTGGTGCTCGCGCGCGCGCTCCCCACCGAGGAATACGCTCTTCTCACCCTGGTCGTCGCGCTGGTGAACGTGGGCTATCCCCTGGCGGCCGCCGGCGTGGACGGCCTGGTCAACCGTCGGCGGCTGGAAGCGGGGCCGCAGCTGCTCCGCCGGCTCATGCACGCGTCGGTCCCGGTGGCGCTCGGGTTCACCGCCATCGGCCTCGCCGGCTACGAGACTTCGCTGCCGGTCGGGCTGATGATCCTCCTGTGCACCCTGGCTGGCGGCGCACTGCTGGTCGCCGGCGGCCAGTTCCAGAGCGAAGAGCGGTTCGGCATCTCCCTCGCACTCACCCAGAGTCCGAACCTGGTGCTCCTGCTCGCCGCGGGCGGGGTCCTCGCCGCCGGCTCACACCGGGCGGAGCCGGCCCTGGCGGCCTGGACCGCCGGCTTCTTCGCGGCGGCCTGCGTCGGCTGGTCGCTGCTCTTCCGGGAGCGGCACGCCAAGCCCCACCGTTCGTCCGAGTTCCCCTGGAGCGAGGCCCTCTCCATCGCCGGTCTCGGCGCCGTGGGACTGCTCCTGATCCAGCTGGAGCGTCTGTTGCTGCCGCATCTTCTCCCGCTGGAGGACCTCGCCACCTACGGCGTGCTCGCGGCGATCGCGGGCTCGCTCTTCCGCGTGCTCCAGATGGGGGTCGGGTATTCCCTCCTGCCGCGGCTGCGCGCGGCTCCCGGCGTGCGCGAGCGGCGTCGGCTGCTTTTCAAGGAGGCCCGGCTGGTGGTGGCCGTGGCGACGACGGGGTCACTCTTCATCTGGGTGGCGACGCCGCAGATCGAGCACTGGTTCCTGGGCGGGAAGTACCACCTCTCCGCCGCGCTCGTGCTGGCCGCGGTCGTCACCGGCTTCGCCAAAGTGCTGAACGGCTTCGCCCAGTCCGCCGTCTCCGCGCTGGCCGAGCCGCGCGAGCTCCATCTGGTGGCGGTGCTGGGCTGGGTGTCGGTGCTCGTGGCGGCGCTGGGCGCGGTGGCCGGCGCGCGCTGGGGGCTGCCGGGCGTCATCTACGGCGTCGGGCTCGGGTGGGTGATGCGGGCCTCGGTGGGAATGGTCCTCTCCGCGCGCCACCTTCGACTTCCCGTCACCGCGCAGGCGGTGCCGTCGTGAGCGCGGACTGGGCCTTGGCGCTGTTCCGGAAGTCCGTCCTCAAGCAGGAGAAGTATCGGCGGATCACCAGTCTCATGGACGATCCGGCCGGCCGTCGTTGCCTCGATATCGGCGCGGACAACGGCGTCATCAGCCTGCTGCTCCGCCGCCGCGGCGGCCGGTGGGCCAGCGCCGACCTCGACGAGCACACCGTCGCCTCGATCCGTGAGCTCGTGGGAGACGACGTGCACCGGCTCGATGGAGCCCGCTCACCCTTCACCGACCGCGCGTTCGACCAGGTGGTAGTGGTGGACTACCTGGAGCACATCCCGGACGACCGCGCGTTCGCCGACGAGCTGGCGAGAATCCTCAAACCGGGCGGGCGGGTGATCATCAACGTTCCCCACCTCAAGCCCCGTTCGCTGGTGAACCGCCTGCGCCACGCCATCGGGCTCACCGACGAGTGGCACGGCCATCTGCGGCCCGGCTACAGCCTGGAAGGCATCCGGCAGGTGCTCGGTCCCCGCTTCGAGATCGAGAAGGCGGTGACCTATTCGAAGGCGTTCTCCGAGCTGGTGGACACCGGGCTCAACGGCCTCTACCTCGCGCTGCAGCGAGGCGCTGCCGACGCGCGCGGCTCTTCCAAGGGCACGGTCGTGACCGGCGCGGACATCAGGAAGCGCCGGAAGCAGTTTCTGCTCCTCTCGGCGCTCTATCCCTTCCTCTGGGGCATGGCGAAGCTGGACCACCTCCTCTGGCTCCAGCCGGGCTACAAGCTGATCGTGCGGGCGCGCCTGGCGCACTGAGGCCCATGCGCACCGACCGGAGGCTCGGGTCCACGCTGACGGGCGTCGCACTGCTCGCGATCCTCGTGCTCACCCTGCACCCCAGTCCGCGCCAGGCTCGCGTCGTCGAACAGACGCCGCTGCTCTGCCTGGTGTGCGGGGAGGCCGGCGGAGCCGATGTCGCCCTGAATGTCCTGCTGTTCATGCCCCTGGGCGCTGGGCTGCTGTTTCTGGGCTGGTCCTGGGGAAGGGTCGTCGCGGGCTGCGCCCTCCTGTCGCTGGGAATCGAGACGCTGCAGTTCGTTGCCCTGACTGGGCGGGATGCTTCACTCAGCGACCTCCTCACCAATACGACCGGCGGCGCGGCGGGGGCGGCGTTCGCGCGGGGGCTGGGCCTCCTGCTCGCGCCGGGTCCGGCACTGGCGCGGCGGCTCTCGCTGAGCGGAGCGGCCGCGTGGCTCGGGATCCTGGTCTTCACCGCGATCTCGATGCGGCCCTGGGCCCCGGCGGGCCGCCTCCGGAACTACTGCACCGCCTCCTACCCGACTTCCGAGGTCTTTTCGGGCACGGCCGTGGCGATGACGCTCAACGGAGTGGCCCTGGCCTGCGACCAGGACCTCCCGCGGGGGGACATCCGGCGGGAGATCCGGCGGGGAGAGCTCGCGCTGCAGACGGTGGCGCTAGCTGATGATCCGTCGCTTGGTCGTAGCGTGATCCACCTGATCCGGACCCCAGGCACCACCCTCCTGACGGTCGCGCAGCAGGGCCGAACCGCGGTCTTCCACGCGCCCACGATGGCCAGGGCATTCCGGCTCTTCGCCCCTGCCGTTCGCCTCCCGCGCGCCTTTCCGGCTCGGCCGGGTGGGCTCGTGGAGCTGGCCGCGGGGATGGACGGCCGCCGGCTGCGGCTCTCGGCCGCGTATCAGGGAGGACGCCGCGAGGTGGAGCTGCCGCTCAGCCCGTCCTACGGCTGGACCCTCCTCTTCGGGATTCCGCTCCGACCCGGCGTTCCGCTCCGGATCGCGGCCGCGGTCTGGCTTGCCGGGCTGATGCTTCCCGCCGCGTACTGGGCGGGCCTTGCGGCTCGGCCTGGAGCGCTGACCGGTACGCTCGCCGCGGTGGCGATTGCCGGGCTGGGACTGGTTCCGGCTCTGGCGGGGTTCGACCGGGCGCACTGGTCCGAGTGGCTGGGCACGGGGTGTGGAGTTGCGATCGGCTGGGCCCTCTCCCGAATCGGGCCTTATCTTCAGACCCGATGCGGCTCTCCTTTCACCAGCGCATACTCCTCATCCTGATCTGTCTCGGCGCCATTCCCACGGCCGCGGCGATCGTGGGCTGGGGACTCACCATCCGCGCTGCGACCCCGGCGGCGGGTCCGCGCGAGGCGTTGGAGGACGTGGGAGCGACCGGCCGAGCGCTCCTCCGGACGCTCGACACCACCGACCTGTCCCGGGTGGAGCGGGACGCGCTCGCGGCGCACGCGGCGACGCTCAACAGCGCCATGGGGCGGTTCCAACGGGTGGAGACCTACAATCGCTACTACTACGCCGGTCTGGGCATCGCGGTATTCCTCCTCGGCGCGGCCGCGCTCTACGCCTCGGTCCGGCTGGGCGGACACCTGTCGAGACAGCTGAGCCGTCCCATCGAGGAGCTGATCGGCTGGACCGGCCACATCCGGCGGAATGAGCCGCTCCCGCCGGACCGTCCCCGCCGGGGAGCGCCGGAGTTCGCCGCCCTGCGTACGGCGCTGCGGGAGATGGCAGCCGCACTGGAGCGGGGACGGGTGGAGGCGATCGAGGCGGAGCGCCTCCGCGCCTTCCGCGAGACCGCCCGGCGGGTCGCACACGAGATGAAGAATCCGTTGACGCCGATCCGTCTGGCCGTGGCGCAGCTTGCCCGCTCGCCCTCGCCTTCCACCCGGGATGCGATCGATGTCCTCACCGCCGAGAGCGAGCGGCTGGAGCACCTGGCGCGCGAGTTCACCGAGTTCGGACGGCTGCCCGAAGGCCCGGCGGCGCCGGTGGATCTCTGCGAGCTCCTGGAGGAGCTGGTGCGCACTTCGGTGCCGCTGACCATGACCACCAGGCTCACGCTCGACCCCGCGACGCCGGTGCTTCAGGGCCACTACGACCCCCTGCGCCGCGCCTTCGCCAACATCATCCGGAACGCCGTGGAGGCGTGCGCCGGCGAGGGAGAGCTGGAGATCTTCGCGGCGCCGGCTCCTGACGGTGCACGGGTGACGATCCGGGATCACGGCCCCGGCATCCCGCCCGAGTTGGAGGGCCGCGTTTTCGATCCCTATTGCACCGCCAAGGAGGGCGGGACCGGGCTTGGTCTCGCACTCGCCAAGCAGACGGTCGAGCTCCACCGGGGCACGATCGCGGTGGAGCGGACTCGCGGCGGCGGGGCGACTTTCGTGGTGAGGCTCAACGGCCTGTGACGACGGTCTCCGGGCAGATCCTCCTCGTGGACGACGAGGCCAACATCCGCCGGATGCTGGGAGCGCTCCTGCGGGAGGAGGGCTTCGGCGTCACGGAGGCGGGCAACGGCAACGCGGCCCTGCTGATGGTGGACCAGGCCGACCCGGATGTCATCCTGCTCGATCTGCTGATGCCCCCGGGGCCCGATGGGCTGGAGACGCTCGCCCGGTTGCGGGAGCGGGGTCGGCTCACACCGGTGATCATGATGAGCGGGAAGGCTCAGCTCACCGACGCGGTGCGGTCGGTGAAACTGGGCGCCTTCCAGTTCCTGGAGAAGCCGCTCACCCCCGAGGCGGTGCTGGTGACGGTGCGCGCCGCGCTGGAGCTGGACCGCACCCGGGCGCAGAACCGCGCCCTCCAGGCCGAGCTGGCGAAGCGCTCCCACCTCGTAGGCGAGAGCTCGGCCATGCAGCAGGTCCGAGCGCTGATCGCCCGGGTGGCGCCGACCGAAGCGAGGGTCCTGATCACCGGCGAGTCCGGGACCGGCAAGGAGCTGGTGGCGGCGGCGGTGCATGCGGCGAGCCGCCGGGCCAACCGCGCCTTCGTCACCGTCAATTGCGCCGCCATCCCCCGCGACCTGGTCGAGTCGGAGATGTTCGGCCACGAGCGTGGGGCCTTCACCGGAGCCACCGAGCGTCGGCTGGGCCGGTTCGAGCTGGCGAACGAGGGCACCCTCTTCCTCGACGAGATCGGCGATCTGAGCGCCGAGGCGCAGGCCAAGCTGCTGCGGACGCTGGAGACGGGCGAGCTGCAGCGCATCGGCGCGGAGACGTCCCTTCACACCGACGTCCGCCTCGTGTCGGCGACCAACCGCCGGCTGGAGGATGAGGTCGCCAACGGAAGCTTCCGGGAGGACCTCTTCTTCCGGCTGAACGTCTTCCCCCTCACCCTCCCTCCGCTCCGGGACCGGTTGGAGGACCTCCCCGACCTGGTGGCCCACCTGGCCGAGCGGGTGCGGCCCCGGCAGGCCGCGACCTTCACGCCGGCGGCGTTCGATGCGATGCGGGGGTACTCGTGGCCCGGCAACGTGCGCGAGCTCGCCAATCTGGTGGAGCGACTCAGCATCCTTTGCGGGCCCACGGTGGACGCCGCCGCGGTGCGCGGCGTCCTGCGCGGAGGTCCTCCGGCCCCGGTCCCCTCCGGTCTGACCGGGCTGCCGCTGTCCGATGCACTGGACGAGTTCGAGCGCGGGCTCATCACCGCCGCCCTGTCGCAGGCGGAAGGCAACGTGGCCGAAGCCGCCCGCGTGCTCCAGACCGACCGGGCCAACCTGTACCGCCGCATGCGCCGGCTCGGGATCGAGAAGTCCGTCGAAGGGGACGCGTGAGAGGCCAGTTCGGCAGGCTCCGGGCCGCCCTCGCCCCCTGGCTGCTGATCCTGGCGCTTCCCGCCGCTGGCGGGGCGCAGGACAGCGTGATCGTGATCGATCCCGACGCGCCGATCACCGACACCGTCGAGCTGGCGGGCCCGCCGGCCGACGTGGTGGACGAGCTCATCGCCTTCTACAACGACTCGACCACCACCAGGGTCGAAGGCGACATCACCCTTCCGGAGGGCAGCCGGTTCGTGGGTCGTCTCGCGGTCTATCGAGGCACCCTGCGAGTCGGCGGTCGGGTGGAGGGGCCGATCGCCGTCGCCAACGGAACCCTGCACCTCCTGCCGGGAGCGGAAGTTCGCGGCGACATCCTGGTGATCGGCGGCAGGCTGATTCGCGATGCGGCCACCGACCACTCGGGCCGCGAGCGGGTCTTCTGGGACGCCGCGCCGGTGATGAAGGACGACGAGGGGCTGCTGGTGATCCGGGAGCGGCGCCGGCGGATCGGGGACCTCGCGGCGGCCCGCACCAGCTTCCAGACCGGCAAGGTCAGGACCACCCTGCTGCTCACCACGGGGGGCACCTACAACCGGATCGAAGGCCTGCCCATCGTCTTCGGGCCTACCTTCGATCTGCGGACCGGCCAGCGGTCGTCCTTCAAGCTCGATCTGCGCGGGATCCTCCGCACGGCCGGCGGCGACACCCGGCTGGCCGACTTCGGCTACGAGGCGCGGGGTGAGTTTCGCTACGGCCGCTTCGGCATCGCGGGGCAGGTGTACAGCCAGCTCGGCGCCATCGAGGATCAGCCGCTGTCGCTGAGCGAGATCGGCTGGGCCTCGTTCCTGTTGCAGCGCGACTACCGCGACTATTTCGACCGCCGCGGGTACGGCGGGTCCCTCTGGGCGCAGGCGACCCGGGCGCTCCGGCTGGAGGTGTCACGGCGGCGGGATGAGGAGCGCTCGGTGCGGGCCACCGACCCCTGGTCCTTGTTCCGGAACAGCGACGAGTGGCGGCCCAACCCGGCGATCGACGACGGGCACTACGTCACGACCGGTGTTCAGGTCGACTTCGATACCCGGAACGAGCGGTACCTCCCCAGCAACGGGTGGCTGCTCCGCGCCCGCTTCGAGCATTCCAGCACCGGCGACGTCGCGCCGGTGGATCTGCCGGAACTGGTGCGGCCCCAGGTTCCCCTGGGGCGGCCGTACGAGTTCTCCCGGCTGTTCCTCGACTTCAGACGGTACCTGCGGATCACCCCGTACCTGCGGGTGAATGGTCGTCTGCGGGCCGATGGCTGGGTGGAGGGCGATCGGCTGTCGGTGCAGCGGCGGGTCTCGATGGGCGGGCCGGACATTCTCCCGGGGTATGACTTCCGGACCTTCGACTGCGCTCCCGACGACTTCGAGGACCCCGCCCAGACCGCCCTATGCGACCGGGTGATCAGCGCGCAGGTGGAGGTTCGGACGCGGGTGGGGCTCAACCTCGGGTTCCGGGTCGGCGACCGCGAGAGCGGTGGGAGCCGTTTCATCGGCATCGAGGAGGCGGATCTGGTGCTGCTCTCGGACGCGGGCAAGGGTTGGCTCGCCGGCAGCGGTCCGGGCCAGGTACCGGCGGACCGCATCCCTTCGTTCGAGGAGTGGAAGGTGGATGTGGGCCTGGGGCTCGACGCGGGTGAGATCGGTGCCTACATCGCGAAGGCGATCTCCGAAGGCGAGTCGGTCAAGTTCATCGTCCGGCTCCAGCGTCGATTCTAGTGGCCGTTCTTCTCCTGCTGGTCCTGCTCGCCGCTGCGATCCCCGGTGAGGCACGGGCGCAGGCGGGGAACTCCGTCCGTCTGGAGGTGCGGCTCACCCCCGACACGGCGGAGGCCGGCGCCCGCGCCCCGGTAGTCCGATCGGAGAACCTCCTCGGCGACGGCCGCTGGCTCTCCACCCTCCGCTCCGGCCTCCCGGTGCGGCTGCATTACCGGATCGAGGTCTGGCGCTCCCGCAACGGCTGGATGGACCAGCTGACGCGGCAGGTGTACTGGGACGTGGTGCTCCGGCACGAGCCGCTGCTCGACGAGTACACCATGCTCACCATCTTCGGCAGCCGGGTGCAGGAGCGCCGCTATGCCACCCTCGACGCGCTCACCGCCGCCCTCGCCTTCGCCTACCAGATCAACGTGAGCCCCTCCCAGCAGGGCAACTACTACTACAGTGCGACGCTCGAGGTGTCGACCCTGTCGGACGCCGACCTGGAGGAGCTGGAGCGGTTCCTGGAGGGCGATGTGCGCCGATCGCGAGGCGAGGGAGGACTGGGTGACGCGCTCGGTCGAGGCGCAACGCGGTTCCTGCTGCGGTTGGCGGGGCTGCCGAGTCTGAGACTGGAAGATCGGACGGGGAGGTTCACCGTCAGATAAGGCGTAAAACGTGAACACGCCTTTTTTCTCTTAGACCGTCCCACCCAAGGCTTTCAGCGCCTCCTCTCCGTAGAACAGGCGAATGTACTTCGCCTGCTGCAAGGAGAGCCGGCGGACGGCCCACGACAGGTGCACGAAGTGCGGCTCGCGAGGCACGGCGAGGGGATGCATCCCGCATTCCTCCGGCAGGTGATTCCCCTTCCTGGTATTGCAGGTGCTGCAGGCCGTCACCACGTTGGTCCACTCGTTGTCGCCGCCGCGGGACAAGGGGATCAGGTGGTCCCGGGTGAGGCACTCGCGGTGGCGCAGGGCGCCGTTGCCCCGGTGACAGTACTGACAGCGGTAGCCATCGCGGGCGAAGAGGAAGGTGTTGGTGACCTGGCGGCGGAAGCGGCGGGGGACGTGCACGAACTTCATCAAACGTATGATCGCCGGTTTGGGTAAGGTGAGCCGTTCGCTTCGGACCACGTCACCGCTGTCCGACTCGACGATCTCCGCCTTGCCCTCGATCACCAGGCGCAGCGCACGCCTGACGGGGACCATGGTCAGTGGCTCGAATGACGCGTTCAACGCCAGGCACCGCACGCTAACTTCTCCGCGGCCAATATCAGGGAATGGACGGACCGGCCCGGCGCGAGAGTCTGCAAGGGCCGAGCCACTGGTGCTGAAATCGTAACGACCACCGGGGCCCGGCGGCAAGTGAAGTGTCCGCTCGCATCGCGCCGGCCGCCATCGTGCAAGCTATTTCCGGACTAGGGATTGGATCCTCGAGGCGATGGCCTCGCGGAGCTTGGGGCTGCGGGCGATGACCAGCACCGTGTCGTCCCCCGCGATCGTGCCCATGACCTCGCCCCAACCCGCCTGATCCAGCGCCTCCGTCACCGCGCCGGCGGAGCCGCTCGCGGTCTTGAGCACCAGCAGCGGGCCGACCCCCTCCACACTCACCAGCAGTGTGGGCAGCACCTGTGCCAGATCCGGGCGCAGCGCCGCGCGGTGCGGGTGGGCGTAGTACGCTCCACCCTGGGGATCCGAGAGCTTGGCCAGGCCCAGCTCACGAATGTCCCGCGACAGCGTCGCCTGCGTGACCACGAAGCCTTCCGCTGCCAGAGCCTCCCGCAGCTCGTCCTGGCTCTCGATTCGCCGCTCGCGCACCACGCGCAGGATCGCGGCATGTCGCTGGATCTTCATGCGCCCACCGGCTCGGCTCGGTACACGCCCCGCCCTCCGAGGAAAGTGGCGACCACGTCTTCCCGCCGCGAATCCAGCACCTGCTCCGCCGGGCCGCCCGCCGAGGCCCGGGGAAGGAGGACCGCGCAGTCACCCAATTTCCCCGGCTCGAGAGAACCGATCTCCCGCTCGAGCCGCAGCGCCTGCGCCCCGCCCAGCGTGGCCAGCGCCAGCGCCGCGTCGGCATCGAGCCCGGCCAGCCCTCTCGCCGCGCGCGCCTCGGCCAGGAGATCGGGCGAGCCCACGCTCAGCGCGGAATCGGTCCCCAGTCCCACCCGGATCCCCTGCGCCAGGAAGCCGGCGAGTGGCGCCGCCCCATGTCCGTGTGCCGCGTTGCTCAGCGGGCAGTGCGCCACCGAGGCGCCACGCCGGCCCAGGCGCTCGAGATCCGGCTGATGGGCCTGCACTACGTGGATACAGAGCGTCCGCTCGCCCAGCACCCCATGCCGATCGAGCCATTCCACCGGCGAGCATCCCGGCATCGTCGGGAGCGGGATGCCTCGCTCTCGCCAGGCCTCGGCAAAGGGGCCGGCGCCCCGCCCCAGCAGCTCCGACTCGGCGGGTGACTCGGCCAGGTGGACCGCGATCGGCAGGTCTTCCGCCTCGGCCCACGCGGCCACGGCGGCGTAGAGCGGCCCGCTCACCGTGTAGGGCGCGTGCGGAGAGACGCCGAGCCGGACGCGGCCGGTCTGCCACCGTCCCAGCTCGTCCACCCGGCGCTGCAAGCCGGCGAGCGACTGCCCCACCTGCGACGGATGCGGCCCGAAGACTTCCTGGTACACCACGCCGGATCCACCCAGCTCGGCGAGTGCCCGGATCGCCGAGCCAGTATCGCCGGTGTCGCCGACGGTGGTGACACCGCCGGCCCAGCACTCCAGCACACCGGTCCGGACGGCGTCCATGAACTCATCCGTGTTCCGGGTCTCTTTGACCCGACGGACGCCGGCGATCCAGGTGCGGAAGTCCGGCTCGGGCGGTGCTCCGAAGTCGAACCCGGTCAGCTCGAGATGGGTGTGCGCGTTGACGAGGCCGGGAATCAGGATGGCATCCGGAAACGATTCACCGGGCACACCCGCCGGACGCGGCACCAACGGGTCCGGCCCCACCGCCTCGATCCGGCCGTCGCGGCCGATCAGCACGGCGCCGCACTCGATCGGTGGCGCGGCGACCGGTAGTACCCAGCGGGCCGCCAGGCGGCGCGCCGGCATGCTATTGCCGTGGGCTGGCCGGGGGACCGCTCCCGCCCATGACGCCGGTGCCGCCCTGCGTCGTGCGGCTGGTCGGGACCAGCGGCGCCCCCACCGTATCTGTCCGGGGCACGCCGATGGCCGGCGCGGTGGAGGGCGCCTGCCCCGGAGCCGGACCGGCCCCTCCCATCACACCGCCCACGTTGCCGAACGGCGAGTGGATCGGACAGAACCCCGTCGGCTCGCTGCCGGGAATGAAGGATTCGATGTAGTGGACGTCCTTCGGGCAGAAGGGTGTCGCCTTGTAGCCCGTGGTCTTGTCGATATCGAGGGCGGTGAGGCCCGACGGGCGCGGCCAGGCCGCAGGAATCGCCCGGCGCTCGTAGACCTCCCGCATCATGGCGGTCCAGGCCGGCGCGGCGAGGACACCGCCCTGCGCATTCGACTTGATCTTCCGAGGCTGGTCGAAGCCGATCCAGAGGCCGGTCACGAAGTCTGGAGTGAAGCCGATGTACCAGACGTCGAATCCGTCGTTGGTGGTGCCGGTCTTGCCGCCGGCGGGGAAGTTGATCCGCGCACCGACCGAGCCCACCGCGGTACCGTGGCGCACCACGTCCCGCAGGACGTCGGTCATCAGCCAGGCGTGCGCGCTGTCGAGAACGGCGACGCTGCGGGTGGTCGGCTGCCAGACGATCTTGCCGCTGCGGTCCTCCACCCGGAGGATCGAATTCGGCACGGTGCGGGTGCCGAGATTGGCGAACGTGGTGTAGGCCGCGATCATCTCCAGGGGGATGACGTCGGCCGAGCCGATGTGGATCGACGGCACCGCCGGCACCCGGGTGCTGATGCCGAACTTCGCCGCCTCGCTCACCACCGCCTGTTCTCCCAGCTCCATGCCCAGCTTGATGGCGATGGTGTTCCGGGAGAGGTAGAGCGCCCGGCGCAGCGTCATCGGGCCCTCGTACTTCAGGTCGTAGTTCATGGGCGTCCAGGGCGGCTCGTCGGGCTTGACGATCAGGCTGAGCGAGTCGTCCACCATGACATGCGAGAGCGGATAGCCCGCCTCGATCGCGGCGGAGTATGTGATCGGCTTGAAGGTGGACCCTGGCTGGCGGAGGGACTGGGTGGCGCGGTTGAACTTGCTGTCGCCGAAGTCGCGACCGCCCACCATGGCGCGGATCTGGCCGGTCTTGGCCTCGATGGTGACCATCAGCCCCTGGAGGTAGGGCGTGCTCCGCAGGTCACGGTCGCCCTCGTCGCCCTTGGAGTTCTGGTACTGCTGATAGGTCGGGTGCTCGAACTTGCCGTCGGCGCCGCTTTCGATCGCCTCCAGCCGGGCTTCGAGTGCCCGCTCCGCCGCCTGCTGGGTGTCCAGATCCAGCGTGGTGTAGATCCGGAAGCCCGAGCGGTAGAGGTCGGAGCCGAAACGCGCGTCCAACTGCTGCCGGACGAACTCCACGAAGTATTCCGCCGTGCCGCTGTAGTCCGAGCTGGACGAGAGCAGGAGGGGATACGCCTTCCAGCGCTCGGCCTCTTCCGCCGAGAGGAGCCCGTTGTCACGCAGCAGGTTCAGCACCGTATTGCGGCGCTGGATGCTGAGATTGGGATTTTTCCGCGGGTTGTAGCGGGATGGCGCCTTGGGGATGGCGGCCAGGGTGGCGGCTTCCGCCACGTTCAGGTCCCGGACCGACTTGCCGAAATACCGCTGGGAGGCGGCCTCGACCCCGAAGGCGCGGTTGCCGAGGTCGATCTGATTGAGGTAGAGCTCGAGGATCCGGTCCTTGGGGTACTTCTCCTCGATTTCCCGCGCGACCTTGGCCTCCCGGAGCTTCCGGCGCAGCGACTTGTCGCGTCCGCTGATGTCTTCGGTCCAGATGTTCCGCGCCAGCTGCATGGTGATGGTCGAGAACCCCTCGGCCACGCGCATCTCGATCAGGTTGCTCCGGATGGCGCCGAATACGCGGTACCAGTCGATTCCGTGGTGCTGGTAGAAGCGCTTGTCCTCGGTCGTGACGAAGGCGGCCTTGACCACCGGCGACATCTCGGCCAAGGGCACGACGGTGCGCCGCTCCTGGCCCAGGTCGGTGATGAGCCGCCCGTCGGCGGCATAGACCTTGGAGGCCTGGTTGGGGTCGTAGGCGCCGAGCTCGGCGATGGAGGGACAGCTGTTGCCGGCACAGGCTCGGTTCCAGGCCGCCATCAGAACGGCGAGCCCGAACGCGATCACGGCGAGGAAGGAGACCACGATGATACGACGCGCGCGGGGTGAGACCCTGATGCGCGCGCCAAGCGATGGGAGCCGGCGGGCCATGGGGGCAAACTAGCCTGTTGCGAGGCCTCTTTCCAGCGGGTACGATACGCCGCTATGACCGACCTGCTCAGCACGCTCACCGACCGGGGCTTCGTGCAGGACGCGACTCCCGGGCTCGCGGAGCGCCTGTCGAAAGGCCGCGTGACCGCCTATGTGGGGTTCGATCCCACCGCCGACTCGCTGCACGTGGGCAGCCTGGTGCCGGTGATGGGCCTCGCCTGGCTCCAGCGTCATGGACACACGCCCATCGCGCTGGTCGGCGGCGGGACCGGGATGGTCGGCGACCCCAGCGGGAAGCGCGAAGAGCGCCCGGTCATGAGCCAGGAACAGATCGACCGCAACGCCCGAAGCCTCGCGCGCCAGCTGTCGCGCTTCCTCTCGTTCGAGGGGGCCAACGCCGCCCGGATGCGGAACAACGCCGACTGGCTGCGCGGCGTCGCCCTGATGGACTTCCTCCGCGACACCGGCAAGCATTTCACGCTGAGTTACATGCTCCAGAAGGAGTCGGTGCGCAGCCGGATGGAGGTGGGAATCACCTACACCGAGTTCAGCTACATGCTGATCCAGGCCTACGACTTCTGGCATCTCTTCCGGACCGAGCAATGCGAGGTGCAGATGGGCGGCAGCGACCAGTGGGGGAACATCACCGCCGGGATCGAGCTGATCGGCCGGCGGGAGGGCGGGCAGGCGCACGGCATGGTCTTCCCGCTGATCACCACCGCATCAGGGGCCAAGTTCGGCAAGAGCGAGGGCGGCAACGTATGGCTCGACCCGGCGCGCACCAGCCCGTACCAGTTCTACCAGTTCTGGGTCAACACCGACGATCGCGATGTGGACCGCTACCTCAAGCTCTTCACCTTCCTCCGCCTCGATCAGATTGCGGCGGCGATGACGCAGCACGGCAAGGACCCGGGAGGACGCGCGGCGCACCGGCTCCTGGCGCGAGAGGTGACGGCGGCCGTCCACGGGGTGGAGGCGGCGGAGGAAGCAGTGCGCGCCAGCGAGGCGCTCTTCGGGGGTGAGCTCGACCTCGAGGCATTGCCGGAGATGCCGACCCGTGCTGTGCCCCGGACCGAGGTGCTGGAGCGGCCGATCCTGGAGGCGCTGCTGGCGAGCGGGCTCGCCAGCTCGAAGGCCGACGCCCGGCGTGGAATCGAGGGACGGGGCTTCTATCTCAACGGCCACGCGATCGAGCGCGCGGACGCGACGCTCGGGCCGGACGATCTGCAAGGGCCGGCGGAGGAGCCGTTCGTGATACTTCGGAAGGGCAAGAAGAACTACGTGCGGCTGGTCCTGTCGCCGTAGTCAGTCCCCGCTGAAACAGCGTGAAGAGGAACGTCCTTGCAGCTCGGCACCTCACCACCTGCTGCGCGTGCTTCGCCTCGTCCGGGGAGGCTTCATCCCCAGCATGCCGAACAGCCCCCGCACGATCTCCCGGCCGACCGTCCTCCCGATGGACGTGGAGAGCGCCCCGACGACGGCGGCGCCGGCGGCAGCCGCCGCGCTCTTCCCCACGCTCCTGCCCTGCTTCGCCCTGGGCTCCGGCTCCTCCACCGGGGCTGCCGTCCTGCCCATCCGCTCGGCTAGCATCTCGCGGGCGCTCTCCCGGTCCACCGGCTGACCGTACTCGGTGATCAGATCCGACTGCCGGATGTCGGCCTGCAGCTCGTCGGGGGTGAGCGGCGCCATCCGCGAGCCCGGCGGGATGAGCCGGGCGGCGACCACCGGGGTAGGCGTACCCCGCGGGTCCAGCACCGTGACCACTGCCTCTCCGATCCCCAGCGAGGTGAGCGTCTCCTCCAGGTCGTAGTACTCGGTCTTCGGATACGTGCGCACTGTCGCCTTGAGCGCCTTGTCGTCATTCGGGGTGTGGGCCCGGAGCGCGTGCTGGACCCGGTTGCCCAGCTGGGCCAGCACCTCATCCGGTACATCCTTCGGCGTCTGGGTCACCATGTACACGCCGACACCCTTGGATCGGATGAGACGGACGATCCGCTGGGTCTGATCCAGAAAGGCCCGCGATGCCTCAGCGAACAGCAGGTGAGCTTCGTCGAGGAAGAACACCAGCTTCGGCTTGGGGAGGTCGCCCGCCTCGGGCAGGTTGTGATACAGCTCCGCCAGGAGCCACATCATGAAGGTGGAGAAGAGCGCCGGCTTGTCCTGTGCGTCCGCGAGCTCCAGGCAGGTCACCACGCCCCGGCCGTCGGACGTCGTCCGCAGCATGTCGTGGACATCGAACTCGGGCTCGCCGAAGAACCGCTCCGCGCCCTGCGCCTCCAGCTCCACCAGCTTCCGCAGCAACACACCCACCGTCGCCTTGGACATGCCCCCGTAGCTCTCCAGCGCCGCCTTCCCCTCGTCCGAGCCGAGGAACTGGAGCACCGCGCGCAGGTCGGAGAGATCGAGCAGGGGCAGCCGGCTGTCGTCGGCGTACTTGAAGACCAGGGTCAGGACACTGGTCTGGGTCTCGTTCAGTGACAGCGCCTTGGCCAGGAGCAGTGGTCCGAAGGAGCTGACGGTGGCGCGCAGCTGCACGCCCAGCGCCCCCGTGAGGCTCACGAACTCCACCGGCACGCCGCCGGCTTTCCAATCGTACTTCAGGTCCCCTGCCCTGCCGGTCACGCGGTCGCTTGGCTCACCCGGCACCGCGAGGCCGCTCAGGTCGCCCTTGATGTCGGCGACGAACACCGGGACGCCGTGGGCGGACAGCTGCTCGGCGAGCAGCTGCAGGGTGCGGGTCTTGCCGGTGCCGGTCGCCCCCGCCACCAGGCCGTGACGGTTCATCATCGCGACCGGTACTCTGACCTTCGGCTCCGGATGAACCGCACCCCTCTCCAGCGCCGCGCCCAGCGTGATGGCGGGGTCGGTGAAGCCGTAGCCGGCGGCGAGCATGTCGGTGAAGCTTGTCATCGGGTTCGTGCCTCCGGACGGATCAGAGTCTCCAGCATTCCCGCGAGTCGATCGTTGAGCCGGTGGATATCGTACTCGCCCTCGACCTTCGCCCGGCCCGCGCGGCCCATCGCGGGCCATCGCTCCGGCTCCGCCGCGAGTCTGGCGAGCGCCGCGGCGAGCGCGGCCTCGTCCCGCTCGGGCACCAGCCAGCCGGAGACACCGTCCTCGATCAGCTCGGGAATGCCCGCGTGCCGCGTGCCGACGACGGGCATTCCCGAGGCCATCGCCTCCTTGAGCACGTTGGGAATGCCTTCCTCGTCCCCGTCGGCCGCCGTCACGCTCGCGGCCACCAGCACGTCGGCGGCGGCCAGCCCATCCCGCACCGCCTCCTGCCCCTGCCGACCCTCGAACACGACCCGGTCGGCCACCCCCAGCTCGCCGGCCCGCGCGGCCAGACGCTCACGCAGCGGGCCGTCGCCGAACACGCGGTACTCCGCGCGGACGCTTCGGTCCACCAGCAGCCGGAGCGCGCGGAGCACGTGCCCGATGCCCTTCTTCTCGACCAGCCGGCCGACGCTGACCAGCCGCAGGCTGCCGGGCGACGCAGGGTGCCGCTCGCGGTACGGCCAGCGGCCCAGGTCGATGCCGGTCCGGTGCACCACGACTCGCTCGGCCGGTGCACCGAGCTGCACCAGACGACGCCCGAGAAAGTCGCAGACCGGGAGCAGCAGCCGGGCCTCGCGAAAGGTCCGGGCGTAGACCCGCGGCCCACGTCGGGCAACGTACTTCGTCGTGTCCGCGCCGCGGAAGGCCACGACCAGCTCCCCGCCCAGGGCGCCCAGCCGCCGGAGGCGGAGTGCGTGCGGCGCATCCATCCCGAACGCGCAGTAGCAGACGTCGTACGGCCGCACCGGCAGGAAACGGGCGGTGCGGCGCAGCTGGTCGAGGGTCCAGGCCCGGTGCCAGAAGCGCGACGGATCGAGCGTCCGCAGGAGGAGACGGCGCTCGCTCCCGTGATGCGCCGCGATGAGTCGAGCCGCGGCGCGCCAGCGCTCCCCCCGGCCAGCCGGCCAGCGGATCGGATAGCGGGTGCGGGACTCCAGGGCGAGCCGCCCGACGTCGGGATGAAACGGACCGCCGGGCTGCGGGCCGTCGGCGTAGATGTCCACTTCGTGGCCCCGCTGGATGAGACCGACGATCTGGTTGAGAAAGGGTATCTCCGAGAGCACCGGAAAGAGGGCCGTGAGCCAGGCCACCCGCACCGATCAGTCTCCGGCGAGCACGCGCGCCACCCGCTCCATCTCTTCCACGGTGTTGTAGCAGTGGGGGCTCAGGCGAATCGCTCCTTCGCGCAGGCTGCAGACGATCCGCGACGCCTTGAGGCGGCGATGGACATCCTTCACCGCCTCGGGTGACACGCAGAGGATGCCGGAGCCGCTCGCCCCTCGCGGTGAGGTCACTCGCGCACCGGTCCGTTCGGCCCAGGCCAGCACCGGCTGGTGCAGGCTGCGGATGTGATCGCGAATCCGCTCGACGCCGAGGTCGAGGATCAGATCGAGCGAGCAGCCGAGTCCGGCGAAGTCCTGGTACGGGAGCGTCATCAGCTCGAACCGCCGGGCATCGGCCCGAAGGGTATGGTCATAGCTGGTGAGCCGGCTCAGGTCGTCGGTGCCTTCGAAGGCAAGCCAGCCGGTGATCACCGGATCGAGGCGTCCGATCAGCTGGCGGCGGACATAGACGAATCCCGAGCCCCAGGGCGAGAGCAGCCACTTCTGCGCGCCGCAGGCGAGGACGTCCACCTCGACCCGCGAGACGTCTACCGGCAGCTGTCCCACGCCCTGGATCGCGTCCACTACGAGAAACGCGCCGGTCTCCCGGGTGGCGGCGGAGAGCCGCTCGAGGTCCACCAGATACCCGTTGCTGAATTGCACCAGCGAGACCGCGAGCACCCGCACGCGAGGATCCCGCAACCGCTCCAGCAGGCGGTCCTCGTCGGGCCAGCCCTCCGCGGTGGTCGGCACCAGCTCCATGACGACGCCGCGGTCGCCCAGACGCATCCAGGGGTAGACGTTGGCGGGAAATTCCTTGTCGCTGACCAGGACCACATCGCCGGGCGCGAGCGGCAGGGCCCGGGCGGCCATGCTGATCCCGTAGCCGGTATTCAGGGCGAGCGCGATCTCGTCGGTCGCGGCGCCGATCAGCCGGGCGATCTTCCCCCTGGTATCCGCCAGCATGGCGAACATGTCGCGGTCCGGGAGCAGGTGGGGCGCGGCCCGCCGCTGGTTGAAGCGTTCCAAGGCCAGGCGGGTCCGCTCCGGGAGCGGACCGATGCTGGCATGGTTGAGGTAGACCGTGTCGGAAGTCCACGGGAATTCGGTCGCACGGAGGGCAGCCACGTCGTACCCGCGTGAACCGTGAACCGTAAAGGGTGAAAGGGGGGTGTCCCCGGCGGGGACGCCGGGAGGGAGGCGAGTAGATCCCTGAACCTCCTTTTCACTCTTCACGTTTCACCTTTTAGGCTGCCAGGGACGGAGTGACCGGCCTCACGTTCGGCGCCCGAGGCCGCGCACAGGCTTGCACCCCGGCCCCGGCACGGCGGTCAGCGCATGATTCTTGCACTTTGATCGGGGCGTACGTTACGCACGCAACCTCAGCCGGGGCAAGCGAGTGAGCCCGGAACGACCCTTTTCCCTGGTCCTCAGCGGCGGCGGCCTCAAAGGGCTCGCCCATATCGGCGTGCTGCGCGCGCTCGAGGAGCGTGGGCTGGTGCCGAGCCTGGTCGTGGGGTCGAGCATTGGATCGCTGATCGGGGCGGCCTGGGCGTCGGGCGTCCCCCTTCGGCAGATGGAGGAGCGGGCTCGGGCCGTCCGGCGGCGTGACATTTTCCAGGTCGCCCATACCGATGTGGCATTCCGGCGGCTGTCCGCGCCGGCGCTTTACCGCCGGGAGCCGCTCGAGTTCCTGGTCCGGAGCCTCGTGGGCGACGTCAGCTTCCGCGATCTTCCCCGCCGTCTACTGGTGAACACCGTCGACCTCCATTCCGGGATGCAGGTTCTCTGGGGCCTTCCCGGGCTGCTGGATACCAAGGTGGCGGACGCGGTGGTGGCCTCCTGCGCCCTGCCCGGCATCTTCCCGCCACGGGTGATCAACGGCCGCTCGTATGTGGACGGGGCGGTGGTCGAGAACCTTCCCGTCCGGCTCGCCGCCTCGCTGGGCGCGGGGCCCATCCTCGCCGTCAACGTCGCGGCCACCAGCGTGGTGCGGTCGTCCGACGAGACGGTGGGCTTCGCCGCGACCTACACCCGCGGACTCGAGATCGCGATGCAGACCCAGATCGAGGGACAACTGCGCGAATGGGAGGGGCCGCCCCTCATCCTGGTGCAGCCGCGGGTCGAGCATATCTCGATGTTCGCCTTCGACCGCAACGAGGAGCTGCTGGAGGCCGGCTACCGCGCGGCGTCCCAGACACTGGCGAGCCTCGGCGGCAAGCTCACGACCGTCGTCAGCGGGATGCACCCCACGCGCAGGCTGCGCGTGCTGGTGGACGAGTCGCGGTGTGTGGGGTGCGGCGCCTGCGTGGTGCAGGCGCCCAAGGTGTTCCGGCTGGACGCCCGGGGGAAAGCCGAGGTGCACAACCCGGTCCAGACGTGGTCGCCCATCGACGGCGCTTACGTGCTCAACTGCCCGACTTACGCGATCAGCGTTCGGCCGGAGGCGGAGGATTCGGCGGCGTGACCTGGAAGAGGAAGATCCGCCCGCCCGTGGTCTTCCGGAACGGCAGACGGTCGCGCACCGGACGGCGCGCGTAGTGGAAGACATGCACCCGACCATAGGGTGACAGCGCGCGCTTGAGCTGGGCCGGGTCGTAGATGCCGGGCTTCGCCGGATCCTTCCCTTCATCACCGAACGGCGTGGTGCCGACCACTGATCCCCCTCGGGCCAGATACCCCACCAGCTCGCCGACCAAAGCCGAGTCCGCCGCGACGTTCTCCAGCGCCTCATTGCAATAGATCAGGTCGAACTGCCCGGGGCCGGGAGGAACGGTCGTGAAGACCGGTCGGGCAGCGGTCCCCCGGAACGTCTTCGCCTGGCCGATCGCGGCCGGAGAGATGTCATAGCCCACCGCCTGGGCACCCAGCTGCTGCAGCCGGATGGTGAAGACGCCGTCCATACAGCCGAAGTCCAGGGCCCGCTTGCCTTCCGGTGGATAGCGGCGCAGCAACACCCGCTGGCGCCACTCGAGATGGGTCAGGCGCCAGTCGAGGTCCTGGGCGCGGGGCCCGTGCTGTTCCACCCAGGTGCGGTAGTGCTGGTCGTACTCGTCCGAGGCGGGCGACTGCGCCAGCGTGTCCTCCATCATGAGACCGCCTGGGGCAGCGCCCGCCGGGCGAACTCGCGGCCGATCCGGGCCAGATCGCCGGCCACCCGGTCCCAGTTGTAGTACGTCTCCACGGCCCGCCGTCCGGCGGCGCCGAGCCGGGACCGGAGCTCCCGATTCTCGAGCAGACGGCCCACCGCCTCGGCGACCGCATCGGGGCGCTCGGCGTCCACCAGAAACCCGGTCTCACCGTCGCGCACGGCTTCGGGGATGCCGCCGCTCCGTCCCGCCACCACCGGGATGCCGCAGGCCGATGCCTCCGCGATCGAGATGCCGAATCCTTCCACCCGCTGCTCCATCAGGCGCGACACGCCGAGGTAGACGTCGGCCACGTTGTAGAGCGCGGGCAGATCGCGGTCGGGCACCTCGGTCAGGAACCGCACCCGATCCCCCACGCCGAGGTTGTGCGCCTCCTCCTCCAACGCGTTCAGCTCCTCCCCGGAGCCCACCACCGCGTAGCGCAGGTCGGGGTAGCGGCCGGCCAGGCTCGCGAGCGCCTTGAGCGCGGTATCCACGCCCTTGTGACGGGAGAGCCGCGCGACCGAAAGCAGCCAGCGCCCCTGGTCGAGGCCATAGCGCTCCCGCACCGCGGCCGTGTCCACCCCGGGCCGAAAGAACACATGATCGGCGCCCAGCGGCACGACTTGCACCAGATCGTCTCCGGCCTCGAGCTCCAGCTCGCTCAACAACGTCAGACAGCGCTCCCGGGTCCAGCTGCTGTTGGCCACCAGCACTGCGGCGGAGGAGATGAGCGCTCGGGCCGTCCTGCGCTTGAGCAGGGACTGGTGCACCTGATGCTGGAGAATGAGGAGATCTCCGCCGTGGAGCAGGACGCCGAAGGGCGTGCCGAGCCGCTCCATGGTCCACTTCGCCGGATAGGCGGCGGGCTTCATGTTGCCGCACCAGATGAACTCCGCGCCGCACTCCCGGGTGAGCACGGCGGCACGACGGGACCAGAAGAGGAGGCCGCGCAGGGTGCGGAGCTTGCGCGCCGCCAGCGGCAGCCGGTCCACCCGGTTGGGGAAGGTGGAGTCGACGTCGGGCGAGTCGGGGTGCTGGCCGGTGGAGACCACGAGCGAGCCGGGGGGGTAGCGCTTGGCCAGCTCCGCCATCCACCGGGCGATCCCGCCGCCGATGGGCGGGAAATCGTAGGTGAGGAGCAGCTGGGGAGCGACGGCCATCAGGCTAATCTACTCGATGACCGCGTTGAGCGCGGCCTCGTAGCGGTCGATCATGCGGGCCAGCGGAAACTCGCGCTCGATCCGCTCTCGAGCGGCCTCGCCGATGCGCCGGCGTCGCTCGGGGTCGTCCAGCAGCTCACGCACGGCGACGGCCAGCGTGTCGGTGTCGCCGGGCGGCACCAGCACGCCCGCCCCGTTGCTCCCCACCAGCTCGGCGGTGCCGCCCGCATCCGCCGCGATGACCGGCCGGCCGCAGGCCATGGCCTCACCGACGGCGTTGGGGAAGATCTCGTTGAGCGAGGGGTGCACCACCACGTCGGCGGCCGCCAGCGCCGCGACCAGCTCGTCCGACTCCAGCAGCCCGGTGAATACCGCCGGCAGCCGGACCGAGCGCGCCAGCGTCTGGAGCTCGGCCTCCCGTCCGCCGTCGCCGCAGATGAGATACACCAGCGGGACGCCCGCGGCATGGAGCCGGCCCAGCGCCGCGATCGCGACTTCGTGTCCCTTGTTGCGCGTGAGCTTGGCCGAGGTCAGCACCACGCGGGCGTCGGGGGCGATCCCGTACCGCTCCCGGAAGGCACGCCCTGCTTCCGGCCTGGGCGCGTAGCGATCGAGGTCGTAGCCGTTGGGGATGAGAAAGTGGGGGAGGCGCCGGAGCCACGGCGCACGAGCCGCGTCGTCCCTGATCCAGCGCGATTGGTAGACGCAGGCCGAGACCCGGCGGAGATAGGCCCGGTCCATGAGGTCGTTGCGAGGAGGCCGGTAGTTGAGGTTGTAGCGGTAGACGATACTGGCCTGACGCACCAGCGTGGCCCACGCAGCGAGTCTGACGTCGCGCGGGGTGTCGACCACTACCGCGTCGGCGCGGATGGCGCGCAGAACGCGGAGCAGTCCCCACACCTCGCGAGGGCCGGTGTTGCGGCTGGGCAACTCGGTCACCGTGAGACCCATCCCCCGGAGTCTGGGCGTGAGCCGTGCGGAGGCGGTCACCAGATGCACCGTGTGCCCCCGCTCGCCGAGTCCGCGCGCAATCTTGGCGTAGCTCGATCCGGAGCCGCGCCAGCCGTTGGCCGAGGTCAGCAGGGCGATGCGCATCGTCGGGCTATAATAGTCCCATGCGAGTCGTGGTCCTGGGCGCGGCGGGCGCGCGCCGGACGGAAATGGCCCTCGTGCGCGCCGCCCGGATGCTGGGACATCCCTGCCGCCTGGTGGACGTCGCCGGGTGGCACCGGCGGCTCCGCGGCCTGGCCGATGCACTGGTCGTGCGACTGGCCCAGAGCTTTCGGCCCGAGGCCGTCATCTTCACCCGGCAGGCTCAGGCACTCGAGCCCGAGCGTGTCGCCGAGCTGAGTGCCGGACGGGCGGGCGGCGTCTGGTACTTCGACTATGCGCCGTCGCCCGCTCCCGAGCTGCTGGCCCTCGCCCGCGCGGCGGGGCGTCTCTTCGTCACCTGTCGCTCGCAGGTGGACGCCTACCGCGCGGCCGGCGTGCCCGAGGTGCTCTTCCTCCCCCAGGCGCTGGACCCGGCGTACGACCGCCCGGCGAAGCGGGTTCCTCCGCGGTTTCGCTGCGATCTCTCCTTCGTCGGCTCCGGACAGTACCCTCACCGTCACGAGCTGCTCCGCCGCCTGGCCCGGGTGGGCAAGCTGCAGATCCGTGGCCCGGGCTGGGAGGGAGAGAGCGATCTTCCCGTTGCCGGCGGCCCGGTCTGGGGATCCGAGTTCGCCCGAGTGGTCGCGGGCGCGGCGATCTCCGTCGGCGCGCATGCCGTGGCAGGCCAGGAGCGACAGACCGCCTGTGACTCGAACCGGATCTGGAAGGTGCTCGGCTGCGGCGGCTTCTACCTCGGCGCCTGGCAGCCGGGAAGCGACGAGTTCGCCCGCGACGGAGAGCACTGCGCCTGGTACCGGGATCTCGACGAGGCCGTGGCCCTGGCCGAGCAATACCTGGCCGCGCCCGAGGAGCGGGCGGCGATCGCGGCCGCGGGCAGGGAGCACGCCCTGCGTCATCACACGTACACCCACCGACTCCAGCTGCTGCTCGAGGGACGAGGTCACACGATCGTGTAGTTGCGGAACTCGAAGACGCGCACGCCGGTGAGCCGCTCGATCCAGCCGGATACGTAGTATCGGATGTGATGCCACTGGAACCTGCGGGGGGCGATCACCCGCTCAGGATCCTCCAGCCGGCGCTCGATCCACTCCCGCGCGACTGCGGGGTGGCTCTCCCGGAACGGCTTGATGCCCGGTATCCAGGCGAGCAGCGGCAGCCGCTCGTCGGCATTGCGCCAGGGATACATGGTCTTGCCCAGCTCCCGCTTCTCCCGCAGCGCCTGCGCGGGCCGCGCCCAGCCGTAGTGGAACATCTGGGCGCCGGTCAGACGAGCGCGGATGCGTCGGTGGTCGGGTCCGACCCGGAAGCCTTGAGCGCCCTGGTAGGGTCGAATGTCGAGCGCGGGGTCGAGTCGCACCGCGCGGACCTCACGCCGGTACCAGCGCCGGTGGGTCGCGATGGTCTGGAAGCCGCCGTAGAAGTGGAGATAGCGAACCAGCAGACCCTCCACTCGCGGGTCCGCGTCGTGCTGCCGCACCGCGGCCGCCAGCTCGGCGGCGCCCTTCTCGTGCAGCACCTCGTCGGCCTGGATGTAAATGCCCCAAGGATGGGTGCAGGCGCGCATGGCCCGGAGCGTCTCGGCGCCAAGAACGGTGTTGCGCCGGCTCATGTCCCACTCGGTCTCGAGGATCCTGATCTTCGGATCGGCGATCGACCGGACCAGATCGAGGGTCTCGTCCTCGCTGCGTCCGACGTTCACGACCAGCTCGTCGCACACCGGCAGGATGGACCGGATACTGGCTTCCACCGGGAAGTCCAGCTTGATGGCGTTCCGGACGATGGTGAATCCTGAGATCCTGACCACGGGCCCCTTCGGGTGTCGTTGGCGGGTGAGAATCTCACCCGTGGGGCGTTGCCGGAGCAAGCGCCGCAGACGACACCAGCGACCGGTAGAGCTCGAGGGTGTGTGCCACCGTCCGCTCGAGGGTGAACCGCTCACGGGCGGTCCGGCGGGCGGCTTCGCCCAGCCTGGTGGCGAGCGGGGCGTCCGTCAGCACGCGCTCAAGTGCGGCGGCCCAGGCCGCCGGATCGAGGGGTGGGACGAGCAGGCCGTCCACGGCGTCGGTGACGAGCTCGGGGTTGCCGCCCGCCGCCGACGCGATCACCGGCTTCCCGAGTGCCATGGCCTCCAGCAGAGACTGGGAGAAGCCTTCCATGCGCGACGGCAGCAGCGCCGCGTCCAGCAGTCGATAGAGCGGCATGACGTCGGGTAGAAACGGCAGGCAGACCACGGCGTGCGGCGCGCCTGCGGCCTGCGCGCTCTTTGCCATCTCGCTCGAAGGCGCGACGCCGGCGAGGACCAGCCGCACCGGGGTGCGCATCAGCCGGAGAGCCTGCAGGACCACGCGCTGATCCTTCGGCCGGGCGATGATGCCGACGGTGCGCTGGGCGGGCGTCCAGCCGATCCGGTCCTTCCAGTCGAACAGCGCTCGGTCGGATACTTCCCGGTCCACCCGCGCTGCGATGAGGCCGTTGTGGATCACGGCCAGCTTGTGGGCCGGTGTCCCGCGACGGCGGAGCGCCCGAGCCACGGCATGGCTCACCGCGATCACCCGGTCGGCCGACCGGGAGGTGATCCAGTTCTCCAGGAAAAAGGTCCGCGGCATCTGCCGCCGGGTGAGCACCAGCGGCGTCGACAGGCGGCCGCTCAGCCGGAGCCAGGTCAGCGCTCCACGATCGCGCGCGCTCTGGGAGTTCACCACCGCGGGGCGGTAACGGGCCAAGACCTGCGCCAGGGCCGCCGCATTGGCGCGGCGCGCACCCGCCTCCAGCGCGAGCGGCACGATGGTGAGCCCGCCGCCGGCGGCGAGGGCCTCCACCTCACTGCCCGGGGGGCAGACGAAGACCACCTCCGCACCCGAGCGCTGCAGTCCCAGACTGAGGTGCAGCGTGGATGCGACGGAGCCGGCTCCGCCGCCCTGGTGCAGCACCTGCATGACGCGAAGGGGCATCGCGGGTCAAGATGCATAGATTTGGCGCGCCATGCACATCGCACTGTTCTTCTGGGACCGGCTCCCGGTGCCGGAGTACGGCGGCACCCAGCGGATGGTGGTTGCCCTCGCGCGCGGACTGGCAGCGGCGGGCCATCGCGTGACGCTCGTTGCCGGCCACGGCTCCCGGGTCCCCGAAGCGACCCTGGTGCCGGTGGCGGTCGAGGCGGCGCGAAAACCGGAATTCGACATCCGGCCACTGCTGCCGCGCGGCCTGGA
This sequence comes from Gemmatimonadales bacterium, assembly GCA_036556505.1. Classification (GTDB taxonomy): domain Bacteria; phylum Gemmatimonadota; class Gemmatimonadetes; order Gemmatimonadales; family GWC2-71-9; genus CAVVWJ01. The sequence goes on from DATBJH010000027.1 coordinate 31,014, forward strand.
CCTGGTGCTCGCCTGCGCTCCACTCCGGATTCAGCCCGACGTCCCCTGGATTCGGCGCCTGGCGGGGAACTGGAAGCCCGGGACCACCGGCGCGCCCAACACGCTCTACCTGAGCCGCGACCACGCCCGTCGGCACGGGGGCACGGCGTTCGTGTACAACGGTGTGGACCCGGCGGAGTATCGCTTTCGTCGCGAGAAGGCCGACTACGACCTCTTCCTCGCCCGGTTGCACCGCGCCAAAGGCTACCGCCTGGCAGCGGCCGGAGCGAAGCGACTGCGTCGGCGGATGGTGATCGCCGGCGGCTGGCGGCCCAGCCTCAGCCGGTACGTGCGCTACGTCGGGAAGGTGGGCGGGGAGCGCAAGGCGGAGCTGCTCGCAGGGGCGCGGGCCTTCTGGATGCCGGCGCTGTGGGATGAGCCGTTCGGGATCACCCTGATCGAGGCGCTGGTGAGCGGCACGCCGGTGCTCGGCACCAGGCGCGGCTCGCTGCCCGAGATCGTGGCACCGGAGGTGGGGGCACTGGGTGACACGCTGGAGGAGCTGGTGGACCTTCGGCCAGGGCTGGAGGCGGTGGCGCCGGAGGCGTGTCGGGCCCATGTGGAGCGGCACTTCACCCATCACGTCATGGCTGAGGGCTATCTCCGGATGTTCCGGGCCTACCTGGCCACTGGGGTGCTGCCGGAGGGCAAGGTGCTGGGGTAGGCGGGCGGTCGGGCAGTCGGGCGGGCGGCCCGAGAGTGGATCACGACGCTGGGCGGCGGCAAGGCAGGAACGCGACCGCCTGACCGGCCGACCGCCCGACCGCCCGCCGCCTACGCGAACTGCGGCTCCAGCACCCGCGTCGCGCCGAGCAAGGCAGCCAGCCGGTGCATGTAGGTGTGCTCGGTCAGGGCCCGCTGCCGCGCACCGGCGGCCACCTGCTCCGACCAGGCCCGATCCTGCAGCGCCTCGGCGAGGAGACCCTTGAAATCGGCGGTGGACCGCGCGACCAGGATCTCCGATCCCTCCCGGAAGTGACGATGGATGTCAGGACGATCCTCGACCACCTGAGGCACGCCGATCGCGGCCAACTCGAACAGTCGGCGGTTGCATCCCGGATCGGCGCCGTCGGTCGCGTCCGAGCACTGGACGTTGACCGCCACGGAAGCGCCGGCGTAGGCGCGGATGTAGTCCCCGTGATCCAGCAGCTCGCCGCGGCAGTAATCGCGCAGCCGAGTCCGGCGCCACCCCGGTCCCCATACCGCCAGTCCGAACTCCACCAGCTCCGACAACACCCGCTCCCGGTGAGCTGTCGCGGTGCCGGCGAAGACCACGTTGGCGCGGAACTGGTCCCGGGAGCGCATGGGCCGGTGCACCGAGGGATCGCACCCCGGAGGCAGGTAGCGCAGCGGTGGGAGGCCCACGGTCTCCCCGCTCTCCACCACCTCGCTCCCGGCCACGAAGACGAGATCGTACGCCGCGGCGAGGGCGGAGATCGCGCTGCGGCTCCGGCGCTCGTCGCAGAACCAGTTGACCCAGAGCGCGCGGCTCTCGCGCTTGAGCTCCGCCACCAGCTCGGGCGGCATCTGGCTGCCCTCCAGCACCAGCACGACTTCCGGATCGGTCTGGTGCAGCGCCTTGACCATGCGATCGCGGAGGCCGATCCGGCGCAGCCGGTTCAGCAGCCCGCCCTGACTCACGAGGTTGAAGGAAGTGACCCTGCAGCCGAGCCGCTCGAGCGCGCGCCGGCGAAGTGCGGTGTGGGCGTGCATCGCGTCGTCGAACGCGCCGACGAGCAGCACGCCGGTGTTCTCGAAGTGGTCCATCGGCGCTCACCGTGGGGAAAAGCGGAAACTAGCGAGCGGACGCGGGATCACAACCTCCGACCGGAGACCTCCACCAGGTCGTCGTCGCGGAACTGGAGATCGTGCAGCCGGCGGTAGAGCCCGCCGGAGCGATAGAGCGCTTCGTGCGTGCCCCGCTGGACCACCGCTCCCTCGTCCAGCACGACGATCTCATCCGCGTCGCGCACCGTGGCGAGCCGGTGAGCAATCACCAGCACGGTGCGGTCCTGCATCAGGCGGTCGATGGCCTGCTGGACCAGCCGCTCCGACTCGGTATCGAGCGCGCTGGTCGCCTCGTCGAGGATCAGGATCGGCGGGTCGCGCAGGAGAGCCCGGGCGATGGCGATCCGCTGACGCTGGCCTCCGCTCAGCCGGGTGCCCCGCTCGCCGAGGACGGTGTCGAAGCCCTGGGGCAGCTGCCGGATGAACCCGGCAGCGTTTGCCGCCTCGGCCGCGGCCTCGACCCGGGCCCGGCTGGCGTCGGGGGAGCCGTAGGCGATGTTGGCGAGCACCGTGTTGTTGAGCAGTACGGTGTCCTGGCTCACCACGCCCATCAGCGCGCGGAGCGAGCGGCGCGTGAGTCGGGTGAGTGGCACGCCGTCCAGCAGGATCCTTCCTTGCGATGGGTCGTGGAAGCGGGGGAGCAGGTCGGCCAGCGTCGTCTTGCCCGCGCCCGAGGGGCCGACCAGTGCCACCACTTTCCCTTTCGGGATCGTCAGGGAGATGTCGCTGAGGACCGGGTCGCCGTCACCGTAACGGAAGCCCACGCGATCGAAGACGATCTCGCGATGAAAGCGCGCCTCGCCTTCGCCCGGCTGGTCCACCTCGGTGGGCGGCTCGTCGAGCACCTCGAAGATGCGCTCGGCGGCGCCGAGGGCGATCGCCATCGTGGCGGGAAAGCCGGAGATGGTCTTGAGCGGTGAGGTGAGCCGGAGCGCGGCCATCAGGAAGACGATGATGGTGGCCGGGGCGAGAGGCGCATCGAGGGCGAGCAGTCCGGGACTGGTCGCCGCCCAGATGATGAGGATGACGAGGAACCCGGAGAACACCTCGGTCACGGGACTGGTGAGCGAGGAGAACCGCTGGGTGCGGATCACCTGCTTCCGGTACCGGTCGGTCTGGCTGCGGAACGCGGCCGACTCCCGGGCCTCTTCCCCGTAGGAGCGGATCAGCCGGATGGCGCCGATCCGCTCCGCCACGGTGGCGGTGACCTCTCCCCGCTCCTTGCTCCTGGCCCGGGCGTGCCGCCGGAGCCGGCGGACCAGCCGCTGCAGCAGCACCACCAGAAGGGGGACGAAGGCCAGGGTGAAGAGCGTCAGCCGGAGCGAGATCTGGCTCAACACGAGCAGCGTCACGGCCACGACGACCGCGTTCTGGAAGAGGGACACCAGCGAAGCGGTGATCACCGTCTTGGTCTGATCCACATCCGCCATCATCGCCGAGATCACCTGTCCCGCCCGGGTGCGCTGGAAGAAACCCAGGTCGAGGGTGAGCAGGTGATCGAACAGCCGGGTGCGGAGGTCGCGCACCAGCCCTTCCTGCGCCCGCACCGTGATCTGGCTGGACAGGTAGGAGAGGGAGTTCTTGAGCAGCAGCCCGATCACGAGGACGACCACCAGCCGGCCGGCCGCCTGCATCGGCGAGAGGCCGGCCACCAACGGCTGCACCAGGCGTTCGATGAACGCCTCCAGCTGGGTCGAACCGGTGCGAAGGTCGCCCGCGGTGCCGAACAGGTTCTTGAGCAGCGGGATCAGTACGACTAGAACGAAGCCGTCAAGCACCGACGCGAGGAACGTGACCACGAGCCCGGCGGCCAGCAGCCCCCAGTAGGGCCGCACCAGCCGCAACAGGCGACGCTCGATCTCCACGCTAGCCGTGACGCGGGGTGAGCAGGGCGATGGGGAGGATGACTTCCTCGGGCGACACGCCGCCGTGCAGGAACGCGCCGCGATAGCGGGCCTGGTATTCCCGCAGCTTGGTCGGATAGACGAAGAAACGATCCCCCGTCGCCAGGAGGAGCCTGGTGCCCGGCGTCCGCGCGGGGAGCCCGTAGGCCGGGAGGTCGTCAACCACCAGCGCGGCGTCCGGCTCCTGGGCCCGCAGGTCGTCGCCGAACTTGTAGCGCAGGTTCGACGTGGTGTCCCGCTTGGCATACACCGTCGCCGGGGTGTGACAATGAATCGACCCGTGATCCGTGGTGAGGAGTACCGGCACCCCGCGCCGCTCGGCCTCGCGCAGGGCATCCCAGAGCGGCGAGCGCTCGAACCAGGTGCGGGTGAGGTTCCGGAGGGCCGAGGTGTCCCGCGCCACCTCGTAGAGGGTCGAGTTCTCGGTCCGCCCGTGGGTGAGCTGGTCGATGAAGTTGAAGACCAGCGCGGTGACTCCGTCCTGAGCCAGATGCGCCGGGAGACGGCGGAGCAGTCCGTCGCCGTCGGCGGCGGTGAACACCTTCTCGTAATGGACCGGCACCTGTCGCCCGGTGATTTCCTTGAGCTGCTCGGTCAGCAGCTCGGCCTCGTGCGCGTTGAGGCTGGCCTCCTCGTTGTCGGTCCACCAGCGCGGGTACCGGGCCTTGATCTCCGCCGGGAAGAGGCCGCTGAAGATCGCGTTCCGCGCGAACGGCGTGGCGGTGGGGAGGATCGAGAAGTAGTAGGCGGTCTCGATGTCGAACCTGGCGCTGACGAGCGGCCGGATCATGGCCCACTGGTCGAGCCGGAGACAGTCCACCACCACCAGCAGGGCCTTCCGGTGCATGTCCAGCACCGGCTTGAGGAACTCGGCGCCGATGTCCACCGAGAGCGGTGGACGGTCGCTGTCGCCGTCGTGCAGCCAGCGAGCGTAGTTGCGATGGAGGTAGCGGGCGAAGTCCTGCCGGAGACTGTCCTGGAGGGTGCGGAGCGCGTCCTGAAGTCCCGGCTCATCGGCCTGCCCCAGCCGCACCTCCCACTCGGCCAGCTCGGCCACCAGCTCGACCCACTCCCGCCAGCTCAGCGGGCTCCCGCGGCGAGCCTCGAGATCCCGGAACCGGGTCGCGAAGTCGCGGGAGAGGCGCTGCTGCCGGATCCGGTCGCCGTCGAGGAGCCGGGTGACCACGGAGAGGATCTGCCGCGGGTTGACCGGCTTGATGAGGTAGTCGGAGACGTCGGCGCCGATGGCGTCCTTGAGGGTCTCGGTCTCCTCGCTCTTGGTCACCATCACCACGGGCATGCCGTGGTCGATGCTGCGAATGGCGCGGAAGAGGTCGAGACCCCGGCGGCCGGGCATCTGCTCGTCGAGCAGGACCACGCCGTAGGGCTGGCGCTGGAGCAGGGCGAGGGCGTCGTCGCCGTGGGTGGACGTCTCCACGGCGAAGCCCTGCTCCTCGAGAAAGAGGATGTGGGACGTAAGGCTCTCGACCTCGTCGTCCACCCAGAGGATGCTCTTGGGACGGGGCATGAGGGAAAGATAGCTTGGGATGGCGGTCGGGCGGTCAGGCGGTCAGGCGGTCAGAGGGAGAAGCAGAGCTGTCGGCGGCTGGAAGGCGACTAGCCCATCGCGCTCGGTTGGCTCGGGATGAAGTAGTAAGCTCGGTCCGCCCGACCGCCCGACCGGCTTACCGCCCGACCGCCCGACCGCCTACATTCTCCCCGTGACCGAGACCCTTGCGCCCGACGTCCTCGTCGTCCGCTTCAGCGCCATCGGGGACATCCTGCTCATCACTCCGCTCCTTCGCGCCATCCGTGCCCGGCACCCCGGCGCGCGGATCGCCGTGCTCACCAAGGAGTCTTATGTCCCCCTGCTCAGTCACAATCCTCACCTGAGCGAAGTATTGGGGATGGGTCCTCGGGAGAGTGTGCTGGCGATCGCGCAGCGGATCCGCAGCGTGCGCTACAGCCATCTCCTCGACCTGCACGGGAACCTGCGCAGCCTCGCGCTCCGGCGGCTCGCGCCCGGTCCCTGGCGCTCCTACGACAAGCGCACCATCGAGCGCGCGCTCCTCATCACGACCAAGCGCGACCGGTACGGGGCCTATCTGGCGGTCGCGGAGCGCTACTTCGAGGCGGCGAAGGACCTCGACGTGGAGCCCGACGGCGGCCCGCCCGACTTCTACATCTCCGAGGAGGCGGACTGTCGTGCCGCGGAGCGATTGATGGCGCTCGAGCTCGGCCGCGAGCGGCCGATCGTCGCGATCGCGCCGGGCGCGGCCCACGCCACCAAGCGCTGGCCTATCGAGCACTGGGTCGACCTGGTGGGGCGAATCACCTCGACCGGGGCCGACGTCGTCATCCTCGGCGGACCCGACGACGTGGAGGCCGCGGCGGCGATCACCCGCACGGCCGGAGGGGACCATGTCGCCAGCCTCGCCGGCGCGCTCGGGCTGCAGGAAACCGGCGCCGTGATCCGCCGGTCCGAGGCGCTCATCTCGGGCGACACCGGTGTGATGCACATGGCGACAGGCGTCGGCACGCCGGTCGTCGCCCTCTTCGGACCGACGGTCCGGCAGTTCGGCTTCTTTCCCTACCGCTCGCCGGCGAGTGTCGTCGAGCTGAAGCTCCCCTGCCGGCCCTGCAGTGCCCACGGTACCCGCCGCTGTCCCCTCGGCCATCACCACTGCATGCGCCAGATCGTGCCCGATCTCGTCTTCCCCGCCCTGGCCGAGGCGCTTCGATGAGCGGGTGGGATCCGGCGGCCACCGCCCTGCTCCAGCTGTTGCCCCAAACCGGCCGGGGACCGCGGCGCGAGGGCATCTTCGCCCTCTGGCTCACGGTGCGCGTAGCCCAGGACCTGGTGCGCGAGTTTCCTGCGGAACGGGCCCATCGGCGTCGGCTCCAGGCCCTGGAGCAGCGGCTCAGCAGCCTCACACTCCCACCGCCGTTGCGCCGGGCGCTCGCCACCGCGATCAGCCAGCTGCGCGATGGCCGATCGGAGACCGCCGTGCAGGTGCTGAGTCAGCTGGTGGCACCGGCGCGGGAGAGTGGAGGGACCGAGGCAGGCGAGGCTGTCGCCCACGCGGCTCGCGCGGCCCGGGCGGCGCTCCGCGCGGGCACGGCCGCGGTGCATTAGTGCGCGGCTCGGGCGAGGACGGCTCGCTGGAGTCGCTGATCGCGCGGATCGACGCGACGGAACCCGATACCATCGCGGCCGACACGGTGCCAAGCGGCTTCCCCTCCCTCGACCGGGCGCTCGGCGGCGGACTCCGGCGGCAGGACCTGGCGATCCTCGCCGGCGACGTGGGCAGCGGCAAGTCGGCGCTCGCGCTCGGCATCGCGGTCCGCGCGGCCGCCGTGGGGATGCCGACACTGCTGCTCAGCGGGGAGATGGGGCCCCAGCGTGTGATGGAGCGGGCGCTCGCGCTCGAGGGCAAGGCGCAGGTGGACGACCTGCGGCGGGGTCGACTCGAGGCCACCACCCGGGCCTCGGTCGGCGCGGCGGCCCACCGGCTCCGCGACGTGCCCCTCCTGCTTCGACCGCTGCTGGACGACAGCTTCGCCGACGTGAGGGAGGCGCTGGAGATCGTCCCGCCGCGGGCGCTGCTGGTGGTGGACTCGCTCCAGCTCACGCCGGCCCCCCGGCCGGCCGCCCGAATCGAGGAGCGGGTGGCGCTCGCGGTGCGGGCGCTGAAGGCGCTTGCGGTCGAACGCAACGTCGCACTCCTCGCGACGGCGCAGCTCCCGCGTCATCGGGCGGGGCGCGCCGACCCCAGGCCGACGCTGGACGACCTGGGTGGACTCGGCGCCATCAAGCAGAACGCCGATGTGGTACTCGCGATCTATCGGGAGGAGATGTACCGGCCCGGACAGGGTGTCGAAGGGGCAACGGAGCTGATCGTGGCGAAGAACCGGAACGGACCGACCGGCTTCGTGGATCTCTACTTCTATCCGCGCTGGCTCCGTTTCGAGGACATGCTCGATCCGTCCAGCTGACGGATGCGTCGTCAGGATGCCGGCTTGTCCGCCTTGGGTCGAGCGAGCTGGGCCCCGGCCAGTTCCACCTTCGTCCTCAAGCTGTCATCGGTAGGCAGGATCCGGACCCACAGCGCCGGGCCGTCCCGCTGCGCCAGAAGCACCAGGGCACCTTCGGCGTCACGGGTATCACTCACCAGATGCCAGCCGTTCCGGCTGCTCAGCGCATCGCGATAGTACGCCTCGACGTCGGCGGGTCGGGCCTTGGCCATGAGGGTGAGCTTGAGCGCGTCCGGGCTGCCTTCCCGAGAGACCAGGCTGGCGGCCGGCGGCAAGGGAAGATTGGGAAAGACCTCCGAGACCTTCGCCATCTCGGGGGGCTTGTCCCGGCAGCCGATCAGCGCCAGCAGGACCAGACCGGCGCGGATTCTTGTGGGGATCATAGAGCGGGGAGACTAGCCGCCGGGGCCCCTACGGTCAAGTGGTAGCGCGGCTCGACCGATTGCTGCAACCGGCTGTCACGCTTATGTTTCCGCGTCGCTACTAGGAGCAGCGCCATGGCCGGCCACAGCAAGTGGAAGCAGATCAAGCGCAAGAAGGCCGTCACCGACGCCCGCCGCGCCTCCTCCTGGACCAAAGTCATTCGCGAGATCACCGTGGCCGCCAAGAGCGGCGGCGGAGACCCCGGGGGTAACCCCCGGCTCCGCACCGCGATCGACGCGGCCAAGGCGGTGAACATGCCCAACGACAACATCGAGCGCGCCATCAAGAAGGGCACCGGCGAGCTCGAGGGCAGCACCTACGAGGAGCTGACCTACGAGGGGTATGGCCCCGGGGGCGCCGCGATCTTCATCGAGGTCACCACCGACAACGCGAACCGCACCGTGGCCGAGATCCGGCACGCCTTCAGCCGCAACGGCGGCAATCTCGGCGCGTCCAATTCGGTCGGCTGGATGTTCGACCGCAAGGGCCAGATCTATCTCGACGCCACCCGGCACGGCGAGGACGCCACCCTCGAGGCCGCGCTGGAGGCCGGCGCGGAGGACTTCGTCCGCGAGGGCGACCAGTACCTGGTGACGACCACGCCGGCGACCTTCCACGCGGTGCAGGACGCGCTCCGCGGGCGCGGGTTCGCCATCGAATCAGCCGAGCTCGCGATGGTGCCGAAGAACACGGTGAAGGTGGAGGGATCCGACGCCGAGCGGATCCTGCGGCTGGTGGAGGTACTGGAAGAGCTGGACGACGTCTCCAAGGTGTTCTCCAACTTCGACATCGACGCCTCGCAGCTGGCGGAGGCCGAGGCCTGAGAGCGGGCCGGTGAGAGTGCTCGGCATCGACCCGGGAACCGCGGTTCTCGGGTTCGGCGTCGTCGAGACCGGCACCGGCCCCCACCCTCGGCTGCTCGAGTGCGGCACCCTCACCACTCCGCCGCGCGACCCTCTGCCCAGCCGGCTCCGCGTGATCCATGAAGGCACGACCGCGCTGCTCGCCCGCCACCGGCCCGACGCTGTGGCGGTGGAGAGCGCGTTCTACGGGAAGAATGTCCGCACCACCGTCGTCCTGAGCCACGCGCGTGGCGTCATTCTGCTCGCGGCCGAGCAGCGGGGCGTCCCGGTGGCGGAGTACTCACCGGCGCAAGTGAAGAAGACGATCGTGGGCCGCGGCGCCGCGCTGAAGCCGCAGGTGGGATACATGGTGTCGCAGCTGCTGCGGCTTCGGTCGGCGCCGACCCCGGCCGACGCCGCGGACGGGGTGGCCGTGGCACTGGCGCACCTCATCGTCGCGACTCGGCAGGCGGCGTTTTTCCGCCAGGTCACCGGCGCGCGATGATCGCGAGCGTCACCGGCGTGCTGGCGGCCCGCGATGGAGAGACCATCGTGGTCCACACCGATGGCGGAGTGGGCTACGAGGTGACCGTACCCCTGGGTGTCGCTGGACGACTCCCGCCGGCCGGCGGCAGGATCAGCCTCCACACCGAGCTGGTGGTGAAGGAGGACGGGTGGTCGCTGTTCGGGTTCGACCGCGCGGCGGAGCGGCAGATCTTTCAGCGCCTCCTGGGTGCCAGCGGGTTCGGTCCCAAGCTCGCCCTGGCGCTGCTCTCGGCGCTGGGCCCCGAACGCACCGTCCGCAGCATTCGCGGGCGAGACCTGGCGGCGCTCAGCTCGGTCTCGGGGATCGGCCGGAAGAAGGCGGAGCACCTGGTGCTGGAGCTGCGGGATAAGTTCGATGACGTCGCGCTGGAGCCGAAGGCCGAGGCGACTCCCGGCAGCGATGAAGCCGTGCGAGCCCTGGTAGGTCTGGGCTACACTCCGGGCGCGGCGGAGGATGCGGTCCGGGCCGCGCTGGCGGCCGGGTCAACGGAGGAGACCCCCCAACTCATCCGGCGGGCGCTCCAGCGTCTCGCCACACGTGGAGGAAGCTGACCCGCGATGCCCGTGGCCGCTACGACCGCCGAGTGGAACTGTACCCGCTGCGGCACGACCAACCGGAAGCTGGTTCCCGTCACCGACGAGCGATCCACCGACCGCTGCACCCACTGCGGGGCGCGGCACATCATCGAGCCCGACGACCGGCTGGTTCGGTGGGTGGCTCGCCTCGAATAGCCTGCCGGCCTTTGGTGCTGCCCTCCCTGCCCCGCCACCCCGTTACCACAGAGCCACGGAGATCACAGAGGGACACGGAGCCGCGCCCGCTGCACGCTATAGCGCATCAAGCGTTGCACGAAGGTGCCATTGGTAACGCGAAGCCAACAACATTCTTTTTTTGATGTTGGTTGTGTTTGTTTCTCGAGCCTTCGCGATGGATGGGATGAGACGCAAGCCGCAAGGAACCGCATGACCCGATTGCAAGTCACGACACCCGAAGCCCTCCCCGAGGAGACCGGCGCCGACGCCGCGCTCCGGCCGTCGCGGCTGGACGAGTTCGTGGGCCAGGCCCAGGTGAAGACGTCGCTCCAGATCGCGATCGACGCGGCCAGGCAGCGCGGAGACACGCTCGACCACACGCTCTTCTTCGGTCCGCCGGGACTGGGCAAGACGACGCTCGCCATGCTGATGGCGCGGGAGATGGGCGTCCAGCTCCGCACCACCTCGGGACCGGTGCTGGAGAAGCCCGGCGACCTCGTCGGCCTCCTGACCTCGCTCGGCCCGGGGGACATGCTCTTCATCGACGAGATCCACCGGCTCAAGCCGGCGCTGGAGGAATTCCTCTACCCGGCCATGGAGGACTTCCGGGTGGACGTGCGGATCGCGGAAGGTCCCCACGCGCAGACGATCCCGATGGCCCTCGAGCGGTTCACCCTGATCGGCGCCACCACGCGCTTCGGCCTGCTTACGCCCCCGATGCGGGCGCGGTTCGGCCTGGTCGAGCGGCTGGGGTTTTATCCGCCCGAGGAGCTGGAGCGGATCGTCACCCGCTCCGCCGCCATCCTCCAGGTGCCGATCGATCCCGAGGGCGCGGCCGAGATCGCGCGGCGGAGCCGGGGAACGCCCCGGGTGGCGAACCGGCTGCTCCGACGGGTGCGGGACTACGCCCAGGTGCGGGCCAGCGGCCGCATCACCGCCCCCGTCGCCGACGCCGCCCTGGCTCGGCTCAACGTGGATGAGTTCGGCCTGGACGACATGGATGCGCGGATTCTCACCACCATCATTGAAAAGTTCGGCGGCGGGCCGGTCGGGCTCGGCACCGTGGCGGTTGCGGTCGGCGAAGACGCAGGAACGCTGGAGGAGGTCTACGAGCCGTACCTGATCCAGCAGGGCTTTCTCGAGCGCACGCCCCGCGGTCGCTGCGCCACCACCCTCGCCTATAAGCGCTTCGGCCTCACGCCGCCGGGCAGACAGACGACGATCTTTGACGGCTGACCGCCCGCTCCGCACGGCAGACTTCGACTACGACCTTCCCCCCGAGCTGGTGGCCCAGGAGCCGCTGGCCGATCGGGCGGCGAGCCGTATGCTGGTCGTCCTTCGTGGCGAGCGCCGGGACACGCGGGTGTCCGACCGGCGCGCCACCCCGCGGCCCTCCTCCGCTCGGCGCGTCAGCGGCACCTTCCTCCGGCCCGACCTGCTCCCCGGCGAGCAGCGCGCCGTGCAGGGATCGGTGCTGGTCGACTCCCACTTCGCGCACCTGACGTCCCTGATTCCGCCCGGCGACCTGGTGGTGCTCAACACCACGCGCGTCCGCCACGCCCGGCTGATCGGCACGCGCGCCTCTGGTGCGCCCGCGGAGGTGCTGCTGATCCACCCGGGCACGGACGGCGTCTGGGTCGCCTTGGGCAAGCCAGGCAGCGCGCTGCAGCCCGGAAAACGGATCGCGCTGGGAGACGGCGTCGCCGTGGAGACGGTCGAGGTCCTGGCGGACGGACACCGCCTGGTCCGCTTCCTCGGCGCGTCCGCCACGGACGCGATCGCCAGGTTCGGCCGGCTTCCCCTGCCGCCCTATATCACCCGGAATCCTACCGAAACGGACGAGACCCGGTATCAGACCGTCTACGCGCGCAACGAGGGCAGCGTTGCGGCACCGACGGCGGGATTGCACTTCACTCCGGGGATCCTCGACTCCCTGTCCGCGAAGGGTGTGCTCATCGCCGGGCTTGACCTGCAGGTGGGGCCTGGCACCTTCAAGCCGGTCGAAGTGGACGACCCCAGCGAGCATCCGATGCATCCGGAGCGCTTCGAGATCAGCCCGCGGCTGGCCGCGCTGGTGGAGGTGGTGCGCGAGCGGGGCGGCAGCATCTGGGCGGTAGGGACCACGGTCGTGCGGGCACTGGAGAGCGCGGCCGATGAGCACGGCTGGGTTCGGGCCGGCGCCGGCGAGACCAGCCTGATGATCACTCCGGGCTACTCCTTCCGCGTGGTGGACCGGCTGCTCACCAACTTTCACCTGCCCCGCTCGACGCTGCTCATGCTGGTGAGCGCCTTCGCCGGTCGCGAGCTGATCCTTTCGGCCTACCACCACGCCGTGGCCCGGCGCTATCGGTTCTATTCCTACGGTGACGCGATGGTGATCCTCTGACCGGGAGGCCGGCGTGACCTTCTCCAACCCCGCGGGCCGCGCGGCCGCTTCGGCCGGAGCCTATGTGCGCGCGCTGCTCGAGGTGCTCGGCGAGCGCGATCCGCTGGCGGTGCTCGCCGAGCTGGACGGGTGGCTGGACCGACGGTTCTCGGGCGTATCCGAGACGGCGCTTCGCCGTCCGGAGGCGCCGGGCAAGTGGTCGGCGGCGGACATCGTGCAGCACCTGGCCGATTCGGAGCTGGTGCTCGGGTTCCGGATGCGGATGGTGCTCACTGAGGACCGGCCGGTGATTCAGGGCTACGACCAGGACAAGTGGGCCGGAACGCTTCGCTACCCCGACGTCCCCCTCTCCGAGTCCCGGGCCCAGCTCCGCGCGCTGCGCACGGCGAACCTCCGCGTGCTTCATCGGCTCGGCCCGACGGAGATGGCGCGCGTCGGCATGCACAGCGAGCGCGGACCGGAGAGCCTGGGGCACCTCATCAAGCTGATGGGCGCCCACGATCTGGTGCACCGGCGGCAGATCGACCGGGTGCTCCCATGAAGCTATCGGTTATCGGTTATCGGCTATCAGTGAACACGCCGTGGCTGGCTGGTGTGCTTGCTCCTAGCCGATAGCCGATAGCTGATAACCGCCCTGCATGTTCGACTTCACCCTCGAGCGCACCCTCGGCTCCGCTCGGGCGGGCAGCCTCACCCTCCCTCACGGCACGGTTCGTACTCCCGCCTTCATGCCGGTCGGCACCCACGGCGTCGTCCGCGGTCTCAGCGCCGCTGACGTCCGCCGGACCGGCGCGCAGATCATCCTCGGCAACACCTATCACCTGCACATCCGCCCGGGCGAGGACGTGGTCCAGGCCATGGGTGGCCTTCATCGCTTCACCACCTGGGATCGCCCCATGCTCACCGACTCCGGCGGCTTCCAGGTCTTCTCGCTCGAAGGTCTCCGCCGCATCGAAGAAGACGGCGTCACCTTCCAGAGTCACGTGGACGGAACCACCCGGATGCTCACTCCCGAGCGCGCGATGGAGATCCAGCGTGCCCTCGGCGCCGACGTCGCCATGGCCTTCGACCACGTCGTGCCCGGCCAGGCGCCTTACGATCTCGCGCGGGAGGGGATGGAGCGGACGCTGCGCTGGCTGGAGCGCTGCCGCCGACGGCACGCCCAGGGGGACGGTGCCCAGACGGTCTGGCCCATCGTGCAGGGCGGCACCTACGACGACCTGCGGCTCCGCTCGCTGGAGGGGACCCTCGAGCGCGGGCCCTGGACCGGCATCGCCATCGGCGGACTCTCCGTGGGCGAGCCGAAGCCGGTGATGCATCGCGTGCTGGAGCTGCTCGAGCCCGGTCTGCCGAGGGAGGTCCCTCGTTATCTTATGGGAGTCGGATTTCCGGCGGATCTGCTCGAGGGGATCGCTCGCGGCGTGGACCTGTTCGACTGCGTCGCCGCCACGCGGAACGGGCGCCACGGCACCGCATGGCTCCCGGGCGGCCGCCTCAACGTCCGGGGCGCGGCGCTGAAGGGCTCCACCGAGCCGCTGGATCCCGAGTGCGACTGCGAGACCTGCACCACCTACCCGCGAGGCTACCTCCGTCACCTGTTCGTGGTGGAGGATATTCTCGGGCTCCGGCTGGTCTCGATCCATAACGTTCGTTTCCTGGTCCGGCTGGGAGAGCAGGCCCGCGAGCGGGTCCTGGACGGCACCTTCGACGGCTGGCGGCAGGCGTGGGTCCGGCGCCACCGAGGGAATTCATAGAGGAGCTATCAGCTATCAGCTATCAGCATCCGATAGCGGACAACGGACAGCTGATAGCTGATGACTCCTTCCAACGAGGTTCTCACATGCTGCAGGCACAGACGGGGTCCGGCTCCAGCCTGATGGTGCTGGTGCTCCAGATGGCCGCCATCGGCCTGGTGTTCTACTTCCTCATCCTGCGCCCGTCGAGCCAGGCGAGGAAGCGGCACGCGGCGCTGCTGGAGAACCTCAAGAAGGGCGACGAGGTCATGACCAGCGGCGGCCTCGTGGGCAAGGTCCGCGACATCAAGGAAGTCGACAGCGAAGGCATCAAGGAGACGCGGGTGACGCTGGAGACCGGGAGCGCCACGGTGATCGTGGAGCGCTCCCGCATCGTCCGCATCGGCGGGTCCACGGCGCCTGGAGCTACGACCGCATGAGCCTGCTCCCGCTGCACCTGCTGGGCTCCCCCGTCCTCCGCCGACGCAGCGAAGAGATCGGTACGCCCGACGACGAGGTCCGGCGCCTGGTGGCGGAGATGTTCGAGACCATGGACGCGGCCAAGGGCGTGGGACTCGCCGCCAACCAGGTGGGAGTCGCGCGGCGGGTGGCCGTGGTGGACGCCGATGGCGACCGCTTCGTCATGATCGACCCGGTGATTCTGGAAAGCGAGGGGAAGGCCACGGCCGAGGAGGGGTGCCTCTCGATCCCCGAGATCTATGGCGACGTGACCCGCCCCGAGCGGGTGGTACTGGAAGCCACCGACCTGGACGGCACCCGCTACCGCCGCGACGCCACCGGGCTCAAGGCCCGCGCGATCCAGCACGAGATCGACCACCTCGACGGCATCCTCTTCCTCGATCACCTGAGCCTCATCAGACGGCAGATGCTCCTGGCGAAGTGGCGACGGGAGCATAAGGACGACACCGGGTACATCAAGGAGGTCGAGCCGGAGTCGGCATCGACCGACTGATGCGGATCGTCTTCTTCGGGACGCCGGAGTTCGCCGTCGCCTCCCTCCGCGGCTTGCTCCGGGAGCGCTTCACCGTGGCCGGCGTCGTCACCCAACCCGACAAGCCGCAGGGCCGCTCCCGCTCCACCCTCGTCCCTCCACCGGTCAAGACCGCAGCCCTCCAGGCCGGGCTTCCGGTGCTGCAGCCGGCCAAGCCCGTCGGGGACCTTTTCCTGGCCGGGCTCAAGCGGCTGGAGGCCGACCTCGGCGTTGTGGTCGCGTACGGCCACATCCTCCGGCGGGAAGTGCTCGACGCGCCGGCCCGGGGCATGATCAACGTGCATGCCTCGCTCCTTCCCCGCTTCCGCGGCGCGGCGCCGATCCAGCACGCACTGCTGCACGGCGATCGGGAGACGGGAATCAGCATCATGCGGATGGAGGAGGGGCTCGACAGCGGACCGGTCCTGCACCGGCTGACCATGCCCATCGCGGACGGCGAGACGGCAGGCTCGCTCACCCCGAAGTTGTCCGAGCTCGGCGCCGCAGCGCTGGTGGAGGCGCTTTCGCTGCTCTCGGCGGGCTCGGTCACTCCCCAGCCGCAGGACGAGACCCGCGCGACCTATGCGCCCAAGATCTCCCGGGAGACGGCGCGTCTCGACTGGAGCCGCGATTCGGCCCTGCTCGAGCGCCAGATCCGGGCCTTCGACCCGGCGCCCGGAGCCTGGAGCACACTCGACGGCGGCCCGGTCAAGCTGTTCGGCGCGATGCCGGCGGTCGGGAGCGGCCCCCCGGGAACGGTGGTCGCGGCTTCGGACCGGTTGGTCATCGCCGCAGGCAGCGGTGCGATCGCGGTGCGCGAGGTCCAGCCCGCCGGCCGCAATCGGATCAGCGTGGAAGACTGGGTGCGTGGTCGCGGTGTCGCCGCGGGGAGCCGGTTCGAGTGAGGCCGCTGCCGAGGCTGCACGCCGTCACCGACGCGGCGGTCATCGCCGCCGATGATTTCCCGGTTCGTGCCGCCGCCATCGCGGCCGCCGGTCCGGCAGTGGCGCTCCACGCGCGCGACCGGACAGCGGGCGGGGCGGCGCTCGCGCGGGTCGCGCTGCGACTGCTGGCGCTGGCGCGTCCGCCCGAAGCGGCGGTGGTCGTGAACGGCCGGCCGGACGTCGCCGGCGCCGTCGGCGCCCACGGGGTCCAGCTCGGCAGTGACGATCTCTCTCCGGCCGAGGCCCGCGCCTCATTTGCTCACGGGTGGATCGGGTGTTCGGTGCACTCGGCGGCGGAGGCGGAGGCGGCCGTGGGCGGCGGCGCGGACTACCTGCTCCTAGGCAATATCTACGAGACCTCTTCTCACCCTGGTCGCCCGGGCAAGGGACTGGGTCTGCTTCGCGACGTCGCCGGCTTCGGCCTGCCGGTCATCGCCATCGGCGGCATGGACGCGGCCCGGGCCGGCGCGGCGCAGGAGGCGGGCGCCTACGGCGTGGCGGCGATCGCCGCGCTCTGGCGGGCGCCCGATCCGGCGGCCGCGGCGTTGGCGCTGCTGGCGCCCTGGAGTGAGAGCGTATGAGCGAGCTGACGGTCGTAGTGAATGGAGAAGAGCGCCGGGTGCCCGGCCCCGCCACGCTGCTGGATCTGCTCCGGCACCTGGGGCTCGACCCCCGGACCGTGGTGGTCGAGCGGAACCGCGAGATCGTGCGCCGGCCGCGGCTGGGTGACACCCCGCTGGCGGAGGGTGACGCCATCGAGCTGGTGCATTTCGTGGGAGGCGGGTGACGGCCGCCGGCAGCCCGGGACCCCTTATCTTGCCGGTATGACTACGACACTCGCACCGGCCGAGCTGCTGGACACCCCGCTCACCATCGGCGGGCGAAGCTTCCGCTCCCGGCTCATGGTCGGCACCGGCAAGTACCGCAACAACCACGAGATGGTCCAGGCGATCGACGCCTCGGGCGCCGAGATCGTTACCGTCGCGGTTCGACGGGTGGACCTCGACCGTACCAAGGAGGAGGGCGTCCTCTATCACCTGAGCCCGGAGCGCCACTTCCTCCTGGCCAACACGGCCGGCTGCTACACCGCCGACGAAGCCGTCCGCTACGCGCGGCTGGCCCGGGAGGCCGGCTTCAACGACTTCGTGAAGCTGGAGGTGATCGGCGACCGGGAGACCCTGCTTCCCGACACCGCCGGGCTGCTGGAGGCCGCGCGCGTGCTGGTCAAGGACGGCTTCACGGTGCTGGCCTACACCAACGACGACCTGATCACCGCGCTCCGCCTGGAGGAGGCGGGCTGCGCCGCCGTGATGCCCCTCGCTTCCCCCATCGGAAGCGGCCTCGGGCTGCTGAACCCGTACTCGATCCGGACCATCAAGCAGCGACTCGAGGTGCCGGTGATCGTGGATGCGGGCGTCGGCACGGCCTCGGACGCCTGCGTCACGATGGAGCAAGGGGTGGATGGGATCCTGATGAACACGGCCCTCGCGGAGGCGCAGGACCCGGTAGCGATGGCCGGCGCCATGCGATACGCGGTGGACGCCGGGCGGCTGGCGTTCCTGGCGGGCCGGATGCCGCGGCGTGAGGTGGCGATGCCGTCGTCCCCTGAGCGCGGCATGCTCGCCTAGGTGAGGCTGGTCATGGTTGCCACAGACGCGCCGGCAGCTATCAGCTATCAGCTATCAGGCAGTCGGCTGATAGCCGATAGCCGATAGCCCAACCGCGATGACGGCAATCAGAGGCCTGGCCCCGAGACGAGCAGCGCTCAACGTCCTCACCCAGGTGCGCTCCGGTCGCCCGCTCGACGCGGCCCTCGATGGCGCGCTCCGGAAGCTGGACGACGACGACCGCCGGCTCGCGCACGAGATGGCGGCGGGCGTGCTGCGACGCCAGCAGGCCCTCGATGCCCGCCTTGCGGCGCTGGTCACCAGAGACTGGTCTCGGGTGCCGTCGCGGCTGCAGGACCTGCTCCGTCTCGGCGCGTACCAGCTGGTGGTTCTCGACCGGGTCCCGGCGCACGCGGCGGTGGATACCAGTGTGTCGCTCGCGCGAGAGGAAGGCGGGCCGCGTGCCAGCGGGTTCGTGAACGCGGTGCTCCGGCGCCTCGGCGCCCAGCCCGAGACGCTGGCGCCGGTGGCGAAGGCGGACACCGATCTGGCCGAGGCGGCGGGACTCGCCCAGCGTCATTCCCACCCGGTCTGGCTGGTGGAGCGCTGGCTCCGGCGCTACGGCCCCGAGGAGACTCGGCGTCTTCTGGAATGGAATGATCGACGGCCGCGTCTCGTCCTTCAGCCGGCGCGGCAGGGCGCCGCCGACCTGGAGCAACGCTGGAGATCGGCCGGCATCGCGGTCGAGCCGGCGGCATATGGCGCCGGGCTGGTGACCGATCGGCGGCGCCCGGAGGAGCTTCCCGGCTTCGCTGAAGGCGCGTTCCTGGTTCAGGATCCGGCGCAGGCACTCCTCGCCTGGTATGCCGACCTGCCCCCGGGCGCGACGGTCTACGACGCGGCGGCGTCTCCCGGCGGGAAGACGATCGCCCTGGGGCGGGAGGCTCGGCTGGTCGTGGCCGGCGACCTGAGGCGGCACCGGGTGGTGCGCCTCGAGCGCAATCTCCAGCGCGCGGGGAGCGGACGGGAGCACGCGATTGTCGCCGATGCGCGCCGGGCGCCGGTTCGCACCGTCGATGCGGTCCTGCTCGACGCTCCGTGTCTCGGCACCGGCACCTTCGCCCGGCATCCGGATGCGCGCACCCGGGTCACGGCCGCGGCGCTGGAGCGGATCACCGGCATCCAGGAAGAGCTGCTGGACGCCCTCGCCGACGTCGTGGCGCCCGGCGGGCTCCTGATCTACTCCACCTGCTCGTTGGAGCCGGAGGAGAACGAGCTGCAGGTGGAGCGGTTCCTCGGCCGGCATCCCGAGTTCCGGCGGGAACCGAGCGAGACGTTTCCCGAGGCCCTGTCGTCAGGGAAGGGTGACATGACGATTCTGCCGCAGCGGCACGAGATGGACGGCGCGTACGCCGCGAGGCTTCGCCGGGCGTGAGGATCCGCCGCCACACCGGCTCGGCTCCGGACCACGGCGAGCCGGTCAAGACCCGCGACGACACCGAGGCCGAGTTCAAGGAGCCCCGCGGCGATCCGTGGAAGCGCTTTGCCCGCGACCTGGGGCTCATCGCGCTCGTGGCCCTGATCGGTTATCTGCTCTCGGGCTACTGGATCTCCCCGGGCGCGGTCTTCGCCTCGGAGCACGCCGTCCCGCGGGTGCTGGACCTCCCGGTGGCCGATGCGCGGGACCGGCTCGGCCGGCTGGGCTTTCGGGTGCGGGTGGAAGGGGAGCGCGCCAACCCGGTGGTGCCCCAGGGCGCGGTCCTCTGGCAGGACCCGCCGCCCGAGACGGTGGTGCCGCCCAACAACACCGTCCAGCTGGTGCTCAGCGGCGGGCCGGCGCCGGTGAACGTGCCCGACGTGGTCGGCCTCTCGCTCCCCTATGCGAAGTCCATCATCGAAGCCGCCGGCCTCAAGCTGGGTCGGGTGGACCGGGTGACCTCGGGACAGGAAGCGGAGGTCGTGCTGTCGGTCCGCCCGCCGCCGGGCAACGGACGTCCCGCCGGCTCCCGGGTGGAGCTGCTGGTGAGCACCGGCCAGGGAGGAGGAGAGTGAGCGTGCGCATCTCGCCGAGCGTGCTGAGCGCCGACCTGGGACACCTGCGGGAGCAGGTGGAGCGTGCCGTGGAAGGTGGCGCGGAGTGGATCCACGTGGATGTGATGGACGGCCACTTCGTGCCCAATCTCACCTTCGGCGCGCCGATCATCCGCGCGCTCCGCCGCATCACCGACCGGCCGCTCGACGTCCACCTCATGGTGTACCACCCCGAGCATTACATCGCCGAGTACGCGGAGGCGGGCGCGAGCGTGTTCACCTTCCATCCCGAGGCCGCGGTGCACGTGCAGCGTCACCTGGCGGCCGTGCGCGAGCATGGCATGCTCGCCGGGCTGGCCCTGAACCCGGCGACGCCGGTCGCCCACATGGAGGAAGTGGTGGACGATCTGGATCTGGTCCTCATCATGTCGGTGAACCCGGGCTACGGGGGACAGTCGTATCTGCCGGCAGCCACCGAGAAGATCCGCAGGGTCCGCGCGGTGCTGGACCGGGCCGGCTCCCGAGCCGCACTCGAGGTCGATGGCGGCATCACCACCGAGACCATCGCCGAGGCCTGGGGCGCCGGGGCGGACACCTTCGTCGCCGGCACCGCCGTGTTCGGTGAGCCCGATCCGGCCCAGGCGGTGCGCGACCTTCAGCGCCGCTGCGCCGTCCTCGCGTGAGGTGATCGTGTCGAAGCAGTGGACCATGGTGGGAATCGTGGTGGCGGGACTCGCCCTGGGAGCGGGAGCCCTCACCTGGGTGGCACCCGGCGGGGGCGTGGAGATCAACCGCAGGGCGCCGGACTTCAAGGTGCTGGATCTCGCAACCCGCGACACGGTGTCGCTCTCGGATTACCGCGGCTCGGTGACGCTGGTGAATATCTGGGCCACCTGGTGCCTGCCCTGCCGCGACGAGATGCCGTCCATGCAGGCCCTGTACGACTCGCTGGCAGGCCGCGGCTTCCGCATCGCCGCCATCAGCATCGACGAGGGCAGCCCCGAGGACGTCGTCGCCTTCGCCCGGAAGCTCGGCCTCACCTTCGACATTCTCCACGACCGGAGCGGTGCCGTCGAGCGTCTCTATCAGACCACCGGCGTCCCCGAGAGCTTCCTGCTCGACCGGCGGGGGATCCTGGTGAAGCGGGTGATCGGCGCCCACGACTGGAGCTCGCCCGCCAACCGGGGCACGGTGGAGCGTCTCCTGGCCCAGCCCGAGAGCTAGCGTGCCGGGCTGGATCCTCGGCATCGAGACATCCTGCGACGAGACTTCCGCGGCCGTTCTCCGGGCGGAGGGAGGCGTCGACTCGGTCGCGGGGCACGTGATCCTCTCCCAGGACGTCCATCGCGTCTTCGGCGGCGTAGTGCCCGAGCTGGCGAGCCGGGCGCACGTGCGCACCATCGGCTCGGTGGTTGATCGCGCGCTTGCCGATGCGGGGGTCGGTCTGGCGCAGCTCGACGGCATCGCCGTGACCGCGGGTCCCGGTCTGGTGGGCGCGCTTCTCGTCGGCGTCACCTACGGCAAGACCCTTGCCTTCAGCCTCGATCGCCCGCTGCTGGGCGTGAATCACCTCGAGGGACATCTGTTCGCGCCGTCGCTCGAGGATCCCGAGCTGGCCCCGCCGTTCGTGGCGCTGCTGGTGAGCGGCGGGCACACGATGCTGCTCGACGTGCCCGCCTGGGGTGAGTATCGGCTGCTGGGACAGACGCTCGACGATGCGGCCGGCGAGGCGTTCGACAAGGTGGCCAAGCTCCTGGGACTCGGGTACCCCGGGGGTCCGGTCATCGAGCGGCTGGCCAAGGAGGGTGACCCCGGCCGCTACGCCTTTCCCCGCCCCATGCTCCAGGAGCTCGAGCGCGACGGCCCCAACCGCTACGCGTTTTCGTTCAGCGGGCTCAAGACGGCCGTGCTGCGGGCGGTGCGCTCGGGAGGTGACCCGGATCGGCCGGGAGCGCCGCCGCCGGAGGCCGAGCGACCAAACCTCGCCCGCGGATTTCAGGACGCGGCGATCGAGGTGCTGGTCGCGAAGACCGGGCACGCGGTCGAGGCGCTGGGCTACCGCACCGCGATGATCGGCGGCGGCGTCGCCTGCAACCGAACCCTGGCGGACCGGTTGAGGGAGCGGCTGGCGGGCCGGGCCCGGGTGAGCGTAGCTTCTCCCCGGCTCAACACGGACAACGCGGCGATGATCGCCGCGGCCGGCGCCTGGCGCCTGGCCCGCGGCGAGCGCAGCGGCTGGGACCTGGAGCCGCGCGACGACCTTCCCCTGCCCGGCCTGACCGCCGCCATCGAGACATTCCGATGACCATCTATCCCTTCGTGCTGCGGCTCGGGCCGGTCGAGATCACCGGCTACGGACTCATGATGATGGTCGCCTTCCTCATGGGCGGGTGGATCATCGCGATCGAGCTGAAGCGTCGGGGGCTGGCGGAGGACTATGCCGCCGACGCGGTGGCGGCGGCCGTGATCGGCGGCATCATCGGCGCGAAGCTGTGGTACGTGGCGGTCAGCCAGGACATGAGCGCCCTGTTCTCGCGCGGCGGCCTGGTCTGGTACGGGGGGTTCATCGGCGGGACTGCCGCGGTGATCCTCAACGGCTGGCGCCTGAAGGTTCCGCTTCGCTGGACCATGCAGCTGGTCGCGCCGGCGCTCCCGGCGGCGTACGCCCTCGGCCGGATCGGGTGCTTCCTGGTAAATGACGACTACGGCCGACCCACCGATGTCCCCTGGGCCGTCAAGTTTCCCCACGGCCTTCCGCCTTCGACCGCTGCGAGCATGGAGCAGCTCTTCGGCATCCCGGTGCCTGCGGGGACCGACCCCTCCACCGTGCTCGCGGTGCATCCCACCCAGATCTACGAAGCCATCCTCATGCTGGCCGCGTTCATGTGGATCTGGACCCTGAGGAAGAGCGGCCGGCCCGTCGGATGGATCTTCGGGCTCTACCTGGTGATCGCAGGGGTGGAGCGCTTTCTGATCGAGATTCTCCGGGCCAAGGACGATCGGTTTCTGGGGCCGTTCACCCTGGCACAGCTGACCAGCGTGATCCTGGTCGGCGTGGGCATCTGGGTGATGACGAAGCTGCAGCAGAGAACCGACGACGACCCCGGCACCTACCTGGCGACTGGCAAGAAGGCGGCATAGCCAAGATTTTGACAGCTCGCTAAGCGACTGCGCCTCATGGAGTTGAGCAAGGTACCCTCGACGCCGTCAAAGGCCTGGTCGGCTTGGAGGCTGCTTCTCCCGCCGGGCGGAGCCCCGTAAGCTCAAGATCCTCATACACTTGCTATTTCTTGCACCGGTGGCACCGCCCTTGCCTATATAAAAAGCGAGCGAAGCCGTCTGGCTTCCACCAGACGAGTGGTAGGTCGAAGAAGGGTGAAGCGGGCACATCGGCTCGTCTTCGTATACTCAGGGGGCGATCTACCACTTGCCTACGCGAACGGCCCGCCGACATCGGCGGGCCGTTCGCATTTCCATATTCCCGCTCGTCAGTCGAGGGTCAGCGGCATGCCGGCGACGACCAGGCCGTCTTCGTCGCCCCACGTCCAGTGCCCCGGCGTGAAGGTGACACCCGCAAACGTCACCGGCACCCCACGCTCCCCAATTCCGGTCCTGGCGGGCGGGCGCGGGCAGGCGGCGAGCGCCTTCACCCCCAGCGGCACCGATGCGATCTCGTCCACGTCACGCACGCAGCCGTTCACCACCAGGCCGGCCCACCCGTTGGCCGACGCGAGCGCGGTGAGCCGGCCGCCGATGAGCGCGCAGCGGCTGGATCCCTGCCCGTCCACGATCAGCACGCGGCCCCGCCCCTCGCCCTCGAGGATCCGGCGCACCAGCGCGTTGTCCTCCAGCACCCGCACGGTCTCGATCTCCCCGGCGAACGCCGTTCGCCCGCCGAAGTCCCGGAACAGCGGCTCGGCCACGTGGACCCGGTCTCCGTAGCGGTCGCAGAGATCCGGCGTCGGCGTCACGCCACCGCCTCCCCCGAGCGCCGTCGCTCGGCGGCGATCGCCCGGCGGGGCCCGACCACGAAGGTCCACAGCAGTGCCGCCAGCGCGAGCGCCGCCAGCAGGCCCTGCGCGGTCAGCGTCTCCACCGTCGGGTGGAGGCCGATCGCAGGCACGCGCGGGATCCCGGTCACCGGCGTGAGGGGGACGAACCCGCCCTCCTGGAGCTCGGCGATCCCCGCCCCGGCGAAGACGAGCGCCATGTAGTAGAGAAACGCGCTGGTCACCGCGAAGAAGGGCTTCAGCGGCAACCGCATCCCGAATCGGTTCACCGCCACGTACACCGCGATCAGGATCACAAGACCGGCCGCCATGCCGCCCACCACGGGCGCGGCCGCCGGGCCCGGACCGGCCGAGATGAACAGGGCCTTATAGAACAGCACCGTCTCGAAGCCCTCGCGGTACACGGCCAGGAATGCCGCCGTGCCGAGCGCGAGAGCCGACCCGCGGGTGACCGCGTCCTGGACCTTGCTCTTGACGAAATGCGTCCACTTCACCACTTCCATCTTGCTCAGCAGCCAATAACTGACGTAGAACAGCACCACGGTGGCGACCACCATGGTGGCGCCCTCGAGTGCCTCCTGGTGGGCGGCGGACAGATGGAACACCGTCTCCAGCGCAAGCGCGGTGAGCAGGCTCGCGGCGATCGCGGCCAGAATTCCGGCGTTGACATGGCGCCGCCGGTCGGATGCACCCATCTTGGCCAGGAACGCCATCAGCGCACCGACGATCAGAATCGCCTCCAATCCCTCGCGGAGCATGATCACGAAGGACTGGATGAACAGGTTGGGCCTCGAGAGCCCCACGCCCATCGAGGCGGCGGCACGGTCCAACCCGGTGGCGAGCCGCTCGCGCGCGGTGTCGAGGTCGGGGCCGCCCCCGGTGGCCGCGGCCGCACGCAGGGCGGCGAAGTCGGCCTCCAGCTCGGCCGCGAGCGCGGGATCGCGCCCACGCAGCTCGCGTTCGATCTGCTCGAAGGTCATGTAGGCGTCGAGGGCCCCGGTGGAAGCGCCCGGGCGGCCGGTCCTCGACAGAGCGTAGACGGAATCCACCTGTGCGCGGACGGCGGCGAGCACTTCAGCGGCAGGCGAGCTCGCGCTCTGGTGAGCACGGATAGCAGCCAGGCTGGCGAGCCCGCCGTGCGAGCCGTCGCGAGGAGCGCCCATCGAGTCGAGCAGCTCGTCGTCGGACATCTTTCCGGTGCGGGTGAAGTCCCCCAGCGCCGCCGGGGGCTCACCGGAGGCCGGCGGCAGACGCAGGGTGGAGGCGTAGAGCGCGACCGCCCAGCGCTCCCGGGCAGGGAGCCGGTCCTCGAACGCCGGCATCGCGGTGCCGACCACGCCGATGTTGATGCGGCGATAGTAGTCCAGCGGCGACTGGTCGCTCAGCGCGGCCCAGTCGGCCAGGTTGGCCGGCACCGGATCCAGTCCAGCGGCGAGCGGTCCGTCACCACGCCCGAGGTCCCCGTGGCAGCCGGCGCAGCTGGTCCGGTACACCTCGGCGCCGAGGGCGAGATCGGGTGGCCGGCTGGGAAGCTCGTCGAGAGACACGCCGTGCCGAGCGGCGAGCGCGGCTGCGAAGGCGCGGACCCGGGCATCCAGACTGTCGGGGTCGCCCCGGCGCTTCACCAGCGCCAGGAGGGAGTTCAACGTCGCGACGGGATCGAGCGTCGAATCCGCAGGCAGCGACGCGGCGGCGCGGCGGGACTCCTCGAGGAAGAGACGGGCCTCCTCGACTTCGGCTGGGGCCACCACTTTGCCGCCCACGACCCCGATGCGGTACTCCTGCGCGGCCAGGGTGGCGGTGGCAGCGACCCGGCGAACCACGGCGGCCGAGTCATTCCGGACAGGGGGAGCGGGAAAAGCGGATGTGAGAGCCGAGAGCAGGATCGGCAGCACCGCGCCGATGAGAGTCATTTTCATCCGGTTTCTGAGAGTCTGGCCTAAACTAGAGTCCACCGGTCGGAATTGAAAGAGCCTACGTGAACGAGGCCACTTACACCTACACCGCCCTGGGATTCCTGGCCCTGTGTCTCGCGGTCTGGATCTGGGTCGAACGGGACCGGGTAAGGCGCGCGGAGCGATTGATCGCCGCCACGCGGCGGATGGCGGTCGGCGACATGGAGGCCCGCGCCGGCGTCCGCGGTCACGATCCGTTGGGTGTCCTGGCCGACGCGGTCGCCCAGATGGCCACGCGACTGAAGACGTTGGAGGCCACCCTCCAGGAGCGGCAGAACTGGTTCGGTCTGCTCCTGGAGCATGCCTCCGACCTCATCTTCACCCTCGACTCGGAGTGGCGGATCGGGACCGCGAGTCCGTCCCTGCCCCGTTTTCTGGGCTGGCCCCCGGATCAGATGCGGTCCCGCCCGCTGGCCGAGTTCCTCCACCCGGACGATGCCGAGGCGGCCCTCGCCGCCTTCGACGCGATCGCCGGCGGCGCCGATCCCGGCGAGCCGGTCGCGTTCAGGCTGCTCCACGTGGACGGCACCTGGCGCAGCGTGGAGGCGTTCGCGGACCGACCCCGCAACTGGATCGGCCCCGACCGTGTGGTGGTCACGGCGCGAGACCTGGGGCCGCGCGAGCGGCTGGAGCGTGAGCTGGGCGAGGCGCGGCGCATGGAAGTGCTGGGCCGCTTCGCCGGCGGCGTCGCCCACGATTTCGACCATCTGCTCACCGCCATCCAGGGCTACACCAGCCTGCTGCTGCGCGATCTGCGGCCGGGCGAGCCCCAGTACGAGGGCCTGGAGGAGATCCGCCAGTCCTCCGAGCGGGCGGCGAAGCTCACCCGGCAGATCCTGGCGTACGGGCGCCACCACTCCGCTGACTCGGAGGCGGTGGACCCCAACCGGCTGGTGAGCAACCTGGCTCGGCTGCTTCCGCGCCTGGTCGGCGACGACCTCTCGCTCGTCACCGTTCTCGCTCCGAACATCGGGATGGTGCGCGCCGACCCCGGCCACCTGGAGCAGGTGGTGATGAACCTGGTCCTGAACGCGCGCGACGCGATGCCCGACGGCGGTCGGCTCACCATCGGGACCG
This sequence comes from Gemmatimonadales bacterium, assembly GCA_036556505.1. GTDB lineage: Bacteria > Gemmatimonadota > Gemmatimonadetes > Gemmatimonadales > GWC2-71-9 > CAVVWJ01. The sequence continues at coordinate 58,078 of DATBJH010000027.1, forward strand.
CGAACGAGGAGATCACCGACTATGACCCGCGCGCGAGTCCGGAGCTGCCGCCCGGCCATTACGTCACCCTCAGCGTGCGGGACACCGGCAAGGGGATCGATCCGGAGGTCCTGTCCTCGATCTTCGAGCCGTTCTTCACCACCAAGGAGAACGGCCGCGCGCTCGGTCTCGGTCTCGCGACCGTCTACGGGATTGTCAAGCAGTGCGAAGGCCACGTGGACGTGGAGAGCACGCCCGGTCGGGGAACGACGGTTCGGGTCTACCTGCCCCTCGCGCGCGGAGAGTCACCGGTCGGGGGATTCACCACCCATCTCGCCCGGCGCGAGGGGATCATCCTGCTGGTGGAAGACGAAGAGCCGGTGCGGCGGTTCGCGCGCGCGGCGCTGGAGGAGCAGGGCTACCGGGTGCTCGAGGCGGGGCACGGGTGGGAGGCCCTGATGCGGCTGGCCGAGTTCGGCGGCTCGGTCAACCTGGTGATCGCGGACGTGATGATGCCGGAGATGGGCGGCAGCGAACTGGCGAGGCGCCTGGCGGTGGAGCAGCCTGATCTCCCGATCCTCTTCCTGTCGGGCTACACCGACGATGAGCTGATCCTGCGCGGCCTCGGACCGCCGAGTGCCTTCGTGCAGAAGCCGTTCACGCCGGGCGCGCTGGTGGAGCGGGTGGAGGAGATGATTGGAGGCGGTAAGGCGGTACGGCGGTAGGGCGGTACGGCGAGCGTAGAGCGGGTCAGCGGGCCCTGTCCAGAGTCTGTATTGTGACAGCATGGGACCCTACGAGCGGCTCGACGCCTGGCAGGTGGCTCACCAGATGGCCCTGCAGATCTACGCGGCCACTGATTCCTGGCCCACGGAGGAACGCTTCGGACTGACGATTCAGCTGCGGCGGGCGGTCCTGTCTGTTC
>DATBJH010000028.1:0-7915 GCA_036556505.1 Gemmatimonadales bacterium
GTGACGTCGAGCAGCAGCACGTCCTTCACCTCGCCGCCGAGCACGCCGCCCTGGATCGCCGCGCCGATCGCCACGACCTCGTCGGGGTTGACCGACTTGTTGGGCTCCTTGCCGAAAAAGTCCTTCACGATCTGCTGGATCTTCGGGATACGGGTGGAACCGCCGACCAGGATGACCTCGTCGATCTGCTTGGGATCCAGCCCCGCGTCCTTGAGCGCCTGCTTCATCGGCGGAATGGTCCGCTGGATCAGGTCATCCACCAGCTGCTCGAACTTGGCCCGGGTGATGGACAGGTTCAGGTGCTTGGGACCGGTCTGGTCCGCCGTGATGAACGGCAGGTTGATGTCGGTCTGGGTGGTGGTGGACAGCTCCATCTTGGCCTTTTCCGCGGCCTCCTTGAGGCGCTGGAGCGCCATCGGGTCCTTGGATAGGTCGATGCCCTGGTCCTTCTTGAACTCCGCCACCAGCCAGTCGATCAGCCGCTGGTCGAAGTCGTCACCGCCCAGGTGGGTGTCGCCGTTGGTGCTCTTGACCTCGAACACGCCCTCCGCCAGCTCGAGCACCGAGATGTCGTAGGTGCCGCCGCCGAGGTCGAACACGGCGACCTTCTCTTCCTTCTTCTTGTCGAGCCCGTAGGCCAGCGCGGCCGCGGTGGGCTCGTTGATGATCCTGAGGACCTCCAAGCCGGCGATCTTGCCGGCGTCCTTGGTGGCCTGGCGCTGCGCGTCGTTGAAGTACGCGGGCACCGTGATGACGGCGCGCTCCACCGTCTGGCCAAGGTAGTCTTCCGCGGTCTGCTTCATCTTCTGCAGGATCATCGCCGAGATCTCCGGCGGACTGTACCGCTTGCCGCTGATCTCGACGGCCGCCAGGCCGTTCTGTCCTTCGATGACCTTGTAGGGAACCTTCTTGATCTCTTCCTGGATCTCGTTCATCCGACGACCCATGAAGCGCTTGATCGAGAAGATGGTGTTCTTCGGGTTGGTTACGGCCTGGCGCTTTGCCACCTGGCCGACCAGGCGCTCACCGTCCTTGGTGAAAGCCACCACGGACGGAGTCGTCCGGCCACCCTCGGCGTTGGGAATGACGACGGGGTCGCCGCCCTCCATCACGGAGACAACCGAGTTGGTGGTGCCCAGGTCGATGCCGATGATTTTCGACGCCATGTCCACTCCAGTCTGGGTAATGCGATTGGCTCCGGTTGCCCTTCTGACACCGGAGAAACTCGACAGCGCGGGGAGGGGCAAGTCCCATACCCCATATTGCTGCCATAATGGCAGCAAATTCCGCCTGTTCTTGGGGTTGACGGAGCCGCGTGACCCGTCTCACGACGGTCCTGAACCGGCTGCGCTATCCTGAGCCCGAGCCCCGTGGGCCGGGATGGGCCCGGCGAACCTTCACGGGTGCCCGACGAAACGCCGGACACCGAACTCAAGGGAGGCAAGTCATGCTGTGGACGATCTTCGTGATCCTCCTGGTCCTTTGGCTGCTGGGAGTGGTCTCGTCCTACACGCTGGGTGGGTTCATTCACGTGCTGCTGATCGTGGCCGTTATCCTGGCGGTGATGCAGCTGGTGCAGGGGAGAAGGGCCCTCTAGAGTCAGCGGGCGGGTGGGGTCGGCGCGACCCCATCCGCCCGCCGTGTTTACCTTTCTTCCATGTTCCCCTACCGCGACGACAACCCCACTCTAGCCACCCCCGCTGTCACCTATCTCCTCATCGGCCTGAACGTGGCCGCATGGGTGCTGGTCCAGGGCATGGGGGCCGAGCCCTACCTCTCGAAGTCGGTCTGCGAGCTGGGGCTGATTCCCGGCGAGTTTCTGGGGCGCCTGCCGGAGGGGTATTCGGTGCCGATGAGCGACACCCTGGCCTGCGTGATGGACGACAGGCAGGAGTGGTTCGCGCCGCTCACCTCGATGTTTCTGCATGGCGGCTGGTTGCACCTGATCGGGAACATGTGGTTCCTCTGGCTCTTCGGTAACAACGTCGAGGACTCGATGGGCCACGTTCGGTATCTCACCTTCTACCTACTCTCGGGCCTCGCGGCAGCTGCCGCGCAGACATTCGTCAATCCCTCAAGTGCCATTCCGATGGTCGGCGCCTCAGGCGCGATCAGTGGGGTTATGGGCGCGTATATCGTGCTGTATCCGAAGGTGCGGGTCCACATGCTGGTGATCCTGGGCTTCTTCATCACCCGCATCGCCGTCCCCGCCTACGTCATGCTCGGCTACTGGTTCCTGCTCCAGATCCTCGGCGGGTTGCCGAGCCTCGGCGATGAATCGGGCGGCGTAGCGTTCTGGGCGCATGCGGGAGGATTCCTCGCCGGTGCGTTGCTGATCTCGGTGTTCAAGGACCCCGATCTGGTGGCGAAGCACCGAGCGCTGGCGCGGACCATGGAGCACGGGCTGGTCTATCGGGAGCGCTACTAGGTCAGCTTTGTCGGCGCAGGGTGGTCGCAGGGAGCCTAGCGCGCGCGGGCCGTGACCACGATGTCGCGCTCGAGCAGCTTTGCCAGGACGTCGGCCTTCCGGGATGCCCCCCAACACTCCAACCCGAGGTCGGTGCCCTTGGCGGCAGGGGTGACGGCGAGCGTCAGGGCCTTCCCGTCCAGATGGCAGGTGACGCGCTTGACGGCCGCCGAGTGGCCGCGATCGAGCCCGTCCGCGACCCGCAGAATCCCGCTGAGCCGTCGCACGATCGCCTGATCCTCGGGTGGGAGGGCGGCGAACTCCGGGTGCCGCTTTCTCGGCCCGGTCCGTCGATGATAGCGGCTCACCAGGGCGACCAGCTGCCGGTCCCGGGGCGAGAGCCCCAGCCGCTCGGCATGGGTGATCAGGCTGTAGCTGTGCTTGTGGTGCTTGGGGTAGCTCACCAGCTGGCCGACGTCGTGGAGCAGACCCGCGGCTTCCAGCACCAGCTGCTCCTCCGGGCCGCAACCGAGTGTCCGGCCGAGCTGCTCGAAGAGCTGAAGCGCCAGCTTGCGCACGTGCTCCACGTGGCGACGGTCCGACTGGCACCGCTCGACGAACTCCCGGAAGAGCCGGAGGGGATCCCGCACCACGGGCTCCGCGGCACCCGCCATCTCCAGCAGCAGCCCCTCGCGCAAGCCGAACGCGCTCACCGTCAGGCTCCGGGTCCGCACCCAGTCGAGCAGCTCGGCCGTCACCGCGAGGCCGGCGAGTATGATGTCCGCCCGCTCGGGATTGAGCCCCGGAACCTGGCGCCGCTCCTCCGGCGTGCGGCTCGCCAGCCAGTCCAGCAGCCGCTCCACCTCCGCCGTGTCCACCGTGACCCCATGGATGGACTCCCCCGGCGCCATCCCGCGGCGGGCACGGCTCACCCGTCCAAGCGTGGTGAAGGTGCCGCCCGAGCCGATCACCGCGGCCGCCGCCCACTCCCGGCTGGAAAGCCCGCGCTTCAGCTGCTTGCGGATGTACTTGCGGAGCGCCGTGATCTCGCGTTGAATCGAGCGCTCTCCCGGCAGATAGAGCTCCGTCAGCCGCACGGCACCGAGGGGGAGCGAGAGGGTGAGCTCGACCAGCCCATCCACGGCGCCGATCAGCTCCAGACTCCCGCCGCCGATGTCGGCCACGAGGGTGCGCTCGCCTGCGAGCGGGAAATGATGCGCGACGGACCGGTAGGAAAGGGCGGCCTCGGTCTCGACGTCGATGATCCGGAGGGGAATGTCCAGCTCCTGGCGCACCCGGCGCACGAACCAGGGGCCGTTTTCGGCCTCACGGACGGCGGCGGTCGCGACCGCGGCGATCCGTCGCACGCCCCGCCGCTGGCACACCTCGCGCATCCGGCCGAGGGTCTGGATCGCCCGGTCCATCGCGGCGTCGCTGAGGCAGCCGGTGCGGGCGAGCCCGGCCGCGAGGCGCGGCTGGTCCTTGAGCTCGTCCACGATGCTGAGGCCGGAGGCGCGGTCGTACTCCGCCACGAGCAGCCGGACCGAGTTGGACCCGACGTCGATCGCGGCAATGCGCTCGCGCTCGGCGCCGTTGCCGCCCTCCGTCATGCCGTGACTTTGGCTTCGCCCCGGTCCTCGGCGTGATGCTTGATCGATTTGCCCTCCACCAGGAAGACGACGTCCTCGCCGATGTTGGTGGCGAGATCCGCCACCCGCTCCAGGTTCCGGCTGACGAGGAAGAGCTCCATGCCCGCACCGATCATGTGCGGGTCTTCCATCATATGCGTCAGCAGAATACGGAACACGGATCGGTGGAGTTGGTCAACCTTGTCGTCCCGGAGGCAGACCTCCCGGCCGCCGGCGGCGTCGCCCCGAATGAAGGCCTCCAGCGCGTCCGACAGCATGTCGCGGGCCAGCCGGGCCATCTCCACGATCTCCGGCTCGGGCGCGATCGGGCGGCTCTGGGCCAGCCGCTCCGCCGACTGGGCGATGTTGACGGCGTGGTCGCCCACCCGCTCGAGGTCGTTCGCGATCTTGAGCGCGGAGGTGAGCATGCGGAGGTCGCGGGCCATCGGCTGCTGGAGGGCGAGGAGGTTGATGCACTGCTCCTCGATCTCCACCTCCATGCTGTCGATGACGCGGTCGCCCTTGATGACCCGCTGGGCCTTCTCGACGTCGCGCTCCAGCAGGGCCTCCACCGCCAGGCTCAGCGCCGCTTCCGCCTCGCCGGACATGGTGAGGAGGCGGACCTTGACGTGGCTGAGCTCGTCGTGGAAATGCCGGTGGGCGTCGAGGCTCATCCGAACCTCCCGGTGATGTAGGCCTCGGTCCGCTCGTGGGCCGGGCTGGTGAAGATCCGCTCGGTCTCGTCGAACTCGATCAGCTCCCCGCGGTCGAAGAACCCGGTGTAGTCCGACACCCGGGCGGCCTGCTGCATGTTGTGAGTCACGATCACGATGGTGTAGTCCCGCTTGAGCTCGAAGATCAGCTCCTCGACCCGTTGGGTTGCGATGGGGTCGAGGGCGGAGCAAGGCTCGTCCATGAGGAGCAGCTCCGGCTGGTTACCCAGTGCCCGCGCGATGCAGAGGCGCTGCTGCTGACCGCCGGAGAGTCCGGTCGCGGGCTCTTCCAGGCGGTCCTTCACCTCGTCCCACAGGGCCGCCTGCCGCAGACACCGCTCCACCAGGTCGGGAACGTCGCGGCGGGGCACCAGCCGGTTGAGCACCGGACCATAGGCGACGTTGTCGAACACCGACTTGGGGAACGGGTTGGGGCGCTGGAACACCATGCCGACCCGCTGCCGCAGCGCGACCAGGTCGGTCCCCGGCGAGTAGACCGAGCGCCCTTCCACCAGCAGGTCGCCCTGGTGCCGGATCCCGGTGATCAGATCGTTGAGCCGGTTGATGGAGCGCAGAAAGGTGGACTTCCCGCAACCGGACGGCCCGATGATGGCGGTGACCGCCTTGCGCTCGATGCCGAACTCGAGCCTCCGCAGGACCTGTCGCTCGCCGTACCAGAAGGAGAAGCCGCGCACGTCCACCGCGGGCGCGCCGCGCTCCGCGCCGGGGGTGGGCGGTTGCCGGGGGGCGAGCGTCGCTCTGGGCGTGGTCACGTAAGAGGTCCTCGGCTTCACGGTCGCGCTCATCCGAACCTTCCCGTAATGTAGGCCTCGGTCTGCTCGTTCCGCGGCGCGGTGAAGATCTGCCGGGTGTTGCCGGACTCCACCATGGTGCCGAGATAGAAGAATGTGGTGGTGTCCGACACCCGCGCCGCCTGCTGCATGTTGTGGGTGACGATGACGATGGTGAACATCTTCTTGAGCTCGAAGAGCAGCTCCTCGATCCGCTGGGTGCCCTGGGGGTCGAGCGACGCCGTGGGCTCGTCCAGCAGCACGACGTCGGGCGAGGGGGCGACCGTGCGGGCGATGCAGAGCCGCTGCTGTTGGCCCCCCGAGAGCGCCATCGCGCTCGCGCGCAGCCGGTCCTTCACCTCGTCCCAGAGCGCCGCCTGGCGCAGCGAGCGCTCGACGACGGCGTCCATCTCCAGCTTCGGCAGCGGCCGCTGGACTCGAAGTCCGGCAGCCACGTTGTCGTAAATGGACATCGTCGGGAACGGGGTGGGGCGCTGAAACACCATCCCGATCCGGCGGCGGAGCTGCATCGCGTTCACCCTCGGCGCGTAGATGTCGTCGCCATCGAGCAGCACCCGGCCCGTGATCCAGCCGCCCTCCACCAGCTCGTGCATCCGGTTGAGCGTCCGCAGGAAGGTGGACTTGCCGCAGCCCGACGGACCGATGAGCGCGTGGACCCGGTTCGACTGAAAGGAGAGCGAGACACTCTTCACCGCCGTGAACTTGCCGTACATCGCGGTGAGCTTGTCGGTCTCGATCCGGACGGCGGTCTCCGGCAAGGCGGCCGCCGCCTTGGGCGGCGCGACCCGCAGCGTGGCGTCAGCCATTGAGCGAGAACCTCCGGCGGATGGCGAGACGCGCCCCGACGCTCAGCACGAACACCACGAGGATCAACACCAGGGCCGCGGCCCAGGCGTAGCGATGCCACTCCTCGAAGGGGCCGGTGGCATAGGTGAAGACGGTGAGCGGCAGGGCCGCCATGGGCTGGTTGAGGTCCAGGCTCATGTACTGGCTGCCGAGCGCGGTGAAGAGGAGCGGTGCGGTCTCCCCGGCGATTCGAGCCACCGCCAGCAGGCTGCCGGTCACGATGCCCGGCATCGTGGTGCGGACCACGATGGAGAGGCTGGTGCGCCAGCGCGGGTATCCCAGCGCCAGGGCCGCCTCGCGCAGCGAGTTGGGCACCAGCTTGATCATCTCCTCCGTAGTCCGCAGCACCATCGGAATCATGAGCATCGCCAGCGCGGCGCTCCCGGCCAGAGCGGAGAAGTGCTTCTGTGTGGCCACGATCCAGGCCCAGGCAAAGACGCCGACGACGATCGAGGGCGTCCCATTCAGCACGTCGGCCACGAAGCGAGTGATCCAGGTGAGCCGGCTGCCCGGGTACTCGGCGCAGTAGATGCCCGCGGCGATGCCGAGCGGAAGCCCGATCAGGCTCGCGGCGCCCACGATGAGGAGCGTGCCCACGATCGCGTGGGCCACCCCGCCGCCGATCTCGCCCGCCGGTGCCGGCGTGCGGGTGAAGAACGCGAGGGAGAGGCTGCCCGCTCCCTGGATGACCAGGTCGAACAGGATGAAGAAGAGCGGCAGCAGCGCCACCACGACGGCGAGGATCATCAGTCCGACCATCGCGTTGCTCACCAGGCGGCGCAGTACCCGGCGGTTCACAGCGCCTTACTCCCGGCTCCCGAGCCGCGGGCCACCCGCCAGATCAGCAGGCGCGCGCCGGCGTTCACCAGCACGGTAACCACGAACAGGAGGAACGCCACGTAGGCCAGGGCCGAGAGGTGCATGTCGCCCACGGCCTCGGAGAACTCGTTCGCGATGGCGGCCGCCATGGTGTAGCCGGGGGCGAAGAGCGAGGCCGCGATCTCGTGGCGGTTCCCGATCAGCATGGTGACCGCCATCGTCTCGCCCAGCGCCCGGCCGAGGCCGAGGATGATGGCGCCGATGATGCCCGACCGCGCGTACGGCACGACGGCAGTGACGACCGCCTCCCAGCGGGTCGCGCCGAGCCCGAGGGCCGCCTCGCGCTGGGTATCCGGGACTGCGAGCAGAACCTCGCGAGAGACCGACATGATGTACGGCATCACCATGATGGCGAGGATGATTCCGGCCGAGAGCATCGAGGGCCCGTAAATCGGGCCCTGGAAGAACGGCAGAAAGCCGAGCGTATCCCGGAGGAAGGGGAAGACGCTGGTCCGGAGGACGGGGATCAGGACGAAGATGCCCCAAAGTCCGTAGACCACGCTGGGGATCGCGGCCAGCAGCCCGATGAGAAAAGCGACCGGCTGGCGGACCGCCTTCGGCGCGAACTCGGTCAGGTAGATGGCCACACCCAGGGAGAGCGGCACCGCGATCAGCAGGGCGAGCAAGGAA
>DATBJH010000029.1:0-32140 GCA_036556505.1 Gemmatimonadales bacterium
CCGTAGACCACGCTGGGGATCGCGGCCAGCAGCCCGATGAGAAAAGCGACCGGCTGGCGGACCGCCTTCGGCGCGAACTCGGTCAGGTAGATGGCCACACCCAGGGAGAGCGGCACCGCGATCAGCAGGGCGAGCAAGGAAGAACCCAGGGTGCCGAAGATCAGCGGAAAGGCCCCGAACTCCTCGGCGACCGGATCCCACCGGCTGGTGGTGACGAATGCGAAGCCGAACCGCTCGATCGCGAGGCGAGAGCCGACCCAAAGCTCGTAGACCAGAAAGCCCAGCAGAATCGGAATGGCGACGGCGGCGAGCGTGAGAAGCCAGCGGAAGAGCAGGTCCCCGTAGCTCCTCAGCTCCAGCGACGGAGGCTCGTGACGCTCGGGCTCCGGCGCCACGACGGGCTCCCGCACGAGGGTGGTCGTCATGGGGGGATGTTACGCCGGGCAGTCGGGGGGATCGTCACGGGACTGTAACGGACACGTCACGAGGACTGGCCCTGCTATCAGTTATCAGCTGTCTGGATCACTTCGCGGCCAGCCGCTGCTGGACCAGCTCGATCACCGGGACGGGAAGCGGCGCATAGTGCAGGTCCGCCGCCATGCGCTGGGCCTCGGGCTGCAGCATCCAGTCGATGAACTTCTTGAGCTGCTCGCTCTTCGCGGGGTCGCGCGGCTGGGACTGGATCAGGAGCCAGGTGAACGACGAGATCGGATAGGCGTCCGCCGGCTTCGGATTGGTGATCGACACCCGGAAGTCGGTGTCTTCCGGGAGCTTCCCGGCGGCGGCGGCGCTCACGCTCTTGAGCGAGGGGCGGATGAACTCGCCGGCCGCGTTCTTCACGTCACCATACGGCAGATCGTTGGAGATCGCGTAGATCAGCTCGACATAACCGATCGCGCCGTCGGACTGCTTCACCTGCTGGGTGACGCCCTCGTTGCCCTTCCCGCCGAGCCCGATGGGCCACTGGACCGAAGTAGCACTCCCGACCTTCTCTTTCCAGGTGGGCGAGACCTTCGCCAGGTAGTCCGTGAAAATGAACGAGGTGCCGGACCCGTCGGAGCGGTGGACCACGATGATGTCCTTGGCCGGCAGCTTCGCCCCGGGGTTGAGGGCGGCCAGCCGGCTGTCGTTCCACTTGGTGATCCGTCCGAGGAACACGTCCGCCAGGGTGGCGCCGTCGAAACGGAGCGGCGCGCCCGCGACCTCGGGCAGGTTGTAGGTGACGACGACCGCCCCGAGCACCGTCGGGACGTGGAGCACGTTGCCGTTCACCCCCTTGATCTGCTCGTCGTTCATCGGTCCGTCGGTGGCGCCGAAATCTACGGTGCCCTCGGTGAACTGGCGGATGCCCCCGCCCGAGCCGATGGACTGGTAATTGATGCGTACGCCGGTCTGCTTGGCGTAGGCGTCGAACCATTTGGTGTAGATCGGATTGGGGAAGGTGGCGCCGGCGCCGGTCAGCGCGGCGCTTCCACCGGTCGAGGCACCGGCCGCGGAGGTATCGGCACCGCCGGAGGGCCGGTCACCGCCTCCGCAGCCGGACGCGACCAGACCCAAGGCAATGCACGCGAGCAGGCGAGTGAACACGACAGAGCTCCTCAGTTGGAGGCGATGGCCTTGCCGCCGGCCTTCAGGGTGGGAAGGCGGGCTTCCACCAGCGCCACTACATCCTTCGGCAGCGGGGCGTAGTGCAGCCCGGAGGCCATGGCCTGGGCCTCCGGGCCGATCATCCAGGATAGAAAATCCTTGATCTGCTTGGCCTTCGCCATGTCCTTGCCGTCCTTGTGGACCAGCAGCCAGGTGAACGACGCGATGGGATAGGCTCCTGCGCCGGCCGCGTTGGTGATCGAGACCCGGAAATCGGTGTCGGCCTTCAGCTTGGTCCCGGCCGCCGCGGCGGTGACGCTCTCCAGCGACGGGGTGACGAAGGCGCCGCTCGAGTTCTTGATGTCGGCGAAGGGCAGATTGTTCGAGAGCGCGTAGATCAGCTCGACGTAGCCGATGGCCCCCTCCACCTGCTTCACCTGCTGGGTGACGCCCTCGTTGCCTTTGCCGCCGAGGCCCACCGGCCAGCTCACCGCCGTCGCGTAGCCGACCTTGTCGCGCCACTCGCGAGAGAACTTGTTGAGGAAGTCGGTGAAGACGTACGTCGTGCCGGAGCCGTCGGACCGATGCACCACGATCACGTCCACATCGGGCAGCTTCACCCCCGGGTTCAGCGCCGCGATCTTCTTGTCGTTCCACTTGGTGACCCGGCCCATGAAGATGTCGACCAGGAGGTCGCCGTCGAACTTGAGCTTGGTCCCGCCGAGCGCCGGCAGGTTGTAGGTCACCACCACCGCGCCGAGCACCGTCGGCAGGTGGAGCACGTTGCCGTTCACGGCCTGGATCTGCGCGTCCGTCATGGGGCCGTCGGTGGCCCCGAAGTCCACCGTGCCCTCGGTGAACTGGCGGATGCCGCCGCCGGATCCGATGGACTGGTAGTTGATGCGCACGCCGGTCTGCTTGCTGTACGCATCGAACCACTTGGTGTAGATGGGATTGGGGAAGGTGGCTCCCGCTCCCGTGAGGGTCTGCGCGCCGAGTGGCGCCGCGAGTGTCAGCGCGCCGGCGATCGCGAGTCGGAATGTCCGCATGATGCCGATGTCCTCAGGTTGATGTCCGCGACCGTGGCCGGCTAGAAGCTCACCGCCAGCATGCTCCGGACGCCGCTGATGCTGGGCGCGTCGGTCAGCTGGAAGTCCTGCCGCTCGTAGGCCAGGCGGAACCACGCCTTGCTCGACATGTAAAGCCCGATACCGGCGGTGAACACGGTGGCGCCGTCGTCGTCGGTGTCCGTGTCCGGGTCGGCCAGATCTACCCTGGCGAAGGGCTCGATGGCGTACAGCCAGGCGGTGGGACTGCTCGTGCGCAGGTTGTAGGCGGCAACCGCCTGGATGCCTCGCATCGTGGGCGTGGCGGCCGAGGCGCCCTCGCCCTGGAGATACTCCACCAGGGCGTATAGTCCCTCGTCTCCGGTCTTGCCGTACTGGGCGTCGAGGTCCCAGGCGCTGTTGGTGAAGCTGGAGTCGGGCACGTCGTTCGTGGTCACGATCGCATCGTGGGTGAACCAGGAAGCGCCCACGTCGATCTTCTGGGTCACGGCGGCGGTGGCCCGCGCCCCGAAGCTCTTCCTGTTGTTCACGTCGTTCAGGCTTTCGCCCTGCCCGTTGTAGGCGCCCACCTTCACGGTGATCAGCCGCACGTCGTCGAGCCTGTGCTCCAGGCGCATGCTGGCTCCCACGTCGTGGGAGAGGAACCCCGCGCTGCCGAACAGGTCGTTCGAGGCGACGGGCAGCAGTCCCTGACCGGCACCGCGCTCGATCGAGGGGAGGTTGTTCGAGGAGGTGAGCTCGTAGCGGCTGTACGGCCGCTTCTCCTGCCCGGCGCGGAGATAGATCGCCGACTTGTTGGCCGCGGCGGTGAGCCGGACGTCGATGTACGCGTCCCGGAGCCTGAGGCCGCTGCGTCCCGTGGTGCGGCAGGTGATGATGGGCGTGCCGCCGCCATCCGGAACCGGGCTCGAGGTACAGGTGGTGTTGACGCCCGAGAGGTTCCGGCCGCCCTCGAAGGAGGGCTGGATGTAGACCGAGACGTTCTCCGAGATGTCGCCCCTGGCCTCGATTCGGGCCCGGCGGGTGAAGATGTTGCTGTTCACACCGGTGGTCGAAGCGTAGTCGTCGTTGTCGAAGTAGTAGATCTGTTCCTGGAGCCGGCCGGTGAGCTTGACGTTGGGATAGCTCGCCTGGGCCGCCAGGTGGCCAGCGAGCACCACGAAAAGGAGGGTGACAGCCAGAGTCCCGCGAGCGAGAGCGTGCATGCGCGCCTTCCCCGTTGTTCGAAGTGGTCACCGGCCCTGTTAGCCGCCCCGAAGAAGCCCGGAGCCCGTCACGAACCGCACTCCGGTTTGTAACGAAGGCGTAAAGCGGGCGTCCCGGAACGCCGCCCCCCTTCGCGTGACACTCCCGTTGCATTCCTGTGCCGCCGGTGAAACGAGACCCACAGACCTTCGTTGGCTGCACGGCCGACCGGCCGCGATGGGCACCTTCGTCTCCCACCCCCGATGCCATGACCACACGATCCCTGGTTCGAGCTGCTCTGGTTCTCTCCCTGTGTGCGGCCGTGGCGCCCCGGCTCCTCGCCCAGGGCACCGGCCGCGTGGTCGGGAGAGTGGTGGAAGGACAGCAGGGCAGCCCGGTCGCCGGCGCGACGGTGGAAGTCGTGGGGACCGACCGCACCGCCGTCACCGCGGTGGACGGCCGGTTCATCCTCGAGCGCGTGCCGGCGGGCCCGGTGTCGCTGCGGGCGCGGATGATCGGGTTCGGCCCCAAGGTGGTCACGGGCGTCGTGGTACCCGAGGGGGGGTCGGTGGCGCAGGACATCGCCCTCTCGACCGAGGTCGTGCAGCTCGAGGAGATCGCGGTGACGGCCGAAGCCGAGCGCGGGACGGTGAATCGCGCGCTGGACGAACAGAGAAACGCCACCAACATCGTCAGCTCGATCACCGCGGAGCAGATCCAGAAGAGCCCCGACAGCGATGCCGGCCAGGCGGTGCAGCGGGTCAGCGGGGTCAGTGTTCAGGACGGGCGCTACGTCTTCGTCCGCGGGCTGGGAGAGCGCTACACCACGACATCACTGAACGGCGCCCGGCTCCCGAGTCCCGAGCCGGAGCGCAAGATCGTGCCCCTGGACCTGTTCCCAGCGGGCCTCTTGGAGGGTGTCACCACTTCCAAGACGTTTACGCCCGACCAGTTCGGTGACTTCAGCGGCGCCTCGGTCAACCTCAAGACCCGCGAGTTTCCGGCCCGTCGCGTCGTGAGCTTCTCCGTGTCGGGTGGCTTGAACAGTCTGGCCACGGGCAAACAGATGGCCCGCGCCCCTCGAGTGGGCGGTGAATGGCTCGGATTCTCCAATTCGGTGCGCGACCTCCCGGAGCCGCTCCACGGTGTCAGCAGCCTCAGCGGCAAAAGCCGGGAAGAAGTCAATACGATGATCGGCTCGTTCCGGAACGCCTGGTCGCCCTCCATCGGTGACGGCACCGCGAACGGCGGATTCGGGTTCACGCTCGGCGGCGAGGACCCGGTGTTCGGGCACTCGATCGGGTATATCGGATCGTTCACCTACAACTACGGCCAGGAAGTCCGCAACGAAGAGGTCCGATCGCTCATTCAGCCGGTGGGATCCACGGGGACGTTCCGGCCCATGAACCAGTCGTTCGGCGAGACGGTCCGAAACACCGTGCTCTGGGGCGGCATCGCCAACATCAGCACCCGCATCGGCACCGCCACCAAGCTCTCCTTCAACAACACCTACAACCGGACTGCCGACAACGAGTCCATCGACCTGGCCGGCGAGAATGAGGAGTTCAACACCGACCTGCAAGTCACCCGGCTCACGTTCGTGGAGCGCGCCGTCCGCTCCCACCAGCTCACCGGCGAGCACCTGCTGGGTGAGCAGCATCTCGTGGACTGGTCGCTGTCGGGGTCCTTCGTCACCCGCGGCGAGCCGGATCGCTCCGACATCGCCTATACCGCCGAGATCGACCCGGTGACTCATGCGGCCACCCCGGTCGCCTGGTTCGGCGGCCCGCGCTCCGCCACCCGGACGTTCAGCGACTTGGACGAGGACGCCTACGAGGCACTGGGCAACTACCGGCTGTTCCTTGGCTCGTCCGGCAACCCCGTCACGGTGAAGGTGGGCGGCGCCTACAGGGCGGTGGATCGCACGGCCGACAGCCGGCCCTACGACATCACCAACCGCGGCCTCTCGTCGGCCGACCGCGCCCTCCCGCCGGAACAGATCTTCGCGGGGCCGTTCGCCGAGGACGGCCGATTCAACCTCTTCATCAATCCGTTCGGCGGACAGTACAAGGCCAAGGACCGGCTGAGTGCCGGATACGCCCAGGTGGAGATGCCTCTGAGCAGCCGGCTCCGGGTGATCGGGGGCGCCCGCCTGGAGCACTGGGAGCTGGATCTCAACACACTGGACCAGCAGGGCGTGCCGGCGGAGGTCTTCCGCAACAACACCGACCTGCTCCCGGCGCTCTCGCTCAACTACCAGCTACGGGAGAACCAGATCGTCCGTGTCTCGGCGAGTCAGACGTTGTCGCGGCCGGAGTACCGGGAGATCTCCAACACCTCCTCGTTCGAGCCGCTGGGCGGGGTTATCACCTTCGGCGACACCACGCTTCAGCGGGCGCTGATCCAGAACTACGACTTGCGCTGGGAGTGGTATCCGCGGCCTGGCGAGGTGCTGAGCATCGCGGCCTTCGCCAAGCACTTCAAGGATCCGATCGAGCGGGTGTTCGTCAACCAGACCGGCGCGCTGGCCAACAGCTTCCGCAACGCGGAGAGCGCCGACAACTACGGTGTGGAGCTCGAGATTCGCAAGAACCTCGACTTCCTGTCCCCCGGGTTCGCGCCGTTCACCGTGTTCGCGAATACCACGCTGATGCAGAGCGAGATCACCCCCGGCAGCGACGTGCTCACCAACGCCAACCGGCCCATGG
This sequence comes from Gemmatimonadales bacterium, assembly GCA_036556505.1. GTDB lineage: Bacteria > Gemmatimonadota > Gemmatimonadetes > Gemmatimonadales > GWC2-71-9 > CAVVWJ01. The sequence continues at coordinate 6,548 of DATBJH010000029.1, forward strand.
TGGGTCAGGCCGAATACGTGGTGAACAGTGGGCTCACGTACTCCGGTCGGAGCGGGGTCAACGCCACCGCGCTCTACAACGTGGTGGGCGCACGCGTCGTCGAGGCGGGAGCCCGACCCTTCCCCGATTCCTACGAGCAGGCGCGCCACATCGTGGACCTGTCGGTGCAGTTCCCCGTGTTCAACAACACGACCTTCCGGCTGGACGGGAAAAACCTCCTCGACTCGCCCTACGAGGTGATTCAAGGAGACATCACCCGGGTGCGCTACAAGGCCGGCCGCGTCTTCTCGTTCGGCGCGACGTGGAGTCCCTGAAGTCCGGTGACGGGATCGTGACGCTCCTGTACTGCGGTCGCTACTCAGCGGTGTTCCTTACCGAGTGCGCTGATCGGGCACCGAAGCCAACCCTTCTCCGATGAGGAACTGATGCGGTTCTCCCTGAGCAGGCTCTGCCCCGCCGCGGCGGTGCTCCTGGCCCTCACCTTCGCCGCTTGCAGCGACGACGACGGCGGCAACAACCCCCCCGCGACACCGCCGGCACCGACCGGACTGGCCGCCGCGCGCGCCGACGACGGCCTCAGCATCGACGTCACCTGGACGGCGGTGACCGGGGCCACGAGCTATGTCCTCCAGCGGGCTGTGGGCGCATCGGGCACCTTCGAGACGCTCGCGGACACCATTACTGGCGCGCAGTACACCGACACCGACATCACTGCGGAGGAGGCGTACAGCTACAAGGTGGCGGCAACGAACGCCGAGGGAACCGGTACCTTCAGCAGCACGGTGACGGTCGATGCCGGAACCGGTGGAGGGGAGGCGGTTGACACCCTCACCGGCAGCATCACTGCCGACCGCAGCCTCTCCGCCGACACGCTCTACGTCCTCAGCGGCTACGTGAAGGTGGCCGCCGGTGCGACCATCACCATCGAGCCGGGCACCACGATCGTGGGCGACACGGCGGTGCTGGGCAGCTCGCTCTGGATCCTGCGAGGCGCCCAGATCGACGCGCAGGGCACGGCGGAAGCGCCGATCGTCTTCACCTCGGGTAAGCCCGAAGGCTCCCGCGCGCCGGGCGACTGGGGTGGCCTGCTGATCATCGGCAACGGCGTCATCAACCGGAGCGGCGAGGTCTTGACCGAAGGGCCGCAGGGCGTGACCGAGGTGTACTCGGGTGGCACCGACAATACCGACAACAGCGGCACGCTGCGCTACGTGCGGATCGAGTTCGCCGGCTACGACGTCTCGGGCGGCGCCGGGCAGGAGCTGAACAGCCTCTCGATGTACGCCGTGGGGTCGGGCACGACGCTGGAGTTCGTGCAGAGCCTCGCGGGCCTGGACGACGGCTTCGAGTGGTGGGGCGGCGCAGTGGACGGCAGGTTCCTGGTCTCCTACGAGTCGGGTGACGAGCACTTCGACTGGACCGAGGGTTACCGCGGGCGGAACCAGTTCCTGATCGGGTTCCAATCCACCCGCCTGGACCCCGCTCCGGACGCCGGCCAGCCGTCCACCGATCCGGAGGGCTTCGAGGCCGACGGCTGCAACGGCGTCGGCTGCGACGCCGGGTTCGACAGCGAGCCGTTCTCCGTGCCGGTCTTCGCCAACTTCACCCTGATCGGCACTCCCACCAGCGTCACGCACGTCGAGGGCGGAGACGTGGGGATCGTCCTCCGCCGCGGCACGGGCGGTTACCTGACCAACGGCATCATCGCGCGGTGGCAGGGCCAGGGGCTCTCGGTGCGGGAGGCCGAGACCAACGACCGGCTGACCTCCGATTCGCTGAGAGTAGTCAACATGCTGTTCGCTGAGAACACCGCCAATTACGATGAAGATGGCGGCGATAACTTCGGCTTCGAGAGCGTGTTCACGGCCGCGAACCACGTGCAGGACGCCGGCACCGCCGCGGCGCTGTTCACCAGCCTGACGGCGCCCGGACTCGACTGGACGCCGCCGGCAGGATCCCCGGCCGAGTCGGGCGCGGGGACCGTGGAGATTCCGTCGGAGTTCACCGGCGACTTCTTCGGCGGCACGCTGGAGAACACCACCTACTTCGGCGCGGCGGATCCCGCCGGGGCGAAGTGGTGGGAAGGCTGGACCAACTACGTCACGCAGTAACCCAAGGATGAAGGGCAGGGCGGGCGGAGCGCGGGATGGCTCCGCCCGTCCGTCGCTTCGCCCTGATGAACAGGATGACTCTGTGAAAGCGATACTCGGGACATTGATGCTCACAACTGTCGCGGCCTGCGAAAGCCCCGACGCCCGCGCCGACCTGCCGAAGACTGGTCGGGTGGTGGACAGCATCCTCCCGCGGGAGGAGGCGCTGCGGCGGTTCCGCGACGGCCTCACTCCGGTCGATGCACTCGCCGGCGGGGCGGACAGCCGGGACGAGCTGGTAGCGGCCTTCGTGCGCGCGATCGCCGCGGCGGACACGGCGACCATGGCGCGCCTCGCGGTCTCGCGAGCCGAGTTCGCCTACCTCTATTACCCCACGGCGGTCGAGGGGAAGCCGCCCTACGACCTCGAGCCCGGGCTCATGTGGTTCATACTGTACGAGCGGAGCAATGAGGGGGCCCGCAAGACGCTGACGCGCTATGGCGGGCACCCGATGACGCTGGTGGACTACGACTGCGGTGTATCGCCGCATCGCGAGGGCGAGAACACGATCTACGGCCCTTGCACCGTGCGCTGGAAGACGGAGGCGGGGGACATGGTGTCGGTCCGCCTGGTCAGCAAGATCCTGGAGCGCGGCGGCCGGTTCAAATTCCTCAGCTACGCCAATCAGCTGGGCTGAGCCCGCGCGTCAGCGCGCGGCCAGCACGAGGATCGTCGTGAGGGTGGCCAGGAGCTGTCCGACCACCACGTCGCTGGGGTAGTGCACGCCGAGCCGGACTCGGGAGAAGCCGACCAGGGCGGCCAGCAGCAGCAACGGCCCCGACCACCCGGGAAACACCACGGCGTACGCGAGTGCGACGGAGAAGCTGGCCGTGGCGTGACCCGAGGGGAACGAGAACCGGTCAGGCTCCCGGATGATCGCGCTGAGGTCGCACTCCAGCGCCGGGCGGCCGCGACCGACTGTTCGCTTGACCAGCTGGACCAGCAAATGGGAGAGCACCACGCTCGCGAGGGCCAGCTCGCCGACGCGATAGAGCTCGCAACAGGCCAGCAGCGGCACCCCCGCCGCCACGAGCGATGGGACAGTGCCGCCCAGGTGCGTGATGGCCGTCCAGCCGAGACGCGACACCCGCGGCGCCGCCGGCGACATCGCGCAGCGCAGGATCAACGCCCGGTCGTGGCTGCTGAGCCGGACCAGTAGTGGTGCGGTCATGTGCGAGGAAGGTCATTTCCATCCGCCACTTTGGCGCGGTCGGCCCGCCACACCGACGTAACGATTCGTTCACGCCCCGTTCCATGCCAACCGAGACCAGTTCTTCACCTGTCCGTGACTCGGCCTTGCCAGCTTGCGCTCTCCCGCACGCCCGAGCGACATGCGCATCCTCTTTTGTACTGATACTTATCTCCCGCAGGTGAACGGCGTCTCTGTCGTGACGGCCGTTTCGGTCGAGGGGCTTGCTCGGGCAGGCTGGACCTGCGCGGTGGCTGCGCCCCGCTATCCGACGGGACTGCAGACCGACGGAAGCCAGGGCAACCCACCTGGAGAGGTGCACGACTTCGCCAGTGTCCCGATGCCGTTCTATCCCGAGGTACGGCTGGCCCGCCCGCGCGGCTCCGACATCGGAGTACTGATTGACGGCTTTCGTCCCGACCTGGTGCACTGTGAGACGGAATTCGGCATCGGCAGGGCGGGCAAGGCGGCGGCTGCCAGGCGCCGGATCCCCGTGGTGTCTTCGTATCACACTGACTTCGCGCGGTACGCGGAGGCATACGGCGCCGGCTGGATCAAGCGCGCGGTTCAGGGCTACATCGCGAGGTTTCACAGATCCAGCCGGCGGGTGTACACGCCGTCGAGTGTCGCCCGGGAAGAGTTGCTTCGCCTTGGATTGAGAGACGTGGAGGTGTGGGGCAGAGGCGTGGACACCGAGACGTTCCATCCGGGGCGTCGGTCGGAGGCTCTGCGTGCTGCGTTGGGGATGGGAAGCCGCTACACCTTTCTCTACGTGGGACGGCTCGCGACGGAGAAACGCGTCGCTCAGGTGGTTGACGCGTTCCGGGTGGCGAGCGAGATGGTGCCCCGGGGCGTGATCCACCTGGTCATCGCCGGCTCCGGGCCCCGCGAGGCGGAGCTGCGCGCGGCCGCCCCTCCCGGCGTGACCTTCCTCGGCGTGCTCGACCGGCGCGGCCGCCTGCCCGACCTCTACGCCAACTGCGACGCGTTCGTCTTCGCCTCGGTGACGGAGACACTCGGCCTGGTCGTGCTGGAGGCGATGGCGAGCGGGCTGCCGGTCATCGCGGCGCCCGAGGGCGGTGTGCGCGACCACCTCCGGGACGGGCGGAACGGCATCGCCTGCCGCGCGGGCGACGTGCCGGGCATGGCGCTGGCGATGGTCCGGATCGCGACCGAGTGGGGCTTAAGCCGGCGACTGGCTCGAGGTGCCAGGAGCACTGTGGAGCCGCTCAGCTGGGACCGGGAGTTCGAGCGATTGGATCGGAGCTATCGCGGGGTCCTGGCTGAGTCGCGCTCTGTGGGCTCGAGTGAACAGCGACAGTCCGTGGTCAATGGCTAAATCAGCCACAGAGGAGTTTATCCAGAGCTCAAGGTGCGGTAACTAGCAAGAATTAGCCGCCCGCCCGGATGCAACGTGACATCACGTTACCTGCTTGGTACATCTAACCTCCCCTCACTGCCCAATATTGTCGAAGCCTTCCCAACCCCCTGAGACGTGTCCCCCGTTTCCAAGCGTTGAGGGTTCGCTTATTCGGAGGCAGGATGGCTCAGAATGCATCGATGGGTGCAGGTTGGAGATTTCCCCGGCTCGAGTGCGCCCAAACGGCATCACTTGCTTGCGGTATCGCACTTGCTTCGGCTTGCACGAACGAGGGACGACTTCCCGGGTTCGCCGGGATGTACATCTCGGAAGGTCAGCTTGTCGTGGCCGTCGTCGGCAAGCCGGACAGGGCTGCTGTCCGGGCTGCAGTCCAGCCATACCTGAGAGACCAAGGGCTGGATGATTTGGTCTTGAAAGTGCGGTCGGCCAATTACACGTACGAACGCCTGCGTGCTGAGAAGGTTCGTCTACTGGAGACTCTAAGAGCCGAGGAGCTGACCTTCGCAGGCATCGACGAGGTGGCGAATCAGATCCGCATCGCCGTCACGACTGAGGAGGCTCGGAGCAGAGTCTGTAGGCAGCTGGCGAAGGGCGGCACTCCGGCTGACATGGTGCACGTCGACGTCGGACCGCCGTTCCAGCGGTTCTCTCGCTGACTCAGACGTCGGGGAACCAGCAGGTGACCGTGGTGCCCTTGCCCCTCTCGCTCTCCGCCGAAATCCGGCCGCCATGTGCCTCCACCAGGTGCTTCACGATGGCCAGCCCCAGGCCGGTGCCTCCCTCGTCACGAGACCGCGAGGTATCTGCCCGGTAGAACCGCTCGAAGATCCGGGGCAGGTGCTCGCGGGTGATGCCCGTCCCGTTGTCGCGGACGGCCAGCGCGATCCCGCTCCCCTCCCGCCGGCCGAGACAGGTGATGGCCCCACCCGCAGGCGTGTGGCGGAGCGAGTTCTCCAACAGGTTGGTGAGCACCTGCCGGACCGCGTCGTGGTCGGCGCAGAGCTTCTCGGCGCCGGGCTCCACCTGCACTCCGAACTCCATCTGTCGCGCCTCCGGCCGGGCACTCACCTCGGTCCAGGCTTCGCGTGCCGCGCCCGCGACGTCGATCTCGGTGCGCGTCGGCTGCCAGCGCCCCGACTCGATGCGGGAGAGGTCGAGCAGGTCGTCCACCAGCCGCTGCATCCGGCGGGCGTTTCCCAGGATCGTGCCGAGGAACATCCGCGCCATCTCGGGATCCGGTGGCACCGAGAGCAGCGTCTCGGCGTAGCCCGAGATCGAGGTGAGCGGCGTCTTCAGCTCGTGGGACACGTTGGCCACGAAGTCGCGGCGCACCGCCTCCAGCCGCCGGAGCTCGGTGAGATCGTGCATCACCAGCACCGCACCCCCGGCGGGGAGTGGCCGCGCATTGAGCAGGACCGACCGGCCGTCCAGCTCGACCTCGCGGTCCTGGACCGGCGTACCCCCGAGTGCCGAATCCACCACCTCGCGCGCCGCCTTGGCGCGGAAGAGCTCGGCCAGGTCGGGGAGCGGGTCGAGCGGGTCGTACCCCAGCAGCCGGCGAGCGGCGGGATTGGCGGTCACGATGCGTCCCCGCTCGTCGGCGGCGACCACCCCCTCTACCATCGATTCCACCAGCGCCGCGCTCTCCGCCTGCTCCCGGCGCAACTCCTCGAACCGGTCGGCCAGCTGGCGGTGCATCTGGCGCAGCGCCTGGACCAGGGCGTCGATGTCGGGCACGCCGGAGCGGGGGAAACGGGGTGGGGAACCCGCGGCGATCGCGCGCGCGGCCGCCGTGATCTGGGTCAGCGGCCGGGCGATCGAGCGGCCGGCGACCAGCGCGAGCAGGGCGCCCACCAGCAGGGCCAGCAGCGAAGCGCCGACCACTGCGGCCTGCGCCCGCCGCACGGTCTCGTCCACCTGGCGCAGATCCGCGGCGATCCGGATCGCGCCGGGCCCGCCGGGCAGGGCCACATAGAGCAAGTCGCGCCCGACCGTCTCGCTGCGCCGGGTGGCAACGCCGGTACGGCCCGCCAGGGCCGCGCGGATCTCCGGCCGGTCGAGGTGATTCTCGATGGCGGGCAGCGGCCCGGGAGGAAAATCGCTGTCCGCGCGCACCCGGCCCGACGAATCCACCAGAGTGATCCGCCGGTTGCCCTGGTTGGCGGCGAGCCGCCGCACGGTCTCGCCCCAGGTGAGTGAGTCCGGGGGGAGCGCTTCGCGGATCAGGGTGACCTCGCTCTCCAGCGAGCGCTCGATGTCCCCTACCAGGTCGCGCCGCAGCGAGCGCTCCGCCACGAAGAGGAGGACCGCCACCGCGAGCACCAGCACCAGCAGCGTGCCCGCGACCAGCCGGGTGGCGAAGGTCACCGGGCGCGGACTCCCCGCTCGGTGCCCCTGAACCGATACCCGAAGCCCCGGACCGTCTCGATCAGCTTACCGGCATCGCCCAGCTTGGTGCGGAGTCGCTGAACGTGCATGTCCACCGTTCGGGTCTGGATGTCGGGCTGCGCCTCCCAGACCGTCTCCAGCAACTGCGGGCGGGTCTGCACCCGGCCCCGCCGCTCGACCAGCGTGAGCAGGAGCTTGTACTCCGTCGCCGTCAGGCTCAGCTCCTCGCCGCCGATGCTGGCCCGATGCGCCGAGCGGTCGATGGTGATCGGCCCGGCGGCCAGGGTGGAGCCCGCCGTCACCGGCGGCGCCGCGAGCCGGCGGAGCAGGGCGCGGACCCGGAGCGAAAGCTCCTGGGGCGAGAACGGCTTGGTGAGGTAGTCGTCGGCGCCGAGGGTGAGGCCGCGGATGCGGTCGGTCTCCTCCCGCCGCGCGGTGAGGAGAATGACGCCGACGTCCTTGGTTTCCTCCCGCTTGCGCAGCTCCGCCAGGATGTCGTAGCCGGAGATCCCCGGCAACATCAGGTCGAGGATGACGATGTCGGGCTTCTCCTCCCGGGCAGCTTTCAGCGCGTCGGGGCCGTTCGCGGCGGTGGATACCCGGAAGCCCGCCTTGGCGAGGTGATAGGCGACCAGTGCCGTGATGTCGGGCTCGTCGTCCACCACGAGAATGCGGTACGTCATGTCGGCCTCCTGGCGCGGGGCGCCGCCTTCAGGGCGTGGGGCTCCTGCACCCGCGTGTGGGTATGCGACCGGCTCCGGTGAGCGGCGCGCTCCCGCTCCGCCCGCAGCCCGGCGTCATCCTGGACCAGGGCGTCGAGGATCGCGGAGAGCAGCCGGCCGGGCGCGCCGGCGTCGCGTCGCAGACGATAGAGCACGAACTGCGCGATGGGCGTGTCGCGCACCAGCTCGGCCTTCCGGAGCACCTGGAGGTGGCGGGAGACCGTGGGCTGGGGCAGGTCGAGCACATCCTGCAGATCGGAGACGAAGAGCGGCGCCGCCGCCAGGCAGTTGAGGATCCGGAGCCGGGTGGGCTCCGCGACGGTGAGGAGGATATCGGTCGCCGTAGGGATGCTCATATGCGCCTGAACATATATATGGCCAGGGGCATGAACAAGCCCTGAATTCGTGCAAGCGTTGGCACTCGCAGCTGCGCGACAACTGGCACGGGAGTCGCTTCTCCTTGCGTGCGCGGGGCGCGACGGCTCCGCCGCGAGTCACCCAGGCAGCGCTATCCTCCACCGAGTCGACACGATGACGCGCAGAAATCTCGCCGGCGCCCTGGCTGTGGGTGCGACGCTGTGGCTTTCGGGCTGCGGCGACTCCGCTACGGCCCCAGTGGATCAGTCCCCCGTGATGTCGAGCCGCGGTGAGACAGCTTCGGCCACGACAGAGGCGATCGCCCTGGCGAACGAGGTCCGGCAGCTGGCCGCGGCCCAGGGGATTACCGCGCTCGCCAAGCCGCCCGCGGTCCGGCCGGCGCTGTCGCTGCTGGGACAGGCGCTCGCCTTCGACAAGGAGCTGAGCGGCAACCGCGACATTTCCTGCATGACCTGCCACCTCAGCCGCACCGCCACGGTGGACGGACGCAGTGTCGCCATCGGGCAGGGCGGCACGGGGGTCGGTCTCGCGCGGGTGCACCCGCAGGGGCGATTCGTCCATCGCAGCGCACCAGCGCTCTTCAACCTCCACGCGCTCAACACGCTCACCTGGGACGGCCGGGTGTTCGTGAACACGAACGGAGTGGTCCGCACACCGGGCGCGAACCTCCTGGCGGCCCAGCGGGCGGTCCTGGAGTGCGGGACGGTCTCGGCGCTGCCGATGTTTCCGGTGCTCTCCCGCTCCGAGATGCGGGCCGAGACCGGGAACGAGCTCGCCGCCGTTCCCGACGACAAGCACCAGCGCACCTGGAAGTTCCTGATGCGGCGCCTGGGGGCGATCCCGGAGTACCGCGCGATGTTCCTGGCCGCGTACCCGAACGCGGTCTCCTTCGACAGCCTCAACTTCGCCCATGCCGGCAACGCCATGGGCTGCTGGATCGCGAACGTCTTCGGCGCCACCAACACCCCCTGGGACCGCATGCTGGCCGGGGACAACGACGCGATGACGGAGACACAGCTGCTGGGTGCCAGGGCCTTCCTGACCACGGCCAAGTGCTCGCAGTGCCACAACGGCCCGCTGTTCACCGACAGCAAGTTCCACAACGTGGCCACGCCGCAGATCGGCCCGGGCTTCGGCAACGGCCCCGACGGCCGGGACGACTTCGGCCGGATGCGCCAGACCGGAGACGCGCGGCACAAATACCAGTTCCGGACGCCGCCGCTGCGCAACGTCGAGCTGACCGGCCCCTACGGCCACGACGGCGCGATCGTGAGCTTGCGCGCCTGGGTGGACCACTACAGCCAGGTGGAAGCGAAGCTACGCGCCTACGACCCGAGCCAGCTCGAGCCCCTGCTCCAGGGGACGCTCCTGCCCACCGCCTCGGACATCCTGGTGACCCGGGACTCGCGGTTGCGCAACCTGGTGATCCCGGCGGAGACGGTGGACCAGATCACCGAGTTCCTGAAGGCGCTCACCGACCCCGCTTCGCGCGATCTGAGCCGGTTCGTGCCGACGCGGGTGCCCAGCGGGCTCACGATCGACAGCGGCTTCTAGGCGGGCAGCCGGCGCCCGGGATCTGCGTCACCGGGCCGGCGCCGGCCGGTATATTGATCGTCTATGCCGACGCTGCGCCCGGGCCTCCTCGCGCTCGCAGGCTTCCTCTTCGCCTGCGGTGACGGCGGTGGAAATCTCCAGGACAACAACCCTCCCGCCGTCGCCCAGGTGACGGTGGAGGCCCCCACCACGACTATCGCGGTCGGCGATAGCGTCCAGCTCCAGGCGATTCCCCGCGACGGCGACGGTAACGCGATCGAGGATCGCACCGTGGAGTGGGCCAGCGCGAACATCGCGGTCGCCACGGTATCGGCCTCCGGCATGGTCAGCGGACTGAGCGCCGGCGAGGCCCAGATCAGCGCCACCGTCGACACCGTCGCCGGCGCGATCGCGATCACGGTCTCCTCCACCGCGCCACCTCCGCCGCCCCCACCTCCTCCGCCGCCCCCGCCCCCGACGGGCCAGGCCGGTCTGGAGCTGATCGCGAGCGGCGTGGAGTTCCCCATGGGCCTGACCGCCCCGCCGGGCGATGGACGGCTGTTCGTGCTCGAGCGGGCGGGAACGATTCGAATCATTCAGGACGGCGAGCTGCTGCCCGAGCCGTTCCTCGATCTCACCGGAAGGGTCTCGGAAGAGGGGGAGCAGGGGCTTCTCAGCCTCGCCTTCTTCCCCGACTACGTCACCAGCGGCCGCTTCGTGGTGCATTTGAGCGACCTTCAGGGAAACTCCCAGATCCTCCTGTTCCACGTATCCGCCGATCCGAACCGCGCGGACCCGGCCTCGGAGACCCCGCTCCTGAGCGTGGAGCAGCCGAGCAACGTCCACAACGGGGGCCAGATGGCGTTCGGTCCCGACGGCATGCTCTACATCGGTCTGGGCGACGGCGGGTCCGATGACGGTAACGACGAAGGGCGGGCCCAGTCGCTCGCGGATCTCAACGGCTCGGTGCTTCGGATCGACGTGTCGGCCGGCTCGGGCTACTCGGTGCCCGCGGACAATCCGTTCGTGGGCACGGCGGGCGCACGGACCGAGATCTGGAGCTATGGCCTGCGGAATCCGTGGCGCTTCAGCTTCGATCGCGAGACCGGTGACCTGTACATCGGGGAGGTCGGCCGAGCCCAGTGGGAGGAGATCGACCGCGCCCGCGCAGCCGACGGCGGGGGACGGGGGGTGAACTACGGCTGGAGCGTCATGGAAGGTCCGGACTGCCAGCGCCGGAGCTGCGACCAGACCGGACTCACGCTGCCGACCTTTACGTACGACCATCAGACCGGCTGTGCGGTCATCGGCGGTTATGTCTATCGCGGGCCGGCACTGCCTTCGCTGCAGGGCCAGTATCTCTTCGGCGACTTCTGCCAGGGCTGGGTGAAGAGCTTCCCGGCGGACGCCGGGGCACCCGAGGCGGTGGATCAGCCGGGGGTCAGTCCGGGAGAGCCCATCACCAGCTTCGGCGAGGACGCCGCCGGTGAGCTGTACGTCCTGACCGTGAGCGGGAGCGTGTTCAAGATCGTGCCGCAGTAGAGCCCGCCCCCCTATATTCCCCCGCGATGCTCTCGCTTCTCTTCGCGGCATCGCTCTTCGTCACCCAAGCTCCGGACACCGCCCACGTCGTGCTCGTCGCGACGACCGACGTGCACGGCCGCGCCACCGCGTGGGATTATCTCGCGGATCGGGCCGGGCCGGGCGGCCTCACGCGCGTGGCCACGGTGGTGGACTCGCTGCGGCGACGGTATCCGGGGCAGGTGGTCGCGCTCGATGCCGGCGACATCCTCCAGGGAAACGCCTTCGCCGCCTATTCCGCACGCGACGGCCGACGGGGACCGAACCCCATCGTCGAGGCGATGAACCTGGTCGGCTACGACGCCGCTACGCCGGGCAACCACGACTTCGACTGGGGCCTACCGGAGCTGGAGCGGGCGCTGGCCGACGCCGCCTTCCCCTACGTCAGCGCGAACGTGTTCCGGGTACCGTCGGACAGCCTTCTGGTGAGTCCGTTCCGGGTGCTGCGCCGCGGTGCGATCCGGGTCGGTGTCACCGGGTTCACCACCCCGGGCGTGATGATCTGGGACCGTGACCGGCTGGGGGGCAAGATCCGGGTCGGGCGTATCGACGCGGCCGCGGGGCCGACCTTCGCCGCCATGCGGCGCTCCGCCGATCTGGTGGTCGCACTGGCCCACAGCGGAATTGCCGGACCGTCGAGCTACGACACGGCCGGGGTGGGCGCCGAAAATGCGGCCGGGAGCTTCGCGACCATGACTGCCCGGCCGGACGTCGTGATCGTCGGCCACTCACACGCGGAAATCCGCGACTCCACCCTCGGCGAAGTGCGGTACGTGCAGCCGAAGGCGAACGCGGCGTCGGTCGCCGTGGTGCACGTGGACATGGTCCGGCCGCGTGGCCGTGGGTGGGAGGTCGGACGGGTCCGCTCCGAGCTCGTGCCCACGGCCGGGGTGGCGCCGTCCGCAGTGGCGGAGCAGCGCCTCAAGCCGGTGGACGATGCGGTGCGCGCGTGGGTGAGCGAAGGCATCGGGATGACGCTGGCACCGCTGCCGGCCGCGTCGGGCCGAGCGATGCCGACGCCGCTGGTGGACTGGCTTCTGGAGGTCCAGCGCCGGCGGGCGGGAGCGACGCTCGCGGCCGGACCGGTGTTCGACGTCCGCGTCGGGCTTCCGGGCGACACCATCCACCGGCGCGACCTGCTGCGCCTCTATCCCTACGAGAACACCCTCCGCGCCGTGCGCATCTCCGGCGCGGAGCTTCGCGCCTACCTGGAGCACAGCGCCCGGTTCTTCCGGGTGGATGCTGCGGGCCGGGTCTCGATCGACGATGCCGTGCCGGGGTACGATTTCGACCTGGTGCGGGGCGCCCGCTACGACATCGACCTCCGGCAGCCGGTCGGGAACCGGATCCGCAACCTCGCCGTCGGGGGCCGGCAGGTCACGCCCTCGGACAGCTTCACGCTGGCGGTGAACAGCCACCGGCAAAGCGGCGCTGGGGGATACGCGATGGTGGCCCACGCGCCGGTGGTCTACGACCGCGGGGAGTGGATCCGGGATCTCCTGGAGCAGGAGCTCGCCCGCGGCCCGCTCGATCCCGCGCGCATCGAGCCCTCGGAATGGCGGATCGTCCCGGAGGCCGCGGCGAGGACCGTGCGCGAGATCTACGGAGTCCAACCCGAGATCGTGTCTGCCTCGCCGCGCGACACCGTCCTCCTCCGTGTCTTCGGCACCGCCGGCCTGCATGGCCGTCTCGACTCGGCCGGCGCACTCGCGGGCATGATGGACAGCCTGGCGGCGGCGTGCCGGTGCCCGACGGTTCGTCTCGACGGCGGCGGCGCCGCTACGGGGAGGGCCGAAATTCCGCTGCTCAACCGCATGGGCTTCGCCGCGTCGGCCCTGGCCGAACGTGATTTCGACCGCTCCGCCGATTCGCTCCCCAGCCGCGTGGCCCAATCGGGGTACCCGTGGCTCGCGGCCAACGTGTTCGACAGCGCGACGGGGCGCCGCCCGGCCTGGCTCACCCCCAGCACGACGCTGGACCTGGCCGGCTACCGGATCGCCGTCATCGGCTACATCACGCCCGACACGAAGCAGCAGCAGCCGGCGGAGCGCACCGCGACACTTCGATTCGGCGCCGGCGAGCTGGGGCTGCACGAGACCCTCGCCGAAGTGCGGGCAGCCAGGCCCTCGCTCACCATTCTCGTCGCCCATACGGATCAGGATGAGCTGGTCCATCTGGCCGAGGGCCTGCGCGGAAGCGGCGTGGGCCTCATCTTCGGCGGCGACGGGGTGGACACGGTCGAGACCCGCATCGCCGGCGTGCCGGTGGTGAGTGCGGCGGGCCCGGGTTCGCTCGCGGTCGGCGATCTGGTCAAGACCCCCGCCGGAGGACTCGAGCTCCGCACCCGCCTTGTGTCACTCGACCCTGGCCCCGCGCCGCCCGGCACGCCGATGGCGGCGGCGTTGGACAGCTTCGCCCGCCGGCGTGACAGCCTGGCCCGCCGCCCCGTGGCGCAGCTCAAGCGTCCGCTCGTGCGCGGAGGCACCCAATACCCGCTGGGTGGTGTCATCGCGGAGGCGAGGCGGAACCTGGCCCGCGCCGATCTCGGCCTGGTGCGTAACGTCTCGATCCACGCGGACCTCCCCGCCGGGCCCGTCACGCTGGCACGGCTCAGGGCGGTCGAGCCGGAGGGTAGCGATCTGTTGCGGCTCACGCTCAGTGGCGCGCAGGTGCAGGAGGTGATGGAGCAAGCGCTGGGAGACCGTGAGGGCCCCGCCGTGCACCTCGCCGGCGGCCGGGTGCGCTTCGATCCGCGCGCGCCGGCCGGGCGACGGGTGAAGGAGGTCACGCTGGTGGACGGCCGAAAAGTGAAGCCGCGGGACAGCTACACTCTGGCGACCGATGACGCGACGGCGGCGGGCGGAGGAGGCTTCACCGTGCTGGCCGGCGCCCCGGTCGAGCGGGTCGGGCTGCTAGACGCGGAGGCCGTTGCCGCCTACCTTCGGCGCCTCCCCCAGCCGGTCGACGCCGATGCCTCATCCGCGTTCCAGTCCACCCGTCGCTGAGCCGCGCATGCGGGTCTTCGTCAACGCCGTTCCACTCGAGGTCGGGAAAGGAGCCGACGTCCGCGCCGCGGTCCGCGCGCTGGACGCGGAGCTGGAGCGGAAGCTCGCCGGCGGCGCCGCCGTCGTGACCGACGCCCGGGGGATCGAAGTGGCACCGGACGCCACCCTGGCGGAGGGGTCCATTCTCCGCGTCGTGGTGAGCGCCCGCCGGGCCGCCGAGGAGCGCGATGCCGACGCGTGAGCTGATCGGGCGGCTCCCCAAGGCGGAGCTGCACACCCACCTCGACGCGGCGCTCCGACCGGAGACCATGATCGAGTTGGCGCGGGACGCGAGGTTCGATCTTCCGACGGGAGATCCGGCTCAGCTCCGCCGGTTCATGCGGGTGGACAACGCCGCCAATCTGGAGGACTATCTCCGTCGCTTCGAGTACACCATCCCGCTGCTCCAGAGCGCGGAGTCGATCGAGCGGGTCTCCTACGAGATGGTGGAGGACGCCGCGCGGGATCGGATCCGGTATCTGGAGGTCCGCTACTGTCCCTGGCTGAGCCGGCGCCAGGGGCTCTCGATGCAGCGGGCGCTCGAGGCGGAGCTGGCCGGCCTCGCCCGGGGCGAGCGCGACTTCGGCGTCGTGACCCGGGTCATCAACTGCTCCCTGCGGCACTACGATCCGGCGGTCTCGCTCGAGATCGCGCGACTTTCGGTGGCCTACCGCGACCGCGGCGTGGTGGCCTTCGACCTCGCCGGGGGAGAGGCCGGACGACCAGCCGGTGCCCACGCGGCGGCCTTCGACGCGGCGCTGGAGGGCAACCTCGGCATCACGGTGCACGCCGGTGAGGCCGCGGGCGCCGCGTCCATCGCCGACGCGGTCCGCCGGTGCCACGCCCATCGCATTGGCCACGGCACCCGGCTCTACGAGGATCCGGCGCTGCTCGGCTTCGTGCGCGACCGGCGCATCCTGATCGAGATCAACCTCACCAGCAACGTGCAGACCCACGCGGTGTCTCGCGCCGCGGATCATCCGGTTCGGCAGTACTTCGACCAAGGAGTGGCCGTCACCCTCTGCACCGACGGCTGGCTCATGTGCGGCGTCACGCTGAGCGACGAGTACTGGACCGCCCATACCGCGCTCGGCTTCACCCGTGAGGAGATCGACCGCATGATCCTCGACGCCTTCGCCGGTGGGTTCCTCCCCTGGCCCGAGCGGCGCGCGCTGTGCGCCGAAGTGCGGAGCGAGCTGGAGACGATTCGGTGAGCGGGCGAGCGCTGCTCGCCCTGCTGCTGTGCGCGCTGGCGGTGGCCGGCTCGTGGATGGTGCCCGGACTGGTCGGAAAGAGCTGGGGCGAGATGATGCCGCAGGAGCAGGCGGCCCCCGCACCAGACTCCACCCCTGCTCAGACGGTCCCGCCGGCGGCCCCGACGGGGGCGAGCCTGGGGACCCGGCTGACCGGACTCGTGGGACTGGCGGCGATCATGGGGATCGGCTTCGCCTTGTCGCGCGACCGTCGGAACATCCGCTGGCGCACCGTCGCGTGGGGGCTCGGGCTGCAGGTGGCGTTCGCGATCTTCGTGCTCCGGGTGCCGGCGGGTCAGGCGCTCTTCCGACGGCTCGGCGCGGTGGTGACGGCTATCCTGCACTACTCCTACGCGGGATCGGAGTTCGTGTTCGGGGAGCTGGGCAAGCCGAACTCCAGCCTCGGCGTGATCTTCGCCTTCCAGATACTCCCCGCCATCATCTTCGTCTCCGCGCTCTTCGCGATCATGTACTACCTCGGCGTCATGCAGGTGATCGTCCGGGCCTTTGCCGCGGTCATGAGCCGGGTCATGGGAGCGAGCGGCGCGGAAAGCCTCAACGTGGCGGCCTCGATCTTCATGGGACAGACCGAAGCGCCCCTCACCATCCGGCCGTTCCTCCCCCGGATGACCCGCTCCGAGCTGATGACCGTGATGACCTCGGGCATGGCCCACATCTCGGGCTCGATCATGGCCGCCTACATCGCCTTCGGCATCGAAGCGAGACACCTGCTCACCGCCGTGATCATGACCGCGCCGGGCACCATCCTCATGGCGAAGCTGATGGAGCCCGAGACGGAGACGCCCGAGACCTACGGCAACGTGCGGCTGGAGATCCCCAAGACCGACGTGAACCTGGTGGATGCGGCCGCCCGCGGGACCGGCGAGGGCCTGCACCTGATGTTGAACGTGATGGCGATGCTGGTCTCGTTCATCGCGCTGGTGGCCCTGTTGAACGGCGGCTTCGGCGCGGTGCACGGGTGGCTGCCCTGGTTCCCGCCGGACCTGCAGACCGTGCTGGGCTGGATTTTCCGGCCGGTGGCGTTCCTCATGGGCGTGCCCTGGCACGACAGCGGGACCATCGGCGGCCTCCTGGGCACCCGCATGGTGCTGAACGAATTCATCGCCTACGCCCAGCTCGGTCCCATGCGCGAGGCGCTCGACCCCCGCTCCTTCACCATCGCCTCGTTCGCCCTCGCCGGGTTCGCCAATTTCAGCTCGGTCGGCATCCAGCTGGGGGGCATCGGGGCCCTGGCGCCGGAGCGGAAGCACGACCTGGCCCGGCTGGGCTTCCGCGCGATGATCGCGGGGACGCTGGCGAACTTCCTCTCGGCGACGATCGCCGGCATCCTGCTGTGACCGCGGGTCCGGCGGCCTCGGCCGAGCGGGTGGACAAGGCCGCGCGCTCCATCGCGGACCGGCTCGGCGACGTGCCCGAGACCGCGATCGTGCTCGGCAGCGGCCTGGGCCATCTGGCAGGCCGGCTCCAGAATGCGCGGCGGGTACCGTACGGCGAGATCGCCGGATTTCCGGCGACGACGATCGTCGGTCATCAGGGTGAGCTGGTGGCCGGCACCCTTGGCGGCACGCCGGTGCTGGTCCAGAGCGGCCGCTTCCACCTCTACGAGGGTCACGCAGCGGAGACGGTCGTGCTGCCGGTCCGCGCGATGGCGACGCTGGGCGTCCGCACCCTCATCCTCACCAACGCGGCCGGCGGCATCCGTCGCACCTTCGGCCGCGGCGCGCTCATGATGCTCGCGGACCACGTGAACCTGACGTTCCGGAACCCGCTGATCGGCCCCCTGCTGCCCGGGGAAGAGCGCTTCCCCGACATGTCGGACCCCTACGACGGTGCCCTGCGCGCGGTGGCGCGCGAAGTCGCGCGAGAGCGGAGAATCCCGCTCGAGGAGGGGGTCTATCTGCAGGTGCTGGGGCCCAGCTACGAGACGCCGGCGGAGATACGCATGGCCGAGCGGATGGGGGCGGATGCCGTCGGGATGTCCACCGCCGTCGAGGTGATCGCCGCGCGCGCGAGAGGCGTGCGCTGCCTGGCGTTCTCGACGATCACCAATCCGGCCGCGGGCATCACGGGGGAGCGGCTGAGCCACGCGGAGGTCATCGAGGTCGCGGCGCGGGTGGCGGGGGATCTGGAGAGCCTGGTGGATGGGGTCGTCGGACGGTTGTCATCCCGAGCGTAGCGAGGAACCTTGCCGGCACGGGTAGGATCCCTCGCTACGCTCGGGATGACAGGGGGACAGAGTGGTTCAGCGGCCCGTACCCACCGCCCAGCCCCGGGGCGGCGGCGATGGCGCGGTGCACGTAGTCGAGCGCATCCGCGACAGCCGTCTCCAGGCCACGGCCAAGCGCCAGCCCCGCGGTGACCGCGGCCGAGAGGGTGCATCCGGTGCCGTGGGTGGACGTCGTCTCCAGCCGCCGGCGACGAAAGGCGCGGGTCCCGTCGGGCGTGACGAGCAGATCGGTGATCTCATCGCCGGCGAGGTGCCCTCCCTTCACCAGCGCGGCGCCGGCGCCGAAGCTGAGGAGGGTCTCGCCGGCGCGGACCATGGACGCCTCGTCGTGCACGGCGCGGCCGGTGAGGATGGCGGCCTCGTCGAGGTTGGGGGTGACCAGGGCCGCGAGCGGGAGGAGACTCTCGCGCACCACGTCCTCCGCTTCCGGCGTGAGCAGACGGTGCCCCGACGTGGACACCATGACCGGATCCACGACCAGCGGCGACCACCCGTACTCGCGGATCGCCTTGCCGACCAGTCGTGCGTGGGTCACGTCGGCGAGCATGCCGGTCTTGAGCGCGGAGGGTGGCAGGTCCTCGGCCAGGGCGGCGAGCTGGGCGGCGACCATGGTCTCCGAGACTGTCTCTACCGCGGCGACCCCGCGGGTATTCTGTGCGGTGAGGGCCACGATGACCGAGGTGCCGAACACGCCGAACTGGTGGAAGGTCTTGAGGTCGGCCTGAATGCCCGCGCCGCCGCCGGAGTCGGATCCCGCGATCGTCAGGGCGATCTTCATGAGACGAGCGTGGCCATGACCAGCCCTCTGAGGACGATGATCCGCGACCTGCACCGACGTCGCGGCCGCGAGCGTCGCGGACTCGCGCTCGCGGAGGGCGTGCGGCTGGTGGAAGAAGCGCTGGCCGCCGAGCTGCCGCTCCGCGGGGCCGCCATCTCGCCCGCGCTGGAAGCTACCACCCGCGGGAGGGCCCTCAAGAGCGCGCTGGAGCAGCGATCGGTGCGGATCGAGCCGGTGAGCGAGAGCGAGCTCGCCGCGCTCGCCGATACCGAGCACCCGCAGGGCGTGGTGGCCGTGGTCGAGCCGCGTCGCTGGACCATGGCGGACATCCGGGTCGCGCCGGGCCGGCCCGTCCTCGCGCTGGACGGCGTCCAGGACCCCGGCAACGTCGGGACTATCCTGCGGTCGGCGCTCGGTCTCGGGGCGGCGGGCGTGGTCGCGCTCCAGGGCACGGCGGAGCTCACCAACCCCAAGGTGGTGCGCGGCAGCATGGGCGCGCTCTTCCGGCTGGCCGCCGTCGCGGAAGAGGCGGACAGATTTCTCGCGTGGGCGAAGGAGCGCGGGGTCGAGCTGTGGGCTGCCGCGGCGGACGGCGTGCCGCTGGAGACGGGCGCAGCGCAGGGGCACGCCAAGGCGGTCGGGCTGATACTGGGAAACGAGGGGGCGGGGGTGAGCCCGACGCTCGAGGCGGCCGCGCAGCGCCGCGTAGCCATCCGACTCGCGACGGGGGCCGAGTCGCTCAACGTGGCGGTCGCCGCAGCCATTCTGCTTCGAGAGGTCGCGCGTGTGGAGTGATGCGGGCCTGCCCACCTGGGCGATCGTCGTCTGGTTCACGCTGGTCGGCGCGGCGCTCGGGAGCTTTCTCAATGTCTGCATCCTGCGCTGGGGCGCGGAGCCGAAGCAGTCGGTGATGCATCCGCCCTCCCGCTGCCCGAAGTGCGGACACGCGATCCGCTGGTACGAGAACATTCCCGTCGTTTCCTGGCTGGTCCTGCGTGGCAAGTGCTCCGGCTGCGGAACTCCGATCTCACCGATGTATCCCGCGATCGAGGCCGCTACGGCGCTCATCTGGGGCGGTGCCGTTGCGTTGCTGGGCCCGACCCTGGTGGCCGTGCAGCTCGCGGTGGCGTCTACCCTCCTGCTCGGGATCGCGGTGAGCGACGGCCGAGCCTTCATCATTCCCCACGAGTTCTCCCTCGGCGGAACAGCGATCGCCCTCGCCTTCGCCGTGTGGCCCGATCCTGGCGGGGTGGTGGATGCGGTGCGTGGTGCGCTGTTCGGCGCGGGCCTGATACTTCTGGTGGGCGAGCTGACCGAGCTGGTGCTGGGTCAGGAGGCCATGGGCGGGGGGGACTGTGCGCTGATGGGAATGGTCGGCGCATTCTTCGGGTGGGAATCGGTGTGGCCGGTGCTCGCATTGGGCGCCTTCGTCGGCATCGTCCTCCACGTGGCGGCCTCGCTGCGTCGGGCCCCGCGGCCGGAGCCGATCGCCGAGGCCACGGTGCCGCCGCCCGAAGCGATCACCGCCGACGGCACGGTGCCGCCACCGGAGCCGACCACCGCCAATGGGATGGCGACGCCGTCGGCGCCCCGGTTCCGGTGGGGCAGACTGTTCGTCCTCATCGGGGCCGGACTCGCGCTGGGCGCTCTCCTGGGTCTGGCGGTGGGCGCAGGCGTGATCGGCAGCGTATTGTGGGGCTTCTTCTACGGCATCGTCGGCGCCGGTGCGGCGTACTACCTCTCGTTCGTGGTGCCGAAGCGGCTGCTGCACGGCGCGACCGCGCAGGTCTGGGGCCTGCTCGGCGCGGCGGCCGGCATCGTGATCGGCAGCGAGCACTGGACCGGCCTGCTCGCGGGCCTCGCGCTCGGAGCCGGCGCGCTGGCGCTGGCGCGGCGACGCACGGTGGCCGCCTCGCCGGAGAGCACCGAGGACCTCAGCGCTCACGGGTATCTCCCGTTCGGCGTCGGCCTCAGCATCGCGGCAATCCTGCTCGGCTTCACCGGCGGGTTCCAGCGGGTGCGCGAGGTCTTCGCCGACATCGCACCGGGGCTGGGCCTGTGAATCGGGCCGTCGGCCTTCTCGTCGCGTGCGCGCTGACGCTCGCCTGTCGAGGCGAGGCGCGTCAGACCCAGGCGAAGGGCGAGCAGGACCTGGCGCGGCTGGTGGACAGCCTGCGGGCGCCGGTCGAGCAGGCCACCGGACTCCGATTCACCTCACCGCCACGATCGGCGATGCGCAGCCGGGACCAGGTCCGCGCGTACCTGATCCGCAAGCTGGACGAGGAGCTGCCGCCCAAGCGGCTGCACGGGCTGGAGACGACCTACCGTCTCTTCGGTCTCCTTCCCGACACGCTCCAGCTGCGGCCGCTCCTGGTGGACCTCTACACCGAGCAGGTCGCGGGGTTCTACGATCCCGATTCGGCCACACTCTTCGGGGTGGAAGGCGCCGACCGAACCCAGCTGAGTCTGGTGCTCGCCCACGAGCTCATCCACGCGCTGCAGGGTCAGCACCTCCCGCTCGACTCCATTCTCGACGCCCGGGAGAACAACGACCGGCTGTCCGCCGCCCAGGCGATCCTCGAGGGACAGGCGACGTTGGCGTCGCTCGACGTGCTCGCGCCGGGCCACGACGTGGCGCAGAACCCGCAGTTCTGGGAGATGTATCGGGAGCAGGTGCGGCGGCAGCAGTCGTCCATGCCGGTCTTCCGCCGGGCGCCGCTGGTGCTGCGGGAGACGCTGATCTTTCCCTACCTCGAAGGCGCGGAGTTCATGCACTGGTGGGAGCGGGAGCGCCGGGGCGCGATGCCGTACGGGCCCCGCATGCCGGTCTCGACCGAGCAGGTCCTACATCCCGACCGTTACGCCCGCGGCGACGTCCCAGTACCCATGGCGTTCCCCCAGGAGCAGGGCGTCGCTTACGAGGACGTGCTCGGTGAGGCCGAGATCCGGGTGATCCTCGCGACGCTCGCCGGGTCGGATGAGGTACAGACGGTGATGCCGATCGGCTGGGGCGGCGACCGCTACCGGCTCTACCAGCCGGCGGAGGGACCGGCCCTGGTCTGGTACGTGATCTGGGACGACGCGCGGTCGGCCGAACGGTTCATGCGCAGCGCGGTGGCGCTTCGGAATACGTCGAGGCGCGGCTACCGGGCGGCTCTCGATTCGCTCGCGGTCGGTGGGCGGCCGGCGACGCGTTACGCGCTCGCGCCGGAGCGGTGGGCGAAGTGGGGGGCGCTGCCGGAGGTGACGATCAGCGTCAGTACCCGGCGAGACGAGAGATAGTGTAGAGCAGGAGCCCGACCAGGCCGCCCACCAGCGTCCCGTTGATCCGCACGAACTGCAGGTCCCGCCCCACGGCGAGCTCGAGCCGTCGCGAAGTTTCTCCCGGATCCCAGGTGCGCACCGTGTGCTCGATGAGCGCCCCCACCTCGTGCCGGTGCTGCTCGACGACGCGGAGCACCGCCTCCACGATCCACCGGTCCAGCTTGCCGAGGAGCACCTCGTCCTCCAGCGCGGCGTCGGCCAGCGCGATGAGTCCGCGCTCCAGGGCGCCGGGCGCATCGGTCGGCGCCGGCTCGGACTGGCGGTCGAGGACTCGCTTGACCTCGGTCCAGAGCGAGGCGCTCAGGCCGCGGCTGGTGGGATTGTCGAAGAGCTGCTGCTTCACCGCGTCGGCGCGCGCGATCACCTCGGGAGAATCCTGGAGCCGCACGATCCAGTCGGTGAGCAGCTCGTCGAACTGCCGCCGCAGCGGGTGCCCAGGATCGGCGGAGACCTCGAGCAGGGTGTGCTGGATGCCGGCGATCACTTTGGCATGCACCTGCTGGTCCACGAATCCCGGCACCCACCAGGGGCTCTCCTCGTGGATGCGCTCCCGGATGAAATCCTCGTTCCGCACGATCAGACCGGCGAGGCCGTGGATCACCCGGTCGAGCAACTGCTGATGCCGGTCGTCGGTGGTCAGGAGGACCAGCCCCTTGGCCAGCACCGGCGCGATCGAGCGCTGGCGCAAGGGGTCGATCACACTGCGCTCGAGCAGCGCGTGCACGTCCTCGTCGCGCACCACGTCGGTGGCGCTTCGAAGCGCGGAGGCCGCGTGGCTCGAGAGCGAGCGTGCGTGCTCCGGCCGCCGGAGCCACTCGGCGGCGCGGCGGCTGGGCTGCAGCGCGAGGAGGCGAGGCCCCAGGACCTCGGGCGAGAGAAAGTTGTGCTGGACGAAGTTGCCGAGCGTGCGCCCGATACGGTCCTTGCGA
This sequence comes from Gemmatimonadales bacterium, assembly GCA_036556505.1. GTDB lineage: Bacteria > Gemmatimonadota > Gemmatimonadetes > Gemmatimonadales > GWC2-71-9 > CAVVWJ01. The sequence goes on from DATBJH010000029.1 coordinate 29,446, forward strand.
TTGGGGATGATGGCGGTATGGGGGATCGGGATGTTGAGCGGATGGCGGAAGAGCGCGGTGATCGCGAACCAGTCCGCGAGACCGCCGACCATCGCCGCCTCTGCCGTCGCTCGCACGTAGCCGAGCCAGGGGTGCTGCGGCTCCAGGAGGAGGGTCACCAGGAAGACCGCGCTCATGACGACGAGGAGCCCCGTGGCGCGGCGCTTCATCCGGTCGAGCTGGAGCTGCTTCGCCTCCGCGTCGGCGACCTGGGGAATGGGCACGGCACGGGGTTGGGGGATCGTCATGGGGTAAACGGTAAGGCGGTAAGGCGGTAAGGTGGTAGGGTAGTAAGGCGCTTAGGCGGAACTACCGGTTGGCGCCTTCACTCGGTACCCATCCTTGACGGTCGGCGAGCCGGGGACCACGTTCGGGAGTCGGGTGGCGAGCAGCAGGAGCTGCATGCCGTGAACGACGCCATCCGGCCACTGCCCGCCGACTGGTCCCGTGGGAGGGGACGCGATGCGCCTCGGTCCCGCCATCAAGCGGCTCGCGATCGCGAGCGGACTCTACCGGACCGCGCGCGGCCTCGCCCGACGAGTCCGCGGCCGCGAGCGGGCGTACTTTCAGGCCGACGTTGGCTTCTACCGGGCGCTGCTCCCGGCGTGCGCCCTCTGTTTCGACGTCGGCGCCAACATCGGCGAGAAGTCGGAGGCTCTGCTCCGCGCGGGGTGCCGGGTGGTGGCGGTCGAGCCCCACCCGCTGGTGGTCCCCGAACTGCGGGCCCGGTGCGGCTGGTCGCCCGACTGGCACCTGGTGGTCGCTGCCGCCGGCAGCCGCTCAGCCGTTGCGACACTCTACGCCCACGCGGCGCATGGTCAGTCGAGTCTCGCCCCCGACTGGGAGGAAGGGCGGGTGATCGCGACCTTCCCCGTTCCGGTCGTCACCCTGGATGCCCTGGCCGACCACTTTGGCCGCCCCGACTACTGCAAGCTTGACGTCGAGGGGTGGGAACTCGAAGTGCTGCTGGGCTTGACCCACCCCGTGCCGCTTCTCTCCTTTGAGTTCCATCTCACCAAGCGCGACATCCGGAAGACCGACGCCTGCCTGGAACTGCTGGCCGCGATGGGGCCAGCGGAGGTAAATGTGACGCCGGCGGAGCGGGCGGAGTTCCACTGGCCCCAGTGGAGGCCGCTCGCTGATTTCCCAGTGTGGTTCCCGGGCGAGCTTTCCCGCACCTTGCCGGGCCACCCCTACGGCGACATCTACGTCCGCCGCACCGGCCAACAGGCAGGAGAAACGGCGCCAGTTCCCCACTAAGCCGTAAGGCGGTCGAGCGACTCCCGTTGATCCCGAGCCCTAAGCCTGTTATCCTTTTGGGCTTATGTTCGACGAGCTGTCCGGGAAACTCACCGCCACGCTCCGCTCGCTCACTGGGCGGGGCGTTCTGACGGAAGACGCGGTCAAGGAAGGGCTTCGGGAGATCCGGCGGATCCTCCTCGAGGCCGACGTCAGCTTCGACCTCACCCGCGACTTCCTCGAGCGGGTGCAGGCCAAGGCCATCGGCCAGAACGCGTTGGCTGACGTGCGTCCGGGGCACCAGCTGGTCAAGATCGTCTACGACGAGCTGGTGGTGATGCTGGGCGAGCGGCAGGCACCGATCGCCTATGCCACCGTGCCGCCGACGGTGATCCTGCTGGTCGGGCTCCAGGGGTCGGGCAAGACGACGACCGCGGGCAAGCTGGCGCGGCGGCTCAAGACCGAGCAGAAGGCGCCGTACCTGGTGGCGGCCGACGTCTACCGCCCCGCGGCCATCGAGCAGCTGCAGACGCTCGGCCGGCAGATCGACGTCGGCGTGCACGGCGACACGGCCTCGAAGGACGTGGTGAAGATCGTGCGCGACGGGATCGCCGCGGCGGGCAAGGCCAGGGCGCGCACGGTCCTGGTGGACACCGCGGGCCGGCTCCAGATCGACGACGAGATGATGGGCGAGCTGGTCAAGCTCAAGGGCGCGATCAAGCCGCACGAGATCCTGCTCGTCGCCGACGGCATGACCGGCCAGGACGCGGTCCGGATCGCCAAGGGTTTCCACGACGCCCTCGGCATCACCGGCGTGATCCTGACCAAGATGGACGGCGACGCCCGGGGCGGCGCGGCGCTCTCGATCTACGGCGTCACCCATGCGCCGATCAAGTACATCGGCGTGGGCGAGAAGCTGGACGCGCTGGAGCCGTTCCACCCCGACCGTCTGGCGGGCCGGATCCTCCAGCAGGGCGACATCCTCTCGCTGGTGGAAAAGGCGCAGGTCGCGGTCGACGAGAAGGAAGCCGAGCGGCTGGCGAAGAAGGTCACCTCGAAGAAGGGATTGGATCTCGAGGATTTCCTCGGCGCCATGCGGCAGATGCAGAAGATGGGGCCGCTGAAGAACGTGCTGGGCCTGCTGCCGGGCATGAATCCGGCCATGCTCCAGGCGGCCAAGATCGACGACAAGAAGATGAAGCAGGTCGAGGCCATCGTGCTCTCGATGACGCCGAAGGAGCGCGCGAACCCCGACATCATCAACGGGCAGCGCCGGCTCCGGATCGCCAAGGGCTCGGGCCGCTCGGTGCAGGAAGTGAACGTGCTGCTGAATCAGTTCAAGCAGATGCAGAAGGTCATGAAGACGGTGGGGAAGACCGGGGGCGTGGGCGGGCTCAAGCTCCCGTTTGGCCGCGGC
>DATBJH010000030.1:0-16171 GCA_036556505.1 Gemmatimonadales bacterium
ACGCGGCCGTCGGCGTACGCCGCGCCCCGGTTCACCACATCGCAGCAGGCCACGCCCTGGGAGGCGCGCGCGGCTCCCGGGTCGTACTTCCACTTCAGCGCGCCGGTCGCGATGTCGAGCGCGTAGAGATAGTTGGGATAGGGGGTCACGACGAACATCGTGCCGCCCGCCACGATGGGTGCGGCCTCGTGGCCGCGCAGTACGCCGGTCGAGAAGCTCCAGGCCAGACGGAGATCCTTCGCGTTGGCGGCGGTGATCTGGTCGAGCGGGCTGAAACGGGTGCTGCCGTAGTCCCGCGCCGGGATGGTCCATTCGCCGCGGCCGGCGCCCCGGGGGAGCATCGGCTCGGCGGCGGCCCGCGATCCGACCGCCGCACCGAAGGCCTGCGCCGCGCGCTCGCGGTGCGGCACCGAATCCCGACCGCAGGCCGCGGCCGAGACGAGCAACGCGAGGACGACGGTGCGATGCGGGAGGGAGCAGCGTGGATGGGCTCGCGCGCCGCGCGCGCGGGAGGTATCGCTCATGACGGTGGGTCGGCCTCGGCGTTGGTTCGATTGTAGAGGTACCCTCGGACCGACAGCGGTGAGGCCGGTCACACCTAGCTGCTGTCGTCCCCCGGCACGGACACCTCGTCGCCCACCACGTCGCGCACGTAGAGCAGCTTCACCGGCACCATCACCGAGGCCATCAGCGGGACCGCGAGCAGCAGCCCCAGGAAGCCGAACACGATGGAGAAGAGGGCCTGCCCCAGGATGGTCATCACCGGCGGCAGCTCCAGACCCTCCTTCATGAGGAGGGGCTGGAGCACCATCCCCTCGAGCTGCTGGATCGCGGTGTACGCCAGGATGACGTAGACCACCTTCTCCGGCCCGTCCAGCAGCGCCATCCCGATCGCGGGCACCGCCGACAGGATCGGTCCGACGTAGGGGATGAACTCCAGGATGCCCGCGATGACTCCGAGCGCGACGGCGCCCTTGATGCCGAGCAGCAGGAGCGCAACCGTAGTCACCGCACCGATCACGAGCATGCCGATCATCTGCATCAGGAGCCAGCGCCGGAGCGTCGTGGCGGTAGCGCTCAGCACCTCCCCCGCCCTGGTCCGCACCGGGTGGGGGAAGAGATGCATCAGTCCGCGGTGGTACATCCCCGGGTCCGCCGCGACGAAGACGGCGAGGAAGAGCATGAGGATCACGCCGCCCAGCACCGCCACCGTCGAGGAGAAGAACGAGAAGAAATTGCCCGCCACCGCGGCCAGCTGCTGGTTCAGGGACTTCCGGAGGTCCACCCGCTTGCCGCCCGGTTCGGTGGTGTCGCGGCCTTGCGCGTCTCCGCCGCTCCTCTGCCGGGAGGTATCGGCCTTCTCAGTGCGGGCTCCCAGGGTCGTGTCCGCCGGCGCCTGGATGATGTCCGCGAGGCCGCCGCCCCGCCGCTGGATCCAGTGTTCCACCTGGTCGATGGCCTGGGGCAGCTGCTGCTTCACCTCGCCGATCTGGCTGCTGATCTGAGGCGCCGCGAGAAACCCGATGCCGGTGAGCGCGCCGAGGAACAGGAGCAGGATGAGGACCGCGCCGATGCCGCGGGGGATGCGGACGCGCTCCAGCCGATCCACTCCTCCCGACAGCACGATCCCGAGGAGGACGCCGAAGAAGCCGAGCAGGAAGACCGAGCGGCCGACCCACAGCAGCTTGAGCGCGACGTAGACGGCGGCCACGATCGCCGCGGCCCGCAGGATGTCGCGGCTCGGCCAACCGGGGGTGGGATTGACCCTGGGGCTCATGAACGATCCTGGTTGGAACCGGTCACGGAGTCGGTGACGGGACGCACGTCAGCGCCATGCGGGCGCGCCGCGCTCCAGACGCACCGCCCGGAGCTCGGAGGCCCTCAGCCAGTCCACCACCAGCCAGGCCGCGGCCAGGAGGTACGAGATACCTCCCGGGACCCACATGATCAGCCCGGCAAGCTGCTGGTCCTGCAGCGGGGTGAGCCCCCAGAGAGGAGCGGCGTCGCCGTAACCGGGATACCACTGCGCCTGGCCGAGGGTGAGGAGGGCGCCCAGTCCGCCGGTGTAGACCATGGTGGCGAAGAGCGCCAGGATCGCGGGGCCCTGACGGTTTCGGAGGGCGGCACCCGGCAGCACCGAGTACCAGAAGAGCAGCGCGGTGAGCAGGAAGCTGGTGTGCTGGAGCGAGTGGAGGAGAGCCGAGTCCGCCGCCCGCTGGTAGAGCCCGGGCAGGTGCCACACCACGATCGCGAGAGCGTGGAGCAGCCAGGCGACCTCGAGCCGCGAGAGCCCGCGCCAGAGGGGGCGGAGACGGCTGACCGGCCCGCCGATCGCGCGCCGCCAGCGCGGCGCCAGGCCCCACAGCGTAACCACGAGCGGCCGGCTCAGGACCAGGAGCGGAGCGGCGAGCGCCATCAGCAGCTCGTGTTGCGCCATATGGGCGGCGAGGAGCACCTCCCCCAGCCGGTGCAGCGGGGAGAGCAGCGCGGCCGCGAGCGCGACCCACCCGGCCCAGAACGCCAGTGCCTCGATCCGCCGCGCCCGCCCGCGCCGGCGGCTCTGCGCCCGAAGGCGCCCCATGCCTCTCGCGTACAGCGCCGCGGTCACGGCGAGCCCGGCGAGCACCGCCGGCTCCCAGCTCCAGGCCGACCAGAGGTCGTGGGGGGCGAGCGGCGCTCCCTCGTGCAGCAGGACAGTCATTGGCAGGGATGGAAGAAGAGGCCGGCCGACCACTGGGCCGCGATGACCAGCGCCGCCATGGCACTGGCGAGCATCCCGAGGATGGCGAGGAATCGGCTTCGCGCCTCGGGCCCGCCCTGCTCACCCGCGTGTCCTCCGCCCCAGCGGCGCCACTCCCGCCAGCCGAGCCATCCGGCGAACAGCGCAGCAGCCAGGCACACCAGCCAGGTGAGATGAACCGGGACCGCGTCACCGGTGGTGCAGGCCAGATCAGTCAAGATGTACGCGACCTCCAGGCCCGCGAGGGCCGCGATCGGCCCCAGCAGGTTCGCCACCCAGAGGGCGCCGATCCGGGTCCCGTCCGCGAGCGGTGTCCTGGTGTCCGTGGTCATAGCCGCGGGCTCAGGTACAGCACGAGGTAGAGCGGGACCCAGCTGCCTACGAAGAAGTACCAGTAGAAGGTGCTGTCGGCGGCGTCGGAGAAGTGCCGCTCCTCGAAATCGCTGCTGAAGAGGAAGCCGGTGAAGATCAGCGTCTCCACCACCTGGAGGAACAGGATCGTGCCGTGGAATCCCACGGTCATCCAGGCGATGGAGCCGTAGGCGTTATCGTCCCACCACACGTTGAGCGAGACGAAGTCCTTCCACCGCAGATAGAGAAAGGACAGCGCGAACAGCGAGGCGACCACGAACCAGCGGCGGAGCCCCGGCAGGTCCAGACGCCGGGCGGCACGGTCGGCGAGCACCACCGGGACAAGGCTCGCCAGCAGGACGACCAGGTGCACCGTGGGCCACAGCCGCGACGGGAGTTCCGCGGGATCGGGGGGCCAGGAGTCGGTGTTGACCCGGAGGTAGAAGTAACTCGCCACGCAGACGAAAAGCGTCGTCCCCTCGATCAGCATGAAGCCGAGGGTGCCCCACCACATGTGGCTCCGGTGGTCGAACACCGTGGTGGGCAGCCGGGACGCGTCCATCATCCGGACCGGAGCCGTCATCCTCCACGCTCCTCCCGCTGCAGTCGAGTGTCCCTGGCCCTCGGCCACCCCCAGCCGACGAAGGCCGCGGTGATCAGCGCCGCACCGAGCGGCAGCCCCCAGGGGGTGAAGATCAGGGCGATGAAGGTGACGCCGGTCGCGATGGCGGCGAGCAGCGGCCAGATCGTCGGCTCGGGCATGCGCATGCGGCTGTCCGGCTCGGCGTCGAGCATCGTGGTCACCAGGATCTCGCGCATGTCGCTCCGGAGCCCGGTCACCACGGGCGCGTCCGGCGGCCGCTTCCACAGGGGCGAGCGGCTCTGGACCGTGGGGATGAGATGGAAGTTGTACGGCGCCGGCGGCGAGCTGGTGGCCCACTCGAGCGTCGGTGCCTCCCAGGGATCGTCACCCGCGGGCGCACCCACGCGCAGGCTGGCCACCAGATTCACCAGGAAGAGCACCACGCTCAGGGCGATCGTGACCGCGCCGATCGTGGCCACGAGGTTGAGGGGACCCCAGCCGGTCTCCGGGAGATAGGTATAGATCCGCCGCGGCATCCCCTCCAGTCCCAGCAGGTGCATCGGGAAGAAGGTGAGGTTCACGCCGGTGAAGAACAGCCAGAAGTGCCATCGCCCCAGCCGTTCGCTCAGCATACGGCCGGTGACCTTGGGCCACCAGAAGTAGAAGGCCCCGAAGAGCGGGAACACGGCGCCGCCGAGCAGGACATAGTGCAGGTGCGCCACCACGAAGTAGGTGTCGTGCACCTGCATGTCGTAGGGCACCGAAGCCACCATGACGCCGGTGAAGCCGCCGACGATGAACACCAGGACGAAGCCCAGGACGAAGAGAAGCGGCAGCCGGAACTGCGGCCGCCCGGACCAGAGCGTGGCGATCCAACAGAAGATCTGCACCCCGGTCGGGATCGCGATCATCATACTCATGGCACTGAAGAAGCTCTCGCTGAGCTGGGGGATCCCGGTGGCGAACATGTGATGGACCCACAGCCCGAACGACAGGAACCCGGTGAGCACCAGCGAGAGGACCATGACCGGATAGCCGAAGATCGGCCGCCTCGCGAAGGTCGAGACGATGCTGGAGACGAAGCCCAGTCCGGGGACGAAGATGATGTAGACCTCGGGATGCCCGAAGAACCAGAAGAGGTGTTGCCACAGCAGCGGCCGGCCGCCTGCCGCGGGGTCGAAGATGCGGGTATCCACCAGCCGGTCCGCCGCGAGGAACTGGCTGGCGACCGCCACCCAGGGCATGGCGAACATCACCATGAACGCGGTGACCAGCTGGGCCCACACGAAGAGCGGCATCCGGTTGAGCGACATCCCGGGCGCGCGCTGCTTGAAGACGGTCACGATGATCTCCACCGAGGTGATCAGGGCGGAGATCTCGGTGAAGGTCACCGTCTGGGCGTAGATGTCGATCCGCTTGCCGAGCGAGAACTCCGGCCCGGCGAGCGGCACATAGCTGAACCAGCCTGCGTCCGGTCCCTGGTTCAGCAGCAGTCCGCCGTAGAGCAGACCGCCCCCGATCAGGTAGACGTAGTAGCCGTACAGGTTGAGGCGAGGGAAGGCGATGCTCCGGGTCCCGATCATCAGGGGAACGAGGTACAGACCCGCGGCGGTCAGGATCGGGACCGCGAACAGGAACATCATCGTGGTGCCGTGGGTGGTGAAGACCTGGTTGTAGGCGTCGGGCCCGAGCAGCGTGTTCTCCGGACGAGCCAGCTGGATCCGCATCAGCGCCGCCTGGACGCCCCCAAGCAGGAAGAACACCAGTGCGGTCACGATGTAGCGCTTCGCCACCGACTTGTGATCGGTATCGCTGAGCCAGCCCCGGAGGCCGGGTGTGGCGCCCCAGGCGCGCTCCAGCTCCCTCCGCTCCCGTTCGAGACTCTCGGGATCGAGCAACAGCGAGTCTGTCGTCAACGCAGACTCTCGACGTAGGCGAGGATCGCGCGCAGGTCAGCCGGCGGGATCGCGCTGGCCGGCATGCGCGCGCCCGGCTTGATCTGCTGGGGATCGATGATCCAGCCGGCCAGGTGCCCGCGCACGTTGGGCAGGGTGCCGGCGGCGATGGTGCGTCGGCCCGCCACGTGGGTGAGGTTGGGACCGAGCCGGCCTCCGGCCGGTGTGCCCCCGACCGCGTGGCACATGGCGCAGCTGGAGGCCAGGAACACCTCCTGGCCGCGCCGCGCGAGCGAGTCCGCAGGCGTCCGCGCGCTGTCGCGCTGGCGGTCGAGCCATGCCGCGAACTCTTCCGGTGGCTCCGCCACTACGAGGAATCCCATCTTGGCGTGCTGCGCGCCGCAGAACTCGGCACACTGGCCGCGGTACACGCCTGGGGCGTCCGCCTGAAACAAGACGCTGGTCGCGTGGCCGGGAATCATGTCTCGCTTCACCCCGAGGTTGGGGACCCAGAAGCTGTGGATCACATCGTCACCGCGAAGCTCCAGCGCCACCGGCCGGCCGACCGGCACGTGGATCTCGTTGGCCGTCGTGGCCCAGCGAGCGGGGGTGGCGTCCCGGTACTCCACCTCCCACCACCACTGGTGCCCCGTCACCCGGATCTGCAGCGCCTCGGGCGGGGGTGTCGCGGTCAGCCGGCGCCCGGTTCCGAAGCTCAGCAGCAGCACCGCGACGAGTGTCGCGACCGTGGTCCCGGCGGCGATGGCGACAGCGGTCGCCATCCGCCGTTCCCGCGCCGGGTCTTCCGCGTCCTCCTCCGCGCGGCGCCGTCGGAGCAGCGCCGCCAGGAGGGCCGCGGCCACCAGGACGTACACGACAGCGGCGATGAGGTAGAGAAGGTCGCCCAGCCGGTCGAGGAGCAGAGCCTGCGGACCGGCTGGGTCGTGGGCCGAGTGCGCGCCGGGGAACTGGATCACGCGAGCAGAGGTCCCGCCATGGGCAATCACCCCGTCAGCCAGGCCGCCACGATCGGCCGAGCACGGTTCAAACGTGTGGGTGATGTATGGACTTTGCAGGGAGCTCCTGCCGCGATCTACGTCACGGCCTGCCGGCCCGCACCTCGGCGGTGTAGGTCTCTTTCCGAACGGGGCGGAAGCCGCGCTTGAGGTAGTTGGGGAGCGCCGCGGGATGGTCCAGGGTACAGGTGTGGAGCCAGACCCGCGCCGGCCGCAGCGCCCATGCCTCGCGGACCGCGAGCGTGAGGAGGTATCCGCCCCAGCCCCGACCGACGAACTCCGGCAGCAGCCCGAAGTACGCCACCTCGACGGAGTCGTCCCGGTGCCGGCGCAGCTCGAAGTAGCCCGCAGGGGCGCCTCTCGAGCTCAGGAGCCAGAGCGAAACGTCGGGGCTGGCCAGATGCGTGCTCACCTGCTCGTCGCTCCACCGCAGCCGGTCCACCCAATGGTACGCCCGGCCCACCTCCGCGTAGAGAAAGCGGAAGAAGGAGCCGGGGCAGTCCTCGACGCGCTCCAGCCTGGGAGCGTCCTGAGGCTCGGGGGCGGGCACCAGGTCCTTCGGGGACCGCATCTCCAGATAGGTGCGCACCACCTGAACGCTCGGCATGGCGGCTATACTAGCCGCCGCCGGCCAAAAACGAAAAGCCCCGGATTGCTCCGGGGTCTTCGTCCTGAGGTGGAACACCAGCCTTACTGGGGCGGGGCTTGATCGGTCTGGTCCGGTGCGCCCGGGTCGGCAGGGAGCGCACTGTCGGTGCCCGTGCCGGGGCTCATACCGGAGGTGTCAACACCCGTCGAGGGCTCAGTCGGAACCGCGGTGGTGTCTACGCCGCCCGCGCCGGTGTCCGGCACATAGGCGCCGGTGTCAGGCGAGGTCGGGGCGGTCATCGTGGTGTCGACGCCGCCACCGTAGCCGGTGGTGTCGCTCGGCGCGGGATACTGCCCAACCGTGGTATCGGTCGGCGTGGTTGGGGTCATGCCGGTATCGGCCGGCATCGACATGGTGTCGCCCGGCTGTGCGTTCACGTCACCGGTCGCGCCGGTGGTGTCCCACTGCCCGGTGGCGGTATCCACCTGGGTCGTCACAGCGGTGGTGTCGCCGCGATCGGGGGCCGCGCCGACCTCCTCATCGCTGCTCTTGGCGCAGCCCGCGAACATGGCGGCTGCGGCCAGGATCCAAAGCGTCTTCATAGCGTTCATCCCCTAATCGTCGAAGTCTTGCCCGCTCCGGGCGCTGTCTCGCCCCGGGTAGGAACGGGCCACGGTTCATATGCTTCGGTTCGCGGGGCAAACCTAAGACAAGGCACGCAGTCGGGACTAGGTCATAGATCACACTTTCCGAGCCCATCCGCCCGGAAGTAACCCGAAGCGCAGGTGTCATTTCCATGACGGCCCGGAGCCCTAGTGGCGGAGCTGGGGGAGGCCCCGGAAGAGGTCCAGCGCGGCGGGGTTAGCCAGAGCCTCGGTGTTGGACACGGGGCGCCCATGGATGACCTCCCGCACCGCAAGCTCGGTGATCTTGCCGCTGATGGTGCGGGGGATGTCGGCCACGGCCACGATCCGGCGGGGGACGTGGTGAGGGCTCGCATGCTCCCGGATCCGGTGGCGGATGCGCTCTTCCAAGGCGGGGTCCAGCTCCGTGCCCTGGCGCAGGCGGACGAAGAGCACGATGCGGACGTCCCCCTCCCATTCCTGCCCCACGACCAGGCTCTCCAGCACTTCCGGGAGCTGCTCTACCTGACGGTAGATCTCCGCCGTGCCGATCCGGACCCCGCCGGGGTTGAGGGTGGCGTCGCTCCTCCCGGTGATCACCAGTCCGTCGTGCTCGGTGAGCCGGGCCCAGTCGCCATGCCGCCAGACGCCGGGGAAGTGCTCGAAATAGGCCGCCCGGTACTTGGCCCCGTCAGGGTCGTTCCAGAAGGCGACCGGCATGCAGGGAAACGGCCTGGTACATACCAGTTCCCCATCCCGGTCGCGCACGGACTGGCCGCGCTCGTCGTACACCTCGACCGCCATCCCCAGCCCGCGGGTCTGCAGCTCGCCGCGCCAGACGGGGGCGATCGGATTCCCCGCGGCGAACAAGGAGATGATGTCCGTGCCCCCGCTGATGCTGGCAAGGTGGAGGTCAGCCTTGATATCGCGGTATGCGTAATCGAACCCGCCGGGCGCCAGCGGGCTCCCGGTCGACAGGATCGCGCGGAGCGCCGACAAGTCGTGCGTCCGGGCCGGCCGGAGGCCCTCCTTCTCCGCCAGCGCGAGATACTTCGCGCTGGTGCCGAAGACCGTGACCCGCTCCCGCTGCGCCATGTCCCACAGGATGGTCGGCGGCGCCATCGCCGCCCCATCGAACAGCACCACCGTGGCGCCCACGGCGAGGCTCGAGACCAACCAGTGCCACATCATCCACCCGCAGGTGGTGAAGTAGAAGATCCGGTCGTCGCGGGTCAGGTCGGTGTGGAGAACGAGCTCTTTCAGGTGCTGCAGCAGCGTCCCCCCGGCGCCGTGAACCATGCACTTGGGAAGGCCGGTGGTGCCGGAGCTGTACATGATGTAGAGGGGATGGTCGAAGGGAAGACGGCGGTACGACGGTACGGCGGTCCGGCGGTACGACGTCACCGGCGCACCTACCGTCGTACCGTCGTACCGTCGTTCCGCCATACCGCCGTACCGCCGTGCCGCCCACTCATCCCACCTCACCGCACTCCGGATTCCCGACAGATCCGGCTTCTCCCCCAGATACGGCACCACCACCACCCGCTCGATGCCGGGGATCCGCGTGCACACCTCGCGCACCCGGGCGAGCGAGTCGATCTCCTTTCCCGCATAGCGGTAGCCGTCGGCGCAGAAGAGGATGCGGGGCTCGATCTGGCCGAAGCGGTCCAGCACGCCGTTGGCCCCGAAGTCGGGGGAACAGGAGGACCAGATCGCACCCAGGCTCGCGGTGGCGAGCATGGCGATCACGGTCTCGGGCAGGTTGGGGAGAAACCCGGCCACCCGGTCGCCGGGTTGGAGGCCGTGCGCGTGCAGGGCCGCCGCCACGGCGGCGACCTCTTCGTTCAGCTCGCGGTAGGTCAGCGCGCGCTGCCGCCCCAACTCGTTCCAGAAGACCAGTGCCTCGCGGTCGTCCGCGAAGCGCAGCAGATTCTCGGCGAAGTTGAGCCGCGCGCCGGTGAACCAGCGCGGGCCGAGCACTGGATCGGGCGGTGCCATGCGCTCGAGCCCCACGACCACCTCGCTCCACGGGTCGGCAACCACGCCGCAGTAGTCCCAGACCTCGGGCCAGAACGTGTCCGGCCGATCCACGGACCACCGGTAGAGAGAGGGGAAATCGTCGACCGCCTCCGCCCCAGGGGGCCGCCGGTCGCGGACCCGCTGCAGGAAGGCGGTCATGTTGGAGCGCCGTACCCGCTCGGCGCTCGGCGTCCAGATCGGCTCGGTCAGGTGGTGGGCGGGTTGAACTGCGCGTGCTGCGCGTCCAGCCACGACTTGTGGTAGTTGGGATCCTCGATCGCGAGCGCCGGCTTCGCCACCTTCAGCGGGCGAAAGGTATCCATCATCACCGCCAGCTCCTCGGTGTACTTGGCGCCGATGCTGGCCTCCGCGCGGCCGGGGTGGGGGCCGTGCGGAATCCCGTCGGGATGGTGGGTGATGCTGCCGAACTCGATGCCCTTCCGGCTCATGAACTCGCTGGAGGCGTAGTAGAGCACCTCGTCCGAGTCCACGTTGCTGTGGTTGTACGGCGCCGGCACGGCATCGGGATGGAAGTCGTACGGCCGCGGGCAGAAGCTGCAGACTACGAACCCGTCGCCCTGGAAGGTCTGGTGGACCGGCGGCGGTTGGTGCACCCGCCCCACGATCGGCTCGAAGTCGTGGATGTTGAAGGCCCAGGGATAGAAGTATCCATCCCAGCCCACCACGTCGAACGGATGGTGGTCGAGGATGATCTCGTTGAGGCCCTCGTACTGCTTCACCAGGATCGGAAAGTCGCCTTTCTCGTCGTGGGTGCGAAGCGTGGTGGGGCGCCGGATGTCGCGCTCACTGTAGGGCGCGCCCTCGATCAGCTGGCCGAACTCATTGCGGTAGCGCTTGGGCCAGCGCACGTGCCCCCGGCTCTCCATGATGAGCAGCTTGGTCTGTTCGGCGCCGAGGTCGAGCCGCCAGCGGTGCAGGATGCCGCGGTGGATGACGAGATAGTCGCCCTCGTGGAAAGGCAGGTCGCCGAACACCGTCTCCAGCGTGCCCCCGCCCTTGCTCACGTACACCAGCTCGTCGGCCTGCGCGTTGCGGTAGAAGTGCGCGTCGTTCTCGTAGGGCTCGACGTAGAGCATGGCGACTTCGTTGTTGAAGAGCAGCGGCACCCGATCCAGCGTCGGGCTCCCGCCCTTCTTCACCTGCGAGGTGCGGAAGTGCCGGTGCCGGAGCGTCTGGTCGGAGTCGGCTTCGTACTTGGTCTCCCTGAGGCGCCGGGCCGACTTCACCGTGGTGGGCGGATGCACGTGATAGAGCAACGAGGCCGTCCCGGTGAACCCCTCGTGCCCCATCAGCTCCTCGGCATAGATCCCGCCGTCGGGCTTGCGGAAGGCGATATGGCGCTTCCGGGGGATGGAACCCATGGTGTGGTAGATCGGCATGTCTCGAACTCCGGATTACGTCGGGCGGTCGGGCGGTCAGGCGGGCAGGCGGTCAGGCGGTCGGTTCGCTCACGGCGGACCAAAGGTGCGAGGCGTCGTCCGCCTGACCGCCCGACCGCCCTCCCTCACAGATTCCCGCGCAACGCCTGCTCCCGCTCGATCGCCTCGAACAGCGCCTTGAAATTTCCCTTGCCGAAGCTGCGGGCGCCCTTGCGCTGGATGATCTCGTAGAAGACCGTCGGCCGGTCCTGCACCGGCTTGGTGAAGATCTGGAGCAGGTAGCCGTCGGGGTCGCGGTCCACCAGGATGCCCAGCTCCGCCAGGGTATCGACCGGCTCGTCGATCCGGCCCACCCGGGCCTGGAGATCCTCGTAGTACGTGGTGGGCACCCGGAGGAACTCCACACCCCGGTCTCGCAGCGCGGTGACCGTCTCGATGATGTCGTCCGTGGCGATCGCCAGGTGCTGGACGCCGGGCCCGCGGTAGAACTCCAGGTACTCGTCGATCTGCGACTTCTTCTTGCCCTTGGCCGGCTCGTTGATGGGGAACTTGATCCGCTCGTTGCCGTTGGCGACCACCTTGGACATCAGCGAGCTGTACTCGGTAGAGATGTCCTTGTCGTCGAACGAGATGAGATTGCGGAATCCCATCACGTCCTCGTAGAACTTGACCCAGGTGTTCATCCGGCCCAGCTCCACGTTGCCCACGCAGTGATCTACGTGCAGCAGGCCGACGGGAGCGGGGTTGTACCGGCTCTCCATCCGGCGAAACCCGGGCAGGAAGGCGCCGCTGTAGTTCCGCCGCTCCACCAGCGAGTGGATGGTGTCGCCATAGGTGTGGAACGCCGCGATCACCACCTCGCCGTCCTCGTCGCGCAGCACCGCCGGCTCCGCCGCCGGCCTGGCGCCACGCTCCACCGCGCGCGTGAAGGCCTCCCGGGCATCGTCCACCCAGAGCGCGATATCGCGTACCCCGTCGCCATGCCGGAGCACGTGCTCCGCGATCGGATGGTCGGGGGCGAGCGCGGAGGTGAGGACCAGGCGGACCTTGTTCTGCTGGATCAGGTAGCTGGCCCGGTCGCGGGTGCCGGTCTCAGGACCGCGGTAGGCGACGAGCTGGTAGCCGAAGGCCGTGCGGTAGTAGTGGGCCGCCTGTTTGGCGTTGCCGACGTAGAACTCGACGTAGTCGGTGCCGTTGATGGGAAAGGTGTCGGTCGCCTCGCCGGCGACAGGCATGGTCTCGGTCTGCATGGTCTCTCCGCGGGGAGCGCCTCTGGGCTGAAGATAACCCGCCCTCTGGCTGCCCACCACACGTCACCGGCGTTGCACCATCCGCCCGACCACCAGGGCTAAGTCCTCGCCGGTAAACGGTTTCTGAAGAAAGGGCTGGTCCTTGTGAAGCAGGCCCCGAGCCAGGATGTCGTCCCGGGGATAGCCCGACATATAAAGGATGGGAAGCCGGGGCACGACCTTGTGGACCTCGCCGGCCAGCTCTTCGGTGCCCATGTCCGGAACGATCACGTCGGTGAGCAGGAGGTGGGGTCCGCCGCCATGGTTGCGGAGACTGGCGAGCGCCTCCGCCCCGTTCCGTGCCTGCACCACCTCGTAGCCCCGGTCACGCAGCACACGGGCGGCGAGCTCTCGCACTCCATCCTCGTCCTCCAGGACCAGCACCGTCTCACCCCTCGCTTGCGGCTCCGGGTTCTCGGCGACGGGTTCCGCCGGCCGCTCCGGGGCCGCGCTTACCACCGGCAGGCAGATGGTAAAGGTGGTGCCCTCTCCCGGCGTGCTGTCCACCCAGACGTAGCCTCCGCTCTGCTTGATGATGCCGTAGACCGTGGAGAGGCCAAGCCCGGTGCCGGAGCCCACCGACTTGGTGGTGAAGAAGGGCTCGAAGACCTGGGCCAAGGTGGAGGGATCCATTCCGTGGCCGGTATCGATGACCGAGATCAGGCCATAGAACCCTTCCGGGATCGGGATGCCGATGAGCCGCCGACCGGCCTCCGGGTTCAATCGGCGTAACTCGGTCGCGAGCCGGACGGTTCCGCCGGAGGTCATCGCGTCGCGGGCATTGAAGGCCAGGTTGATCAGCACCTGCTCCAGCTGGGAGCGGTCGGCCCGGACGGCGGTGTCCAGGGCAGCGAGCTTCGTCTCCACCCGGACGTTCGCCGGCAGCATGAGACGCAGGACCGGAGCCATCTCCTCGACCACCGCGTTGATCCGCAGCTCGGTCGGCTGGAGGACTTGCTTGCGGCTGAAGGCGAGGAGCTGGGACGTAATCTTGGCCGCCCTCATCGCCGCCTTCCTGATCTCCTCCACCCCGCGGTAGTGATCTCCCGGGATGTGCTCTTCCCGATTCAGCAAATCGCTGAAGCCAAGGATGATGGTCATCATGTTGTTCACTTCGTGCGCCACGCCGCCCGCCAGGCGGCCCACCGCCTCCATCCGCTGGGCTCGGCGCAACCGCTCCTCGGTCCGCTTGAGGTCGCTGAGATCCTGCACCGTCACGACGAAGGAACCGGTTCGCCGCTCCTCCGAAAGCGGCGTCACGCTGAGCAGCACCGGAACCAGGCTGCCGTCGGCCCGGAGGTGCTCCGACTCGTAGGCGGAGCCTCCCTCGTACTCCCGCCACTGCTCCAGCTCGACCAGCCGCTCGGAGGGAAGCAGATCGGCGAACGGCCGTCCCACGAGATCGGCGGGCTCCTGGAAGCCGTGGAGGCGGGCGAAGGCGGGGTTCGCCGCCTCGATCCGCTGGTCCTCCGCGTCCACGACCGCCGCCCCCCACCAGGCCGCGTAGAACACCCGGATCCACTTGTCGAGCACCCCGGCGATGACCGGTGCCTTGCCCAGGTTGTCCCTGATGCCCTGGTTGAGGAGCGCCCCCTCGATCGCGACCGACACCCGGCGGGCCAGCACCTGCACCATGGCGTACTCCGAGCTGCGGAACGCCCCCGGCGTCTCGGACCGTCCCAGTGCCAACGCGCCGAACGTCCGGCCTCCTGATCGGAGGGAGACCACGATGAGCGATCGAAGATCGAAGGTGCGAAACAGGGAGATCAGCCGGCGATCTCCCTGGGTGACGACGCGGGCCGAAGTCTCGGTGACGGTAGGGACCCAACGCGTGTGTCGACCCTCTCGGACGTTGGCTCGGGCGACCTGGGTAAGCAGCTCCAGGGTGCCACGAACCTCACGTTCCAGCAGCGGGGCCGCACTGGGCCGGACGTGGGCGGCCTCCACCAGCAGGGGCCCTTGGCCTTCACCCGCCACCAGCACGGCCAGGTCCGCGAGCGTCGGCACGACCGTATCCAGGGCGATCCGGACGACCGTCCTGAGCTCGACGGCCTCTCGGAGTGCACGACCGCTGTCGTCGAGCAGCAGCTTCCGTTCCGGGGTGAGAGGCAGTTCGTCGTCCACGGCAATCCGTCCGTCACTCGGTTCGCTCAACCTCGTCGTTTGCGCAGCGGCAGGCAAGGAGAGAAGCTGCCCGGGTGAGCCCCGTCACACCCGAATTCGTTGCCCTTCCCGTTCCGATACCGTAGGTTTGCCGTAGAGGGCGGAGAGGCATGGCGCGACGAGAGATCGTGGTGATCGGAGGATCGGCCGGAGCAATCGTCGGTCTCCGAGATCGCGCGGGGTCTCCCCTCCGACTTTCCCGCCGCGATCTTCGTCGTGGTGCATTTCCCGGGATCGGTCGCCAGCGCGCTGCCTCGCATCCTCACCCGGGCTGGAGCCCTGCCGGCAGCGCATCCCGAGAATGAGTCCCCGATCTCCCCTGGCCGGATCTATGTCGCGCCGCCGGATTGCCACCTGTTCATCGAGGGTGGAGTCGTTCGTCTGAGTCGCGGACCCAAGGAGAACGGGCACCGGCCGGCGATCGATCCCCTCTTCCGGAGCGCCGCTCACCACATGGCCCCCGTGTCATCGGCATCCTGCTCTCCGGCAACCTGAGCGACGGCACAGCCGGCCTGGTGAGCATCAAGCAGCGCAGCGGAATCGCCATCGTGCAGGACCCGGAGAGCGCGCTCTACTCCGGCATGCCCCGGAGCGCCATCGAGCGGGTGCCGGTGGATCACGTGGTGCCGGTCAAGGCGACCGTATCCACGGCATACTGGTGACCTTCACCGACATGACCAGCTTCCGACAGCTCCAGCGGGAACTGGAGCAGTCGCACATGGAGCTGGAGACCGCGTACGAGGAGCTGCAGTCCACCAACGAAGAGCTGGAGACGATGAACGAAGAGCTCCAGTCCACCAACGAGGAGCTGGAGACGATCAATGACGAGGTCCGGCAGCGCGGTGAGGACCTGAACCAGGCGAACCGCTTCCTCGAGTCCGTGCTGACCAGCCTCCGCAGCGGCGTCGCGGTCGTGGACCGGGAGCTCCGCATCCTGGCCTGGAGCCGTCACGCCGAGGAGCTGTGGGGGCTCCGGGGAGAAGAGGTCGGCGGCCAGCACCTCCTCAACCTGGACATCGGCCTTCCGGTGCAGAAGCTCCGGGCCGTGCTCAGGACGTGTCTGAATGGCGACCGCCCATACGAGCAGGTGCTCCTCGACGCCGTGAACCGCCGGGGCAAGAAGATCCTCTGCCAGATCAGCTGCTGCTCCCCTGCTGGGCAGCGAGGCCAGCGTCACCGGGGCCATCATCGTCATGGACGAGATGAGCGACAGCCGTCCCCCGGAGCGCCCGACCTCCTGAGCGTGCACGTTGTCCCCGCCGGCGCATCTCCCTCGGTCCCAGACGCGCTTCGCTGCGACTTCTCAGTGGCTCCCGCGCATCCTCTGTCCTCGGACAGGAAAACGTGTCGCCACGTTCCAGTCCCGGTACGCTGGGACAGGCACAGCTGGGAGCCCGGCATCCAACGGGTGCTGAACCTGGCATCTTACAGAACTCATCGGGGGGCCGAGGACGGGAACCGGCCCGGTCTTAACGTGCGGTGCAATAAGGAGTTGGCACGGCT
>DATBJH010000031.1:0-33690 GCA_036556505.1 Gemmatimonadales bacterium
TCGATGGCGAGCTGCTCGAAGCCCTCGATTCCGGCGACGACGTCCACCAGCGCGTCCATCGCACCCACCTCATGGAGCGCCACTTCCTCCGGCGGCACGCCGTGGATCCGTCCTTCGGCGTCGCCGAGGAGGCGGAACGCGCGCACCGCGCGGGTGCGCACCCACTCGGAGAGTGGGGCGCGCTCCAGGATCTCGATCAGCTCGCCGACATGGCGATGGGGCGCGTGATGGTGGTCGTGAGAATGCGGGTGGGAGTGCGGCGCATGAATCAGCTGGCTGGGTTCCTCGTGGCTTCCGTCCGCGAGCTGGACGTTGACCTTGGTCGCCCGAAGCCCGCAGCGATCCACCGGCTCGATCGCGATCCGGACATCGGGCAGCCCGAGTCGCTGCGGGACGCCGAGCAACCAATCCGGCGACGCACCCGCGGCTACCAGTGCTCCCAGCAGCATGTCGCCGCTGATCCCCGCGGCCGGGTCCAGAATGGCAAACCGTCCATCTGACATAGACTTATAAATATGGCCGCAGCCGGGGCCCGGGGCAAACCCCGGGGCCGGCCGGCGGAACCGCGCCCGTCATCAGGACTTGAGCCGCTCGTCCAGCTCCTCCAGGCTCCGGGGCCAGTCCTCTTTCAGCAGCCGGGAGAGCCCCCGGTCTGCCAGCAGGCGCCCCTCGGTCTGGCAGCTGGGGCAGTAGTTGGTCTCGTTCTCCGCATACCGGATGCGCTGGACTGGCGTGCCGCAGGTGGGACAGGGTTGCCGGTAGCGGCCGTGCACCGCCATCCCTTCACGAAACGCGGTCACCTTCTCCGGAAACCCTTCCCCGGTCTCGGCGCGCAGCCGCTGAGTCCACTCCTCGAGCACCGCCTGGACAGCGGCATACAACCGTGCCGTTTCCTCCTCGCTGAGCCGGCCGGTGAGCTTGAGCGGCGACAGGCGCGCGCGGTGCAGGATCTCGTCGGAGTAGGCGTTCCCGATGCCGCTGAAGAGTCGAGGATCGGTGAGCGCCCGCTTGAGCGTGTGGCTCTCCAGTCCCAGCCGCGACGCGAATTCCGCCGGGGTCGCCTCGAGAGGCTCGAGGCCGCCCCGCTCGAACCCGACCAGCCCTTCGGTGCCTCGAACCACGTGCAAGGAAGCCCGCCGCTTGGTTCCCGCCTCGGTCAATGCCAGCGTGCCCTCCTCGAAGTCGAAGGCCGCCAGCCCGCTCCTGCCGGGCGCCTTGGCGCCCGGCGAGCCCCAGCGCAGGCGCCCCGCGATCATCAGGTGAACGACCAGGTAGAGCTCGTCCTCGAAGCCGAGCACGATCCGCTTGCCCATCCGGCGGAGGGTGAGCACGCGCCGGCCGTGCAGGGCCGTGATCGGCGGCTCGACCGTGCGGAGCACGAACGGACTCAGGAGGCGTACGCGCGAGAGACGACGACCGGCGATCCGTCGCTCGAGGGCCTCGAGATACACCACCACGTCGGGAAGCTCGGGCAAGCTCAGGCCCGGGTCTGGAGGTGCTCGAGCACCCGCTCGGCGAGCCGGGTCGAGAACCCGGGAACCGTGGCCAGCTCGGACACCGACGCGGACCTCACGCCGGCCAGGCTGCCGAATCGCTCCAGCAGCAGCCGACGGCGCCGCGGCCCGACGCCCGGGATGTTCAGCAGCTCGGAGGTGATGGTGCGCTGGGTGCGTCGCTTCCGGTTGTAGGCCAAGCCGAAGCGGTGGGCCTCGTCCCGGATCCGCTGCAGCAGTCGCAGCGATGGACTCCGGCGGCTGAGCCGGAGTGGGTCCGCCTGGCCGGGGAGAAACACTTCCTCCTCCCGCTTGGCGAGGCTGGCGAACTGGAGTCCCTCGAGTCCCAGCCCCTCGGCCGCCGCGATCGCCGCGTTCAGCTGCCCCTTGCCGCCGTCGATGAGGAACAGGTCGGGGAGCGGCAGCTGCTCATCGCGACGGCGGGTGAGATACCGGGTGAGGACTTCCTGGATCGCCGCGAAGTCGTCCTGCTGACCCAGGCCCTGAATCTTGAACTTGCGGTACTCGCTCTTTCGCGGGCGGCCGGCCTCGAACCACACCAGCGAGCCCACGGTGTCCTTGCCCTGGTTGTGGGAAATGTCGATGCAGACCATGCTCCGCGGCACCGAGCTCAGACCGAGATCGCGGCCCAGGGCGTAGACCGGATCTTCGGCCCGCTCCTCGGTCTCGAACGACTCGATACGGAGACTTTCCAGCAGGTGGCGCGCGTTGTGGTCGGCCAGGTCCAGCCACCGGTAGGCGGTGCCCCGCTGGGGGATCACCCACTCCGAGCCGGGCAGCAGCTCACGCAACGCGTCCCAGTCGTCCGGCGGGAATGGGAGCACGATCCGCCGCGCACGGTCCTCCGCGGGCACATAGTAGCGCACCAGGAACGCGCTCAGGATGGCGGGGTCTTTCTCCTCCTCCACCCCCTCGAGGAAGCGGTGATCTCGACCGACCACGCGCCCCTCGCGCACCCGCATCAGAACCGCCACGGCGTCGTCGCCGTCACGGGCGAAGCCGATCGCGTCGGCATCGCCGGTGCCGATTACTTCGACCGCGACCGGCTCCTCCAGCTTCTCCAGCCACCGGAGCGCATCGCGCAGCTCCCTGGCCCGCTCGTAGTTCTCCGCTTCGCTCGCGGCCAGCATGGCCGCGCGGACCCGGGCCCGGAGGTCGCCGGTCCGGCCCTCCAGGAACTCGACCACGTCCTCCACCATCCTCCGGTAGTCGGCCTCCGCCTGCCAGCCCACGCACGGCGCCTGGCAGCGGCCGATGTGGTAGTCGAGACAGGGCCGTTCGCGACGCTCCTCGGGCAGATTGTCGTGACAGCTGCGGACGGTGTAGAGCCGGCGGATGATGGCCAGCGTCCGGCGCAGCCGGCCGACGTCGGTGTAGGGACCGAAGTAGCGGGCACCGGGAATGTTCCGCCGCCGAGTGACCAGCACCCGGGGAAACGGCTCGTTCAGGGTGACGGCGATCGAAGGGTAGCTCTTGTCGTCTTTGAGCCGCACGTTGAACCGCGGCCGGTACTCCTTGATGAGGTTGTTCTCCAGGATCAGCGACTGGGCCTCGCTCGGCACCACGATCGTCTCCACCTCGGCGATGAGCCGCTGGAGCAGCTGGTTGCGCGGGCTGGTCGGAAAGTCACCGGCGAAGTAGCTGCGGACGCGATTCCGCAGCCGCTTCGCCTTCCCCACGTACAGCACGTCGCCCGCGGCATCCTTCCAGAGGTAGACGCCGGGTCCCTCGGGCAGAGTGTCGAGTTTGCGCTGCAGCTGGTCGGGAAGGTGCGGAGCGGACATACCTGGGGAAAGGTAGCACCAGTTCGTGGCTACCTGTCGGCGGACTCAGCTGGCCAGCGAGTCGTAGCCGCAGACGAACGCTGAGAAGACATCGATGGGTGGTGGGGTGCACCAACGACGCCTACCTGCATCCCGGCGTTCATTTGCGTTTCATCTGCCGCTAACCCGTCCAGCGACGGGAGAGGGCCGAGTCTCATGGCAACACTCTCCGGACGAGCGCTCGCGCTTCCGGCACCCCGGCCGCCGCCCCGACCCCGAAGTACACCAGCCCGAACACCGTGAGCACCAATCCCGCCATTGCGATCGGGTGCAGCGGCGGCAGAGCCGCGCGCAGCAGCCATCCTGCGGCCCCCCCGAGCGCGGCCGCCAGCCAGAGCCGCGTCACCAGGGGCCGCGGCAGGTGGGTGCTCCCGATCCGTCGCGACAGCGCCCGACGGAGCAGCCAATACTCCACCGCCGCCGCCAGCGCCGAGGCCAGGGTGATCCCGGCGGCTCCCCACTCCGCCCCGAGTCTCAGTGCGCCCGGCAGGTGCAGCGCGAGCCCGTAGCCGAGCAACATCCCCAGCGTGACGCGCATCAGCGCGATCCGGAGCGGTGTACGGGTATCGTGCATCGCATAGAACGCGGAGGAATAGAGCCGCCCCAGGGTGGACGGCAGCAGGCCAACGGAAGCGGCCGCGAGGATTCCCCAGACGTACAGCGTCATCTCGCGGGTGAACTCGCCCGACTGATACAGCGCTCCGGTGACGACGTCTCCGAGCGCGACGAATCCCACGACCGACGGCACCACCAGGAACGCGATCTGTCGCAGCCCCGACTCGAGCCGAGCTCTCAGGTGCGCCGCCCGCTCCTCACCGGTGCCCGTGGCGCTCGCCATCTCCGGCAGCTCCGCCGCCGATACCGACATGCCGAAGAGACTGACGGGCAGCGTGTAGAGCACCTGGGCATAGGACACCGCGGCTACGGCGCCGGTCGGGAGCAGGCTGGCGAGCAGTGTGTCCACGTAGGCGCTGATCTGAACCACGCCGCGCCCGATGAAGACCGGGCCGAAGTTCCGCAGCACGGTCCGCGAGCCGGGTCCGAGGAGCGGCCCCGGGCGCAGCCCGTCGAGCACCCGCAGCACCGTGGGGAGCTGGAACAGGAGCTGAAGCAGGCTGCCAACTACCGATCCCCAGGCGGCGATGACGGCCAGATCGGCTTGGGTCCGGCGGTCCCCGAACGCCACCAGCGCGACGATGATCGCGGCGTTCCACAGCACCGGCGCCACATACGACAGGAAGAAGCGACGATGACTGTTGAGCACTCCCAGGCACCAGGCGGACAGCGCCAACAGGCCGGCGCCGGGGAACAGAATCCGCACCAGCCGCACCGTGAGCTCGCGCTTCTCGCCCTCGAAGCCCGGAGCGATGATGTCGATCAGCCAGGGCGCGAGCAGCACCCCGGCCAGCACCAGCAGCGACACCACGAGGGCGAGGAGCGAGGCCACCGCCGTGGCCACCGCGGCCGCCTCACGGGTGCGGCCGCCGGCGCGGAGACCGGCGTAGACCGGGATCAGCGAGGCCGAGAGCACGCCTTCGCCGAAGAGGTTCTGCAGGAAATTGGGAATCCGGAAGGCGGCGTTGAACGCGTCGGCGGCGGTCGAGGTGCCGAAGTAGTGGGCGAAGACCCGATTGCGGACCAGGCCGATGATCCGGCTGAGCAGGATCCCGGCCGCGACCATGAGTGCCGGCCGAGGCGCGCGGCCTCCGTCGGTGCTCAGGCGGGTGGCCGGGGGAGAGTCGAGCGGGAGGAGGACTCCGTCAGCAGGCGCTGCAGGAAGGTGTTCTCGTCCTGGAGGGCCTGGACGCTGCGGGTCAGATCGTCCACCTCGGCCTCGAGCAGGTCCACCTTCTTCACCAGATCATCGAGCGCCGGGGGCACCTCAGGCACCCCTCCCTCCAACCGCCGGGCGAGCGCTCGGCCGATCGGGGAGTCCACAACGATGCCCATGATGGGGATGAGCAGCGCCACGAGGAGGAGGACGGCGATCAACCACATGGTCCGAGTCTAAGACGGGGTTGACGCCCCTTCAAGGGCGCCGGCGTACCACCCCTCGATGGCATCCCGCAGAGCTTCCACCAGCGCCGGGCCGTAGCGCGCGAGGAAGGGCGCCACGGTGAGGACCCGCTCCTGCGGCTTGCCGCCCGGCAGCACCGCGGTGCGCGCCCGCCCGATCTGCCCCAACTCGGTTTCCTGCCGGCGCTTGAGGTGCTGCACCAGCTTCTTCTCGATCTCCTGCGTGCCGGCGAGCGCCTGATGGCGCGCGCCCTGAACCGGGCGAACCAGCGTGGGATCGATCTCGCCCGCGCTGTTCTCCAGCGCGCGATAGCCCGTTTCCACCGCGGCCCGGATGGCGGCGAGGGCATCGAGCGACTCGCTCGGAAGCTGCGATCGGACCAGCCGCGACTCGAGGGCGCCGGACGGCTCCAGCAGCTCGGCGAGGTCGATGCCGAACTTCTCCAGCACGCGGTCTACCCGGGGCTCCACCAGCACCCCCGACCATCTCGGGAGCGGACGCTGCCGCTTCACACCAAGACGCCGGTAGACCGGCGGCGTGAAGGCCAGGTAGCGCAGCTCCGCCGGACCGCCGAGGTAGGAGACGGTCGGTAGCAGCGCGCTTTCCACGACCGGGCGAAGCAGCACGTTGGGGGACAGGCGCGTCGGCTCGCGCTCGGCGATGGCGGCGAGGTCGGCGAGGCTGAACCGCTCTCTTCCCCGCCGGGTGACGAAGGCGCCCTCGGACGCCACCAGGCGATCGCGGCCCTGCTTCCCTTCCAGCATCACGAGTGCGGCGCCGTCGCCGACCATGACCCCGGAAGTCCGCGCGGTCTCGCCCAAGGCCTCGGACTGGCGCTCCAGGTCGGCGTCCAGGGCGGCGGCATGGTCCAGCGCCCGCAGGATGAGCGGGGCGGCGGCGGCCTTGGCCGCCGGGTGGGTGCTGTTGAAACAGACGATGCCGGAAGGCGCGAGCAGCTCCGCCATGGCCCCCGCGAAGGCCGCCGCGACCGTTGCCTCCGGCCGGTAGTGCCGACTCAGCCAGCCGAGGGTGTCGTCGCGGAACTCCGAGGGCGGCAGACTCTCGGCGAGCACCTGCAATGCCGCCGTCACCCCGTCGCCCAGCGGCTGGCGATACATGGGTGTGAGCGGCGCTTCGGTCGGCCGCGGCGGCAGCGAGGCGGTGACGAGGGAGCCATCCGCACCCAGCCAGCCGGTCTGACTCGCCTCGGCGAAATCGTGGTCGTCGCCCGCGATCCAGAAGATCGGCACCACCGGACGCGACCACTGCCGCTCCAGCACCCGGGCGAGCGCCGCGGTGGAGAGCGCCTTGTGCACGGTGTAGAGCGGGCCGGTGAAGAGGCCCGGCTGCTGCCCGCTGGTCACCGCGAGCGCGCCGGGCTCGGCGAGCCGGGAGAGGGCCGCCTCCACCGCCGGCGACGGCACGAAGGCGTCACGGACCGCAGGGTTCAGACCGCCCTCGCGCGGCTCCGGCAGCACCAGCGGGGTGTCGAGTGGCGTCGGGACGAATCGAAAGCTCATGTGGTCCGGCCCGCGAGGATGGTGCGGGGGGAGCTCGCCCTGAGGGGCGAAGCGTCGTAATCGCCGAAGCGGTGTCGGACGTCCAGGCCGGCGTCAACCAGCATCGCCGACATCTGGCCCTGGTCGAACAAACGTACCCGCTCGGTGAACCGTCGCCCGGCCGGCGTCACGATGGTCTTGCACACATACCGGCCGTCAGGGGACATCGTTCGGCTGACCTCGGCCCTGCCGCCCTGCACCGCCACCGTTTCCCGCTGGATCAGCTGCCGGCGTACCTCGGCCGCGTTGAGGAAGTCGATCACGAACCAGCCGCCCGGCCGGAGCGTCGCCACCATCTCCCGCAGCGCCGCGGCGTGCTCCTCGTCCTGCTCGAAGTAGCCGAAGCTGGTGAAGAGACTCACGGTGAGGTCCATGCTTCGGGGGCGAATGGGCAACCGCCGCATGTCGCCCCTGACCAGCGGAGCATCGGTGACGCCGTGGGCGACGCGGAGCAGGGCCAGCGAGAGGTCCAGGCCCACGCAGCGGGCGCCGATCGCCCGGAAGGCCCGCGCGTGGCGACCCGCCCCGCATCCCACGTCGAGCACGCTCCAGCCCGACGTCAGCCCCGTCGCCTCGGTGATCAGCGCCACCGCCCGCCCCGCCTCCGCTTCGTCGCGATGCGGATAGAGGTGAAGGTATTCCTCTCCGAACCATTCCTCGAACCATTCGGGCATCGGCGGCTGGGAGCGATCAGGCTATCCGCTATCCGCTATCCCGCTATCCGACCCGCGCGCCAGCCGGGCACGGCGTGCCTGGCTGATAGCGGATAACGGATAGCGGATAGCTGGTAGCCGATGGCTCATCTCTTATGATACGGATGTCCGCCAATAATCGTGAACGCACGGTACAGCTGCTCCACCACGACGACACGGGCCAGCTCGTGCGGCAGGGTGAGCGGGCCGAGGCTCCACCGAACGGTCGCCGAGGCCAGGAAGCCCCGGGACAGCCCGTGGGACCCGCCCAGCACGAAGGCGAGCGGGCGAGCCGCCACTCTCCAACCGTCGATTCGCCGCGCGAGTTCCTCGCTGGTCCAGGGCGACCCGTCCCTCGCCAGCGCGATGACGGTGCCTCCGTCGGGCAGGCGAGCCCGGAGCCGGCCGGCTTCCTGGTCCCGCTGGGCGTCGACGGTCGGCGCGCGGCTCGCTTCGCGCACCTCCGCCTCCTCCACCCGCGCGTAGCGCGCGAGCCGCCGCAGGTAGTCGTCGCAGGCCTCGCGGTAGGCTTCTCGCAGGCGGCCTACGGCGAGGAGGAGCAGGGTCATCCTAAGCGTACATCCCGCGCAGGCGGTGCACCGCGGCGACCCGCTCGATCGCCAACATGTAGGCGCCGATCCGGAGGTTGATCCCGTGGCGCCCTGCCATGCCCGCCACCTGGTCGAACGACTCCACCAAGATCCGCTCGAGCCGCTGGTTGACGGTGTCCTCGTCCCAGAAGTAGCCGCCGCGATCCTGCACCCACTCGAAGTAGCTCACGGTCACGCCGCCGGCATTCGCCAGGATGTCGGGGATCACGAAGACGCCGTTCTGCTCCAGGATCTTGTCGGCGTTCGCGGTGGTGGGACCGTTGGCGCCCTCGCAGATGATTCGCGCCTTGATCGCGCCGGCGTTGTGACTGGTGATGACGTTCTCCATCGCGGCCGGGACCAGGACCTCGCAGTCCAGGGTGAGGAGATCGTCGTTGGAGATGTGGTCGGCTTCCTTGTAGTCGCTGAGGAACCGCCGCTGGCGGGTGTGCTGGCAGAGGTCGCGGATCTTGAGCCCGTCGGGGTTGTAGATGCCGCCGGACTTGTCGCTCACCGCCACGACCTTCATGCCGAGGTTCTCCATGTGCTGGGCGGCCACCGAGCCGACGTTGCCGAAACCCTGGACCGCCACGCGGGTCCCTTCGATCGGCATCCGCAGGCGCTTGAGCGCCTCCCGCGTCACCAGCATGCACCCGCGGCCGGTCGCCTCGCGGCGACCGAGCGAGCCGCCCATCTCCACCGGCTTGCCGGTCACCACCGCGGTGACCGTGTGGCGCTTGTGCATGGAGTAGGTATCCATGATCCACGCCATCACCCGCTCGTTGGTGTTGACGTCGGGCGCTGGCACGTCCGAGTCCGGCCCCAGGGTCTCGATGATCGCGGACGTGTAGCGGCGGGTAATCCGCTCCAGCTCGCCGTTGGAGAGCTGGAAGGGATCGCACGAGACCCCGCCCTTGGCGCCGCCGAAGGGGATGTTCACCACCGCGCACTTCCAGGTCATCCAGGCGGCAAGCGCCTTCACCTCGTCCAGCGTCACCGCGGTGTCGAAGCGGATGCCGCCCTTGGCCGGCCCGCGGGAGGTGTTGTAGAGCACGCGATACCCGGTGTACACCTCCACGTCCCCGTTGTCGCGGACGACCGGCACCGAGACGATGATCTGCTTCTCGGGACTGCGCAGCACCTTGTAGAGCCCCGGGTCGAGGCTCAGCCGTTGGGCCGCGTAGTCGAACCGCGACATCATGGCCTCGAAGGGATTCTCCTCGGCGAGGAGCGCGCGGTCCTTGTCGGGACGGATGATCGCCTCGCTCGGGCGTGGAACGGTTGTCATAGAGTCGAAGTCCGGGTTGGCTCCTGGGTGGTGTTACAGCCGTTCCACGGGCGTGACGACGGCGTCCAGCGCGGCGGCGATGCGATCGCCACCGTCCTCCCACTGCAGGTCGAGCACGGCCACGAGCGGCTCGGGCACCGCCGCGGGCCAGCGGTCGCGCAGCTTGACCGCGTCTTTTTCCGTGATCACGACGTGGTCGGCCCGGCGGGCGGCGTGGGCCAGCCAGGCGACATCCTCGTCCCGGTAGTCGTGGTGATCCTTCCAGGTGGCGACCTGCACCGCCGCGCCGGTGGCCTTCACCTGCGCCACGAAGGCGTCCGGGTCCGCGATCCCGCTCGCCGCGACGACCCGCTTCCCTTCCAGCACCGTGGCGGACGCCTTCCGGCCGCTCACCAGGCCCGCCAGCGCATGGAGGCCGAGATAGGCGATCGCCACCGGACCCGGTACCCGCTGGCGCATCTCCCCGGCGAGCGCTTCGGCCGCCTCCAGGGTGGCCCGCTTCCGGGTGACGATCACTGCATCCGCCCGCTCGAGCGCCCTCCAGCTCTCGCGCCAGGGACCCGCCGGGAGCGGCCACCGCACCGCGCGCGTCGTTTCCGCGCTGATCACCAGGATGTTCAGGTCGCGGCGCACGTCGAGCCGTTGGTAGGCGTCGTCCAGCACCAGCACCTGCGCGCCGTTAGCCAGCGCGCGCTCAGCGCCGGCGGCACGGTCGGGATCGGCGATCACCACGGCCTCGGGTACCGCGTGCCGGTGCACCAGGGTCTCGTCCCCGCCGTACCCGCGCAGCAGCACCCCGGGCACCAGCCCCTCGGCCGCATAGTGGCGGGCGATCCAGATCGCGATGGGAGTCTTGCCCGAGCCGCCGACCGTGAGATTGCCGACGGCCACGCTGGGCAGCGGCAGATCGTGCACCGGGAACCAGCCGCGGCGATAGGCCAGGCCGCGCACGGCCATGGCACCGCGCCAGAGGCCTGACGCGGGCAGGAGCGCGAGGCGCGCCAGCCGGGCGTCCGGACGCCCGCTGGTCCACAGCCAGCGCATGACCCGGTGGGAATCGCCCCGTCGCCTCATCCACACGCCTCCGCGATCTCCGCCAGCCTCACACCGGCCTCCGTCAGCCCTACTGCCAGGCCCTCGTCGCCGGGACTCACCTCGAACGGTCTCCCGTAGCAGACCGTGACCCTCGCGCCCGGCTTGGGGATGAGAAACCGGTCCCACGAATCTAGCCGCCAGGCGCGGTCGGCCCGGGCGTGAACCGGCACGATCACCCCCCCGCCTCGCTGCGCGGCGGCCACCACACCGGGCTTGAGCTCGCGGCGGGGACCCCGCGGTCCGTCGGGCGTGAACGCGACGGAGTCGCCGGATTGCAGCTCCCGCACCGCGCCGAGCAGCGCCCGGGCCGCACCCCTCGAGCTGGAGCCTCGTATGGACCGGTAGCCGAGCACGCGCGCGAAGTCGGAGAGGTACTGGCCGTCCCGGTTCTCGCTCACAACGATGACGACGCCCTGACCCCGGTGATGCCACAGGAGCGGCAGCAGTACCTCGTGCCACAGGAGATAAACGATGGGCCGCCGGGCCTCGTAGAGCGGCCGCCAACGGTCCTCGTGCTGGGTGCCGATGCGCCAGGAGGCGGCGATCAGCCGCATGGCCGGCGGGGCGACGGCCCGGGCGGCCGAGGGCGGGATCCTGAGCTTCACGCGCCCAGCAGCTCCTCGGCGAGCGCCACCACCCGCGTGCTGGCGCCCGACTCTCCCAGCCGCCGGCGCACCAAGGCCAGGCCCTCGTGCTGGGCGCGGGTGCGGGGATCGTCCGGATCCAGAAGCGGACGAATCGCGGCCGCCAAGGGCTCCGCCTCCGCCTGGTGCTGCAGCAGCTCGGGGACGACCTCCGAGCCCACCACCAGGTTCACCAGGCTTACCCACGGCACGGTCCGCACCCGCTGAGCCACCTGGTAGGTGAGCGGGTGGACCTTGTAGGCGACGACCATCGGCGTGCCGGAGAGCGCAGCCTCCAGCGTCGTGGTGCCCGACTTCACCAGCGCCGCGTCCGCGGCGGCCAGGAGACGGGCGGGATCGCCGCGCACGATCTCGGCCGCTCCCGGCTCCGGATACTGGCCCCACTCGGTTGCCGCGACGAGCACCCGGTCGCAGCGACCCTCGGCCCGCAGGCGGACGGCGGCGTCGCGGAACGGCGCCCAGAGTCGCCGGATCTCCTGCGCCCGGCTCCCGGGAAAGAGGCCGAGGACCGTGCTCCCCCGGGGGATGCCCAGGCTCTCGCGCGCGGCGGCGCGGGTGGGCACCGGCGCGCGGTCCACCAGCGGATGACCCACGTATTCGCTGCGGAGCCCGAGTCCGCTGAAGAAGGGCTGCTCGAACGGCAGCACGACTGCGAGGCGGTCCACCGCGGCGGCCAGGCGCCGCGCGCGCTCCGGGCGCCAGGCCCAGAGCTGGGGCGCGATGTAGTACAGCACCTTGGTGCCGGCGGCCCGCGCGGCTTCCGCCACCCGCAGATGGAACCCGGGATAGTCGATCAGGATCACCAGGTCGTAGCGGCCGGCGCGGAGATCCTGACGCAGCGCGCGCAGGAGCCGGACGTGGGCCCCCAGCTTGCTCACGATCTCGACGAAGCCGAACGCCGCGAGTCCCTCCATGTCGTACCGGAGGGTGGCGCCCGCCTGCGCCATGCGCGGACCGCCGAGCGCTTCGATCGATGCCTCGGGATACCGCAGGCGCAGGGCGCGCACGACGCCGGCCCCGTGAAGGTCGCCCGACGGCTCGCCCGCGGAGACGAAGATGCGAGGACCGGCCCGGGTGATCATCCCGCCGCAGGCGCGGCCAGGGGCGTGGACTTGACCACGTCAGCCACCCGCAGCGCCAGCGCGAGCGCGGCCCGACCTTCGACACCGCCGACCACGACCTCCCGGTCGCCCCGCACCGCGTGGACGAAGCTCTGCAGCTCCAGCGCAAGCGCGTCGGCCTCGGGCGCCTCGAGCACCACCCGCTCCACCACGTCGGAGAGCTGGGAGCCGGTGCCCGGACGCCAGTCGCCACGCAGCTGCATGAAATCGCCGCCGCCGGTCGCGAGGTCGAGGGAGAAGTAACCGTTGGGCTGGAATAGCCGCAGCCGGCGCACCCGCTCCCGGGAGACGCGAGAGGCGGTGGCCAGCGCCACCGCCCCGTTGGCGAACTCGACCCGCGCGTTCGCGAGATCCAGATGCGACGAGAGCACCGAGATCCCCGAAGCGCGGACCTCGGTGGCCTCCGCGCCGCCCGTCAGATGCAGGACGAGGTCGAGGTCATGGATCATGAGATCCAGCACCACGGCCACGTCGGTGCCCCGGGGCTGGAACGGCGCCAGCCGCAGGCTCTCGATGTAGCGGGGGCCGTCGAGATAGGGCTCCGCCGCGCGAATGGCCCGGTTGTAGCGCTCGATGTGCCCGACCTGGAGCTGCACCCCCTTCGCCGCCGCGGCCCCTATCAGCTGGTCCGCTTCCTCCAGGGTCGCCGCGAGCGGCTTTTCCATCAGCACCGGGATGCCGCGCTCCAGCGCGCACAGGCCGACTTCGGCATGCGCCGGCGTCGGAACGGCTACCGTCACCGCGTCGACCTTCGCCAGGAGTGCGTCCAGCCCGCAGGACTGCGTGCCCAGCTCCTCCGCCACCGAGCGCGCCCGGCCCTCGTCGATGTCCGTGACCGCCACCAGGCGCGCGCCGTCGAGCTGGGCCAGATGCCGGGCATGATGCCGGCCGAGGGCACCCACGCCGATCACGCCGACGCGCAGCGGGCGGGTCACGCCGGCACGCCCCGCTCCGAGGATTCCACGAAGTCGAGGAAGCGCTCGACCTCGGGCAGCGGCGGCAAGTCGCTCCGCGCCCGCTCCAGGGCCTGCGAGAGATTGAGATCGGAGTTGAAGAAGAGCCGGTACGCCCGTTTGAGCGCGGCGATCGTCTCGCCCGAAAATCCGGCGCGCTGGAGGCCGATCGAGTTGAGGCCGTACAGCTCCATCGGGTTGCCCACCGCCTTGACGTAGGGGGGGATGTCCTGGTTGACCCTGGACCCTCCGCCCACGAAGGCGTAGGTGCCGATGGTGACGAACTGGTGAATGGCGTTGAGGCCGCTGAGCACGGCGCGGTCGTGAATGGTGACGTGGCCCGCGCACTGGGTGCCGTTGGCGATGGTGACGTGATCGCCGACGTGGCAGTCGTGGGCCAGGTGGACGTACGTCATGATGAAACATTGGGCGCCCACCACGGTACGGTACGTCGCCGAGGTCCCTCGGTTGATGGTGCTGTACTCCCGGATGATGGTGCCCTCGCCGATCTCGACCCAGGTCTCCTCTCCCTGGTACTTCAGGTCCTGGGGGTCGCCGCCGATGATGGTACCGTCGCCCACGCTCACCTCGGCCGCCAGCTTCACGTTTCGCTGCAGTCGTGCGCGGGGGCCGATCACGCAGCGGTCGCCGACGGAGACGCGCGGGCCTATCAGCACCCACGGACCGATCTCGACGCCGTGCCCCAGCTGCGCGGACGGATCCACGATGGCCGTGGGATGGATGACGGTGGTCACCGATCCACCACGCGCGCCATCATCTCGGCTTCCGCCACCACGTTCCCGTCGACGTAGGCCACACCCTTCATCCGGCAGGTGCGCCCGCGGTTCTGGAGCATCTCCAGTTCACAGCGGAGCTGGTCGCCCGGCAGCACCGGCCGGCGGAACTTCACGTTGTCGAGCGACATGAAGTAGACGACCTTCTGATCGGGATCCTCGATCGTGCCGAGCAGCAGCATGCCGCCCACCTGGGCCATCGCCTCGATGATCAGCACCCCGGGCATGATCGGATGGCCCGGGAAGTGACCCTGGAAGAACGGCTCGTTGATCGTGACGTTCTTGATCCCCACGATCCGGTTGGTCCCTTCCACCTCGATGATGCGGTCCACCAGGAGGAAGGGGTAGCGGTGCGGGATGACGTCCAGGATCCTGCCGATGTCCATCGCCACGCCTCCGACGCGCTGCCCGGTCCGGCGGAGCCAACGGGCCAGCGCGATGTTGCCCTGATGGCTCGGCTTGCTCGCGACGACGTGCGCCTCCACCCGGCCGCCGACCAGAGCGAGGTCGCCCAGGATGTCGCCCGCCTTGTGACGCACGAACTCGTCGGGCCAGCGCAGCTCGCCGCCGACCAGACCGTCGTCGGAGAGTATCAGGGTCGACTCCAGGTCGGCACCCTGCGCCAGACCCCTGGCGCGGAGCGCCTCGGCCTCCCGCACGAAGCCGAAGGTGCGGGCCGGGGCCAGGTCCCGCGCGAACGCGTCGGGGGTGATATCGTAGCTGCCGGACTGGCGCCCGATGAGCGGGTGCGGCCACTCGATGGTGGTCGTGAGCCGGAGCCGCGGCGAGGGCGCCACCACGTACGTCGAATCGCCCTCGGTGAGCTGGAACGGCGCAGTCACGCGGTAGACCACGGGATCGCCGGGCTGGTCGGCGATGCCCGCCGTCTTCAGCGCGGCGAGATAGGGCTGGAACGAGCCGTCGCCGATCGGCGGCTCGGGCCCGTCGAGCTCCACCACGAGGTCGTCGAGCTGCAGCGCGGCCGCGGCGGCCAGCAGATGCTCCACCGTATCCACCGTACCCGGCGCCTCGCCCAGCGAGGTGCGGCGCTCGGTCGAGCGCACCTGCGACAGCCTCGCCGGCACCTCCGGGGCGCCCGGGAGGTCCACCCGGCGGAACACGATGCCTCGGCCCGGCTCCGCGGCCACGCAGCGCGCGGTCACCCGGGCGCCGGTGTGAAGCCCGACCCCTTCGACCGTGGCGTCGTTCGCCAGCGTGCGCCTAGGCATCCCGTCGTTTCTCCGAGGCCAGCCGCTCCAGCTCTCCCACCAGCGGCGCAAGACGGTAGAGCGCGGCTTGCGCCCGCAGCACCTGGCGGTTCGGCCGCGCGGGATTCCCGCTCAGCACCGAGTCCGCCGGCACGTTACTGATCACCCCGCTCTTGGCCGCAACGTGCACCCGGTCTCCGATCGTGAGGTGGTCGGTCACGCCTACATGACCCGCCAGGATCACATCGTTGCCCAGCCGTGTGCTCCCCGCGATGCCCACGCCGGCCATGAGCAGGCAGCGCTCGCCGATTCGGGCGTTGTGGCCGACATGGACCAGGTTATCGAGCTTGGTCCCCGGCCCGATGATCGTGTCGTCCAGGCTCCCTCGGTCCACGCACGAATTGGAGCCGATCTCCACGTCGTCACCGATGATGCACGCGCCCACGTGGGGAATCCGCTCGTGGACGCCGGCGCGGGAAAGATACCCGAACCCCTCGCCTCCGATCACCGCCCCGGCCTTGAGCACTACCCGCCGGCCGATGCGAGCCCCCGGATAGCATACGACCCGGGCGTCCATTCGGGTGTCCTCGCCGACGACCACGCCGTCGCCCAGCACCACGCCGGGACCCAGCCGGCATCGGTCGCCGAGCCTCACTCCCGCGCCGAGCACGGCCTGCGGGCCGATCGTCACCTGGGCGCCCAGCAAAGCCCCCGGGCCGATCCGGGCGGTGGGATCGACGCCGGGAGGCGGCTCGGCCGCCGGAAACAATCGGCGGATGACCCGGATCATCGCCCCGTACGGGTCGGGGACGACCACCCGTGCGGCCGGACCGGCGGCCGCATCGGCCAACGCCGGCGGAACCAGTACCGCCGACGCGGCGGAGCCGGCGAGCGCGGCGGCATAGCGGGGCGACACCGCCATGGTGAGCGACCCAGGCCCGGCGCGGTCGATGGGCCCCACCGAAGACACCACCGCCCCCCCATCGCCAAGCAGGCGGCCACCGACAAGGTCGGCGACCGCCTGCGCGGTGAGCCCTGCGGAAGTCACGCGATCAGCTGCCGGACTTGAGCTGTTGAATGACTCGCTGGGTCAGATCCAGCGACTTGTCGGCCGTGACGATCCCGCTGTTGGGCGCGCTCACGTCGAAGATGAAGGCGTAGTTGCCGGCGGCGCGCACCCCTTCGATCACGCTGTTCACCTTGCTCTGGATCGGCTCCAGCAGCTCACGCTCCCGGGTCGCGGCCTTCTGCTGCAGCTCCTGGGTCCGCTGCTCCAGCTTCTGCTGCTGCCCGGTGAGCTCCTTCCGCTTGGCCTCCCGTTGGGTCGGGCTCAGCATGACCGACTTCTGCTCGAAGTCCGACGCCGCGGAATCGAGGCTCGCCTGGAGCTTCTGCACCTCCGCCCGGTAGGTCTCGACTTCGCGGGTGAACGTGGACTCGGCCGTGGCGTACCCCGGCGTCGCCTTGAGGATGGCCTGCGTGTTGACGTAGGCGACCTTGCTTCCGCCCCCGCCCCCACCCCCCTGCTGCGCGGCGGCGGCACCGCTTCCGAGCAGTATGAAGGCTGCGACCCAGGCTCCCACGACGACGAACCGCTTCATGCTTGGCTCCCGATGAAAGGTCTGTACTACTAGAAGAAATTGCCCAGTTTGAAGTGCAGCTGCCATCCGGGATCCGGCCGGCCGCGGGCGTCGACCCGGTCGAACCCGTAGCCGAGATCCACCCCGATCGGACCCAGCGGCGAGATCACCGCCGCCCCGAAGCCCGCGCCCCGGAAAAGCCGGGTGGGGTCCCACTGCCGGGCCGAACGGTACACGTTGCCGGCATCGAAGAACGTGTTCACGTAGATCGACTGGCTGATCCGTGCTCCAGCCTCCACCGTGAAGGCGGCGAACGATTCGCCGAAGGCGTCCGGGTCCGCCGTGTTGCTGCTCGCCTGCGGGTCGAACCCGTCGGGCGTGATGGCGAACTCCTCATAGCCTCGGAGCGGAATGCCGAACTGCACTCCGCCCAGCGAGTACATCTCCGTGAAGAAGGGCCCGGGATCCCCGAAGATGAACCCGGACTTGGCGGTCAGTCCGAGCACGAACTGTACCCCGCCCCCGAACTCCCCTCCCCCGCCCATGGTGCCCAGAGGGGCGTACCAGCGCCCCTCCAAGTCCACTTTTTGATAATGGCCTGTCCCCCCCAGGACCCCTCCGTTGAGCTCCCCGTTCACCTGCATCATGGAGCCCCCGGTGGCGAAGGGAAGGCCGAACCGGGTGTCCCGGAGCACCGTGCTCCCGAGAGTGGACCGGATGCAGCTGGTGCAGCTGTACCGGTCGCGGAGGTCCTCGGAGCCCTCGCTATAGGTGATCCGCTGATAGGAGTACGAGGTGAACAGCCGGGTGTAGCGGGATCCGAAGAACGGGAAGCCCAGCCGCAGCGCGCCGCCGGTCTGCTTCCTTCGACCGAGGTCGCCGACGGTGTACCGGGCGCGGCTGTCGAAGAGCGACACCGTGCCGGAGATCCGGCTCTCCCGGATGTTGGGATCGGTGTAGCTGATGGTGAAGTCGTTGATGTTCTTCCCGAATTGCCACTGGAGCTGGCCCCGCTTCCCCCGTCCGAAGAGGTTCGGCTCCTCCAGCCCGAGGAAGCCGCCGATCCCGGTGCCCTGCCCCAGCGACGCGCCGAAGTTGATGTTCCCGGTGCGCTTCTCCTCGACCCGGAAGATGATGTCCACGTCCACCCCGTTCTCGGACGGCTTCACGTCGGGCGCGGGGAGCGGCTGCTGGAAGAAGTTGAGGTTGGAGACGTTCTGGTACGAGCGGATCAGGCGATCCCGGCTGAAGAGGTCGCCAGGCAGCATGACGATGGCTTCGCGGATCACCCGCTCGTGGGTGACGTCGTTCCCCACGATCTCGATCTTATTGATCGTCGCGGGCGAGCCCTCCCGGATGGTCCAGCCGAGGTCGACGACCGGTCTCCCGTCCGGCGCGGTGCGACGGGTCTCCTCCGGCACCACCTGCGCGTAGATGTAGCCGTTGTTGGCGTAGAGGTTTCCCACCTTCTCGGTGGCAGCCTCCCATTGCGAGCGGTTGAACGCTTGGCGGCCCAGGGCGGCACCATTCCGGTCCAGCGGGCCGAACGGGTAGAACGCCATGAGCTCTTCGCTCGAGAACCGCCGGTTTCCCTGCAGGTCGAACGCGCCGACCGAATACTGCTGACCCTCGTCCACGTTCAGGTGCAGCGTCGCCTTGCCCTCGGTGCTGTCGGCCGCGAGCGAGTCGTCGGTGACCTGGAAGTCCATGAACCCGTGGTCGGCGTACCACCCCGGGAGCTTCTCCCGCACGTCCTGCTCCAGCTTGTCCTCGTCGTACTCGCCCTTCTGGAACCACCAGAAGCCCTCGGGCTTGGTGGACATGTGACTCACGACGCTCTTGTCGGTGAACCGTTGATTGCCCTCGACGCTCACCTCGCTGATGGAGACCCGGCTGCCCTCTTTCACGTCGAACACGATCCGGACGCGCCCGGTGTCCTGGGGCAGCTCGAGCGTCTTGACTTGAGCCGCGTAGTAGCCCGCGTGCTTGTACAGCGAGTCGATCGAGGCGCGGGACTGCTCCACCGCGTTCCGGTCCAGCGGGCGACCCTCGACCAGCTTGACCCGGCCCTTCACCGATCCCTCGGAGACCCGTTCCACGCCGCGCACCGCCCAGCGCTCCAGCACCGGGCGCTCCTTCACCTTGAGCGCCAGCACCAGCTTGTCGCCCACGGTCCGCTGCTCCACCAGCACATCGTCGAACTGCCCGGTGCGGAAGAGGTTGGTGATGGCGCGCTGGATGTCGCGGTAGTTCACCGGCTGGCGGACGACGAGGCCGGCGGTGCCGACGATCTGAGACGGGGTGAGACGGGAATTGCCCTCGACGGCGATGCTGTCGACGATCGCCGGGGCCACCGGCTCGCCCTGCGGCTCCTGGGCAGCGAGCGCCGCCGGGCCCCCCAGGAGGAGAGCGACGGCGGCGCGGAACGGGCGGAAGCGCTGCATCAGCACGGGGTGGAAGGTGGGCGCGCCGGCCCCCCGGCGGGGGGCGGCGCCGGCGACGTCAGGCCTTGGTCCCGGTCAGCGCCCGGAACACCAGCCGCTCGCCGTCGGGTGCGACGTCCACTTCGATCTCGTCGCCCCGGCCGAACTCGCCCAGCAGGATCTTCTCGCTAAGCGGGTCTTCGACGAACTTCTGGATCGCCCGCTTGAGCGGCCGGGCGCCATAGTTCTCGTCGTAGCCCTTCTGCACCAGGAAGTCGATGGCACCCTGGGTGAGCCTGACCTCGTCGCCGAGGCGGCGCTGCACTTCCTTGAGCAGGATCGTAACGATCTGCGCGATGTGCTCCTTCGAGAGCGGGTGGAACACGATGACGTCGTCCAACCGGTTCAGGAACTCCGGGTTGAACACCTTCTGCATCTCGTCCTTGATCCGCTCCTGCATCTTCTCGAAGTTCGACTTGCTATCGGCCGTGTGGAAGCCGAGGGACTTGCCGGACATGATGTCCCGGGCGCCCACGTTCGACGTCATGATCACGACCGTGTTCTTGAAGTCGATGACCCGGCCGTAGTTGTCGGTCAGGTGCCCCTCGTCCAGCACCTGGAGCAGGATGTTGAACACGTCCGGGTGCGCCTTCTCGATCTCGTCCAGGAGGACGACCGAGTAGGGCTTCCGGCGCACAGCCTTGGTCAGGGTCCCGGAATCCTCGTAGCCCACGTAACCCGGGGGCGCTCCGATCAGCCGGCTGACCGAGAACTTCTCCATGTACTCCGACATGTCCACCCGGATCAGCGCCTGCGCGTCGGCGAAGAGGAACTTGGCGAGCGCTCGGGCCAGCTCGGTCTTACCGACCCCGGTGGGCCCGGAGAAGATGAACGAGCCGATCGGCCGGTTGGGATCCTTGAGCCCGGCGCGCGAGCGCCGGATGGCGCGCGACACGGCGACGATGGCCTCGTCCTGCCCGACCACCGACCCGTGCAGCTCGTCCTCCATCCGCATGAGCCGTGCGGTCTCCGCCTCCTGCAGCCGGGTGACCGGGATGCCGGTCCAGCGGGAGACGATGAACGCGATGGCCTCCTCGTCGATCACCGGGCGGCGGGTCTGCCGGTCGCGCTCCCATTCCTCCTGCTTGAGCCGGATCTGGTTCTGGAGGTCGCGCTCCTGGTCGCGGAGCGAGGCGGCCCGCTCGAAGTTCTGGTCGCGGACGGCGTCCTCCTTCTGCAGGTTGACCTTCTCCAGCGCGGCCTTGAGCTCGGCCACCTCGGCCGGGGGCACCTGGGAGGCCAGCCGGGCGCGAGCGCCCGCCTCGTCGATCACGTCGATCGCCTTGTCCGGCAGGAACCGGTCGGTGATATACCGCTCCGAGAGCTCCGCCGCCGCGGCGAGGGTCGAGTCCGGGATGCTGATCCGGTGGTGATCCTCGTACTTCTTGCGAAGACCCTTGAGGATCTCGACCGTCTCCGGCACGGTGGGCGGCTCGACCACGACGGTCTGGAACCGCCGCTCCAGCGCGCCGTCTTTCTCGATGTACTTTCGGTACTCGTTCAGGGTCGAGGCGCCCACGCACTGCAGCTCGCCCCGTGCCAGCGCGGGCTTGAGCATGTTGGAGGCGTCGATCGCGCCTTCCGCGGCGCCGGCGCCCACCAGGGTGTGCAGCTCGTCGATGAACAGGATGATCTGCTTGTTCTGGGCGATCTCGTTCATGACAGCCTTGAGCCGCTCCTCGAACTGGCCCCGGTACTTGGTGCCGGCGATGACCGCCGCCATGTCGAGCGAGAGCACCCGGTGATCGCGCAGCACGTCGGGGCAGAGCCCGTTGGCGATGAGGAGCGCCAGCCCCTCGACGATCGCGGTCTTGCCCACGCCGGGCTCGCCGATCAGCACCGGGTTGTTCTTCTTCCGGCGGGCGAGGATCTCCATCACCCGCTCGATCTCCTTGGCGCGCCCGATCGTGGGATCGAGCTGCCCCTCGGCGGCGAGCTGGGTCAGGTCGCGGCAGAAGTGGTCGAGCGCCGGCGTCTTGGACTTCTTCTCCGACTTGGGCGCGGCGCTGGGCTGCCCGCCGGTGCTGCCGGCGGAGGCCTGCGGCATGTCGCTGCCGAGGAGCCGGAGCGTCTCGGCCCGGGACTGCTCCAGGTTGACGCCCGCGTCGGTGAGGACCTGCGCGGCGATGCCCTTTTCCTCGCGCAGCAGCCCGAGCAGCAGGTGCTCGGTGCCGACGTAGGAGTGGTTGAGCTCGCGCGCCTCGGTCATGGCCAGCTCGAGCACCTTCTTCGCCCGCGAGGTGTACGGCAGGTCGGGACCGGCGGCCGCGGCCGCCTTCCCCTTCTTGACCGTCTCCTCGATCTTCTGCTGGATATCCTCGAGGTCGACGTTGAGGTTCGTAAGGACCGCGGCGGCGACGCCCTCACCCTCACGGATGAGGCCGAGCAGGATGTGCTCGGTCCCGACGTACTCGTGATGCAGACGCGCCGCCTCCTCCCGCGCCATCTGCAGGACCTTGCGGACCCGATCAGTAAAGTTGTAGCCGTTCATCGGTGCCCCACGTAGCTCAACTGCCGAAGGCCGTCGCCGCGGCTCATCCGCGGCGCCCCACTTCGGCTTCCAACACCTTGCGCACGAACCGTGCCCGCCGAATCGGCAGGTCGTTCTCGGTCGGCGCCACTCCCTCCGCCACGGCCAGGTGGGCCGGCTGGGTGTAGACCAGCAGCTTGTTGAGGGTATACATGCCGACGTCCGGGATCAGGCCCACCCCGACGCCCAGCCGCACCCCGCTCAACAGGTTCATGGCCTCCTCGAACGAGAGCGATCGGGCGTAGCGGAGGAGGCCGTACGCTCGCCAGACCTTGTCCTCGATGATCGCGGGAGCGTCGCGCAGGAGAACCTGCCGGGCCTGCTCCTCGTAATCCATCACCTGGCGGACCATCTTGCCCAAGTGGTCCAGGAGCTCGTGTTCGGAGCTGCCCAGGGTGGTCTGGTTGGACAGCTGGAAGAAGTTGCCGACCACTTCGCTCCCCTCGCCGTACAGGCCGCGGAAGGTCAGCCCCACCTGCGCCAGGCCCTGCAACACCTTCGAGATTTCCTTGGTGAGCACCAAGCCGGGGAGGTGAATGAGCACCGAGGCTCTCAACCCGGTGCCCACGTTGGTCGGGCAAGAGGTAAGATAACCGAACTCGGGGTGAAATGCGAAAGCAAGTCGTTGTCCCAGTTCGGAGTCCAGCCGGTCCACCTCGGCGTACGCCGCCTCCAGCGCGAAGCCCGAATGCATCCCCTGGATCCGGAGGTGGTCCTCCTCGTTGAGCATGACGCCGATCCGGTCCTGGACCAGCACCGTGGCGCCCGAGCGCACCCGCGCGTCGTTGTCGAGTCCCGCCAATTCCTTGCTCACCAGGTGCCGCTCGTGCAGCAGCTGCCGGTCGGTCCGCTCCAGCCGGTCGAGCCGGAACTTGGTCGCGTTGCGGAGCAGCACCGACTCGCGAGCCGCCCGCTCGACCGTGGTCAGGATGTCCTCCCGCTCGGTCTCCGAGTTGCGGCCCTGGAACACACGTCCCGCCAGGTTCCGGGCCAGGCGGATCCGGGTCGAGAGCACCAGGTGGCTCGAGGGGCCGCTGGCGTCGAGCCACCCGACCCCGCCGTCGGTGAGGAGGCTCAGGTCGATCATTCCAGCACCCGCAGCCGGTCGCGGAGCTCGGCGGCCAGCTCGAAGTTCTCGGTCTCCACCGCCAGCCGGAGTTGCTCCCGCAGGTCGGCCGTCGTCTGCCGCGCCTCGGCGGGGGCGCCATCCTGCTCGGCATAGCGCTCGCCGACATGGTGGGTCGAGCCGTGAAGCCGGCGGAGCAAGTCGCGCAGCGGCACCTCGAACGCGCGGTAGCACTCCGCGCAGCCGAGTCTCCCGCTCTCCCGGAAATCCTGGAGCGAGGCGCCGCAGCGGGGGCAGTTCTCTCCCGCGCGCTCCACCGGCTCGGGCTCGGGCAGCCCCTTTCCCATGGCGGCGAGGAAGCTGCCCAGCGGCGTCTTGGCCACCCCGCCGGGGCTCTCCACCCCTTTCTCGGCGGCGCAACGCTCGCACAGATGCAGGGTCGTCACCTGTTCGTTGACGATCTGGGTCAGGTGGATGACCGCCTCCCGCTCGTGACATTGATCGCAGGACATCAGGGCATCGACTCCACGCTGGCGAGCGGCACCAGCCGCCCGCCCTCCAGCGACAGCACGCGGTCGGCGCGGGCCGCCAGGCTCCGATTGTGGGTGACGACCACCAGCGCCGTCTCGAACTCCCGCGACAGCCGGCCGAAGAGCTGGTGCAGCCGCTCGCTGTTGGCGGCGTCGAGGTTCCCCGATGGCTCGTCGGCCAGCATCACCAGCGGGTCGGCCGCCAGCGCCCGGGCCACCGCCGCCCGCTGCTGCTCGCCGCCCGACAGGGCCGCCGGCCGGTGCGACATCCTTCCCGCGAGCCCCACAGCCGCCAGCAGCTCCTCCGCCCGCGAGCGGGCCTTCGCCTCCTCTTCCCCGGCGATGAGCAGCGGCAGCATCACATTCTCCAGCGCGGTGAACTCCCGCAGTAGGTGATGGAACTGGAACACGAACCCGATCTTCCGGTTCCGCACCATCGCCAGGGCGTCGGGATCGAGGTCGCCGTACTCCCGGCCGTCGAGCTGCACCGTGCCGGCCGAGGGCACGTCCAGGGCGCCGAGGAGGTGGAGCAGCGTGCTCTTGCCCGAGCCACTGGAGCCGACGATGGCGACGAACTCACCCCGGCTCACCGCCAGGTCCACCCCGGACAGGACCTCGATCGGGAGCCCGTCGCCGCCCTGGTACAGCTTCCGCAGGCCCGAGGCCTCCAGGATCGCCGTCATTCGTGCCGGATCGCTTCCACCGGCGTGAGCCCGGCCGCCGTTCGCGACGGATAGAGGGTGGCGAGCACGGCGATCGCGATGCTCGCCCCCACGACGATCAGCACATCCAGCGGCTCGACGTGCACCGGCAGGTGATCGATGAAGTAGACCGCCGGGTTGATCCGGATCCAACCGGACTCGTCTACCGCGTAGGCGACGGTGAGCCCGAGGATCAGACCCAACAGCGTGCCGACGATCCCGATCACCGCACCCTGGATCAGGAACACCCGTCCCACGGCCGGCGAGGTCAGCCCCATCGCCCGGAGGATCCCGATCTCCTTGGTCTTGTCGGTCACCACCATGGTGAGGGTCCCCACGATGTTGAAGGCAGCCACCACCATGATGAAGAAAATAATCAGTCCCATGGCCAGCTTCTCGAGCTGTAACGCGCTGAAAAGGTTGGCGTTCTGGGTCTGCCAGTCGAGCGCCCGATAGGGGTAGCCGAGCCGCTTCTCCAGCGCCTCGCCGATGACCGGGGCGAGGTTGGGATCCGCCACCCGGACAGCGATGCCCGACACGGCGGCGCCGAGGCCGGTGAAGGCCTGGGCCTTCTCCAGCGAGAGCACGACGAACTGATTGTCGTACTGGAACATTCCGGTGTCGAAGAGCCCCGTCACCTCGAACTTCCAGAACCGCGGGACGGCCACGCCGAGGGCCGGGTTCATCTTGGCCTGGGTGACCGGCACCAGGGTGATGATGTCGCCCGGGTAGACCCCCAGCCGGCCGGCGAGGCGGGCACCCAGCAGGATGCCGCCATCCACGTTCGGCTTGCTGGTCTTGAAGGACAGATCGCCCTTCACGATCGACCGGGGCAGCGAGGTGACCGACATCCTGCCGGTGTCGGCATCGAAGCCCACCACATTGACGCCTTCCCCGTAATCCGCGCCCGCGGTGATGCCGGCCTGGCTGATCACCTCCGGCGCGGCGGCCACCACCCCGGGCTGCTGGCGGACGATCCGGAGCGCGTTGCGCCAGTCGTCCATCCGAAGCCCGGCGCCGTAGGTGAGCACCCGGAGATGGGGGTTGGCGACCAGGATGCGCTC
This sequence comes from Gemmatimonadales bacterium, assembly GCA_036556505.1. Lineage (GTDB taxonomy): Bacteria > Gemmatimonadota > Gemmatimonadetes > Gemmatimonadales > GWC2-71-9 > CAVVWJ01. The sequence goes on from DATBJH010000031.1 coordinate 25,253, forward strand.
GCGCAGGTCGTTCCGCAGCCCATTCATCACGCCCAGCACTACGATCAATGCGGTGACGCCCACGGCCACGCCGCCGGTCGAGATCACGGTGTTGAGTGACGCGGTGCGGGCGCCGCGGCGGCTCCGGAGGTACCGCCGCGCGATCCGCCACTCCAGCTTCGTCGGCCAGCGGAACGTGCGCGCCAGCTCCCGCAGGCCGACGACCAGGTCGCGGCGGCTCATCCCTCCTCCGGCCGCATCGCGGGGTACAGGATCACGTCCCGGATCGACGGTTGATCCGCGATCACCATCACCAGTCGATCGATACCCATCCCCATCCCGCCGGCCGGGGGCATCCCGTACTCCAGCGCCCGGATGTAGTCGGCGTCGAAGGCGTGGGCCTCCTCGTCACCCGCTGCGCGCTGCCGCACCTGGTCCTCGAACCGGCGCCGCTGATCGTCGGGGTCGTTCAGCTCGCTGAAGGCGTTCGCCAGCTCGCGGCCCAGGACGAAGAGCTCGAACCGCTCGGTCAGGGCCGGATCGGCGCGGTGCTCCTTGGCCAGCGGGGACAGCGGCTTGGGGTAATCGAGCACGAACGTCGGCTGCACCAGGGTGGGCTCGAGCACGACCTTGAACACCTCGTCCTGGAGCTTGCCGCCCGCCAGCTCACCGACCGATTCGGCCGGCTCACCCGCCGCGAGCAGCACCCGGCGCATCTCCTCTTCGGAGGCGCTACCAAGGTCCAGCCCGCAGCGCTCCCGCACGCCCTCGATGAAGCCGACCCGACGGAATGGCCGGGTGAAATCGAGGGTGACCCCACCCCGCTCGAGCGTACGAGTGGCGAGGCAGTGCTCGATCGCACCGGCGACCAGCGCCTCCGTCAGCTCCATCATGTCGGTGTAGTCGGCATAGGCCTGGTACACCTCGAGCATGGTGAACTCGGGATTGTGGGTGCGATCCATCCCCTCGTTCCGGAAGTCGTGGCCGATCTCGTACACCCGCTCGAGCCCACCCACGAGCAGCCGCTTGAGATACAGCTCGTCCGCGATGCGGAGATAGAGCGGCATGTCGAGCGCGTTGTGGTGGGTGACGAACGGCCGGGCCGCGGCACCGCCGTAGAGGGGCTGGAGAATCGGGGTCTCCACCTCGAGGAAGTCCCGCTCGTCGAGAAATCGGCGGATCCAGCTGACCGTCTTCGCCCGGAGCCTGAACACTTCGCGCACTTCCGGATGCACCGCGAGGTCGGCGTATCGCTGGCGGTAGCGCACCTCCGGATCGGTGAGGCCCCCGAAGGTGACGGCGCCCTCATCGCTCGCCTGGGTCTTGCCCCGCGGCAGCGGCCGCAGGGACTTGGCCAGCAGCGTAACCTCGCTGGGTCGGACGCTCAGCTCCCCCCGCTTGGTCCGGAACAGTCGCCCGCGCACACCGATGTGGTCGTCGAGGTCGAGGTGATCGAGAAGCTCATAATGCTCGCCCAGCTCGTCGCGTCGCAGGTAGAGCTGAACCTTTGCCGAGCCGTCCTCCAGATCCACGAAGCTGGTCTTGCCCTGCCGGCGGAGCGATGCGATGCGCCCGGCGATGGCGACGACCGGTCCCTGGTCGCCCATCTCGTCACGGTACAGCTCGCGCGCCTGGGCGACGGTGTGAGAGCGCTCGTAGCGGTAGGCAAACGCCCGGATGCCGCGCGCCTCCAGCGCGGCTCGCTTCTCCCGCCGGGCCTCCTCGACGTAGGATCGCTCCTCCACCGCGCTCACGCCGCCTTGCCTCCGAACCGCTTGAGGTACGCCTGGATGAACTCGTCCAGATCGCCGTCCATCACCCGTTGTACGTCGCCCACCTTCACCTCGGTTCGGTGGTCATTCACCATGGTATAGGGCTGGAAGACGTAGGAGCGGATCTGGTTGCCCCAGGAGTTGTCGGTCTTGGTGGCCTCGATGGCCGCGCGCGCCGCCTCCTGTTCTTCCAACTTCCGCTGGTACAATGCGGCCCGCAACATCTTCATGGCGGTGGCGCGGTTCTTGGTCTGACTGCGCTCCTGCTGGCAGGACACCACCACTCCCGTGGGGATGTGGGTCAGCCGCACCGCCGAGGAGGTCTTGTTGACGTGCTGCCCGCCGGCGCCGGAGGCCCGGAACACGTCCATCTTGATGTCTTCCTCGCGAAGGTCGATCTCGATGGTGTCGTCAACCTCCGGATAGACGAAGACCGAGGCGAACGAGGTGTGCCGTCGGGCCTGGGAGTCGTACGGCGAGATCCGCACCAGGCGGTGGACACCCTTCTCGGCTTTCAGGTAGCCGTAGGCATACTCGCCCTTGATCTCGATCGACACCGACTTGATCCCGGCCTCCTCGCCCGGCAGGAGGTCCAAGATGCTCACCTCGAACCCGTGGCGCTCCGCCCAGCGGACGTACATCCGCATGAGCATCTCGGCCCAGTCCTGGGACTCGGTGCCCCCGGCGCCGGGATGGATCGTGAGCAGGGCATCGCGGCTGTCCTCGGGGCCCTGCAGCATGGCCTGGAGCTCGAAGGACTCCACCCCGCGCGCGATCTCCTCGGTTTCCCGCGTCAGCTCGGCCTCCATGGCCGGGTCGGGCTCGGTCTCGAGCAGCTGAGCCATCTCGACTGCGCCCTCGAGCCGCTGAGTGAGCGTCTGGTAGGGGGTGACCCAGGCCTTGAGGGTCTTGATTTCCTGGACGGAGGCGCGGGCCGACTCCGGATTGGCCCAGAAACCTGCTTCGGCCTGTCGCGCTTCCAGCGCGCTCAGACGCTCGGATTTGGCGGGAAGGTCAAAGAAAGTCTCGAAGTTCGGTGACGCGGTGCCGCAGCTCCGTCAAACGGTCGAGTAGTTCGGCCATGCCTCGCTCGGGGTGGGAGATGGGTGAAAAATAAGCGGGGCGACACGCCGGCGGAGCCGCCGGGGGTCTAGAACACCTGGCGCCCCCCCGCCAGGATCTCGTTCAGGGCCTCACGGAAGTAGCCGGTGGACTCGGCCACCTCGCGCCCCACCTGCTCGGTGTACTCCTCCCAGCTCTTCTTGATCTCCTCCTCGAACAGCTCCTTGAGGTTGCCGTCGCGAATGCCCTCCTGCCGCTTGGCCGGGTGGTACACGACGATGTCGGAGACCAGGGCGCGCGCGAGCCGCCGAGCCTTGGCGGAAGGATCCTGAGAGAGGAAGGGATTGGCCGGGCGCCCACCCGGTGCGGGAGCGGCCGGTGCGGGACGAGGCGGTGCCGGAGTCGGAGCGGAGGCGGCGAAGGGTGCAGGGGCCGGCGGCGCCGCGGGAGAGGATGGCGCAGGCGTCGGGGCCGGTGAAGGCGGCGACATCGGCCGTCCCGCCACTGGAGCGGCGGGCCGGGGCGCCGAGCCCGGGGCAGCCGAGCCGACGGATGGAGCCGTGGGCCTGGACGCAGGCGGAGCGACGGGCCTGGGCGGAGCCGAAGGCGGCGACATCGGGGCAGGCTGAGGCGCCGGTGCCGAGGGCGAGGCCGAAGCCGGCTGAGGAGCAGGGCTGGCCGGCGGAGGCGGCGGCACTCGGGACGCCGACGGTGCGGGCTGGGGTGTCGCGACGGCAGGCGCGGGTGCCGAGCCGCTCGCCGGCACCCCCGCCCCACGCTGCTCCCGGTTGACCGCGAACACGGCGCTGCACACGGCACAGCGGGCGCGCACACCGGCCTCGGGCACCTTGGCCGGATCCACACGATAGACGGTGGCGCAGTTAGGGCAGGTGACGTTCATGGTCTCGTCCTCACGGCGACTCCCTTGCTCCCGATCCCTGGCGGTCCTCGCCATTGGTTCCCTGCCGGCGATCGACCACGAAGACCGAGCCCGGCAGCGTCTTGGCGTAGCTCTTCATCTCGGTGGCAAGCTCGCTCACCTGAGCCGGGTGGGCAAACTTGCGGTGGCGGTTGGTCACGATCCCGATGGACAGTGTCATCAACGGGACCCGATGCAGCTGCCCGCGACGATCCTTCCCGAAGAAGTACCCCGCCCGGCGGTCCTGCTCGTTGTATTGCAGCGGGATCAGGGTGTCGAACACGTCGAGCACCTCGGTGCAGACCGCGCTGATCTCGGCCAACGGCACGATGAAGATGAAGTCGTCGCCCCCGATGTGTCCGACGAACCCCTTCGCGCCCAGCAGACCCTTCACCACGTCGTGGAGGATCCGCGACAGCAGATAGATGACCCGATCGCCGTCGTAGTAGCTGTAGCGATCGTTGAATTCCTTGAAGTGATCCAGATCCGCGTAGCAGACCGCGAACTCCTGGTCCGACTCCAGCCGGCGGCGGATCTCCCGCTCGATCTCGGTGGTGCCCGGCAGCCGGGTAGAGGGGTGCACCGACACATCCCGCTCGGTGCGGACCAGCATCGCGTCGAGCCGGGAGCGCTGCTCCGCGGGCGAGAAGAGACTGCTGATCACCTCGTCGGCGCCGGCCGCGAACCAGGCCTGAACCTGCTCCGGGTGATGATCACCGGCGAGAGCGGTCACCGGCACGATGGCCGTGAAGGCGTCGCTCTTGAGTCGGCGCACCAGGCCGACGCCCTCGTGCCGTGCGCCATTGCCATCCACGAAGAGCATGCAGGGATGGCCTCGGAGCACGATCGACTCGACTTCGTCCGGGCGACTGAAGACCAGCAGGGGAAAGGTGTTGGCCGAGGCCCACTGGCGGACCAGTGTGGGCACCGGGCAACCGTCCGGCGAGTAGAAGAGAATCGTCGGGCGAGTGCGCAACCCTGGCCTCTCGTAAAGGTTTACAACTAGCTAACTTAGGACCTTGGACGCCGCAAGTCAATCAGAGGAAGAACGCGCCGACCGCCACCATCAGGTAGACCGCCAGCAGCTGCACCCCCTCGAACCAGTGTGATTCCCCGTCCAGAGTGATGATCGCGGCCACCCCGGTGGCCATCCCCAGGGCCAGCACCTCGAACGGGGTGAACACCAGGTTCATGTTCCGGCCCATCAGCACGCCGGCGAACACGAGCACGGGGGCGACCAGCAGGGCCACCTGGGTGCTCGAGCCGAGCGCGATCTGGAGCCCCAGATCGATCTGCCCCTTGCGCGAGAGCACCACGGCCGCCGCGTGCTCGGCCGCGTTGCCGATGATGGGAATGATGATCAGGCCGAGGAACATCGGCGAGAGGCCGAGCGTCCTGGTCGCCTCGGTGGCGGCGTGAACCAGGAGCTCGGACTCGATGGCCACACCGACCGTGGCACCGGCCAGTATCAGCACTGCCTTGCTAGTGCCCCAGACCGGGCCGTCGAGCGGGTGGGCCTCGCCCCCGAAGAGGGTGCGGTGGGTCCGCAAGGTGAACAGCAGCGAACATGCGTACGTCAGGATCAGGATCAGCGCGACGGCCTCGGACATGCGGAGCTCCACCGCGCGCGCCGCCGCCTCCGGATGCACCGCATGGTAGAGCGCCGGAAAGCCGAGCGCGACGACCGAGAGCGCGAGCATGCCGGCGCTCATTCCCGCGTTGGTGCGATTGAACTTGAGCTCCGACCGGCCGGTCCCTCCGGCAACCAGCGCCAGCCCCATGATCAGCAGCAGGTTCCCGAGGATGCTTCCAGTGATCGACGCCTTCACCAGCTCGACCAGTCCCGCCCGCAGGGCCATCACGGCGATGATCAGCTCGGCCGCGTTGCCGAAGGTGGCGTTCAGAAGGCCACCGACGGTCGGGCTGGTGCGGTGGGCCAGGTGCTCCGTGGCATCTCCCATGAACCCGGCCAGCGGCAGTACGCCGAGGCACGCGGTCAGGAAGACCCACACCGCCGGCGCGTGGAGCACGTACCCGAGGAACATGCTGACCGGTACGGCGAGGAGCAGCAGCAGCCGCCACCGCGGGACCGGGCTCTTCCTGAGGTGCGGCGGAAGTCCCAGATGCGAAGCGGAGACCGCCGGGCGCTCGGCAGCGGGCTTCGCACGCCGGGCCGGCGTGCGGGCCGGCTCCGCCGGGGGAGCCGCATCGAGCTCGGCTCGAACGCGCTCGGCTGAGACTCCGGCCTCGCTCAGGATCCGCGCCATCGCCCCCCTCGGCTCGTGCAGGGCGGCCAGCAGAAGGTGATCGCTGGTGAGCGCGCTGTGAGCCTCGCGGGCCTCCTTGGAGGCGTTCTCGATCAGCCGCTTCGCGTGGGACGTGTGCGCCGGCTCGTCGCCGCCGCCCCGGGGTCGGCCCCGGCGTCCGCCCGCCTCGAGCCGCGACCGCACCTGTGCCGGGTCCAGCCCGAGGCGGCGCAGCACCGGCTCGGCCCGGCCACCGGGACGGAGGATCGCGAGCAGGATGTGCTCCGCCCCGATGGATTCGTGCCCGAGACGGCGGGCTTCCTCCCGCGCCTGGGCTAGCGCCTGCTCGGCGCTGGGACCGATGGTGCGGGGGTTGATGCCGGGTGTGGAGTCGGGGCTCAGAGCGGCTTGGCTTCTTCGATGAGCATGATGGGGATGCCGTCCTCCACCGGGTAAATCAGGCGGCAGCGGTGGCAGACGAGCGATTCAGGCTGGGTTCGATACTCCAGGTCGCCTTTGCACTTGGGGCAGACCAGGATTTCGAGCAGATCGGGGGCCAGTGTCATCGGGACTCCCTGGGCTCGGGGAATCCGAGCCTGGTGAGCGCCACGGGATTGCGGCGCCAGTTGGGCAGCACCTTCACCCAGGAGTCGAGATACACCGGCGCGCCGAGCAGCTCCTCGAGCCGCGCCCGGGCGTGGGCCCCGATGGCGGCGAGGGTGCGGCCGCCCCGGCCGATCACGATGCCCTTCTGCGACTCCCGTTCGACGAAGAGCGTGACCCGAATGTATACGGGCTGCCGATCCTCGCGAAACTCCTCGACCTCGGCGGTGAAGCTGTAGGGCAGCTCGTCGCCCAGCAGCTCGAAGGCGGCCTCGCGCAGGTACTCGACGACGAAGAAGCGGAGCTGCTGGGTGCCGACGTCGTCGGGGTCGTAGGCGAACGCGCCCTCGGGAAGGTCACCGCGGATCCTGCCCAGCAAGGCCTCGAGGCCTTCTCCGGTCGTGGCGGAGACCACCAGGCCGGAGCCCGCCAGCTCGGCGCGTCGCTTTTCCGGCAGGAGATCGGCCTTGGTGTACACAGTGAGCACGGGGGCCGAGGCCGGGCCCGGGAGGCCGGCCAGTTCCATGAACGGCGGCGCCGGTGCCTCCGACGCGGGGTGCAGATGGAGGATCAGATCCATCCGCTCGAGGGCCTCGAGCGCCAGCTCGCGCATCCGGGTCTGCATCAAGTAGGCCGGCTCGAGCATGCCGGGCAGGTCATGGAACACAAACTGGGTGTCGCCATCGGTCCGGAGCCCTACGACAGGCAGGCGGGTTGCCTGCGCCTTCGGACTCACGATGGCGAGGTGCGCGCCGACCAGCGCGTTGAGGAGCGAGGATTTGCCGACGTTGGGCGCGCCGGCGAGGGCGACGTGGCCGGACCTGGTCACTGGATCGCGGTCACGGCTGTGCCGGCCGCCGAGGCGGTGCTTCGACGGGGGCCCCGGACCCTGCACCAAGGTCCAAATACCCGATCTGCCTTTGCATGCCTAGATAGGAGAGAGGCACCCCGACTTCGCCCACCTTTCCTGACCAGCCTGTGGAGTGGTTGCGGTAGCGGTGATCGATGGTGGGCAGTATACGCTCAGGACGCCGACCCGCGAAGGCGGCGCGCTCCTCACCTCTGGAGGATTCCATGAGAATGTTGCCCGTGCTGGCCACGGCCTTGGCGCCGGTCCTGCTGTCAGCCCCCCTGCTGGCGCAGCAAACCAGCGCGCCCGCCGCGGCAGCGGCCCCCTCGGCGGCGGACCTCGGCCTTTTCATCTACCCCGCCAAGGATCAAACCAAAGAGCAGCAGACCAAGGACGAACAGGAGTGCTACGCGTGGGCGGGGGAGCAGAGCAAGGTCGATCCCGCCGGCCCGAAGGCCAATTCGGACTCCGCCGCCAAAGCGGCCGCGGCCAAGACCGACTCGGCGACCCAGGGAGCCGCGGTAGGCGGTGCGGCGCGGGGGGCTGCTGGGGGCGCGGTGGTCGGCGCGATCGCCGGTGACGCCGGCACCGGGGCGGCCATCGGCGCCGTGGCGGGCGCCGCCGGCGGCCGCCGGGCGAGGAAGCAAGCGGAGAAGCAGGCTGGGCAACAGGCCAAGCAGCAGACCGAGGCCCAGTCGGCTCAGCAGGTCGAAACCTTCAAGAAGGCGATGGGTGCGTGCCTGGAAGGGCGAGGCTACACGGTGAAGTAGTTCGGGGCCGCCGAGGTCCGATGACAGAAAGCCCCACCGCGCTTGGCGCGGTGGGGCTTTCGAAGAAAAGGCTGGCGACGGCCTACTCTCCCACCACCTCTCAGTGGCAGTACCATCGGCGCTGCAGGGCTTAACTGCCGTGTTCGGAATGGGAACGGGTGTGGCCCCTGCGCGCTAGTCGTCAGCCAAGACGACGAGACGGTGGAGGGTGGACGGTAGTCACTACCGTCTATCGTC
>DATBJH010000032.1:0-48436 GCA_036556505.1 Gemmatimonadales bacterium
TCATGAACAGCGCGAGGGTGACGATCTCGCTGACGACGGGCGCGCCGGCATCGATGCGAACCAGGTGGGCGACCCCCTCACCCGAGAGGAACCCGACCAGCAGAAACAGCACCGCCGTGGAGATGATGCTCCGCTCGGCGAGGTCCGAGATCAGCACTGCGGCGAAGAGCGTGAGCGAGAAGAGCGGGACCGGCAGCATCCCCCGCTCAGCCCGCCGCGGCGGCGAGCGCACGGCTCGCCGCCTCCTCGATCCGCTCGAGGTCGTGCCGCTGGCTCACCGTTGTTTCGGCGGCACCGCGCACGAGCTCCACCTGGCGGGCGACGGCGCGACGCTGCTCGCCCGGCGGCGTCGCGGCCGCCACTTGCTCCAGCACGCCCAGCTGGCGCAATAGGACGCCGACGTTGCCCCGCGCATGCTGCCGAATCTCGTCCACCGACATCTCGAGGAGCTCCGCGAAGCCGGGCTCACAGGTGATCACCCTCACCCTCTTCGCCGGCTGGTTCCGGCCGGCGTGCTGCAGCGAACGGCGCCGCCCGGCGGTTCCAACGAGGAGCGCGCCGAGATAGTCGATGCAGTTCACCGCGGTCGTGGGATCGTTGACTCCCGGTGAAAGCGCCTTCAGCGCCACGTCCACCAGCTGGCGGATGCCGAAGCTCGGGTCGTGATCGATGGTTCGATAGTTCCCGACCACGAACTGGCGAGCGAGCGCGTCGGCGAGGTCGTCCTGGTTCCGTCCGGCCCCGAGGCCGCCGGGCCCACCGTCCGGATGCCGGGTGAAGGTGGCGACCGGGTGTCCCTGAACCACGAACTCGCCCGTCGGCCGACCGAGGCGAATCAGGAGATCGTGGCGGTCGGCCAGATCCAGGAGCCCCCGGAGATCGGCTCGCTGGAGATAACCGGTGGCGGGGGCGGCGACCGGGTGCCACCGGTCGGGCGCCACCTCGGGCCCCGCAGGCCGGCCCTCCGCCGCCCCCTCCTCCTGGTAGAGACGGTCCAGCACGCCGCGGGTCTCCTGGGTGATGCGGGCGATGAGCTCGGAGGCCTGGAGCGTCGAGGCGATGTGGTGGACGAAGAAGATCAGGACCGCGACGCCGAGCAGAGCCAGCAGTACGCCCGTGAGCACCGCCAGCGAGGGCACGAACACCGAGTGCTCGCCCTCCCGAATGGTCCGCAGCACGACGAGGCAGTAGGCGAAGACCCCGACGAAGACGCCCAGCACCGCCTGGTTCGCGCGGTCGCGCATGAAGTTGCGCAGGATGCGCGGGCTGTACTGCGCCGAGGCCTGGGTGACGGCCACCATGGTGATGGAGAAGGTCACGCCGGCGACCGTGATCATGGAGCTCGCGATCGCCGCGAGCATGCTCCGCGAGCCCTCCGGCCCCGCGCCGAAGACCCGGGGCCAGCGCGCGAGGACCTCGTCGTCGATCAGCGTGGACGCCTCGATCATCACGACGCCAAGGGCGATGGCGCAGAGGACGATGAGCGACGGCACGAACCAGAGGCTGTCGCGGAGGCGGCCCCAGAGTGCGAGCAGCCTAGGCATGAGAGTCCTCCTCCTGCGGCTGGAGACGCACCGGGACCGGCGGCAGCTCGGTGAGCGCGAAGGTGGCGGAGGCGATCGGAATCCGGGCCGCGTCGAGCGCCGCCAGCACGTCCCGGGTCATCGCGTCCTTCACCTCCCGCCCTCCGCGCTCACGGGTGACGAAGCGCACGCTGAGCTCCAGCCAGTTGTCGGTGAGCCGCCAGTAGACCCGGGGTTCCAAGTCGGCCGAGTCGACGAAGTGCAGGCCCTCGGCGAGTATTGCGGAACTCCCGGTGACCGCGGCGGCGATGAACTTGCTCACCGCGATGGCGAGATTGCCGCCGATCGCCGCGAAAGTGGCCGCGTTCGAGCCGCTACCGCGCAGGCGGCTCACCCGACCCCGGCATGGTTGCCTCGGCTCGCTGCCGAGTCGTATGGATTCCTCGCTCGAGTCCGCCTCGGCGCCGGGTGCCTCTCTGGCGCACTTCCTCCTTAGAGCATCCCCGACGCCAGCGTCGCGAAGCCGAGGAAGGTGAGGAATCCCACCACGTCGGTCACCGTGGTGAGAATGATGGATGACGCCGCCGCCGGGTCCTGCCCCAGCAGCGTCAGCGCCATCGGAACCGACGCGCCCGCCAGTCCCGCCACGACCATGGAGCACACCATGGACACGCCCATCACCAGGGCGAGCCCGCTGGAGCCGCTCCACAACCAGACGCCCAGCGCGGTGACCGTCGCGACCGCGACCCCGTTGACCGCGCCGACCACCAGCTCCTTCCCCCCGATCCGTGCCCAGTGCCGCACCCGCACCTCCCTGAGCGCCAGTCCTCGCATGGTGACCGCCAGCGCCTGCGCCCCGGTATTGCCCGACTGGCCCGCCACCACCGGCAGCAGCACTGCCAGCGCCGTGAACTGGGCGATGGTGGACTCGAACAGGCCGACTACCGACGCGGCGAGGAACGCCGTCGCCAGGTTGATCTGGAGCCAGGGGAGCCGCTTCCGTACCGCGAACGAGGGCCGCGACAGTGCCCGCTCGTCGGGGCTCACCCCCACCATCGTCTGCAGGTCCGCCGACACTTCCTCCTGCGTCGCCGCCACGAGGTCGCCGTGGCGGATTACGCCGAGCAGACGCCCGGTCAGGTCCACCACCGGCACGCTGGCCACTCGGCCCGCTTCCGCGATCTCCACCACGTCCTCCCGGGGCGCCATCGCCTGGACCCGGATCGGCTCGCCCGCGGCGAGCGACGCCAGCGGGCTGCCGGGCTCCGCCAGCGCCAGGTCCTGAAGGCTGATCGCCCCGGTGAGCCGACCCTCTTCGTCCACCACGAAGACATCCTGGATCCGCCGATTGGCGAGACCGCGGATCCGCGCCAGCGCCTCGCGCACCGTGGCCGGCCCGCGGAAGGCGGTCACCCTCGGATCCATGAGGCCGCCGGCGACGTCCGACGGATACGCCATCAGGTCGGTCAGCTCCTTCGCGAGCGCCGGATCGAGCCGCGCCAGCCGCGGCCGCCGGACCTCGTGGTCGAGCCGGGCGAGCAACGCCGCCGCCGTCACCGGCTCCAGCGCTGCCAGGACCGGCGCCGCTGCCGCCTCGCTCATCGCAGCCAGAATCTCGGCGGCGGGGCCGGTCGGAATCCGCCCGAGCAGCTCGGCGGACCGCGCCGGGTCCTGACGCTCCAGGAGCCCGGCCGCTTGGTCCGTCGGCAGCCGCTCCACCGCTTGCGCGGCCTCGCCGGGATAGAGCTGGATGTAATCCTGCACCAGCGACCGGATCACGCGGGGATCAGCGGGCATCGGGCACCTCGCCGGGTTGGGCCGGCTCGGGGAAAGGGGCGTCGGCCGGCAGCACCGCCGCGGCGACCCGGGGGAACATCCCCGCGAGTCCGGCCCAGTACAGTTCCGAGAGGCCCACCAGGGTGGCCAGCACCGACTCGTTCCGCGCGCGGAGCCCGAGCTCGGCCTCCAGCCGCCGCACGGCCATGTGGCGGATGGCGCCGACCAGCCGGCCCTCGGCATCCACCACCGGGAGCACGTCGAGATACTGCCAGGCCGGATGTGCGGCCAGCGTCGCGAAGGCGGTGTTCGTTTCCAACCGGATCGGGTCCCGGCGCATGGCGGCCGCGAGGGTGTCCTTGGGCCGGGCCGCCATCAGCTCCGGGAGATCGAGCACGCCGACCAGGCGCTGGTCGCGGGCGACGACGTAGATGTAGTAGAGAAGGTGCTCGCCCCGGACCCGGAGCCGCCGCTGGGCCTCGGCGATGGTGAGATCCTCGGGAAGCGCGAGCGCGAGCGGATCCGCCAGCGCGCCCGCGGTGTAGGGACCGTAGGCCAGCATCTGGCGGAGCGGCGCCTCCGCCGAAGCGGGCAGGCGGGTGAGCACCGCGTCGCGGCGCTCGGGCGCGAGCCGGTGCATCACCGCCGCGGCGGCATCGAGCGGAAGCTCGGTCAACACCGTCGCCAGCCGCTCCTCCGGTGTCGCCGCGACGCAGCCCGCCAGCGCGGCCGGCGACATCAGGCGCAGGACCCCGGCGGCCACTCCGGCCGGCACCTCGTTCAGCAGGGCGGCCGTCACGTCCGGCTCCGCCCGCTCCAGCAACCGCGCCGCGCCCTCGGGGTGGGCCTTCAGGAAGGCGAGGGCGAGCCGCTCGTCGGGCTGCACGCTCACCGCTCAAGCACCAGCACGGAAACCTCCTCGTTGAACTGCTTGGCCGGCACCAGGACTCGGCCCTGCGGGGTATCGAGGAACACCGCGGTCGGCGTGGTCTGGACGATCTTGCCCTCAATGCTCCCGATCCGCACCAGCTGGCCGATGCGGTAGGCCTGGGCCACGTAGTACGAGGCGATGATGCTGCTCACCGCCGTCCGCGCGCCCAGCCCGAACGCGAGCGCGGCGCCCGCGAGCGTGGTGCCCAGCACGATGCCGACGATGACGATGAGGACCTGGGCTTCGATCCCTACCTGCTCCAGCGCCACGACCACCGCGACCAGCACCACGGTCCACTGTGCCAGCCTGCCGACCGCGCTGCCGAAGTCCACCCCGGCGGAAGCGGCGGTGCGGCTCACCAGTCCGCGGACCAGACCGCCGAGGATGACGCCGCCGAAGATCACGACCAGCGCCGCCAGCACGTTGGGGAGGTAGTAGGCGAGCCGGTTGAGCGCGCCGGTCACGACCGGCAGGCCCAGGGTCTCCAGCGCCGCGGCCAGGAAGAAGAGGAGGACGAGCCAGTAGACGAACCCGCCGATCACCGCGGGTACCTGACCCGACACGCCGCTGCTCACGATCGCGCCGCGGAGCGACGGCCGGGCACCGAGCCGGGTGAGCACCGCGCCGATGCCGCGGGAGGCGAGATAGCGGGCCAGCCGGGCCAGCAGCCAGCCGACCAGGAGGAGGAGCGCGGCGCTCGCCATCACGGGGGCGAACGCCAGGAGCTGAAGAGCGACCTGGGAAAAGCCGGAGAACCATTCCTGGGAGGGCGTCATGCATTCTCCGAAGTCGGGAGTGACGCGAACGGCCGGGCCTGCTCGACGTAAGCCGGAGCAGCGGCGAGTCGTCAAGGCGGGAACGGCGGCGCCGGTCGGCGGAAGGTGGCGAGCGCCTCGAGCGCCTTGTGTGCCCATGCCCTGACTGGCTGCGTCGGGCGCGCCGTTCCCTGCAGTATCTCGTCACTCCCTGCAGGGCGCTGGCTTCCGCCCACCCGCCAGGCAGAAATTGCCGACCCACGCCCGCGCGCCGAGATCGAACGCGACATCGAGGAGACCCTCGGGCTCGTCCCCACGTTCTTCGACCGAATCCCCGACGAGTTCCTCGCGCCGGAGTGGACGCTCTTCATGCGGCTGGAGCTGGAGGAGACGCGGATCCCCAGCAAGTACAAGGAGCTCATTGGCGTGGCCCTGCACTCGGAAACCAAGTGCCGCTACTGCACGCTCTTCCCCACCGAGGCGGCGAAGATGTTCGGGGCGACCAAGGAGGAGATTCAGGAGGCCGTGCACTACGCCAAGCACAGCCTGGGCTGGAGCGCCTACCTCAACGGCATGCGCGTCGATTACAACCAGTTCGCGGAAGAGCTGCAGCGTATCGGCGAGCACATGGCCGCCCGGGCCTGACGTGGAGATCCGGCGGCCGCGGCCGGGGGTGATCGAGATGACGCTGCACGACTATCAGCTGGCCGCCCTCGTGGCGGCCGCCCGTTGGGTGGTGGAAGGAGCGCGGGGGGAGCGAGCACATGCCGCGGTGTACCCCAGACTCACGACTCACAGCCGGAGCAGCAGACCCTCGTGGCGGAAGCGGACGAGAAAGGCGTGCTCGGCCCTGGAGCGCGAGGTGGTCGCCGGATGGGACGACTTCCGCAGTGACCGTGGGATGGAACATCGGCAACGCATCGTGACTGCGACCGCGCGCAACTAGCGGGACCCACGGTGGCAAGCGCCACCGTGGCCCGGATGGGCGACGTGGCCTCGGTTACCCATCTCATGGTGCCGCTTCACCGGATGCGAAGAGCCGACGCACTCTCTCGACTTCGGCTCGAAGCTCAGGATCCGGTTTCGATCGGAGCACGAGGTAGCGTCGGAACGCCTCGCGCGCCTCGTCGATCGCGCCGACCGCGAGGGCGTACTGGCCCTCCTCTTTCCAGACGGTGGCCATGTAGCGGGGCCATCCGGCCTCGTTGGCGCGCCGGCGGACCCCGGCCGCTGCGGCGCGCGGATCGCCCAGTCGCAGGTGCAGGCGGGCGATGAGTACGGGTGCGTACATGACCGCATCGCCACTCGGCGCGGCGGTGAACGCGAGGGAGTCGAGCCGGGCGACCGTTCGTCCGGCATCCGGCTGCATGAGCGTGACGGCCAACCAGGCTTGCAGCAGCTCGCTGCACGCCACGGAACCGGCGGCCAGCGGCGGTGCGGCAAGGCTGGCGGCGAGGGAGTCGGCCCTGAGCCGTTCGATGGCACCGCGCACCCCCGTAGTGTCGTTCCGATGCAGCCGCCACTGGGCCGTCACGCACGCATCCGCGAGCTCCACCGCGCGTGCCGAAGGGTCGGCGCCGGGGCGCGGCGCCGAGCGTCGCTCGAGCACTCGGATCGCTGTCTCCGCTGTGGTGGTATCGCCGTCACCGTAGAGCGCGTCGAGCACGCGCAGCCGAAGATGGGCATGGGTGCCGGGCTGCAACTCGGCCAGGCGAATGGCGGCATCCTCGGCGTCGCGTAGCCGTCCCTCGTTGAGGGCCAGGGCATGGTCGGCCAGCACGGCGTCCACCTGATCTTCCAGACGCCCGCCCTTCGCCAGCAACTGCCGCACGGCCCGGCGGGCGTCGCCGACCGAGATCGCCTCCGCCAGCGCCGTGGCGGCGATGGCTCGAAGGTTCCGGGGGCCGAGCTCGGGAAGTCGGTTCCGGACCCCTCGAACGGAGGCGGAGTCGCCGGTCATGACCGCGGACCGCCAGTGGAGGAAGGGTTCGAGGGGCAGGCTCGAATCGGCAGGGGTCGGAGTGGTCGCCTCCGGGTCTTCGAGCTGGGCCAACAGTTCTCGGGCCGGCACATACGTCGAGTCCAGCCCCAGCGAGCGGCGCAGCACCACCCTGGCCCGCGCGGGGGCGTCGACCAGAGCCGCGGCGCCGCCTTCCCTCGCCAGACGGTCACCGAGCTCGAACCAGGATTCGGCGCGGTCGGGCGTCAGGGTGACCAATCGTTCCCAGGCCGCAACCAGCTCGTCGGGATCCGATGGTTCCGGGTACCTCGGCCCTGCCAGCGCCACCAGCAGGCTGCGCGCCCGGGCATCGAGGGCGCCCCGCTCGCGCCACGCCAGCGCCAGCGCCCGGGTGCGAGGCTGCGTCAGGTGCAGGCGATCGGCGGTGCGCGCGAGCTGGAGCGCGGCCAGCGCGAAGGTGGAGTCCGCAGTTACCGCGTCCTCGTAATGGCGCAGTGCAACGGGATAACGCCCGCGCCGGAAGGCGGCCTGGCCGGCCAGAAAGACGCGCAAGGCCCGCAGCGACTCCGTGGTCCGGTAGGAGAGCGTCACGTCTTCGCCCGAGCCGACCAGCAGGATCCTCGCCGCTAGACGGTCGACCAAGGCCGTGATGCTGTCCGCCGGGCCTTCCACCGTCGCCTCGCCGCTCGTCCACTGCGAGCCCACGTCCACGACGGCCGCCGTTATGACCACGCGGCTGGGCGTGCCCACGACGCTCCCGACGACCACCCGCTCGGCGCCGAGGCCGGCCGCCAGGCGCACGACGTCGCCGCGAGGGACCTCCGCCGGGTGGTTCAGGTTGGCGGCGCGCCAGGCCGTCAGCACCGCGCCGGCATCCACCGAGCGGGATTCGCTGTCGTCCGCCAGCCGAGTCGAGAGCAGCTCCACCATGCCTTCCCGCAGGTACGCGAGCGAGGCGCTCGCTCCTGCGACCCGGAATGGGGCAACCACCACGCTTTGCTCGAGCGGGGCGGGTGGCCCAGCCGGAGCGGGCGCATCGGGTGTCGGGGTCGGGTACAGCAGAATCGCGAGGGCGAGCGTCAGGCCGGCAGCCGCGAGAACCCAGAATCGCGCCCGCCAACCGCGCCGCCCTGGCTCGGCCACGGGTGGCAGCGGCGCGGTGGTCGTCGTGACGGTTCGCCACTCCGAGAGCGCAGCGGCACCGCCGGTCCCACCCGCCGGGTCGGCGGACGTCACGGCCAGGCCGGCGACCGGCGCCGGGGCGGGACCCGCCCAATCGACCGGCTCTCGCAGTCGCGCCGCCAGCGAAGCCACCACCGGGTCCGGTTGGAGCCCGAGCTCCTCGCGCAGCAGGGTCTCGTGCAGCCGCGCGTGCTGCAGGGCCCCCGCCCGGTCGCCGGCATAGGCCAGCGAGGTCATGAGACCCACGGCGGTAGCGGCATCCAGCGGACGGATGCCCGCGAGGCGCTTGCGCCACTCGACCGCGTCGCGCGGCCGCCCCTCGCCTTCGGCCTGGCGCGCCAGGCGCTCCAGCGCCCCGATCACGCCGTCCTCCAGCCGTGCGCGCTGGCTCGAGGTCCACTGCTCGAATTCGCCGCAGCCCGGGAGGTAGAAGCCGTCGGCGAATGGACCGGCATAGAGCGCAGCCGCCCGCTCGTCGTCCCCGACGGCCAGCGCCTGCTCCAGCTCCCGCACGTCGCTCTGGAGCCGCTCCCCGTTCAGCCGAAGGTCGCCTTTCCCCTCGAAGAGATCCTCGGCCTTCAAGGCCCGGCGCGCGGCGTAGAGCGCCTGGGTCAGGCTGTGACGGGCGCGTTCCTCACCGGCATCCGGCCAGAGCAAGGCGATCAGCTTGTCGCGACTGAGGCCTCGCTCGCCGGCGAGCGCGAGGACGAGGAGGAGCGCCAGGAGGCGGCGCTGACTGGCCGCTCCGGTCAGCGGCTGTCCCTGCTCGTCGACCACGGACACGCCACCAAGTGTCTGGAGCGTCAACACTTGGACTCCATTTGACATCTATTTGATGTCCTTCTGAGTCCGCCGTGAGGGGTGGGACTTATCCTGCCGCCCGAGAATGCGCGCTCGGCTTCGCGGAAGATAGTCACCCGCCGAAGCGGTGGCGCCGTGGCCCCACCCGTGGCCTCGAGTGGACGATGGGACTCTCCCTGAGACTGACCAGGTTCGCGACCGACTCCGAACGATCCTACCAGGCCGGCCGGCTGGATCGGGTCCTGATCGTGTCGAACCGGCTGCCCGCCACCGTGCATGTCGACGGTCGTACCGTGCGGCTGTCCCCCAGCAGCGGGGGCCTGGCCACCGGCCTCCGCCGGCTGCACGCCGGCTCCTCTCGGCCCTGGATCGGGTGGTCGGGTATCGGCATCCGACTGCCCCGCGCAACCCAGCGTCAGGTCGACGCGCAGCTCGCGCGAGCCGGCGCCCGCGGGGTCGCGCTCGAGGAGGGCGAAGTCGCCGCGTATTACCACCGCTTCGCCAACGGATTCCTGTGGCCCTTGCTGCACGGGGCGAAGCCCGATGGACCGGTCGAGCCCGGCGACTGGCGCACGTACCGGTCGGTGAACGCGCGATTCGCCCGCGACGTGCTGGATGAGCTGCGCCCCGATGACCGGGTCTGGATCCACGACTATCACCTGCTGCTGCTCTCGCGGATGTTGCGGCGCCGGCGGCCCGATGCGCCGATCGGCTTCTTCCTGCATACCCCGTTCCCCGAACCGAGCGGCCTGGTCTCGCTCCCTCACTGGGCGGCCCTGCTGGACGGACTGCTCGGAGCCGATGTCGTCGGGTTCCAGACGCGCGCGGACGTGGAACGTTTCGCCGAAGCGGTGCGGGTGGTCCTCGGGCGCCGGGTGGCGCTGGCATCCGGCACCGGAATGGTCGAGGACCGCGGCCGACCGGTCGGCCTCTTCTTCAGTCCGATGAGCGTCGACGTCGACAGGCTGTCGAGGTTGGCGACCGAGACGCGCACGAGGGAGCGGAGCGCGGCGGTGCGCGGGGACCGCGGTCCCCTGTTCGTGGGGGTCGACCGGCTCGATCCCACCAAGGGGATTCCCGAGCGCCTGGAGGCCTTCGGACGGCTGCTGGAGGCGCGGCCCGAGCTCCGTGGCCAGGCGCGTCTCATCCAGCTCGCGGTGCCTTCCCGGGAGGAAGTGCCATCCTACCGTGCGGTACGGGCGCGGGTGGAGTCCATGGTGGAGCAGCTGAATGCCCGATTCACCGTCGGCACCCATACGCCGGTGAGCTACACCTACGGCACGCTGCCCGAACCCGAGCTGCTCGCGCTCTACCGCGCCGCCGACGTCATGCTGGTGACCTCGCTCCGCGATGGCCTGAACCTGGTCGCCAAGGAGTTCGTGGCCAGCCGCACGGACGAGCAGGGCGTGCTCGTGCTGAGCCGGTGGGCCGGCGCGGCGGCCGAGCTCTCGGCCGCTCTGCTGGTCGATCCGACGCAGCCGGGCGAGCTGACCCGGGCCTATGCCGCCGCGCTCGACATGAGCGAGGCGGAGCGGCGGGTCCGCATGCGGCGGCTGCGCGCCAGGCTCGCCGCCCACGATGTGCATCGCTGGTCGCGAGAATGCCTCGGCCAACTGGACGAGCAGGTACGCCGGAGCCGCGGCGGCGTGAGATATCCATGCTGACGGACCGGCCTTCATTGGCGACCATTCTGGTGGTCGACGACCAGGAGGCGGTCAGTCGACTGCTGATCAGGTGGCTCGAGCACCTGGGATTCCCGGTGCTGGTCGCCGGGTCGGGCGAGCAAGCCCTGTGCATGGTACGATACCAGCGGCCGCCCGCCGATCTGATATTGGCTGACGTCCATATGCCGGGCATGAACGGTCTGGAGCTCGCCACCTGGGTGCTCACGGAATACCCCGGTCGCCAGATGATCCTCATGGCGCGCCACGTGGGGCAAGGGGACGACAGCGTGAGGGTCTGCGGTCGTCTGCTCCCCGTGCTTCCCAAGCCGCTGGACCTGGATACCCTGCTGACCCACCTCCGCATCATGCTGCCCCCCCTTCTGCCCGCCGAGGAGGCGGAGACTCCCAGGCAGGCGGTCTCCAGGCAGCGACCCTCGCGGGGCCACGCTGGCTCCGGCACGCCGCAGCACCGACTACTCGGCCAAGCGCTGCAACAGGAGATCCGCCGCCAGGCCTGAGGGGGACATCGGGCATGGCGGCGTGCGAAGCCGCCACAGCCGTTCGGCGAGATCCAGGTTCTCCTCCACCGCCCCGGCCGTCGGTGACGGTGGCGCGGGCCGGGCGAGAGCGGCGCGGGCGCTGTCCGCCAACGGCGGCTGCGCCGGGTGCGGTCCTGGTCCGGTGCAATTCTCGAAGGCTTCCAGGGTCGCGGCCAGCAGATCGCGGCTGCGGCGATGCTGCTCGACCGGACCCAGGCCGCGCTGTGTGGGATCCAGAGCCAACACCCGGGTGCACAGCTCGAGCCGAGCCTCGGCCGGCCGGTCGTCTCCCCCGAGCTTCACGGCGGTGGCGAAGTGCCTGCATGCCGATCGATAGTTTCCCAGCTGAAGCTCCGCCTCGCCGAGTCCCGCGTAGCCGTCGGCGTCGTGGCGATCCCGCCGCACGACGTCCCCGAAGATCTCGATCGCCCGAGTCGGGGCTCCGGCCGCGATGAAGAGGCGCGCGATCCGCTTGCGGGTGCGCACATCGGTCGGGGCTTCGGTCTGGAGCGGTAACAGCTCCGCCAGGAGCTCAGGGGGGTCATGGGTCGAGGCGAGCAGGTCCACCAGCTCGAAGCGAGCCCGGATCCGGCCGCCACCCGCCCCTGCTCCCCACTGTCCGTAGATGGCCCGGTGATAGAATGCGATCGCCTGGCGCGTGTCCCCCTCTCCCGCCAGCGCCCGCGCCATCAGCAGGCTGGCCTCGGCATCCAGCGGATCGTGCTGCAGCCGCTCGGTCAGCACGGCCTCCGCGTCGTCCCACTCCCCCGCCGTCACCAGGGCGGCGGCCAGCGCGCGCTGGTACACCGGATTCTCCCGCTCCGCGGACACCGCCGAGCGCAAGCGATCGACCGCGTCCGGCATCGCGCCCCGATCCATCAGTTGGAGACCCTCCTTCAGCAGACGCCGTGCCTCGGATCGATTCGCGGCACGCTCCCGGTCCGCCAGAAATGTGTCCAGCGCGAAGAGGCCCGCGATCGCGGTGAAGATCAAGGCGAAGGTCCCGACGAAGGATGCCGCGGACGCGGGCGACCGGGGCGCTGCGCCGGCGCTACTCATGGCGCGCCGGAGGCCCCGAGGCCCTGGACACCCCGTACGCCTTGAGCACGTCCTGCAGGGTGACGAGCCCGACCAGGTGGCGGACGTTCGCCCGGCTCACCACCGGCAGCACGTTGCGCCCCATGGCGCCCATACGCTCCAGCGCCAGGGTCAGGGTGTGATCGGGATGGAGGTGGGGCAGGGCGGCCGCGTCGGCCCGGTGACCCGCGGGCCGTTCCCGCAGCAATACCGCGATCGGCTCGTCGTGGCGGCCCTGGGTCAAGGCTCGCTCGAGCTCCCATCGCTCGATCATACCGTGAAGATCCCGGCCGTCCATCACCGGCCAGGCGTCCAGGGCGGCATGGCCGCTCCACTCGAGTGCTTCAGCCACCGTCGTCTCGGGTGAAAGGGCTGGACGCTCCGGGAGCCGCATCGCGGAGGCGACGCGCACCCGGGCGCGGCGCATCTGGTGCTCGCCGCTCGGCAGGTGGACTCCGTCCTGACGGGCCAGGGCCTCGTAGATGGGCTGCGACTGCAACCGCTGCGAGATGAAGAAGGCGATGAGGTTGGAGATCATCAGGGGAACGATGATCGTGTAGTCGCGCGTGAGCTCGAAGATCATGATCACCGATGTCAGCGGCGTGCGCACGATCCCCGCGAAGGCCGCTCCCATGCCGACCAGCGCGTAGGCGCCCGGCCCGGAGGTGGACTGCGGGAACAGGAGGTGGGCCACGCTGCCGACGGTGCCGCCGATCATCGCCCCGATGAACAGACTGGGCCCGAAGATGCCGCCCGCATTGCCCGAGGCGTAGCACACGGCCGTCGCCAGGATCTTGAGGACGGCCAGCAGTATCAGGATTCGCAGGGCCATGTCCCCGGCCAGCACGCGCTCGACCTGGGGATACCCCACGCCGAGCACCTGCGGCAGGAAGATCCCCATGAGCCCGACCGTGAGCCCGCCCGCCACCGGCTGAAGCCACCTGGTCCGCTCCGGCAGGTCGAGGAACCAGCGGCGCAGACGGAGCAGCAGCTTGACGAACGCGACGGCGCCCAGCCCGCCCACCACCCCCAACACCGCGTAGACGGCGAACTCCCACGGGTTCGTGAGGTGATAGGCGGTGACGTGGAACAACGGCTCGTCGCCCAGCACGAGGTGCAGCACCATCCAGGAGGTCGCCGAACTGAGCACCACCGACCCCAAGATCGGGGCGTGCAGGTCGCCCATGATCTCCTCCAGCGAGAACAGCACCGCCGCGATCGGGGTGTTGAAGGCGGCCGCCAGGGCCGCGGCGCCACCCACCGGGACCATCGCCTTGACCATCTCCTTACTCAGGCCAAGGCGCCGGGAGATCACCGATGCGAGGCCGGCGCCGATCTGCACCGCAGGGCCTTCACGACCAAGCGCGATACCGCTCGCCAGGGAGGTGGAGCAGCAGAAGAACTTGCCGACCACCGTCCGGAACGAGATCCGGCCATCGCGAATGAAGACGGCCGTTTTGGTCTGCGGCACGCCGCTGCCGCGGGCGAAAGGGAAGTAGCGATAGAGGAAAAAGCCCGTGACCAGCGAGCCGAGCGTCGGCACCAGGAGGCGGCGCCAGCCGGTTCCGCCCGGTGGGTACATGCCGGCGGCCAGGCGGCCGGTCAGCAATATGAACGCGACCACGACGAGTCCCACGAGCGCCCCGATCACGAGGCTCAGGACCAGGGCGAGCTGGCTCTCGCGGCGACGGAGGGCCTCCACCCAGCCGATCAACCGGCGGAGGCCCGGCAGACCGGTGGTCGGTGGCGGCGGGGAGCTCATGGGGTGGAACGCCTGAAGGCGGCCAGTCTAGAGCGTGGCATGCCGCGGCGACGCTGCCCCGGATCGGCGGCGAGCTCGACCGGTCGAAGCACGCGGGGAACGCCCGTCAGGAGAGCCCCGCCCTTCGGACTCGGCGGACAGCATCAGCGCCGGCGATCCGGCAAGCCCCATCTCCGCAACCAGGCGCTCCAGCGTCGACGCGAGAGAGCGCCGGTGGGTGGAGGGCAGGCCGGCGATGGCTTCGATCAGGAGGCTTTGCGCCGCCGGACGGGACTGGCGAAGCAACGCCCGCCCCGCCGCCGATAGCCGGATCTGGAGGCGCCGGGCGTCGTCCGGTGCTCGAGTCCGCGTCACCAGCCCACGGGTGACCAGGCGCCGCACCACGACACTCACCGAGCTCTGATGGGTATGCGTCCGCTGGGCCAGATCGTTCACCGAGCCGGCGCGGCGCTCCCCCAGCTGCTGCAGGACGAACAGCTGCGCTCCGCTCAGCCCGAGCTTCCGCTCGGCGTGGCGGGCCGAGAGGCGCACCGCGCGGAAAATGCGGCGCAAGGCGTCGATCGAGCGGGTGACGCTATCACGGGCATGGTCCATTTGGGCTGGCTCGCCTCCAAAGGTGATCGGCATCACGGCGGCGGGGGCCGCCCGTGCCTCTAATCAGCAATGTAAATGCATGGGAGTCCCATACGAAGGATTGGAGCGGGCGCATCGACCGCGGCTCGCCCCGGGGTGCCGTGGCTGGGTGGCTCGAGCGGATGTGACTTCGAGCAGGCGCGGGGCCGCCCGGATCCTGCTGGTCGCCGCCGTCGCGGGCTCGATGACCTGTGGCGGTGATGCCGGCCCGAACCCGGCGGACGGGTCTTCGATGACCGCCGTGAGCGGTGGGGGCCAGAACGCGCCGGTCGGCTCCGGGCTGCCGGAGCCCCTGGTCGCCCATGACCGATGAGGCTGGCGCGCCGGTGAGCGGAATTCCCGTGCAGTGGGCGGCCCCGGGAGCCGGCAGCGTGGCGCCGGCGCTGGACACCACCGGGGCGGATGGTCGCTCATCCGCGCGGCACAACCAGCTTGACTTCGATGCCGCGGAGGCCGCGCTTACCGTCACCGCCCCCGCGTCACCCGATCTCGCCCCAACTGGTCATTACCTGCTGTTTGTCTTGAACCGCAATGGCGTGCCGTCGAACGGGAAAGTGATCGGAATCCGGTGAGACCACCACTGGGCCAAGTCAAGTGACCGGCCTCCCCGACGAGGTCCATCGTTTCATCCATCAGCACATTGCCTCTGTCGAGCAACTCGAGGTTCTGCTGCTGGCGCGTCGCTCGGCCGCACGGAGTTGGTCAGCCGAGGACATGGCGCGCGAGCTCTACAGTCATCCTTCTTCCATCGCCGGTCGGTTCCAGTCGCTGCGCGCCGCAGGGTTGATGCGCGAAACCATGTCGGGGGACTTTCAGTACGCGCCCAGGTCCACGGATCTCGACGCCATGGTCGCCTGTGTGGATACCATGTATCGCGAACGTCGGGTGGCGGTCATCTCGGCCATCGCATCCAGGTCGGTCGAAAACATGAAGGCGTTCTCCGACGCCTTCCGCATCCGGAAGAAGGAGGACTGATGGCCGCAGCGGTCTACCTGTTGTGCGCCCTGACCAGCCTCCTGTGCGCCGTTCTGCTGTTGCGCGGCTATGGCCAGCGCAAGATACGGCTGCTGCTCTGGAGCGGGGTGGGCTTCGTGTGGTTCGCCCTCGCAAACACGATGTTGGTGGTCGATCTGCTCATCCTTCCCAGGGTCGACCTGCAGCTCTGGCGCGATGTGCCGACGCTCGCCGGTGTCATCCTGCTCGTCTACGGCCTCGTCTGGGACACCAATGACTCGCGTTGATGCCCTGCAAGCCATGATGTCAGGCGCCATCCTGATGGGCTACGGCGTCTGCGCGCTGTTCTTTCTTCAATTCTGGCGCACCACCCGTGACCGGCTGTTCGCGGCCTTTTCAGCAGCGTTTTGGGTGCTCGGGCTGCAGCGCCTGGCGCTTGCGCTCGTCGAGCCGCTTGAAGAATGGCGTACCGGCCTGTACTCGTTCCGCCTGCTCGCGTTCCTGCTGATCATCAGCGCAATCCTCGATAAGAACCGCGCCGTGCCGCCTGGGAGGCGGCCTTAGACGCGATGGCGGCGTGACTCACCCGTGACTTTGAGTGAGGGAGTCTTGAGCGCTGCTTGATGGCCCGAGATGGGCCAGCACGAGACTGGCGGGAGGGCTGGGTCAGGTGGCGGACGGGCCGAGCACGAGGTCCGCCAGGTTGCCATCCCCCCGCGCGCTTGGCAGCCCCTCGCGCTCCCACTCGGCGTAGCCCCCCGGCAGGTCCACCACCTCGGCCATTCCCCGCGCATCCAGCAGGCTCGCCGCGATCGTCGAACGAGTGCCGCCCTGGCAGTGCAGCACGAGCGGCCGCGCCTGCGGCAATTCAGCGAGACGATCGACGAGCTCGCCTGCGGGGATGTTGGGAACGCCGGGGATGTGGCCCGCTTCCCACTCGGCGCGGCTCCGCACGTCCACCACCGCAGCGGCTCCCTTCTCCATTCGCTCCGCCAACTCCCGGGCGGTGATCCGGGGGATCGTGGTGAGTGCGCGTCCGGCAGCGGTCCAGGCACCGAGCGCCTCGGCGCCGAAGCTTCCGGCGACCCGGTCGAGCCCGATCATCGCGAGGTCGCGCAAGGCACCCTCCGCCTGCCGCCCGTCGGCCTTGGCCGACAGGAGGTGGACGTCGCGGTCGTAGGGCAGCACCCAGCCGGCCCAGGTCGTAAAAGAATTATTGAAGGGGAGATTGATCGTGCCCGGGATGTGTCCGCTGGCGTACTCGGCCCCGGTGCGAGTGTCGATCACCAGACCGCCGGCATCCATCAGGGCGAGGATCTGTTCCGGCGGCATCGGCGCCGGGCGCGGCAGCCCGCCGAGCAGGCGCGGACCCTCGCGGTTCAGCCGTTTCATGGTGCCGAAATACTTGGGCGGCTCCGGCTGCCCCGCCAGCACCATGCGGGCGAACTCCGCCTCGTCGGTCACCCCGAATGCCCAGTTGAAACGGCGCTCGTAGCCGACCGTGCTGTGCGGGATCGCGCTCAGTCCCTTCCCGCAGGCGGACCCGGCGCCGTGGCCGGGCCAGATCTGGAGCCAGTCGGGCTGAAGCTTGAAGCGCTGGAGACTGCGGAACAGGGTCCGCGCCGCGGCGTCCATCGTGCCGCCCACGCCGGCCGCGCGCTCGAGCAGATCCGGGCGACCGACGTCGCCCACGAACACGAAGTCCCCGGTGACGGCGGCGATCGGCTCGGTGGCTGCGGCGCCGTCGGTCACCAGGAAGGTGAGATGCTCGGGGGTGTGGCCCGGGGTGTGGAGCGCCTGGATGGAGACGTTGCCGACGGCGAAGCGGTCGCCGTCGTGGAGCAGCACCGCGCCGTCCGATGCCGCGAAGGCGTAACGCCAGTCGTCCCCGCCTTCGTCCGAGAGGTACAGCCTCGCCTTGGCCCGGGCCGCGAGCTCGCGGGCGCCGGAGCAGAAGTCGGCATGGATGTGGGTTTCGGTGACGTGGGCGACGCGAAGCTGGAGCGAGGCGGCGAGGGCGAGATACTGGTCCACATCCCGGTTGGGGTCGATGACGAGGGCTTCCTTCGCCTCGATACACCCGATGAGGTAGCTCGCCTGCGCCAGCTTGGGGTCCCAGACCCGGTGGAGCAGCACTACCGACGCCCAGGCCGCCGGAACATGGGTCGCCGCTCCTCGTCCTCGAAGTCCACCTTCGGCCGCCGCGGACCCGACGCTCTCTTCTCCGGATGCTTCGGCTCGGCCGGTGGCGGATGGGGCGCCGGCTTCCGCGCGGCGGGCGGTGCAGCCTGAGGTGGGGGCGGCCGCCGCGACACGTGGAGCTGCTCGGCAGGCGGCGGCTCCTTGGCCCGCGGCTCGCCGCCGCTGGTGGCGAGCAGGCCCATCGCCGACTGGGCGGCAACCTTGATCGTCTGGAGGGCGGTGTCGATCGACTCGCGGAGGCGGGCGTCGATCCGGGGGCCTTCGGCGGCGAGCACCTCGCGCACCAGCGTCCGCGCCGTATCGGCGCCCACCGCCAGCCCCAGTTCGGCCAGGCGGTCGCAGACCATCTCCACCGTGCGGACGCTCGGCTCGTAGGAGCCGATCCGCTGGGTCGTCTCGCTCATGGCTCCCTCCGGGTCACTGCTCCAGCGCGCGCCACAGATACCAGCACGCGACGGAGCGGTAGGGGCGCCAGCGCTCGGCGCGGCGCTCGATGGTGATGGCGGCCGGCAGGCGACGGTTGCCGAAGGTGAGCGCGAAACCCTTGCGGATCCCGAGGTCGCTCACCGGCAGCACGTCCCCACGTCCCAGCCGGAACAGGAGCAGCATTTCCGCGGTCCAGCGTCCCACGCCACGCACCTGCACCAGCCGCTCGATCACCTCCTCATCGCCCATCAGCCGCACCCGGCGCATCGTCGGCACCGTCCCGTCCAGGCTCCGCTCGGCGAGGTCGCGGAGCGCCGCGGTCTTGGCGGTGGAGAGTCCTGCGGCACGGAGCCGCTCCGGGGGCGTGGCCAGGATGTCGCGCGGGGTAGGGAAGCGCTTCGGGGCGTACAGCGCCTGCACCCGGCCGAGGATGGTCGCGGCGGCGCCGCCCGACAGCTGCTGGTAAACGATGGCCCGGGCGACGGCGGCGAACAGGCTCTGCGTCTGCCGCGGGCGAAGGCGGCAAGGACCCACGCGCGCGATGAGCGCGCCGAGCAGAGGATCGGCGTCCGAGAGGTGTCGGCACGCGAGGACCGGATCGTAGTCCAGCCCCGTGGTGACGACGGGTCGGGCGGTCATCCCTCAAAGATAACGGGGGCGTGCGGTGGCCGCGCCGATGAGCACGGTCGCTGCAAGAACCAGCAGCGTGCCCGCGAGCTGCCATGCCGTCGGACGCTCCGGAAAGAGCGGCAGCGCCAGCAGCCAGGTGAACACCACGCCGAGGGTGCTGAGTGCCGTCACCGGGGCGGCGCGGTGAAGCGAGTAGGCGCGGGTCATGGCCAGCTGCGCGCCGCCGCCGCCCAGGCCGGCGCCCAGCAGGTACAGCCCGCTTCGCGCGTCGGGCCAGGTCCAGGAGGGCAACGCGAGCAGCAGCATGGTGGCGAGGGCGACGAGCGAGAAGTGGAGCACGACCGCCTCGTGGCTCTCCGCGGGTCCGATGCGGCGGAGCCAGATCATGGCCAGTGCGTAGAAGAAGGCGCCGCCCGTGGCGATCGCGGCGACCGGTGCGGCGGTCGTGAAGGAAGGCCGCAGCAGCAGCACGATGCCGGCGAAGGCGAGGGCGATGGCGACCCAGAGCCGGCGGCCGACGCGCTCGTTCAGCAGGTGTCCCGAGAGCGCGGCGACGAAGATCGGCGCCGTGGCGCCGAGGGTCGCGGCGTCTCCGATGGCCACTCGGGGGGAGGAGAGGGCGAAGAAGGTGCCCAGCGCTGAAATGGTCCCGTAGATGCTGCGCCGCCAGGTCCCCCCGCGATCGGTCACCGCCAGCGACTTGCCCCGGGCCGCGGCCAGGCCCACCGCGATGAGCGCGCCGACGAGGAACCGCGCGGCCGCGATCTCGGGCCAGGGCAGGTGCCGCGAGCCCAGGCGGGTGAAGACGTTCATCGCGGCGAAGCAAAGCTGGGCGAGCACCATCCATCCCAGCCCGGCGAGCGGGTGTGCGCCCGGCACGGCATCCTCGAAAAAGGGGCAGCGGAAGCTATCATGAGCCGGAGGGCGCCGCCTCCTTGACGACGGTTCCGCTGCTGGTTCGCTTTGCGCCATGCATCCCGATGAGTTCCGCCGCCACGCCCACGAGCTGGTGGACTGGATGGCCGACTACATGGCCCGCGTGGGTGAGCTCCCGGTCACCCCGCCGGTCACGCCGGGCGACATTCGCCGTCGTCTCCCGCC
This sequence comes from Gemmatimonadales bacterium, assembly GCA_036556505.1. Classification (GTDB taxonomy): domain Bacteria; phylum Gemmatimonadota; class Gemmatimonadetes; order Gemmatimonadales; family GWC2-71-9; genus CAVVWJ01. The sequence goes on from DATBJH010000032.1 coordinate 19,917, forward strand.
ATCGGCTCCCGAAGCGGGCGAGCAATTCGCCTCGCTGTTTCAGGACTTCCGGAACCTGATCGTCCCGGGGATGACGCACTGGAACCACCCCGGCTGGTTCGCCTACTTCCCCGGCAACAACAGCCCCCCCTCCGTGTTGGGCGAGATGCTCACGGCGACGATGGGCGCGCAGTGCATGTCGTGGGTGACGTCGCCCGCCGCCACCGAGCTGGAGCAGGTGGTGATGGAGTGGTTGCGGCAGATGGTGGGCCTGCCGGGGGACTTCGTCGGCTCCATCCAGGATACGGCCTCGACCGCGACACTGGTGGCGCTGCTCTCCGCCCGGGAGCGCGCGAGCAAAGGCGCCATCGGCCTTCAGGGGCTGAGCGGCGGCCCGCCGCTCACCGTCTACGCGTCACGCGAGGCGCATTCCTCGGTGGACAAGGGGGTCAAGCTCGCGGGCTTCGGGCTCGAGCATCTGCGCCGCATCGCGACCGACGCAGCCTACGGAATGGACCCCGCGGCGCTGGAGCGCGAGATCGAACGAGACTTCGCGGCCGGCCTGCGGCCGGCGTGCGTGGTCGCGTCCATCGGCACCACCTCGTCCACCGCGGTGGACCCCGTCGCCGAAGTCTCGGCGATCTGCCGCCGTCACGGGATCTGGCTCCACGTGGACGCCGCTTACGCGGGCTCGGCCGCGATCGTCCCCGAGCTGCGGGACCGCTTTGCGGGCTGGGAGCTGGCGGACAGCGTCGTGCTCAACCCGCACAAGTGGCTGCTGACGAATTTCGACTGCACGGCCTACTACGTGCGCGACCGGGACGCGCTGCTCTCGGCATTCAGTCTCACGCCGGAGTACCTGCGGACGGCGCACGACGAGCAGGTGGTGAACTATCGGGACTGGGGGATCCAGCTGGGCCGGCGGTTCCGCGCGCTCAAGCTCTGGTTCGTGATCCGGAGCTACGGGGTCGAAGGTCTTCGCGCGATCATCCGCCGGCATGTCGCCTTGGCCGGCGAGCTCGCGGCCTGGGTGGACGCGGCGCCCGATTTCGAGCGCATGGCGCCGGTGCCGTTCGGGCTGGTGTGCTTCCGCTACCGGCCGCCGGGCGTCGGGGAAGAGGAGCTGGACCGGCTGAACGAGCGACTGCTCGCGGCGGTGAACGCGACGGGGCGGGTGTTCATGACTCACACCCGCCTCGGCGGCCGCTACACCATCCGCCTGGTCATCGGCCAGCGGGCCACCGAGCGGCGGCATGTGGAGGAGGGGTGGAGACTGGTTCGGGAGGCGGTGGGCGGACTGTGGTAGCCGTTCTGTCGAAGGATCTCGCCTAGAGCCCACCGTCTTCCCATGGCCCCCGGATCGCGAGGGTCAGCCTCTTGTCCCCGCCCGGATTCTCCAGCGGCCGGGTCTCGCCCTGAATGTTCACGAAGAGCGTCCGACCCTGCGGGCGGAAGCAGGCTCCCGCCCACTCCGAGCCGTTCACGTCGTCACTGGGAACGAGCTGTCCATATCCACCCCCGCCTCGACCGGCGGGCTTCAGCGGCGGGAGCGGGTGCGTCGTGCGGCGACGGAGATCAGCCCGCGAGCGCGTGTGAGGACGGGAGCAGCGGGTGCAGATAGCGGGCGGTATGGGATGAATCGCAGTCGGCGACCACCTCCGGCACGCCCTGAGCGACCACTCGCCCGCCGGCGTCGCCCGCCTCGGGCCCGAGATCCACGATCCAGTCGGCCCGCTTGATCATATCGAGGTGATGCTCGATCACGACCACGGTGTGCCCCGCGTCCACCAGGCGGTCGAGGACCTGGATCAGCACCCGCACGTCGTCGAGGTGGAGACCGGTGGTGGGCTCGTCGAGGATATACAGCTTCCGGCCCTCCCGCTTGCCCGCCTGGATCAGCTCGCGGGCGATCTTGAGCCGCTGCGCTTCCCCTCCGGAGAGCGTCGTCGCCGGCTGGCCCAGGCGCAGGTAGCCGAGCCCCACCTGCTGGAGGTGCCAGAGCGCCGTGCCCAGCTTCGGCTGGTGGCGAAAGCGGGCGATGGCCTCCTCCACAGTCCACTGGAGGACGTCGTGGATCGAGTGCCCGTGGATCCGAACGTCCAGCACCTCGCGCCGGAAGCGGCTCCCGCCGCAGGCCTCGCAGGGAACGAACACGTCGGCCAGGAAGACCATCTCCACCTGCACGTGCCCGGCGCCCTCGCACTCCTCGCATCTGCCACCCGGCATGTTGAAGGAGAAGGTGCTGGAGGAGTACTTCCGCTGCCGCGCCAGCGGCTGGGCCGCGAACAGTTCCCGGATCTCGTCGAAGGCCTTGATGTAGGTGATCGGATTGCTGCGGGGCGAGCGGCCGATCGGCGACTGATCGATGAGCAGCACGTCCTTCAGGAACTCCCAGCCGGTGAGCGACTCCACCCGGCCGACTTCCTCGCCGAGGTGCGACTTGGCGGAATGCCCGCCGTGCAGCCGGGCCTCCAGGTTCCGGTAGATCACGTCGTGGAGCAGGGTGCTCTTTCCCGACCCGGACACCCCGGTGACGGCAGTGAGCGCGCCGAGCGGGATATCGACGTCCACTGCGCGCAGGTTGTGCAGCGTCGCGCCCCGCACCTTGAGCCAGAGCGGCCCAGCCGGCCGGCGCAGGCTCGGCACGGCGATCCGCTTCTGACCGCTGAGGTACTGGCCGGTGAGCGACTGGGTCGCGGCCGCGACCGGGCCGGCATGCACCACCCGTCCTCCATGCTCGCCCGAGCCCGGCCCCAGCTCGAGCATGAAGTCCGCCTGCTGGATGGCCGAGAGATCGTGCTCCACGACGACCACGGTATTGCCTCCATCGCGGAGCCGCCGGAGCAGCGACAGGAGTCGGTCGGTGTCGCGGGGATGCAGGCCGACCGAGGGCTCGTCCAGCACATACAGGGTGTCCACCAGGCGGGCGCCAAGCGCGTTGGAGAGCGAGATCCGCTGCGCCTCGCCGCCCGACAGCGTGCGGGTCTGCCGGTCGAGCGACAGGTAGCCCAGTCCCACGTCCCGGAGGAAGCCGAGCCGCGCGTCGAGCTGGTCCAGGATGAGGTGCGCCACTTCGCGCTCGAAGGCCGAAAGCTCGAGCGAGGCCAGCCACTCGTGGATGCCGTCCACCGATCGGGCCGCCACCTGCGCGATGGTCTCACCCGCGACCCGCACGGCCAGTGCATCGGGATTGAGCCGGCTGCCGCCGCACTCCCCGCAGGTCTTCGCCAGTTGGTATTGCCGGAGGAAGACCCGGATGTACTGCTTGTATCGCTTCTCCTCGAGGTCCTTGAGGAAGGGGAAGATCCCCACGAAGCGTCCCTTGCGGCCGTAGAGCAGCTCGCGGCGGTGCGCCGCCTTCAGCTTGCACCACGGCTTGCTGCTGTCGGCGCCGAGGCTGCGCGCGAACTCGAGGAGGATCCGCCGGCGGCTCTCGTACCGCGGCTTGGTCCAGGGATCGATCGCGCCCTCGGCGAGGCTGCGCCGCGGGTCGGGCACGATCAGGGATTCGTCGTACTCCAGCACCGCGCCGAAGCCGTTGCAGGCGGCGCACGCGCCCCGCGGGTTGTTGAAGGAGAAGAGTGCCGGCGTGACCGTTGCGGCCGGCGTGTCGCAGCTGCTGCAGGCGGGCGAGCGAGTGAATCGGAGCCGGCCGCCGTCGTGGACCGCCAGCGCGACACCCTCGCCCTCCTGGAAGGCGACGGCGATGGCCTCGGAGATCCGGCCCAACGACTCGGGGGTGCAGCCGAGCCTGTCGACCACGATCAGAAGTTCGGCGGCCCGGGTGAGGTCGAGGCCCCGGGGGAGCTCGTCGAGGTGGTAGGCCGCGCCATCGGCGATGACGCGCACGAAGCCGAGGGCGCGCAGGTTCTCCACCACGGCCCCGTGGGCCAGCCGGGCGATCGGTGGGAGCGGGAAGGCGATCTGTACCCGCGTCACGCCGGAGGCGACGACGGCATCCGCCGCGGACTGAGGCGTGTCCACCCGAACCGGCGCGCCACACGCCCGACAATAGCTGCGGCCGACCCGGGCCCAGAGCAGGCGCAGGTGATCGTAGACCTCCGTGGCCGTCCCCACGGTCGAGCGGCTGGACACGACGGGATTGCGCTGCTCGATCGCCACCGAGGGCGCGAGGCCCTCGAGGCGGTCCACCAGCGGCTTGGGCATCCGGTCGAGAAACTGCTTGGCGTAGGTCGACAGCGACTCGATATACCGGCGCTGCCCTTCGGCGTAGAGGGTGTCGAAGGCCAGGGTGCTCTTGCCGGAGCCGGAGGGCCCGGTCACTACCGTGAGCGCGCGGTGCGGGAGGTCTACGGTGACGCCCTGCAGGTTGTTCTGGCGTGCGTTGACGATGCGGATGACGGAATCGGCCACCTCTTAAGATAGTGGAAGGCGCGGTTTCGGGATAGTTTCGGGCGGCGGCGTCATCCCGGGCGCACGCGAGCCTTCGGGATGACAGTCCGGCTATCTTTTCCGTCGCCCATGGCTCGACTCCTCACCCCGAAGTTTCTCCTCCGCGGCTTCGAGATCTCGGTACTGGCCTCGCTGGCCGGCTTCGGGATTACGCTGCTCTACGGGAACGACCTCCCGGCGTTCCTGCGGGGGCTCGGCCGGGTCCACTGGGCCTGGATTCTGGCCGGTGCCGGGCTGGCATCGCTCGACTGGATCGGGGGCGGGTTGCGGCTCTGGATCTGCGCCCGCGAGGTCTATCCCCGGCCCTCGCTCAAGGGCTGCATCCTGGCCGGGGGCATGGGCGCATGGGCCGGGTTCATCACCCCGCTCAACTCGGGAGCGGGCCCCATGACGATGTACACGTTGCGGCGCTACGGCATCCCGCTCCCGGTGGCGGTCACGTCGACCTTCATCAGCTTCGTCTCCACGATCCTCTTCTTCGCCATCGCGGGCCCGGTGGCGCTGATCTTCGGCGCGGGCAAGGGTCTGGGCACCCGCGGCAACGTGCTGGGACTGTCGCTCTACGACCTCTTCCTCGGCAGCATCACGATCGTGGGAGCGATCGGGGTGCTGATGGGGTTCGTGATCTTCGCCCCCAGGCTGGTGCGGGACCTGCTGCACCGCGCGGCGGAGGCGATCGGCCGGCGCAGCACGAGAGTAGCACGGCGGCTGGAGCGGCTCCGCGAGGGGATCGACGAGACCCACGCCAGCGTGGTCGCCTTCAACACGCTGCGCGGCTGGCTGGCCATCGTCTGGTGCACGATCCTGTCGGCGGTGTCGCACGCCAACAAGCTCCTGGCGGGCTACGTCGCGCTCCGGGCGCTGGGCATCCACGCAAACTTCGTGGACATCCTGCTGGTTCAGACCCTGGTGATGTTCCTCCTCTACTTCGCTCCGACGCCCGGCGCCTCCGGCATCGGCGAGGTGTTGTCCGCGGCCGTGATGTCGTCCTACGTCCCGCGGGAGCTGACACCCATCTACATCCTCATCTGGCGGCTCACGCTGACGTACTTCACCCTCGCGTTCGGGTTCCTGGTCTTCTCCGGCTGGCTGCGCCAGGGCCTCAAGGGGATCGACCAGGGCGCGCTGGCCGAGCCGGCCGGTGGCTAGGCCACGGTGACGGACGACCAGGACCTTCCCGCCGCAGGCTACGACGCCGCGCTGCTCCGGCGTCTGCTGCGCTACCTTCGGCCCTACCGCCTGCTGGCGGTCGGCGCGGTGCTGCTGCTGCTGTTCCAGTCCGGCCTCGCGCTGGTCGGGCCGAGGCTGACCGAGCAAGCGCTGGACGTGGCCATTCCTCATAAGGATCTGGGGCTGCTCGGCCTGCTCGCCGGGCTCTACATCGCCACCCTCCTGCTGGAGCTGACGGCGGAGTACGGCGGCTTGCTGCTGACCACCTTCGTGGGTCAGCGGGTGATGTACGATCTGAGGATGGAGATCTTCGCCCACCTCCAGCGGCTCAGCGTGAGCTATTTCGATCGGAATCCGGTCGGACGGCTCATGACCCGGGTCACCTCCGACGTGGAGACGCTGAACGAGCTGTTCTCTTCGGGTGTGGTGACGATCTTCGGGGACGTGTTCACCCTGCTGGCCATCATGGCCATGATGCTGGTGATCGACGTCAAGCTCGCGCTGGTCACCTTCTCGGTCATCCCGCTGGTCTGGCTCACCGCCGCGATCTTCCGCCGGAGCGTGCGCGACGCGTTCCGCGACATCCGCTACCGCCTGGCCCGGCTCAACGCGTATCTCCAGGAACGGCTCTCGGGGATGCGAGTGGTGCAGCTCTTCGGGCGGGAGGAGGCTTCGGCCGAGCGGTTCGCCGAGCTGAACCGGGAACATCTCGCGGCGCACCTTCGCTCCATCACGATCTACGCGATCTTCTTTCCCGTGGTCGAGGTCTTGACCGCGGTGGCGATGGCGCTCCTCCTCTGGTACGGCGGTCTCAGGGTGCTGGACGAGACCCTGACCGTGGGCATCCTGGCGGCGTTCATCCAGTACACCCGCAGGTTCTTCCAGCCGCTGCAGGACCTTTCCGAAAAGTTCAACTTGCTGCAGAGCGCCATGGCATCTTCCGAGCGGGTCTTCGCCCTGCTGGACGAGGCCGTCGCCGTGCCGGAGCCGGGGAGCCCGCGGGCGCTACCGCGGCCGCTCCGGGGCGAGGTCAGGTTCGAGGGGGTCTGGTTTCGGTATTCGGCCGACGGGCCCTGGGTGCTGCGGGACGTGTCCTTCGTGGCGTCCCCGGGAAAGACGGTGGCACTCGTCGGCCACACCGGGGCGGGGAAGACCACGGTGGTGAACCTGCTGCTCCGGTTCTACGATCCGGACCGTGGGCGCATCACGGTGGACGGGGTGGACATCCGTGAGCTCTCCACGGCGGACCTGCGCTCGGCGATCGGCTTCGTGCAGCAGGATCTCTTCCTGTTCACCGGCGACATCCTCCACAACCTCACCCTCGGCGCCCCGATCACGGCGGACGCCGCCCGGCGCGCGGCGGAGCGGGTAGGCGCCGACCGGTTCATCGAGCGGCTGCCGTCGGCCTACGGCCACCGGCTCGGCGAGCGGGGCCGGAATCTGAGCGTGGGGGAGCGCCAGCTGCTGAGCTTCGCCCGGGCGCTGGCCCTCGACCCCAGGATCCTGGTTCTCGACGAGGCCACCAGCTCGGTGGACGCGGAGGCGGAGGCCCAGATCCAGCGGGCCATCGCGGAGCTGATGGCGGGACGGACCAGCCTGGTGGTGGCCCACCGCCTCAGTACCATCCTGCATGCGGACGAGATTCTGGTGATGCACCATGGGGAAATCCGGGAGCGGGGCACGCACCGGGAGTTGCTGGCGGCCGGCGGGCTCTACGAGCGACTCTACCAGCTCCAGCTGCGGGGGCAGGAAGTCCGGAAGATCGCGTGAGCTCAGTTGTCATCCCGGGCGCAGCGAGGGATCTTGCCGGGCCAGGACCCGAAGGCCCGCGGGCAAGATCCCTCGCCGAGCTCGGGGTGACAAATTTGCTTGCCTGCCTCCGGAGCACGGGGTACGTTTGGCACTCGGTTCACGCACTGGGACCACAGCGATGATGCAGCTCGAAGTCGGCGGCCGACGGATCCCCATCGCCGCCGGAGATACAGTCATAGGCTCCGCCCCCTGGTGTTCCATCGTTCTCGAAGGCGAGGGGGTGCGGCCACACCACGCCGTCGTCCAGGGAACCGCCGAAGGGTCGGCGGCGATCCGGACCATGGGCGCCGATGCGGAGGTCTCCATCAACGGTGTCCGGCTGGGCACCGACCCCACCCCCGTCCTCCACGGCGACAAGATCCAGATCTTCGACCACGAGATCCTCGCGGTGGACCCCCAGCGGGCGGGCAGTACCCAGCTGTTCGACTCCGGTGCCTTCGCCGACCTTCCCTCCGTCCCCTCCAAGCCGGCGCCCGCCCCCAGCGGCGGCCGGGTCGTCTGTCTGACCGACGGGCGGGAGTACTCGGTCAAGTCCGAGCCGCTGGTGTTCGGGCGGGACGCCGCTTCGGATGTGGTGGTGCTGGGGGGCGATGTCTCCCGGCGTCACGCGGAAATTCAGGTGACGCCCGAGGGGTACGTCCTGGAAGACCTGAGCGTGAACGGGACCTACGTGAACGGCAGGCGGATCGGCAAGCAATATGTGCTGGCCCGGGCCGACGTCATCCGGATCGGCACCGACGAGTTCCGGTTCTACGCCGACAGCGCCCCCGCGCACTCGGTCTCGGGTCCCCGCCCGATGCCGCCGGAGGGACCGCTCCACACCCCGACGGGGGCCAGCGCGCGCCTCTCGGACACCATGCACGGAGTCCCGCTGGCCGTTCCGCCCATCCCTCCCCACGAATCGCCGGCGGCGGTGTCGGCGATCGCGACGCCCCTGGCCTCCCTGCTGGTGCGGAGTGGTGCGCTGCGCGGGCGGCGGCTGCCCATCACGGTGCCGGCGGTCAACATCGGCCGGGCGGACTACAACGATCTGGTGATCGCCGACCCCAGTGTCAGCACCACCCACGCCAGGCTCCAGCGCAAGGACGACCTCTGGGTCCTGAGCGATCTGGGCTCGACCAACGGCACCTACGTCGAGGGTGAGCCGGTCACGGGGGAGACAGTACTGACTCCGGGCACCACGCTGCGGTTCGGGGACGTGTCCACCCTGTTCGAGCCGCACGACGAGCCCCAACCGAGTGCTTGGCGGGATGCCGGCGAGGCCGGCACCATGGCCCCCGCGCCGGAGTCCCCTCCCGCCGACCAGCCGCGCCCGTCGGCCCGCCGGCCGATCCGCGCGGCGGCGCCGAAGCCCAGCGGGACGCCGACGTGGGTGATCGCGCTGCTCCTGATCGCGGCCATCGTGATTGCATACCTGTTCCTGACCTCGAGCTGACGGGGATCCGTTGCACTTCACCTGTGCCGCTCGAACCGACGTCGGCATCGTCCGCTCGGGCAACGAAGACAACTACCTCATGCTCGCCGAGCGCGGCGTGTTCATCGTGGCCGACGGCATGGGTGGGCACGCGGCCGGCGAAGTGGCGAGCGAGATGGCGGTGCGGATCACCTCCTCCGAGATCGGCTCGCTCCGCGGGCTCAGCGACGCCGAGGCAAGCGACCGGGTGAGCGCCGCCATCCGGGCCGCGAACGACGCCATCTTCGAGCGGACCCTCTCGGAGCATGACAAGCGGGGCATGGGGACCACGGCCACCGTGCTGGTCCTCATGAAAGGGAGATATCTGATCGGTCAGGTGGGCGACAGCCGAGCTTACCTGCTCCGCAGCGGCCAATTGCTTCAGCTCACCAAGGACCACTCCTACGTCCAGGAGCAGGTGGACGCCGGCTTGCTCACGCCCGACCAGGCCAGGGTGCATCCCTACAGCAACGTGATCACCCGCTGCGTGGGCGCCAGCGGCGACGTGGTCCCCGACATCTACTTCGGTAACCTGGAGCAGGGAGACATCCTCCTCATCGCCTCCGACGGGCTCACGGGGATGCTGGAGGACGAGCACCTGGTCCGGATCCTCAGCTCCGAGGGCGGGCCCCAGCACTGGGTGGACCGCATGATCACCGAAGCCAACCGGCGGGGCGGCCTGGACAACATCACGGCGATCGTGATCCGGATCGAATCGGTGGACAGCAATACCGGTGAGACGCCGGCCGTGACGGCGGCGGCGGGAGGGGCGAAATAGCTGATAGCCGATGACTCCTATTTGATCCGAAGCTCGAGCTGAATGTCCGCCCTCGAGTATCCGTTCGCCGGATCCAGCGCGACATCCCGGAAGCCGTGCTTGCGATAGAGGTTCAGCGCAGGCCCTAGCCTGGTGTTGGAAACCAGCATGAGCCGACGCGCGCCCGCCCCGCGCGCGAACCCGATGGCCGCTTCTACCAGCCGATCCCCGTAGCCTCCGCCCTGCGCCGAGGGCTCGACCGCCATCTTCGCCAGCTCGAAGGTCTCGGCGCCGTGGCGGATCACGGCACAGGTGCCCCGCACGCCGGCCTCATCCACCACGAAGAAGATCTGACCCCCCGGCTCGACGATGCGGCCGCCGGGGTCGGCGAACACCTTCCGGTCCTCCTCCTCGACGATGAACCAGCGTTCGATCCACTCGCGGTTCAGGCGCTCGAAGTGAGGCCGCAGGTCGGGCCGCCAGGTCACCAGCCGAGCCGTCTTTGCCTTTGCGCCCATATCCGGTCAGGGCCAGCGCGCCGATAGGCGATAGCTCCACTAGTGCTTGGCGTAGACCTCCGAGCTCCCGTCGCGCTGGAAGAGCAGCACCTCGTAGGCCTCGTGCGGCTGCCCCGGCATCGCCATCCCCGGCGAGCTGGCCGGCATGCCGGGCGCCGCCAGACCCGCGGCGGCCGGCTTCTTCGCCAGCAGCGCCTTGATGTCCTCCGCCGGCACATGTCCCTCGATCAGGTACTTGTCGACCTGCGCCGTGTGGCAGGAGCGAAGGTCCTTCGGGACGCCGAGACTGTCCTTGACCGTCTCCATGTCCTCGTCCTCGTGCACCACGGTGGTGAACCCCGCCGCCCTCACGTGGTCCACCCACTTGGCGCAGCAGCCGCAGGTGGGACTCATGTAGATGGTCATCGTCCTGGGGTCGGCCGCCGCGGCCGCGGCCCAGGCCGACTTCCCGCCCGCCAGCGAGGCGCCCAGCGCGGCCGTCTGCGCCAGGAAGGAGCGCCGTGAAATCATCGCGTCACCCTCATCAAACCAGTGAAACTTCGTCCGCCATGCGGCGGGTGATCTCCTCCGCGGGCCATGTCAGCAGCTCCAGGAGCCCTTCCAGCGACCGTGCCGGCATGCGCGCCACGAACACCCGCAACCGCCGCGCGCTGCGGTAGAGCTCATCCGCGACCCGGGGCAGCCCGAGCTGACCGGCGCGGCCGGCGTCGGTGAGCCGCTCGATCGTGCCGCCGCGGGTGCGGAGCGCCAGGTCCACGCCCAGCATCGAAGACCGCGCCGGGAAGTCGAGCAGCAGCTCCCCCGGCTCCAGCCCCACCCGCGCCGCGACCGAGTCCTCCACCCGCTCCAGCAGCGCCGGATCCTCCGTCACCCAGGGCTGCACGTCCGCGGGAACGTCGCTGGCCGGCAGGTCGAGGGCGCGCTTGAAGAGGCGGCGCGCCCGGATTGCGACGGCCAGGCTTCGCGGGTCGCGGCTGATGAGCAGCTCCATCAGCCCATCGTCGGTGGCCTCGGCGACTGCGTCCATCGTGACCTCGCCGCGCCGTACCGCCTGCCGCACGGCACGCTTGAACATGCAGGTGGCCGACCGCACCGCGTGGTGCCAGTAGACGTTGCGATACATCTGGTACTTGGCGAAGAGCAGCGATTCCAGCGCGCTCACGCCCTTCTCCTGCACCCCGACCTCGTACCGTCCGGTGCCGGTCTCGACCAGCGTGAGCGTGGACAGCAGCCGGTCCACGTCCACCGTGCCGTAGGGCACCCCGCACATCCTGGCGTCGCGGCTCAGGTAGTCGATCTTGTCGAGGTCGAGCGAGCCGGAGATCAGACCCTGGAGCGGGCTCTCGCTCTCCCCTCCGATCAGCCGGCCGACGATGTCGGCGAAGCCGGGCCCGCCGATCTCCACCAGCCGGTCGCCCAGCTCGCCCCGGGACAGCTTCGCGATCCCCAGCCGTTCATGCGATGGGAACCCCGCCTCCTCCAGCGCATGGGAGAAGGGATAATGTCCCACGTCGTGCAGCAGCGCCGCCAGGCGTACCGCCAGCCGGTCTTCCACCGGCACTGGGCCCAGCTCGCCCCGCTCGTCGAGCGCGGCCAGGGCCTGCTTGGTCAGATGGTAGGCTCCGAGGGCGTGCTCGAATCGCGTGTGGGTCGCGCCGGGATAGACCAGGAACGCGTGGCCGACCTGCCGGACGTAGCGGAGCCGCTGGACGGTGGGGGTATCCAAGGCGAGCAGCGCCGGCCGATCGAGCCGGATGTTGTCCCAGAGTGGATCGCGGATGATCTCGATGTCGGCGTGCGACGCCTTTCCCCGCCTCGCCGCTCCTCCCCCGCCACGCCGACCCTGGGTCACAATGCGGGGCCTGCCGCCGCCACAGCCTCGGGCACCTGGGCCCGGTAGTGCTCGAAGTTCTCCCGGAACATCGTGGACAGCTTGCGGGCCTGGGCGTCGTAGGCCGCTGCATCGGCCCAGGTGTGGCGGGGTGCGAGCACGTCGGCGGGCACGTCGGGCACCTCGGCGGGCACCCCGAAGCCAAACACGGGGTCGCGCGTGTAGCGCACACTGTCCAGCGCGCCCGAGAGGGCCGCCCGCACCATCGCGCGGGTGTGGGCCAGCTTCATCCGCGATCCGGTGCCGTAGGGGCCGCCGGTCCAGCCGGTGTTCACCATCCACACTTTGGCTCCATGCCGCGCGATCTTCTCGCCCAGCATCCGGGCGTACACGCCGGGATGGAGCGGCAGGAACGGCGCACCGAAGCAAGCCGAGAAGGTGGCGGAGGGCTCGGTAACGCCGCGCTCGGTGCCCGCCACCTTTGCCGTGTAGCCGGAGAGGAAGTGATACATCGCCTGCTCGGCCGTGAGCCGCGCGATCGGCGGCATGACGCCGAAGGCGTCCGCGGTGAGGAAGACGATGTTCCGCGGATGCGTGCCCGCGCCGCTCGGCAGATGGTTGGGGATGTAGTGGATGGGATAGCAGGCGCGGGTGTTCTCGGTGAGGCTGTCGGCGTCAAAATCCGCGGTCCGGCTGGTGGGGTCGATCACTACGTTCTCGAGCACCGTCCCGAACATCTGGGTAGCCGCGTAGATCTCCGGCTCGGAATCGGCCCGAAGCCGGATCACCTTGGCGTAACATCCCCCCTCGAAGTTGAACACGCCGCGATCGCTCCACCCGTGCTCGTCGTCCCCGATGAGCTGACGGGTGGGGTCGGCGGACAGCGTGGTCTTGCCGGTGCCCGAGAGGCCGAAGAAGATCGCGGTGTCGCCCGAGGGACCGACATTGGCCGAGCAGTGCATCGGCATCACGCCCTGGGCGGGCAGCAGGTAATTGAGGGCGGTGAAGATGGACTTCTTCATCTCGCCGGCGTACCGGGTGCCCCCGATCAGCACCAGCTTCTTGCCGAAATGAATGACGACGAAGGTGCCGGACCGGGTGCCGTGCCGGGACGGGTCGGCCTGGAAGTCGGGCGCGTGCAGGACCGTGAAGCCGGGACGGAACTGCGCCAGCTCGGCCGGCATGGCCCGGATGAACATGTTGCGCACGAACAAGGCGTGCCAGGCGTTGGGGGTGACGAACCGGACGGGCACCCGGTACGCCATGTCCGCGCCTCCGAACAGGTCCTGAACGAAGAGGTCGTGAGCGTCGAGGTAGCCGCGCACGTCTTCGTGCAGCCGCTCGAAAGCGGCGGGATCCAGCCGCGGGTTCTTCTCCCACCAGATCCGCTCGGAGCCGCCGGGCTCCTCGATCACGAATTTGTCCTTGGGCGAGCGGCCGGTGTGAGGCGTGGTGATGGCGCAGAAGGCGCCGCACTCGGTCAACATGCCCTCACCCCGGGCGACGGCGTGCTCGATCAGTGCGGAAGGGGTGAGGTTGGCGTGGATCCGAATCGGAAAGAGGCCGTGCTCCACCAGCGTGAGACTCTCACGCGGGGCTGCGGTGGTCTGCGTCATACACTCCCGTGCGCCCGGCGGCGCGGAAGAAGGGCGAGGCGGCTACCCGGCCGCCTCCGGCGGAGCGGGAAAGATCGGCATGCGGCGTGCCGGGATCAACGCCGGCCCGCGCCAGTAGGTTAAACCATTGTCCCTCAATGGGCTACGGGCGGACGGCCTGGAGGTTGGCCGGGGTGTGGTAGGCGGCCTCGGCCGTGGTGATGTCGCGATTGCTCGGCAGGTCCACCTCCGGGTCCACGAACATGATGTCCTCGGGCCTATCGGAGTGAGCGAAGATGCCGAGCGCGTGGCCCAGCTCGTGGATGCTGGTGAGGGCCAGACAGGGCTCGATGCCGGGGTCGTCCGGAAGTGAGCGAGGATCGACGAACACCCGGATCGGGAGCCGCAACTCGCGGCTGGCCACGTCGATGTCGAGGTCGGTCACGCCGGCGCACTCGGGACGGAGCGCGCTGTGCAGCCGCTGGCGCCGGAGCTTGTCCTCGGGCGTGCCGCTCCGCACGATCACGTCGGCGGTGGCCGAGTCGCTCACCAGGTGGGCCGCGAACTCGCCGTAGAGGAAGGAGCCTTGCCACACGTCGATTGCCCGCGCCATGTGATCCGGCAGACCGAAGGCGTCCTCGACCCACACCCGGACCGGCAGGTCCTCCTGCGCCCAGTGGAAGCTCAAGGTGTCGAGGCCGGGACCGGGCACCGCCGGCGCTTCCAGCCGCCACTCGTACAGGTCGCTGCGCACCGGAGCGCTGATGTCGCCGCAGGCCAGCGCGCCAATCGCCGCAGCGACCGCCAGACGGCGAGCTGCGCGGCTCACCGGATCCCCCGGGCGAGGCCCACCGACAGCGAGACCCGATTCACGCTTTGCGCCTGGGAGAACCCGCGTTGCTCCAGCTCCTCGGTGGTGAAGCGGTGGACGTCGTAGCGGGCGGAGACCATCAGATCCCACTCGGACCCGACCGGATGTCGCCAGTCGGCGCCCGCCCCGGCGACGAACCGGATCGGCCCACCCTCGAGGAAGATGCCCTGGTCCTCGGAGGGCAGGTAGAAGATCCCGCCGAGCCCCACCCGCCAGCGCAGTTGCTGCACCACGGGCCCGTCCAGCCCCAGCAGGAGCGAGGCGGTGCGCAAGGTACCGAGATCGGCGTCGGCGCCGTCCTGCTCGGCGGAGTAGCCGCCCGAGGCAACTGTCGCTTCCACGCCGGCGCGGTAGCCGGGCGAGATCGGCATGCCGGCGCCCAACGCGATCATCGGCGCGATGGATTGCTGTACGGTGACTTCGGTGACGAGCACGTCGCGCACCAGGGTGCTGGCCCACATCGCACCCGCGCGGGCGTAATAGTCCACCTGGGCGTGAAGGGGCCCGGCTCCGGCCGCGAGGAACAGGGCGGGGATCAGAATCGGCTTGAGCATCGGAGGAAAATGGAGGTCGCCTGGAGGAGGGTCAACGTCGCCCGCGCGCGTACGCGCGCAGCCGTCTCAGCATGCGACGGTCGCAGGTGACATCGTCGTCGCCCTTGGGCGTCTCGATCACCTTCATCACCTTGCGGAACCGGGGGTCGCGCATGATCCGCCGGAACGGGCCGGGGCCGAGTGCCCCTTCGCCGATCAGCTCGTGGCGGTCTCGGCGGGAGCCGAACGGTGTCTTGGAGTCGTTCAGGTGGATGCACCGGAGCAGCTCGAAGCCGATGACCTGCTTCCAGCGACGCCACACGCCGTCGTAGTCGCCCACCAGGTCGTAGCCCGCGGCGTACAGGTGACAGGTGTCCACGCAGAACGCGATGCGGTGGCGAGCGCTCTCGTCCACCGCTGCCCGCAGCGCCGCCAGCTCCTCGAAGGTCGCGCCCAGCGAGGTGCCCGAGCCTGCCGTCGTCTCCAGCAGCACCATCACCTCGCCGGGCACCGCCTGAAGACAGCGCGTGATCGCGGTCGCGTTGCGCTCGATACCCGCCGCGCGGTCGTCGATGAAATTGCCCGGATGGGAGACGACGGCCGGGATCCCCAGCCGGTCGCAACGACGGAGCTCCTGGGTGAACGACTCCAGCGATCGGGCGGCGAGGGCCGGATCGGGGCTGGCGAGGTTGATTAGATAGGAGTCATGCGCCACTATACGTGCGATCTCACTCCGATCGCACTCACGTCGAAACGCCGTCCGGACCTCTTCCGAGAGAGCAGGCTCTCGCCATTGGTTGGGGGTCTTCGTGAACACCTGGATCGCCGTGGCGCCGATGGCTTTCCCGCGCGCGAGCGCGTGGTGCACGCCTCCCTGGGTCGATACGTGTGCGCCGAGCAGGTCGGGGACTCTTCGCTGATGCATTCGACGATCTCCGTCGCGTGACGAACGGCAGCCGTGTGCTGCTCGCCGGCGATGCCGCGGCCCGGCCCGCGGGGCTCGAGCGCGCCCTGACCCGGGCCGGCTTCCTGCTGGCCGAGGCTCGGCCGGCGGGAGAGGGACCGGAGCCCGACGCCATCCTGGTGACCCTCACCAGCGCTACGGCCACCCGGCTCCGCGCCGCGGTGGGGGAGCCCGGCGCCGCTTCGCCGCCGGTGGTCGTGCTCATCGCCGAGTCGGACTCCGACGCTCCCGCGGTGGCGCTCACCTTGGGGGCCGACGACGCGCTCGCGGCGCCGGTGCACCTGCCGGAGCTCTGCGCCCGGCTGCACGCCCGGATCCGGGACCGGCAATATCCCCGGGGCACGGCCCGGGAGGGAGCCGTGCGTCGCTCGCTCGAGGGTCTGGTGAGCGACGGCCGAACCGGTCTCAGGCCGGACGAGGTCGTGCTCGCCCTGGTCCGCCGCCTGGCCCGTGCCCTCGATCTCCGCTCCTGTTCCTTCCTCGCGATCGAGCCCGACGGAAGCGCCCGCCTGGTGGCGGCCGCGGGCCAGGGGGTCGCCTCGACCGAGTGGAACGAGGTGCTGGATCTCGAGCGCCATGCCGAGATCGCGGAGGCGCTCCGGCTCCGCCGACTCGCGGGCCGGCCCGACGGCGCCGTGACCGCGCTCCCGGCGGTCCTCCAGGGCCGGGTGCGCGCCGTGCTCGAGCTGGTGCGATGCGACGGCTGTCCGCCGCTCACCGCGGCCCAGCTCCAGTTCGCCGAGCAGCTTGCGGAGACGGCCGTCCAGGCACTCGACCCCTCGGCCTCCGTCGCCGGCAACGGCGCTCACCACCCACAGCGGCAGGCAGTGCCGCAGGTGACGCTCGACCAGCGGCTGCAGGAGGAGTTCGAGCGGGCGCGCCGCTACTCGTTGAGCTTCAGCCTCGTCCTCCTCGAGGTCTGCTCCGCCGGAGGCGAGCTGAGCCCGGAGACGGTGGATCGCCTCCAGCACGGACTCCGGCTGCCGGACTTCGTCGCCCGCTACACCGGCGGCGAGTACGCCCTCGTCCTCCCCGAGACCGGGGCCGAGGGCGCCCGCCGCTCGGTGGCGCGGGTGCGCGAGCAGCTGGTCCAGGATCGGAACTTCAAAGGGGCCGAGCCGCCGCTCAGCGCCGGCATTGTGACCTACCCCCATCCCGCGGTGAGCCAGGCGGACGACCTGTTCGCGCTGGTCGAGGCCGCGCTCGCCCGGGGCAAGGCCCAGTCGGGCGAGCGGGTCGGCATCGCCGACTGATCGGCGTCAGCGCTTCCGAAGCCAGTCCACCGGGTTGAGCGCGACCTGATTCTCGCCCCGGATCTCGAAGTGGAGGTGGGGGCCGTAGTCGGAGTTCTCGCCCCCGACGGTGCCGATGGTCTGGCCCCGCGCCACGCTGGCCGAGAGCTGCACCTCCGCGGACTGCAGGTGGGAGTACACCGAGTAGTAGCCGTTACCGTGCTCCAGGACCACGGTGAGCCCGTAGGTGCCGAACTGACCCACCAGCCGCACCTTCCCCGATTCCACGGCCTGCACCGGCGTTCCCGGGTTGGCCGCGATGCCGATCCCGTTCCACCGGATGATCCCGCCGCTCGGAAGCGTGTCGCGGCCGAAGCGGTAGACGATCGCGCCTTCGACCGGCCAATCCAGCCGGCCGATGTCCGCGGTGGTGATGGAGCCCGGGACCGGGGCCGCCCCGCCGGGCTCGCGGGCCTCGTTCCGCCGGGCGCGCTCGAGTGAGGCGAGCAGGTCGTTGAGCCGGCTCTCGTCCTTCTCCAGCTCGGCGAGTCGCTGCTCCGTGCTCCGGGCGGTCCGGCGGAGCTGCGACAGCCGGCGGGCACGCGCCTCGACCAACTCGCTGAACTTGGTGTACTCCGCCTCGCGCTCCTCCCGGGAACGATCGAGCTGCTTGCGGACGTCGAGCAGGTCGTCCCGCTGCTCCACCACCCGGTTCCGGAGCTTCTCGACGTCGGACACCAGGGCGCGGTCCTGGCGACTGGTGAGATAGAGGTACTTGTACCGGCTCAGGAGATCACCGAAGGATTCGGCGGCCAGTAGGGCCTGGAAGGTGTAGAGCGCACCCCGCTTGTAGATGTCGACCAGCCGGCGCTCCAGCACGGCTCGGCGCTCGGCGAGGTTGTCTTCCGCGAGGATCAGCTCCGCGCTGGTGCGGTCCAGCCGGCCGGAGAGACCCCCGATCTGGCGCTCGATCTCGTCCACGATCTTCTGGGTGGACTCGCGCTGCCGCTCGAGGTTGTGGAGCTCGTCGTTGACGTCGTGGACCTGCCCCTGGAGACGCTGCTGCTGCTCCTGCAGGCGGTCGCGTTCCCGGCGGATCTCCTCCAGCCGCTTGCGGCTGCGCTCCAGCTCCTTGGTGTCCTGGCCGTGGAGCGGGGAGGCGAGCAGCGTGGCTGCGAGCAGGAGGAGGGCCGCAAGAGCCGGTCGGCCGGTCGGGCGGTCGGGCGGTCGACTCCGCCGCCATGACGGCTCCGA
Source organism: Gemmatimonadales bacterium (assembly GCA_036556505.1). Taxonomy (GTDB): domain Bacteria; phylum Gemmatimonadota; class Gemmatimonadetes; order Gemmatimonadales; family GWC2-71-9; genus CAVVWJ01. Next base: position 38,299 of record DATBJH010000032.1, read on the forward strand.
GTCCGCGAGCGTCCGACCGCCCGACCGCCCGACCGCCCTACACATTCCGCAGGTGCCGCCCCACGCTCACCAGGCTCCCGGCCAGCCCCAGCAGCACGCCGAACACCAGGATGACCACCATGTGCTGAGGCCGAAAGAAGAGCAGCCCGGCGAACGGGCCTCCGGCGGAATCGCGGAAGAGCAGGTAGCCCGCATAGCAGAGCACCAGCGACAGGAAGCCGCCCAGCAGACCCTTGAAGGCGCCTTCCAGGAGGAACGGGCCGCGGATGAACCAGTTGGTGGCGCCCACCAGGCGCATGATGGCGATCTCGCGGGCCCGCTGGAGAATGGTGAGCCTGATGGTGACCCCGATGATCACGACCGCGACCATGGCGAAGGCGAGGCCGATGACCAGGCCTACGATACCGGTCACGTTGCGGAGCTGGTCCAGCCGCTGCACCCAGTCGCGGCCGTAGCGCACGTCGTCCACGAAGCCGAACCCTCGGATCCGCTCGGCCACGCGCTCGACGGTCTTCGAGTCCCGGGAGCCCTCCTCGAGCCGCACCTCGATGGACGCGGGGAGCGGGTTGGTGGCGAGGTCGCGGTAGGCGTCGCGGAACTCCACCAGCTCCGCCCGGGCCCGGGCCAGGGCCTGCTCCTCGGTCACGTAGCTCACGTCCTGCACCTCGGGAAAGGCGGCGATGTCCTGGGTGGCGAGGGTGATCGTTTCCGCCGGCGTGCCGCGCAGCACGAAGGCGACGACCTCCACCCGCTCTTCGATGCCCCGCAGGGCCTGGCGCAGGTTGATCGCCACCAGGCCGAAGAGCCCGACGGTGAAGAGCGAGAATCCGATGGTAGTGATGGAGAGAGCCGAGAGGAGCGGCGCCCGGCGGAACGAGAGCAGCGCTTCGCGGGTCAGCAGTCTCACGACGCCTCCGGCTCCTCCGCCTCGTCCACCGCACTGTCGAAGACCACGGATCCCTCGCGCAGCTCGATGGATCGGTAGGGCGCCTGGCGCACGAGGTCCAGGTCGTGCGTCGCCATCACGACGACGGTGCCGGCCGTGTTGATGTCCCGGAGCAGCTGAAAGACGCCGCGGGTGGCCCGCTCGTCGAGGTTGCCGGTGGGCTCGTCGGCGATGATGATCGCCGGGTCGTTCACCAGGGCCCGGGCGATGGCCACCCGCTGCTGCTCGCCGCCGGAGAGCTCTCGGGGGTAGGCGCTGCCTTTCGCGGCGAGTCCCACCTGCGTCAGCACGCGCATCACCCGCGCCGCGATGGTGTCGCGCCGGGCGCTGGTCACCTCGAGCGCGAAGGCGATGTTCTCCGTCGCGGTGCGGTCCTCGAGCAGCCGGAAGTCCTGGAACACGATGCCGAGCCGCCGCCGGAGCATGGGGATGTCGCTCGGGCGCAGGTCGCTCACGCCGGCCCCGGAGACCCGGACCTCACCCGAGGTGGGCTGCTGCTCCGCGTACAGCATCTTCATGATGGTGGACTTGCCCGCGCCCGAGTGCCCGGTGAGGAAGACGAACTCCCCCTTGCCGACCCGGAAGGACACGTCCTTGAGCGCGAGGGCACCGTTGGGATACGACTTGTAGACGTGGGAGAAGCGGATCACAGCTGGAAGATAACGCCATCGGCTGGCGGCTATCAGCTCATTCCTTCCCGAGCGCCTGCCTCAAGTCCTCGATGATGTCCTCGCTGTCCTCCAGCCCGCAGCTCAGGCGGAGGAAGCCGTCGGGGATGCCGGCGGCCGCCCGCGCTTCGGGGGTGAGATCGCGGTGCGAGGTGAGCCGCGGCTCCGACACCAGACTCTCCACCCCCGCGAGACTCGGCGCGTGCGCGATCAGCTTGAGGCGCTTGAGCATCCGCTCGGTGGACCGGACGCCACCCTTGATCTCGAGCCCCACCATGCCGCTGAATCCCGAGAGCGCGCGGCGGGCATAGGCGTGATCGGGATGGCTGGCGAGGCCGGGATAGTGCACCCGCACGATGGACGGGTGCTTCTCCGCCCAGCGCGCGACCGCGATGCCGTTGGCGTTGTGGCGCTCCATCCGCACCGCGAGGGTGCGGAGTCCGCGGTCCACCAGCCAGGCGGTGTGCGGATCGATCGCCGGGCCCCACACCCGGAGCAGCCGATTCACCTCCTCGACCACCGACGCCGAGCCCGCCACGGCGCCGGCCACCACGTCGCTGTGGCCGTTGAGGTACTTGGTCGCGCTGGTGATGACCACGTCGGCGCCGTGTTCCAGCGGGCGGAAGTTGATCGGGCTGGCGAAGGTCCCGTCCACCAGCAGCGCGAACCCCTCCTCCCGGGCGACCTGGGCGATCGGCGCGAGATCCAGCACCCGCATGGTGGGATTGGTGGGGGTCTCGACGAAGATGGCCCGGGTGTTCTTCCGCAGCGAGCGACGCCAGTGCCGGGGCTGGGAGGGATCCACGAAGGTGACGTCGATGCCGAGGCGGACCAGCTCTTCGGCGAAGAACCGGCGGGTGCCGCCGTAGATCCAGCCGCTGCTGACCAGGTGGTCGCCGGGGCGGAGCACCGCGAGATGCGCGAGCGCGGTGGCCCCCATGCCGCTGGCGAGGAAGATCGCCGCCTCCGCGCCCTCGAGCAGCGCGTACTTGCGCGCCAGCTCGACCTGGGTCGGCGTGTTCCCGTAGCGGGTGTACAGCACTTCGTCGGGCGAGCCGACCGGGTTGGTGAAGGTGCTGCTCTGCACGATGGAGGGCGCGATGGGCGCCCAGTCCGGGCGCCGGCGGGGAACGCCGTGGATCGCCAGGGTGGAGAGGCCTGGGCGCCGGGAGCTCATGCGACGAGGAGCGGGTACCGCAGATCGCCGTCGGGGCGCACCAGTCGGTGGTGGGTGAGACTCTCCAGGGCCTCGGACGCCCGCGGCTCGGGCCAGTCGAGGGCCTGCGCGATGTCCCCGGCGCAGGCCCGCCCCAGGCGGCAGACGCAGGCAAAGGCGGTGCGCGCATCGCCGGAGACGGAGCCCAGCAGCATCGGTTCTCCGTCGGCCGGGAGCGCGGCCACGGCGAGGCGATGGTGGGTGAGCACCTGCTCGATCGCCTCGTACTGGTCCTCGCGCAGCACCCGGAGCACGACGAAGCGCGGCCGCTGCGAGGCCTGGGCCAGGAGCAGCTTGGCCACGATCTCCTCCGCGCAGGAGAAGTCGAGCAGCTCGATATCGGAGAAGTCCAGCAGGGCGGTGAGGCAGTCGGAGCGGGCGAGAGCGACTTCGATGCTGTGCCGGACCGCGGCGCCGGTGGGGCGGGTGACGAGATGGCGGTAGGGCGAGTGCGCCGTCTCGCGCAACAGGTGACCGATCCGGATGGTCTCGATCATCTGCTCTCGACCTCCTGCGTGGCGGGGATGGTGATCTGCACCTGGGCTCCGGGAAAGAACGGCAGGTGATCGGCCAACGGCACGTCGTCGTCCCACGTCGGCACGATCGAGAGACGGGCGGTCCCGCTCCGGATCGAGATCTTGCCCTTCCAGCGATCGAGAAACCCCTTGATGCCCGCGAGGCCCTGGCCGCGACCGGGGTCGCGGAACCGGCTCACACCCTGGATCAGCGCCGCCTCCAGCGCCGCGCCGTCCCCCCAGCGCTCGCCGAACCGCTTGGCGTGGGTGCTTTCCAGCGACCGACGGAAGCCGATGCCCGCGTCGCTCACCGCGATCACCGCCACGCGCCGGCCCAGGCGACGCCGGAAGGTATAGACCTGTACCGCCACCCAGCCACTGGTGCCGGCGTGCTCCACAATATTCTGGCACGATTCGGAAAGCGCCATACTGAACCGCATCGTGGCATTGCGCTCCAGGCCCAGCTCTCCGTGGAGAATGCGCGATGCCGTCTCGCTGATCTTCTCCACCACCTGGTGGACGTCTTCCATCGCCCGCACCGGGGTCACGTCGAGGAGCACGTCGCTCGGCCCCGTCGCCGTCGCCTTGGGCACCCGGCCGTGGAGCTCGAACAGCTCCGCCGCGTGGCGGAAGAAGCCCACCCGCGCCCAGTAGCGCTTCACCTCGTCGCTGTTCGGCACGGTGAGGAGCGGGCGCTCCAGCCTTGCCTCGGCCACCGCCTGGCCCGCGGTGAGCAGGCCGATGAGCCCGTAGGGCGAGGCCCACTGCGCCCCGCGCGCGTCCACCAGCAGCTTCTCCTCCGGCGGCCAGGCGCCGAAGTCTCCCGCGAACTGGTCGAAGCTCCGGTCGTCGAAATGGGCCGGCACCTCGATCACCCGCGTCATGGCGGCACCAGCTCCCCCCGAAGGTGATGCGAGAGTCCCCCCGCGCCGCGAAACGCCGCGTTGCGTGCCGCCATGGCGTTCGCGTGCCGGATGGCGGCCTCCACCGGGTCCCCCGCGAACAGCCGCGCCGCCGCCGCGGCGCCGAACACGTCGCCGCAGCCGGTGGGGTCGAGCGCGTCGACCTTGGGGGCGGGAATGAGTGCCGTGCGGAGCGGGACGGCGGTGCGGCGGTACGGCGGTACGACGGTAGAGGGTTCGTCGGAGCCGACTACCGTCGTACCGTCGTACCGTCGTACCGCCGTCCTCCATCCGTCAAACCCCGGCGCCGCCACATACGCCGCCCCCTTCGCCGCCAGCGTCACGATCAGCAGCGACGTGCCCGCGCCGATCGCCTCCGCGGCGAGGCTCAGGGGGTCGGGAGAGAGCTGGCGCATCTCGTCCTCGTTCAGCTGGATCACGTCGAAGCAGCCCAGCCAGCTGGCGGCGTCCTGCAGCGGGCGGGGGACTCGCACGCCGTCGTGCTGCATGCCGAGCAGCAGGCTGTGGAGGTCCACGTAGATCGGGCCGCGGAAGCCTTGCCGCAGCGCCTGCGCCGTACCCAGCGCGAGCTCGAACCCGGAGATGAAGTTGAGGTAGATCGCGTCGAGGTCCCGCACCATCGGACCCAGCTCGCTCCAGGTCCAGCCCGGTACGCCGCCCGACATCCGCTCGGTCCGCCGCTCGGTGGAGTAATAGTGGAGGATGACCCGGTTGTTGGGCGCCGGCACTTCTACGCAGCGGCCGCCGGGCGTGAGGTGCCGGAGCCCGCCCACGAACTCGCGTGCCTTGCCGGCGAGATCCTGGCCCACCTTGATCAGCGGCACGATCTCCCAGCCCGGCCCCACGCTCGCGTCGAGGCTCGCGAGCGCGTAGGCGATCCCGCCCCACTCCTCCACCGGCTCCGCCAGGGGGTCGCGGCCGTAGATCTGGTCCCACACCAGGGAACCGAGGATGCCGACTCTAGGCATCCAGGAAGGTCTTGGCCGCCCCGTACACGCCCGCGGTGCCCACCAGCTCGCCGGGCACGATGCGGCAGGCGGCGACCGCCGGCTTGAAGGCTCGGCGCGCCGTCTCCCGGCGCAAAGGAGTGAAGAGCCGGTCGCCGGCGAGGGTCACCCCCCCGCAGATCACCACTACCTCGGGATTGAACACGTTGAGCAGGTTGGCGATTCCCGCACCGAGGAACTTGGCGGTGTCGTTCACCACTTCGAGCGCCAGCTCGTCCTCGTCGTGCGCGGCCTCGTAGACCGTCTGGGCGGTGATCTTGGAGGTGTCGCCGCCCACGTAGCTCGCGAGCCGGGTCTCGGCGCCGGCTTCCATCGCCTCGATGGCGCGGAGCGCGATGTTGGGGCCCGAGGCATAGGCCTCGAGGCAGCCGTAGTTGCCGCATTTGCAGCGGCGGCCCTCGGTGTCGATCGTGGTGTGACCGATCTCGCCCGCCACGTCCGACGCCCCGTGGTACAGCCGGCCGTCGAGGATGAGGCCGCCGCCGATCCCGGTGCCGATGGTGATCCCGATGGCGTGGCGAGTTCCCCGCGCGGCGCCCACCCACCACTCGCCCAGCACCGCGCAGTTGGCGTCGTTGTCGAGCTGGGCCGGGAGGCCGAGCCGGTCGCGAATGATCTGGCGGAGCGGGAAGTCGACCCAACCCAGGTTGGGGGTGAGCAGCACGACGCCGCTCTTGGTGTCGAGGGGACCGGGCGCGCCGGCACCGACACCGATGATCTCGGCGCCCGGCACCTCGCGCTCGGTGCGGGCGACGCACTCCTGGGCCAAGGCGACCAGCCGGTCCACCACGTCGCTCGCGCCGGCCTCCGCATGGGTGGGAGTGCTGGCGAGCGCCTGCAGGGTGCTGCCGTCCTCGGCTACGCACCCGACGACCAGGTTGGTCCCGCCGATGTCAATGCCGAGTACGAATCGCACGCCGATCCTCCGCTTCCGTGACCATGGCGACCGCCTCGACCACGGTCTCCGCCGGCAGCTCACGCATGCAACGGTGATGACCCAGCGGGCACACCGCGGGCCCGTGCGCCGAGCAAGGCCGGCAGCGGAGGCCCGCGTGGCCGAGGGCGCGACTGCGCTCGTCCCTCGGCCCGAAGCCCTGCTCCGGCACGGTGGGCCCGAAGATCGCGACCACCGGGGTGCCGACCGCGGTCGCCAGGTGCAGCGGGGCCGAATCGTTGGTGACGAGCGCGCGGGCGCGGCGGATGAGCGCGGCGGAGCCCCGCAGGCTCAGCCCACCCGCAGCGCTCCAGGCCCGCGCCGGCGCCGCGGCGACGATCTCCTGGGCCAGCGCCGCGTCCTCGCTGCCGCCGACCACCACGATCGGCGCCTCGACCGAGGCCGCGAGCGCGGCGTAGTAGGGCCAGCGCTTCGTGCCCCAGATCGACCCCGGAGCGACGGCCACGAAGCCCGCCGGAACGCCGTGGGCGGTCAGCCAGCGGTCGGCCGCGGCCTCGTCCTCCGGATCGAGAGCCAGGGAAACGGGTGCCGCTTCACCGTCGCGCACCCCGGCCAGGGCCAACAGCCGCTCGACCTCGTGGCCGGCGCGCGGGCGCGCCACGCGCGTGGTATAAGTAATCGCGGCCGGACTGTCCGCGAAGCCCGTGCGCTCCGGAACCCGGGCCAGGAGTGCCAGCGCGGCCGAGCGCCACGATCGGTGCGGCAGGTAGGCCCGCGCGTACCGGCGCGCCCGCAATGCCGCGCCGACCCGCCGGAGCCCCCAGAGTCCCCCATCCCGGCCCTTCTTGTCGTACCGAATGACTTCCCGGACCGCCGGGTGACCATCCAGCAGTGGCGCGGCCCCCGGCGTCGTCACCACGTCCACCGGCCCGTGCTGCTCGGCGAGAGCCGCGAGCAGCGGCGTGGTCAGGATGACGTCGCCGAGGAACGCGGTCTGGATGACCACGGTACGACGGTACGGCGGTACGTCGGCGGATGCCGCACCCGTCGTGTCGGTGTCCTCGGCGCGCTCCCCTGCGGTACCGTCGTACCGTCGTACCGTCGTGCCGTGGTCCGCCGTCATTCCACCTGGAGCACGGCCAGAAACGCCTCCTGCGGAATCTCCACCGCCCCGATCTGCTTCATGCGCTTCTTCCCCTCCTTCTGCTTCTCGAGGAGCTTGCGCTTGCGGGTGATGTCGCCGCCGTAGCACTTGGCCAGCACGTCCTTGCGGAAGGCGGAGATGGTCTCGCGGGCGATGATCTTGTTGCCGATCGCCGCCTGGATCGCCACCTGGTAGAGCTGCCGCGGGATCAGCTCCTTCAGCTTCTCGGCCACCTTGCGGCCGTACTCCTGGGCTTTATCCCGGTGGATGATGACGCTGAACGCGTCGATCGGGTCGCCGTTGATGAGCAGGTCGAGCTTGACCAGGTCCGACTCCCGATACCCCGCCATCTCGTAGTCCAGCGACGCGTAGCCGCGACTGAGCGACTTCAGCTTGTCGTAGAAGTCGAGCACGATCTCGCCCAGAGGAAAGTCGAAGTGGAACTCGACCCTCGTGGTGTCGATGTAGTGCATCCCGTGGTACACCCCCCGGCGGTCCTGCCCCAGCTTCATGATCCCGCCGATGTAATCGGCCGGGGCCATGATGCGGGCCTTCACGTAGGGCTCCTCGATCCGGTCGATCGAGGCGGGGTCGGGGAGATGGCTGGGATTCTCCAGCAGCTGCATCTCGCCGTCGGTGGCGTACACGTGATATTCGACCGTGGGCACCGTGCTGATGAGGTCGAGGTCGAACTCTCGCTCCAGCCGCTCCTGCACGATCTCCATGTGCAGCAGGCCGAGGAAGCCGCAGCGGAAGCCGAAGCCGAGCGCCGTGGACGACTCCGGCTCGTAATGGAGGCTGGCGTCGTTGAGCCGCAACTTCTCCAGCGCGTCGCGCAGGCCCTCGTACTGGTCGGAGTCGGTGGGATAGAGCCCGGCGAACACCATCGACTTGACCTCGCGGTAGCCCGCCAACAGCTCGGCCGCGCGGTCGTGCGCGTCCAGGATGGTGTCGCCCACCCGGGCGTCGCGCACATCCCGCAGGCTCGCCACCAGGTAACCCACCTCGCCGGCCTCGAGCTGATGGCCCGGATGCTGGCCCAGCTGGAGGTAGCCGACCTCATCCACGTGGTACACCTCGTCGGGATGCGATCCGAAGGCGATCTCCATCCCTTCGCGGACGACGCCGTCCACCACCCTGATGCTGGGGATCGCGCCTCGATAGCGGTCGTAATAGGAGTCGAAGATCAGCGCCCGGAGCGGCGCGTCCTCCTTGCCTCTGGGCGGCGGCACCCGGGTGACGATCGCCTCCAGCAGCTCGGGGATGCCGGTGCCTTCCTTGGCGGAGACGGCCAGGATCTCGTCGCGCTTCGCGCCGATCAGGTCCATGATCTCCTGGGCGCGGCGGTCGGGCTCGGCGCCGGGGAGATCGATCTTGTTGAGGACCGGAATGATCTCCAGACCCGCGTCCAGGGCCAGGAAGAGATTGCTGAGGGTCTGCGCCTGGATGCCCTGGGAGGCGTCCACCACCAGGATGGCACCCTCGCACGCCGCGAGGCTGCGGGAGACCTCGTAGGTGAAGTCCACGTGGCCCGGGGTATCGATCAGGTTGAGCTCGTAGTCGGTCCCGTCCCTCGCCGTGTAGGCCATCCGCACGGCGTTGAGCTTGATGGTGATCCCGCGCTCGCGCTCGAGATCCATGGTGTCGAGGAGCTGCTCCCGCATCTGGCGCTTCTCCACCGCACCGGTCGCCTCGATGAGGCGGTCGGCGAGGGTCGACTTGCCGTGATCGATGTGCGCGACAATGCAGAAGTTGCGAATGCGGGACTGGGACATGGGGGGAAAATAGCGGCACCGTGGCGGCCCGGGGCAGCCGTGGTGCCCTTGTGCCCGCGGTTACTGTTCTGGGTGCCCGTTCACCGCGCCCGACCTGCCCTCGCCGCCGACCTCGGCATGTTCCTCGTCGCCCTCATCTGGGGCGTCAATTTCAGCGTCACTAAGGGGGTGTTCGACAAGATTCCCCCATTCGCCTTCACCGGCGTGCGGTTCGCGCTGGCCAGCCTCTTCCTGATGCCGCTGGTACACCGCATCGAGCGCGCCGAGCCGCTGCCTCGGGGGGCGCTGGTGCGGCTGATCGGGCTCGGCGTGGTGGGAAACACCCTCTACCAGGTCTGCTGGATCTCGGGTCTCGAGCGCACGACGGCCTCCAACAGCGCGCTCATCCTGAGCTCGATGCCCACCCTCGTGGCGGTGATGGCCGTCGCGCTCGGACTGGAGCCGTTCCGACCCAAGGTCATCGCCGGGGTGCTGGTCGCGAGTCTGGGCGTGGTTCTCGTGGTGGCGGTCCGCGGTACCGGTTTCGGCGCCGGCAGCGGGGCCGGCGATCTGCTGTCGCTGGCCGCCGTGATCTGCTGGTCGGGATACACCCTCGGCCTCCGGACGCTGCCGAGCGGGATCTCGCCGCTCCGGGTCACGATGGTGACGACGGTCGCCGGCGCGCCGGCGCTGCTGCTCGCCGGCCTGCCCTCGATCGCGCGGACGGACTGGAGCACGGTGAGCTGGGAGGGATGGGCGGCCCTGGCGTATTCGACGGTGCTTTCGCTGCTGGTGGCCTACGTGATCTGGAACCGGAGCGTGAAGGTGGTGGGGCCCAGCCGGACGGTGATCTACATGTGCCTCACGCCGCTGGTCGCGGTGGTCGCCGCGGCCGTGCTGCTGGGCGAGCGCCCCCGGCCGCTGCAGGCGGTGGGGGCGGCGCTCATCATCGCTGGGGTAGTGCTGACGGTGGGGCAGCGGAGCGAGCCGGCGGGGTAGGTAGGCGGTCGGGCGGTCGGGCGGTCAGGCGGTAGAACTGTATCGCCCAACACTCTGCCCTTCTATCATCT
>DATBJH010000033.1:0-1808 GCA_036556505.1 Gemmatimonadales bacterium
CGTGCTTCTGCATCTCCTCGGCGAGGGAGCCCTGCAGTTTCGCCACGGCCCGCCTGGCCGCCTCCGCGTCGGTCTCGGCGAGGAGGATGGCGAACTCGTCGCCACCCAGGCGCGCCACCACGTCGGTCTCCCGCAGATTGCTCCGGGTGGTCTCGACCACCGCGCGCAGCACCGCATCGCCCTCGACGTGGCCCAGCCGGTCGTTCACTGCCTTGAATCCATCCAGGTCGAAGAGCACCACGGTGAAGGGACGCCGGAAACGCCGGGCGCGTCCGATCTCGAGATCTACCAGCTCGAGGAACCGGCGCCGATTGCGGGCACCGGTCAGACCATCGCTGTACGCCAGCTCCTTCTGATCCTCATAGGCCCGCCGCAACGCGCCCAGCAGCCCCGCCAGGATCACGAAGGAGAGCAGCCGGTTCAGGGTATTCCATACCCCGATCGGCGCGCTGGAGTACGCGTGTCCTCCAAGTTGATCCGCGAGCAGCCAGGTCATGGCGCTGACTCCCGCGACCACGATTCCGGCCCGAAGTCCGACGAAGTACGCGGCTCCGGCGATGGGCAGGAAATAGAAGACCGAGAAGGCGATCTCGACACCGGTGAGGTAATCGGTCCAGCCCAGCAGGCCTACCATCAGAAGCATGGCAGCAAGGACTGCCGCCTTCGGCTGTCGCTCGATCCAGACCAACGCGCGCATGGACAATTCGGAATAGAGGGGGGGCGAACGCAATTTCACCCCGGCACCCCGGCCGGGCAAGGCGCGGGGCTGGCGGCGCGGGAATGGTGGTGGGTGCTCCGGCGCCTGGCATCGGACGACTAAGGCGTCGGCTGCGGCCTCGAAGAGGGCACGACTTCGGCGCGGAAAGTTTCGAGCTCACCACTCAGAGCAACCGCGTCTTCGTAGCGATCGGCTGGATCCTTCTCCAGAAGCCGATGAATGAGCGCCTCCAGGCCGGGCGGCACCTCGGCCCGCAGCGCCGTCACCCGCTCAGGCTGTCGCCACAGGATGGCATGGAACAGCGCTTCCAGTGATTCCCCCGCGAACGGTGGCCGCCCGGTCACCATCTCATAGAGCACCACGCCGAGGGACCAGAGGTCGCTCCGATGATCCACCCGCTCACCGCTCGCCTGTTCCGGGCTCATATACGCCAGCGTGCCCAGCACCGCGCCGGTCCGAGTGAGCTTCGCCTGGGCCGCAGCGACCTTGGCGATCCCGAAGTCGAGGATCCTCACGCGGTCGCCCTGCGTGACGATGACGTTGGCCGGCTTGATGTCCCGGTGCACCATGCCGGCGGCATGGGCGTGCGCGAGGCCGGCGGCGATCTGGATCGCGTAGTCCATCGCCAAAGCCAGCGGCAACGGGCCGCGCGCGATCTTCTGCCTGAGGGTCTCGCCCTCGTAGAAGGGCATGACGATGACGAGCTGCCCTTCCTCCGGCTCCGCCACATCGAAGAGACCGCAGAGGTTCGGGTGGTCGAGCGTAGCGATCGCCTTGGCCTCCTGGAGGAAGCGTGACTTGGTCTCCGGCTCCTCGCTCAGCGACGGCGGCAGGAACTTGAGGGCCACGAGGCGCTGCAGCCGGCGGTCCCGGGCCTTGTACACGACGCCCATGCCGCCACCCAACCGCTCGACGATCTCGTACTGTGGCATCTCGGGAATCGGGACCGCCCTGGAGTGCCTCACCGGCACGCCCCCGCCCGCGAGGGCGCCCGCGACCCTCGCGGTCACACCGCTCCGCTCCGCCGCGGCCAGCAGTGCTTCCACCTCGCGCCGGAGCTCCGGATCCCCCTCGCAGCTTCGGGCCAGGA
>DATBJH010000034.1:0-5621 GCA_036556505.1 Gemmatimonadales bacterium
CATGAACGTCCCCGCCACCAGCCCGATCACCAGGAACAGCACGATCGCCGCGATGATCACCACCCCTGTATACCCCGCCGCTTTCTCCGGCGGCGTCTTCATCAGGATCGGCAGGCCCAGATAGAGCAGATACAGGCTGTACAGCCCCAGGATCCCCAGCCAGGCGAGCATGGGAATGAGCCCGAAGATGCCCGCCACCCAGCTCGCCGTGCTGGAGTACGCCGCCACCTTGAGCGCCTGCATCTGGTTCGCGGTCCCGCCGAAGTTCGGCGCCAGCGCGTCGATGATGAGCGCGAGCACGTAGACGCCGCCCAGCGTCAGCAGGTAGGTGACGATGGCGGAGGACAGCACCGTGCCGATCGGCGGCCGGTAGCTCATGCCGAACGCGTGGTACCCAAAGGCCAGGGCTCCGATGGAGGACGCCACCGGCCCGATCGCCGCCAGGGGGATGATGTACTCCCTATACAGCTCCGCCGGGGTGGTCGGCTCGGCGTCGATCACCGGCCACTCCTCCTTGGGAGTGAGCAGGATCTTCTTCACGCGGTCCACGAGAACCATGGCGCGGTCTCCAGAGGCGAGGGACATGTTCGGGAGGGCGTCGTATAGTGCGCCGCCCGGCTGCCGCCGTAAAGGGGCGGGCCATCCGGAGGGCCGCCGTTGCAAAACAAACTCGGTGCCGCCTTCGTACGATGCTGCCGGGCCGTACCGAACCCCAACTGGAGTCCTTTCGTGAGCCGCGCTCCCCGTCCCAGTACCCTCGCGCCGATACCCCTGTTGCTCCTCTGCGCCTGTGGCGGGGCGGGTACCCCGGAGAGCGCCGTCGCGCCCGCCTCCACTTCCCCCGCGATCACCGCGGCCGACCTGCGAACCCGCCTCTACACCTTCGCCGACGACTCGATGCAGGGCCGCCGCTCCGGCACCCAGGGCAACGTCAAGGGCACCGACTGGATCGCCGCCGAAGCCAAGCGGATCGGCCTCGAGCCCGCCGGCGAGGATGGCGGGTGGTTCCAGACCGTGCCGCTGCTCCGGCGCGGGCTCGACACCGCCACGGCGCTCACGGTCCAGGGACGGACGTTCAAGGCCTGGAACGACATGATCCCCAGGGACCAGGGCCCCGGCGCGCGGTCGGTGGACGGCGTCCGCGCGATCTACGCCGGCACCTGGGACGGCCCGCTCATCACCCCGGAGCAGGCCGCGGGCAGGCTGGTGGTGGTCACCTTCCCGCCCGTGAAGGGGGTGCCCGCGGGCACCGTGAACCGGGCCCAGACCACCCAGCGATTCTCCACCGCCGCCGGCATCGTGGTGGCCACGCTCGACGCCATCGGGCCCGCGGAGCGGCTCGACCTCGAGGACACCGGGGCCAAGCTCTCCGGCGGCACCCACGCCGCACCCCCGACCCCCACCTTCCTCTACGGCACCACCCGATTCGCCGAGGCGCTCGTCGGCGGTCCGCTGGCGGGGATGCAGCCCGGGACCGAGGGGCGAACCGTGTTCGGCACGGTCCGCTTCGCCAACACGCCGGCCGAGTATCCGGCCCGCAACGTGGTGGCGATCCTGCGGGGCAGCGACCCCAGCCTGCGCGGGCAGATGGTCGCCGTCGGCGCCCACAACGACCACGAGGGGATCTTCCCGGAGACGCTGGACCACGACTCCCTCCGCGCCTTCAACCGGGTGATGCGCCCCGAGGGCGCCAACACCACGCCCGGCACGCCCACCGCGGAGCAGGCGGCGCGGATCCGGACGATCCTGGACAGCCTCCGCCGGGAGCGGAAGCCTCGCGCCGACTCGGTGCTGAACGGCGCGGACGACGACGGGAGCGGCAGCGTGGCGGTGCTGGAGGTCGCAGAGCAGCTCGCCAAGGGGCCGGCGCGGCCCAAGCGCTCGGTGCTCTTCGTCTGGCACACCGCGGAGGAGATGGGTCTGCTCGGCTCCGACTGGTTCACCCGCCATCCCACCGTGCCACGCGACTCGATCGTCGCCCAGCTCAACGTGGACATGATCGGGCGCGGGACCGCAACCGACCGGGCCGACGGCGGCCCGGCCTACCTCCAGATGATCGGCTCGCGCCGGCTCTCCACCGAGCTGGGCGACCTGATCGATCGGGTCAACGCCGAGGGGAAGCACGGGTTCCGGTTCGACTACCAGTACGACGCCGACGGACACCCGGACAACTACTACTGCCGCAGCGACCACTACATGTACGCGCGGTTCGGCATCCCCATCGCGTTCTTCACCACCGGGAGCCACCTGGACTACCACCAGCTCACCGACGAGCCGCAGTACATCGACTACGACAAGATGGCGCGGGTGGCCGGCCTGATCGCCGACGCGACCCGGCAGGTGGCCGACCTCGACCACCGGCTGGTGGTGGACAAGCCGAAGCCGGATCCCGAGGGGGTGTGCAAGCAGTAGGCGGTCGGGCGGTCGGGCGGTACGAGATGTCACCCTGAGTGAAGCGAAGGGGGCCATGACGGTATGGTCCCCTTCACTGCGTTCCGGGTGACAGGCTACCTTCATTCCATGACCCCCCGCATCCTGTCCTTCGCCGCCGCCGCTCTCCTCGCCGCCTGCGGCACCGGCACCCTACGTCCAGCCGACGAGCCGGAGCCGGAGTCCGCCGCGCCCTCGGCCGAGCCCTCCGCGCCGGTCGCCGAGCCCGCTCCGGCCACGACACCGGCTGCCGAGACGCCGTCCGCGGCGGCACCGGCACCCACCGCGGATACCGCCGCCGGCGCCAACCCTGCCCCCGGAACCGACGTTCAGATGCGGCGGATCGGCCGCTGGGTCAGCTCCGGAATCACCGGCTCCCGCCGCCTGGTCATCATGGACCCCGCCACCTGGGCCCACTTCTGGTCGGAAATGGGCGCCGGCGTCAGGCCGCAGGTGGACTTCGGCAACGACCTGGTCATCGCGGTCGCCGCGGGCGAGCGGACCACCGGCGGCCACGACATCGAAGTCCGCAGAGTGACCCGGGTGGGGAACGAGCTGCGGATCGAGGTGCTCGAGACCTACCCCAGCGAGGGCTGCGTCACCACCCAGGCCAAGACCCAGCCGGTAGACGTGGTCATGGTGGCCGCCACCGGGGTGACCCGGTGGAGCTTCTTCGATTCCCGCGCGGTCGGCCCCTGCTGACTATGTGCCTCCCCGAGGCCAACATGGGCCCGCATCCTGCCATTCAGGCATGAACGGGGTCCTTCACCCGCCGGCGCAGGCAGGCCGGTACCAGAGGTATAAATGATGATCTAACAACGATTTAGGTCCTACTTGACTTGCTCCGATGGCCTATGGTTATTCCGCCGGAACTGCTGGTCGTGAACCCATCGGAGTCCTGGAAGCCACGATGTCCCGCTCCTCTTCGCCCAATCCCGAGCGCAATCTCTCCTCCGTTCCCCTGCCCGCGGGCGGGCCTGCCGAGTACACCGAGCCTGGGCCGGAGGGACAGGAGCAAGAGCAGTCGGAGCCGCGGGCACGAACGGTCCCCCACGTACACACCATCCACGGCGAAAGCCGGATCGACGAATACTTCTGGCTCCGGAACCGCGAGGACCCGGAGGTGCTGGCGCACCTCGAGGCGGAGAACCGCTACACCGACAGGGTCATGCGGCACACGGAGGGCATCCAGGAACGCCTCTATCAGGAGCTGCGGGGCCGGATCAAGGAGTCGGATCTCTCGGTGCCGGCGCGCGAGGACGGCTGGCTCTACTACACCCGGACCGAGACCGGCGCGCAGTATCCCATCTTCTGCCGCCGTCGCGACGAGGCGGAAGCGCCGGAAGAGATCCTGCTGGACCTGAACCAGCTCGCCGCGGGACACGCCTACTTCCGGATGGGCGCGTTCGAGGTGAGCCCCGATCACCGCCTGCTGGCCTACTCGGCCGATACGACCGGCGCGGAGTCGTTCACCCTGTTCGTGAAGGACCTCGCCACCGGCGAGCTGTTCCCCGAGACCATCGAGGGCGCATCGCCCACCGCGGCCTGGGCCAACGACTCGCGCACCCTGTTCTACATCCTGCTCGACGAGGTGCGCCGCCCCAGCCGGCTGTTCCGCCACGCGCTGGGCGCCGATCCGCGGGAAGACGCGCTGGTGCACCACGAGCCGGACGAGGCCTTCTTCCTCGACATCCACCGCACCCGGAGCCGCCGGTTCCTGGTGCTCGAGCTGGCGAGCCACTCCACCAGCGAGGCGCGCTACCTCAGCGCCGACGATCCCGCGGGCGAGCTCCGCCTGATCGAGCCCCGTCGCGCGGGAATCGAGTACAGCGTCACCCACCATGGCGACCGATTTTACCTCGTCACCAACGACGAGGCCCCGAACTTCCGGCTGGTTGCGGCACCGGTGGAGAGCCCGGGCCGAGCATTCTGGACGCCGGTGCTTCCGTACCGGCCGGAGATCAAGCTCGATGCCGCGGAGGCCTTCGAGCGATACCTGGTGGTGTGGGAGCGCGCGGAAGGCCTGCGCCAGCTCCGCGTGCTGGAGCTGGCGACGGGCGCGGAGCACCTGGTGGCCTTCCCCGAGCCGGTGTACGCCGTGCGGCCGGACGAGAATCCGGAGTTCGAGAGCACCGTCTTCCGGTTCGGCTACACCTCGCTGGTCACGCCCACGTCGGTGGTGGATTACGATCTGGCGGCCCGCACCTGGACGGTGCGCAAGCAGACCGAGGTCCTGGGCGGCTTCGATCCCTCGTGCTACCGGAGCGAGCGGCTCTTCGCCGTCGCGCCCGACGGCACCCGGGTGCCGGTCTCCCTGGTCTACCGCCAGCCGCTGGAGCGCGATGGCCGCCGGCCGCTCCTGCTCCAGGGCTACGGCTCCTACGGCTACAGCTTCGATCCGGCGTTCTCCTCCAACGCGCTGAGCCTGCTGGATCGCGGCTGGGTGGTGGCGATCGCCCACATCCGCGGCGGCGAGGAGATGGGTCGCGCCTGGTACGAGTCCGGCAAGCTGCTCCGGAAGCGCAACACGTTCACCGACTTCATCGCGGCGGCGGAGCACCTGGTGGCGGAGGGCTACACCGCGCCCGGCCGCCTGGCGATCACCGGCGGCAGCGCCGGCGGGCTCCTCATGGGCGCCGTGACGAACCTGCGGCCCGACCTCTTCCGCGCGGTGGTGGCGGAGGTGCCGTTCGTGGACGTGGTGAACACCATGCTCGACGCCACGCTGCCGCTGACGGTGATCGAGTACGACGAGTGGGGCAATCCGGCCGACCCGGCGTACTACGAGTACATCCGGAGCTATTCACCCTACGACAACGTGGCGTCGAAGGACTACCCCAACATCCTGGTCACCGCCGGGCTCAACGATCCCCGGGTGGCGTACTGGGAGCCCGCCAAGTGGACCGCCCGCCTCCGCGCCCGCAAAACCGACCGCAACCGCCTCCTGCTGCGCACCAACATGGGCGCGGGGCACGGCGGGGCGTCGGGACGGTACGACCACCTGCGGGAGGTGGCGTTCAAGTACGCGTTTCTGCTGGATGTGGTCGGGGAGGGGGTCCAAACCATGTCGTGACCGCATCGGCGAGCCCCACCGCCGTTCCGTCTCCCACCCAGGCCACGTATCCATCCGGCCGAACCAGTACGGCCGCAGGAGCATCCACGGTACCGATTGCCGGAAGCTCCCACCTGCC
>DATBJH010000035.1:0-3993 GCA_036556505.1 Gemmatimonadales bacterium
AGATGGCGCAGGAGTTGGAGAAGAAGCTCTCGAGCGCTTCGTGACGGAATCGTGACCGAGGCGGGGCTAGGGCGAGACCGGTGGCGCGAGGGTCTCGCTCAGGCGCGCCAGGACCTGCTGCCGTTCCTGCTCGCAGACCTGCGGGGCCTTGTCGGACATCGCGTCCGGCGCCACCCACCGGGTGGTCGTGCTGATGGTGGACTCGCGGGTGTCACCAGCCAGGTCCATGGCGAGAACCACCCGGCAGCTCTGCGCCGTGCCTAGCTGCGCGTTGCGGCTGGGGTAGCGGGTGCCCGTCAGGTGGCCGCGGGCCGAGTCGACCACGTCCATGGTGAAGGTCTCGGAGGAGAGCCCCCGCCGGGCTCTCACGTAGGCAGAATCGCGGGAGACGGGAATGGAGGCGGAGGCCGCGACCTCCGGCCCGGCGATGAGTCCGGCACACGCGCCGGACATCGAGGCGAGACCGACGCACGCCAGCACGATCGAGGCAGGACGAAGCATGGCTCTAGTCTGTCCGGCTCACGTCACGACCGTGTCACGGAGATCCGTGCAGCTCCAGCTCGAAGTGCCCGGCCCACACCTCCCGCGGCCGCCCGTCGACCTCGATCCAGAGGAAGCCCGCGCGGGCCCGGGGCTCGAGGGCGGCGGGATTCTGTCCGATGACCTTGTACCAGCCGTTGGGTCTGAGGGAGGGGTAGTGGTAGGACACGCGCGGGAGCAGGCGAGCCCGGCCGATCGCGAGAGCAACCGAGCCCGATGACCTGGGCCAACGCCGCCGTTCCTCGGACATCCCACCTCCCGGTTGCGCGAATACCTGCAGCGAAACTGTGGGTGCCCGTGGGGCCTCGCCAGGCCTGACGCGGATCATGTTACAAGCCGGGCTTCGAGTCGGCGCGGTTCCGTTAGATTCCACCCAACATGACCAATGGACCCGGGGTCCTCGGCGGGGCCGTCCTGGCGGCAGTCTGGCTCTCGAGCGGCTGCGCCCCGACGACCAACCTGCTCAGCACCAATCAGCCTGCCTTTCTGGGCCGCTACGCGCCTGCCTCGGTGGCCTCGAAGGCTCCGCTGCGCGTGGTCACCTTCAACATCCGGGAGTCACGCGAGATCGACCGGGCGATCGCCGTGCTCCGGAGCGACAGCGTCCGCAATGCCGATGTGGTGGCGCTCCAGGAGATGAGCGACGCCGGCGTGGACCGGATCGCCCGGGCCCTGCACCTGAACTTCGCCTACTACCCCGCGGTCATCCACCACCGGACCGGCGGCTACTATGGCCCGGCCGTCCTGTCACGGTGGCCGATCGAGCGAAGCTGGAAGGTCCTGCTGCCGTACGGGAGCTGGGATCGGGGCCAGCGTCGAACCGCCACCGCGGCGGTGGTTCGGGCCAACGGACTCCGGATCCTGGTCTACGCGGTGCACCTGGAGACGGTGGTGAAGCTCTCGCCGGCGAAGCGGGCGGAGCAGGCGCGAGCGGTTACCCGGGATGCGAAGGAGTTCCCTGGACCGGTGGTGATCGCTGGGGATCTGAACGACTACGGCATGGCGGCCCGGATTCAGGACCAGGGCTACACCTGGCTCACCGAGTGGGTGGGTCCAACCCACACCATCTTCTCGATGGACCACATTCTGACCCGGGGACTGGTGCCGGCGGGCCCGGGCAGTGTCGGCGTGGTCCGGGACGTTCGGGGGGCCAGCGACCATCACCCGGTATGGGCGGTGCTGGTGCCGGCTCCGCCGTCGACGCTGGCGGGAGCGGCGGGGTCCTAGCCAGCGGCGCGGGGCTAAACCGACGCCGGCTCTCTACTAGAGAGCCATCCCAGTCTGCATCCTCACCGGGAGCAGGCCGAACTTCTTCAGTACGTTCTGTCCCTCCGGTGCGAGCACCAGGGCGATGAAGTCTTCCGCAGCCGCGGGCGTGCGCGCGCCCTTGAGCGCGGCGATGGGATAGTCCGCGATGACGTTCTGCTCGTCGGGAATGGGAAAGACGCGCAGGTGGCGTGCGACGGATCCCAAGGCGTCGGACGCATAGACGACACCTGCGTCCGCCTCCCCCAGCTGCACCTTGGTCACGACCGTCTTCACGTTCTCCTCCTGCGACACGACATTCGCCAGTACGCGACGGTCGTAGTCGTTGCCGAAGTCCGGCGCCTGCGCCAGCCTGGCGAGCGACCGCCGGGTGTAGGCCCCGACCGGCACGGCCTCGGCCGCGACCACCATCTTGACCCCTCGCTTTGCGAGGTCCTGGAGCCGCCCGATGCGCGCGGGATTCGTCGTCGGGACGATGACGACCAGCCGGTTGTGCGCGAACAGTCGCGCCTCACCTGCGAGTAGCCCCTTTTCGGCGGCGTATTCCATCCAGCGCTGGTCCGCGGAGGCGAATACGTCCGCGATGGCTCCCTGCTCGAGCTGCGTGGCGAGCTGCTGGGACCCGGCGAAGTTGAAGCGCACGCGGGTTCCGGGGTGCGCCTGCTCGAAGATCCCGCCGATCTCCTGAAACGCCCCGGTCAATGAGGCCGCCGCGAACACGGTGACCTCCGGCTTCGCCGCCTTGGACTGGGCCTGGGCGAGGCCGGCCCAGAGAACGAGCGGTGCGAGCAGCCCGTGAGTTCTCATCCGAGCGTCGCTCCTTTGCCGATCATGACTTCGGTGGACTTGATCACGGCGAAGGCCTGATCGCCGACCTTGAGCCGCAACCGCTCCGCCGACGCCCGGGTGATGATCGAGGTCAGCTCCTGATCCCCGATCCGCAGGCGCACCTCCGCCATGACCCCTTCGATCGTCAGCGACACGATGGTGCCGCGGAGTTGGTTGCGGGCGCTGAGGTCGAGCCCGGCCGGCGCCAGCTCGCCCTCGGAGCCGAGGAGGTGGTCCAGATCCCGGCGGTCGAACAGCCATTTCCGCCCGATCCGCCTGCCGGGCAGCCGCCCGGCGCGAGCCAGCGCCTGGACCCGTTTGGTGTTGAGGTGGAGGTAGCGGGACGCGTCCTCGGTGCTCAATAGCTCCATGACATCCTCGACTTGTCTCTATTCGCCCTTATGTTCCCATAACTTCCCAAAATAAGCTATGTCTTAGCACCTCTAGGTACCAGGAGACCGCCTATGGTGCGCACCCTCGCCGCGCTGGTGGCAGCCCAGCTGTTCCTCGTTCGCGGCGATCTCCTGGCCCAAGGTCCCGTACGATGGAGCGGCTACATCCAGGCGCGGGAAACCTATCGCGACGGCCCCGGCCTCACCGGCTCGATCAACCGGGCCCGGCTGAGCGCGAGCGGCGGCGGCGCGAAGGACGTGACCTGGCGAGTACAGGGGGAGTTCCGGACCGGCTCCGTCGGCATCCAGGACTACGGCGGCGACAGCACCCGCTTCGGCCTTGACGTCTCACTGGAGTACAGGGGCGCGACCTTCCGGGCGGAGTATGTCACCCAGCATCGAGACGATGTCGAGATCGACGACGAAGGCTGGTACGCGCAGGGTGCCTGCCGGGTAGTTCCCTGGATGCTGCTCGTGCTCAAGCTGGAGGACTTCGACCGGGATGGGATCAGCCTCGGCTCGAGGAACAACGCCACGACCGGCGGCGTGAACGTCGAGTTTCCGGGCGGCAAGGTGCGTCTCCTGGTCAACTACGTCTCGCGGGAGGCCGGAGAGCCCGGAAATCGAACCGACACGGTGCTCGGCCAGGCGCAGGTAAAGTTCTAGGTCGGGGGACCCGCCGCGACAGGATGGCTACGTGAGGCGCATCCGCGAACGGCGGAATTGAGCGACCAGGCTCTGGGCTTCGGTGACCAAGCGGGCCGAGTCGTCGCAGGCGAAGCGCGCCAGGATGCCGAGCGCCCACGATCGCTTCCACAGGCGCAGGAACGACTCGCCATAACGGGACTTGCGGGTGAGAAGAGGTGCTGCCATTGGGACCACTCTGTCGCCGCTACCCTCGGTCAACTCCCGGCATCAATCGTCGCCGTTGATGAGGCCTGGGCGGTCGGGAAGACCACGGGCAGGC
>DATBJH010000036.1:0-36727 GCA_036556505.1 Gemmatimonadales bacterium
GTGCGCGCCGGCATGGAACATACCGGCGCGCACCCCTGATAGCGGATAGCCGATAGCGTCTACTTGCAGTAGGCCTTGAGCATCGAAGCCACCCTCGGCTTGTACTGCTTGATGATGCCGAGGTTCTTGTCCACGGCCTCCTGGTTCGCCGCGCGGCCGGCGGTGAGCGCCGTCTCCGACTCGTTCAGGAGGGTCTCCATCTGCTTGGCGATGTCGCAGGACTTCTGCTTTTCGGCCTGGGGGTCGAGCTGGGGCACCTGGAACAGGGTGGCCAGACCGAGCAGGTAGTTCGAGGCCGGGCCTACCTTGCCCGCAGGGTTGGCATTCTGGACCGCCACGCGCAGCAGCTCCGCCGCACCGGCGAGATCCTGGGGCTGCGACTGGAGCAACTTGGCGCCCGCGGTATACAGCAGCGCCGCCGCGTTTTCCTTGGCCTGGGGGTCACCATACTTCATGGCATACTCCAGGAACGGCAGCGCCTCCTTGGCCCGCGAGGTGCTCACGGCGGCAGTGCTGGTGTCCCTGGGTGCGCCGCCCCGGTTGGCCGTATCGGTCGTAACCGGCGTCCCGCCCGCCGCCGGCGGGGCGTTGATCAGCGCCTGAGCCGCCTCCAGCGCAGGCACGATGGCCGTGGTGTCCTTCGCGATGATCCGGCCGGTGACGGCGACCACGCTGTCCACCTGGCCCGTCATCGAGTACGCCTTGTTGAGGTAGCTGAGCAGTGTCGGGTTGTCCGGATACTTCCGGACGCCGATCTGCGACCACTTGAGGAGCCGCGCCGTGTCGGGCTGCTCACCTTCGGCGGCCGCGGCCGAGATCTTGGTGAAGAAGAGGGTGTCCGCCTTGGTGGAGTCGGTGGCGTACATCGTCTCCAGGGCGTCCACCGCGCACTTGAAATTGCTCAGGAAGAGGCAGGCGTTGCTCTTCAGGTCGTAGAGGTCGGCGTTGTAGGGATCGAGCTTGAGGCCCTCGTCCGCCACCTCGAGCGCCGTCTCCGGGTGTCCCGACTGGAGGAAGTACTTGAACAGCTCCTCGCGCAGCTTCTGGTTGGTCGGGGCGACGCGGAGCATCTGCTTGAAGGCGACGAGCGTGTTCGCCGTGTCGTTGGCCTGCTGATACTGCGTCGCCAGCGCGGTCCACACCGGGAGGCTGAGGGGGTCGCCCTTGGCGGAGGCCTGAAGCTGCTTCACGACCTCCTGCCGCGGCGCTTTCCTGTCCTGAGCGAGCAGCGCGAGGCAGTAATGGGCGAGGCCATGATCGGGCACTACCTTGATGGCCTTCTGCGCCGCGTCGGCCGCCTTGTCCGGCTTTGAGCTCCGCTGGTCGATGCAGGACTTCGCCTCGTCGGCCGTTTCCACCATCGGCTCCAGGGCCTCGGCCACCCGCTTGCCGAAGGCCTGCGGACTCTCTCCCTGCTGCTGCGCGACGGTGACGACATTGCCGGCGTCGTCGTTGACCCCGTGGATCCGCGCCGTCACGGTGTAGCCCTTGGCCTGACCCTTGGCCAGGGTCGACGTGACGATGTAGCGCGCCTGAATGTTCTTGGCGAGCGTCGAGGCGAGCGCAGGACTCAGGATGGCGTCCTTGGGGTACCCGTACTGGGTCAGCGCGTCGTTCATTTGCTGCTGCTCGATCACCTGAAAATCGCGACCCACCACGTCCTTCATCTCTTCGCGGACGCCGGTGCCGATCGCCACCGCCGGAGCGGAGTCGCCCGGGGCGAAGGCGAACGGGTTGGCCACCATGAATCGAGGGGCCACGTTCACCGTGCTTCGCTGGGCGTTGCGAGGAATGCCCTGGGCCGCGAGCGGCACCGTCAGCGCTCCACTCAAAGCCGCGAGGGTGACAACACGGAACAGATACATGCGACAGCCTCCCCGAAGGAACGGTCCCGCAGGACCGACAGTCTCGCGCTCAGGCGCGGATGGAATGGGCGAAGAGGGATTCGAACCCCCGACATCCTGCGTGTAAGGCAGGCGCTCTGAACCAGCTGAGCTATTCGCCCGAGGGCACACAATCCCTATCCAGATACCGCCAGCGCAGGGACCGTGCCGTGACGACGAACACCCTTCCTAGAGAGCGATCCCGAGCGGGAAGAGCACGCAGTAGCCGACCACAAGAATGACGGCGGCCGCGCTCGGATGCCCAGCTATCAGCGTGAGGTACCCGGCCAGGAGCACCAACAGCGCTGCCGCCAGAATCAGGAGATTCCGCCGGGCGAGCAGGAAACGGCGACTACCCGCGGCGGGCGCGGGCGCGGACGGCCGTGCATTGGACATAAGACATGAGGCTACCACCGTTCGCGGGTAGGGTCAAGTTCAGGCCCGTCCAGAGCTTCCGGGTCCACGACCCAGCCCTCGTCGAGCGCCGCTCGGCGGGGTCGGTCGGCCCGACGGCGCAGGTGTACCAATACGAGGACGGCCACCGACACCAGGAGCCAACCCCCGCCCGCGAGCAGCCAGGTCACCAGTCCGTAGCGGTGCCGGATCGAGCGCTGCCAGGCCTCCTCGTAGCGGTCGACCGTCAGGCCGGTGGTGGCCAGCACCGCGGACTCGAAATCCTGCCCGTCGGCCAGGCGCTCCAGCAATGGGGTAAGGGTGCCGCTGGGATTCCGTCGAGCCAGCTCCGACACGGCGGAGTACGCCAGCGCGTAGGCCGCGTCGGCCGTGGTCGCACTGGCCCGAAGCGCCCCGTCCAGCGCCCGGAATCCAGGGAGTGCGCCCCGCGCGACGGCGAGATTGAGCTCCAGCACGCCCAGGCGCTCCCACTCTCCGGCGGCCCACCCGGCGTAACCTTCATCGAACCAGAGGGGCACCCGCACCGGCACTCGCTGATGCAGGGCGAGGTGGGCGAGCTCGTGGCGGAGCGTGCGCTGAGGGTCGCCGCCGTCGGCGCGGATCATGATTGTGCGGCTCGCGGGCAACGCAACCGCCGCACCCCACCGGGGGGCGCGTCCCCCGGTGAGGGAGTCGAGCCGCCGCACATCGGGGACCACGATCAACCGCATCGGTCCGATGGCGACCCTGCCGAGACCCGGCCACTCCACCGGCCGGTCGGCCTGTTCGGCAAGCCGTATCGCGAGGTCGAGTTGCTTCGGCCACGCAACCGCGGTGACCTGCCCGACCTGCACCGATGTGGGAGCGCCCTGCAGGAAGATGGGGAGGACGACCGCGAGCGTTCTCGCGGCCGCGGCGATCAGGAAGCCAGACTGCGCGGGACTTCACCTCCGGCGGCGACCAGGTCGAGCATCTCCTGGCAACGCTTGGCCCAGGGATTGAACTTGTTGGCCTTCTGTCCCTCGCTCCAGGTACTGCGAGCGCCGTGCTTGTTGCCGGCGAACCACTGCGCCCGCCCCAGGTCGTAGTACGCCTCGATGAGGTTGGGGCCAAGCGTCAGGGTCTTGCGGAAGAAGGTCTGCGCGTCCTCGTACATGTCGCGCTCGAGATAGACCAGTCCAAGATAATAGTGGGCGTAAAGCGTGGCCTTGCGGTCGTTGTCCAGCCGGATGGCCTTGGAAAGGTGCTCGATCGCCTCGCCGAAGATCCGCTTCTTGAGGCAGATGTACCCGACGTTGATGCGAGCGAGGGCGTTGGCCGGCTCCTTCATCAGGACCCGGGAGAAGGTGGAGAGCGCCTCGTCGTAGTCCTCGTGCAGCATCTGGGCCCAGCCCAGCAGCGACTGGGCCTGGATTTCTCCCGGCGAGAGCTGAAGCGCCTTCTCCAGCGCCTGGATCGCACCGGCGTAGTCACCGAGTGAGATCAGGCTCCAGCCCTTCTCGATGAAAGTCGAGGCCCCCAGGTGATCTGCCTGCACCGCCGGTCGGGCTCCGGCGAACTGGGGCGCCGGTGCGGGGCCGGCAGCGGCGCCGTCGGCGGCGTGGTTCATCTGCTTGTAGCGCTCCGCCAGTCCCCGGATTCCATCCTTCAGCTGTCCCAGCTCGGCCAGCGCGCCGTCCACCCGCTTGAACAGGGCGATGATGTCGCGCTTCACCGCCTCGCGGGCCGCGGGATCCTGGGCCGCAGCGAGCCGGGTCTCGAGCTCCTGGTACTGGTCCTTGAGGCCGGTCACGGGGGACTCGCTCATGGCGGGCTCCCGATCGCGCTGAGCGCCAGCCGCTCGGTGGACGAAAGGAGCTTCCGGGCGTTGAGGATGATGATGGTGCGCGCCGGCCGGGTGACCACGCCCGAGATGTAGGCCGCGGCGAGCCCCCGCACCATCGGTCCCGGAGCGGTGATGGTGCGGCTGTCCACCCGCAGAACCTCGCGCACCTCGTCCACCACGACCCCGACGCGCTGGTCACCCAGATCCACGATCATGAGCCGGGTCTCCTCCCGGATCGCCGCCTCGAGCTCGAAGCGCTTGCGCAGGTCCACCACCGGCACCGCGCCGCCGCCGTACTGTACCACTCCCTCCAGGAACTGGGGCGCCTGCGGGAGCCGAGCCGGCGGCTCGTAGCGCAGGATCCGCTCGATCTGGAGGATGTCGAAGGCGAACTCCTGGGGTCCCACCAGGAAGGACACCACCTGAACGTCGTCGCCCGTAGTCATGGCGTAACGGTCTCCGCGATGCGCGCGCCGACCGCGGTGAGGTCGAGCAGGGGGACGATGCCATCGGGCCGGCGCGCCACCGCGACCGCGAACGGCAGTGACACATCGGACGGCACCGGCAGGCCGGGCTCGCGGAGCACTTCCTCGGCGGCGTCCACCTCGACGCAGATTCGACGGGTGTCGAGCCGCACCAGGACCGCCGTTCCACCCGCCCCGCCGGTGCCGCCCAGGAGAGTCGCCAGGTGCACCAGCGGCACGATCCGCCCGCGCGAGCTGGTGACGCCTCGCACCGCCGGGTCGAGGGAGGGGACGGGATGCACCGGTCCCAGGTCGAGCACTTCGACCACCTGGTGCAGGAGAAGCCCGACGCGCCGGTCGCCCGCGCGCACCAGCAGCCATCCCTCCGCGGTCATCGCTTCTCCATTCGGCCGAGCATCTCGGCGACGCGGCCGGCGATCACACCGACCGGAAGCACGTGACGGGCCCCTCCGGCCTGGACCGCGGCGTTGGGCATGCCGTAGATGGTGCTGGTCTCCCGGTCCTGCGCGATGCCGGTTCCGCCGGCCTCGTGGATCCGCCGGAGGCCGTCCGCGCCGTCCCGTCCGAGGCCGGTCAGCACCACGCCAACGGCGCGGCGGCCATAGAGCTCGGCCACGGTCCGGAAGAGAGGATCGGCGGCGGGGCGCACGCCCCACACGGTCGGCTCGCGGCTCAAGGCGATCCGGGGACCGTCCTCCGCCGCCACCAGCCGCATGTGGTAGTCACCGGGAGCGACGTAGGCAGTGTCGGCGAGGAAGGGGATGTCGTGCTCCGCCTCGACCACGCCGATGCGGCTCTGCGCGGCCAGCCGCTCTGCCAGACTGCGGGTGAACTTGGGCGGCATGTGCTGCACGATGACCACTCCAGCACCGTGGCCCGCGGGGAGGTGAGGCACCACCTCCGCGAGGGCCCTCGGTCCCCCGGTGGACGCGGCGATCGCCACGCAGGCGCCGGCGCGGCCCGGCATCGCGAACAGCGCCGGCACCGCCACGGCGCGCGAAGGGCGAGCCAGGACCGGCATGCGGTGGATGTCGGCCGAGCGCGCCGCCCGGAGCGCTCCCACCAGGCGCTCCGCCAGCCGGCCCGCCGCTTCCGCGCTCCGCTCCTCCTCCTTCGCCACCAGGTCCACGGCGCCGAGCTCCAAGGCGCGGATCGCCGCAGCCGTCCCGGGGCCGGCGTACGAGCTCACCACCACGATCGGCCGGGGAGATTCGGACATGATGTAGCCGATGGCTCCGAGCCCGTCGAGCTCGGGCATCTCCAGGTCCATGAGCACCACGTCGGGCGCGTGGGTGTGCACTTTCCGCAGCGCATCCATCCCGTTTCTCGCGGTGGCGACCACGGCGAACTCGCCGGTGCCGTCCACCACGTCGGTGAGCAGCCGCCGGAAAAAGGGGCTGTCGTCCACCACGAGGACGGTGGCGCTGTCAGAGCGTGTGGACACCATGGATCACCGAACGCACCTCGAGGGTGCCTTTGGCCACGTCCAGCCTGACGGTGCGGCCGTAGTCGCCGCCCACCGCCTCACCGACGAGGGGAATACTGTGGGTGTTCAGGACCTGCCGGGACGCCACCACGTTCCGCTCACCCATCTGGATGGTCCCCGGGGGAGACAGGGCCGCGAACATGCTCGCGCCTCCGACCAGGCGTGCCGTCACCCGCCGCCGGCTCGCGCCGCGCTCGGCCATCAGCTCCAGCAGACGCGGCACCGCGGTATGCGGTGACTTGGCCGGGTTCCCGTCCTGTCGGCTCAACCCGGGAGAAGGCAACAGCACGTGGGCCAGGCCGCCGACACAGGCCGTGCCGTCGTGCAGCACGATGGCGATACAGCTGCCCAGGCCAACGGTGACCAGCTGGTCCCCCGCCCCGCCGACCCGCAGGTCGGCCACCTTGACGATGATCTCGTTCCCGTTCATCCCGCTCATGCCGGCCGCCGGTACACGCGCTCGCGGGCATCCACGAGCTGGAGACGGTCACGCACCGGTCCGACCAGGCTCTCCACCTTGCCCAGGACCAGATACCCGCCCGGAGTCAGACAATCGGTGAACAGCTGGAACAGACGCTCCTGCATCGGTCGGTCGAAGTAGATCAGCACGTTGCGGCAGACGATCATCTGGTAGTCGCGCCGGAGCGGACGGCCGGCGCTGAGGTCGAGGGTGCGCACGAACACGCGGGCGCGGACCCGGGGCACCACCTGAAGCTCCGGTCCCGCCGGCTCGAAGTAGCGTCGGGTGAGCTCGGGAGGCATCTCCAGCAGCAGCTCCTGGCGGTAGCGCGCCGTTCGGGCGCGCTCGAGGCTCTGACGGTCAACGTCGGTCGCGTCCAGCTCGAGGCGGCGCAGCTCCCTCGAGCGGCCGGCCGTCTCGAACTGCTCGGCCGCCAGGATGGCGATGGTGTAGGCCTCCTCGCCGGAGGAGCAGCCGGCGCTCCAGATCCGGACCTCGCCGGGCCCCGGTCCGCAGAGCTTCGGGAAAATCTCGCGCCGCAGCAGGTTCCAGGTGTCCGCATTGCGGTAGAAGCGAGTGACGTTGATCGTGAGCGCGTCGCGGAGCCGATCGTATTCCAGCGGGCTTCGATCGAGCAGCGCCTGGTAATCGGCGTAGGTGTGTACTCCGCAGGCTCGCATGCGCACCGCGATGCGCCGCCGGACGCACTTGTCCTTGTACGCCTCCACCGCGAAGCCGGCGCTCTTGGAGATCCGGCGGGCGAGCGCCTCGAAGCCGGGATCGTCGGCGGCGCTCACGACGCGGCTCCCAGCATCTCGAGGTTGGCCCGGGCCAGCTCGTGGCCCGGATTGAGCTCGGTCGCGCGACGCCAGCTCTCGCGCGCCCGCTCGTGATCCCGCCGGCGATAGGCGATGTTCCCCAGCTTGAAGTAGAGATCGTCGCCCAGCTCGGGGGCGAGCTTCGCGGCGCGCTCGTAAGCGTCGCGAGCATCGTCGTAGCGGCCGTTGCGGTAGAGAATGTCGGCCAGGTTCTTGGAGATCTGGGGCAGCGAGGCGTCCTCGGCGAGAGCGGCTCGCAGCATCGCTTCTGCACCGGCCACGTCTCCCTGGAGCTCGCGGAGAACCGCGAGGTTGTTGCCCAGGACCGCGCTGGCCGGGTAGGCGGCAGCGCCCTCCTCCGCCGAGCGGAGCGCGGTCTCGGCGTCGTCCTGGCCGATGCTCGCCAGGGTGGAGGCCCAGTACCAGAGCGGCGGAACGGGCTTGGCCCCGGCCAGCTCGCGGCTGCGCGCGAGGCGCCCCTGCGCCACCTGGTACTCGCCGCGCCGCAGGGCCACGACCGCCCAGCCCAGCATGATCCGGGCATCCTCACGCGCACGACCCGCCGCGTCGCCGTAGGCCGTCTCCGCCTCGTCGAGCCGGCCCATCCGCTCGAGGGCAAGCCCCAGGTTGTGCAGCGCCGGAGGGCGGGAGCCGCCCTTCTCGATCGCCTGGCGGAAGCAGCCGACGGCCTCCTCCCAGCGCGCCTGGCGCAGGGCGATGAGGCCGAGAAAGAAGGCCGCCCCGGCGTCGGCGGGACGCAGCTCCGCTACCCGGCGGAACTCACGCAGCGCCTCGTCGAGCATCGCAGCCTTGTAGAAGGCGATCCCCAGATTCCGGTGCTCGTCCACCCGGCTTTCATTTACCCTTGGCGCACTCGCAGCGGATGTGCCCACCCGGTGCGCGAAGCCGGCGGTGATCAACCCGAAGAGCGCCTTGCCGGCCTCGAACTCGATCAGCCCACTCTCCTCCATCACCTGGGTCACGTCCCGGGTTCCGTCGAGCAGGGGCACGAGGATCCGCTGCTGGGCCGAAAGCTCCGGGGCCGACTCGCCGATGTGGGCGCCATCCACCGCGAAGATGAGGTCGAACGAGGGGATCTTCTTCTCGATCAGGCTCCACTCGTCCACCCGGCGGGCACCCTCGAGGAGCAGGTACTCCGGGTTGATACGCACCAGGACATCATCGCGCTCCGGCTGGCCGCCCGCCTCGAAGTTGAACGTGCCCGAGTTCCAGGTGAACAGGTAGTAGACCGCCTCTTCGACCTGCACCCGGATGTAGTGCTGGAGGTCTTCCCGCGAGATGGCGCCCTGCTGCACCAGGATCTCACCCAGCTTCCGCTCACGCTCCCCACCCTGCCGGTTCACCGCCTCCTGCAGCTGCCCGGCCGTGATCCGTCCGCTTCGCACCAGGATGTCGCCCAGCCGATCGCGACGGTTCACGATGGTGGCGTAGGTGATATGGCCCTCGTCGAAGTAGATCGTGCCGAAGTTCTGGCGGTCGGCGAGGGCCAGACAGCCGGTACGCCGCCCCAGGAAGAGCAGTTGGATGACGTCGGGGAGGCTGGCCTCCTTGAGACTGCCCTTGATCGCCATCAGCGCCAGTCCTCGATCACCCGGTCGGTGACCTCGGGCCAGTCCCAGACCATCTTCTCCCGGCTGCGCGCGCCGCCGGCGGTGGGTGCGACGATGCCGCTGAGGCGCTGCGCCCCGTGCCGGCGCGACTGCGCCGCGGCCGGCGGCTCCGGGGCCGCCGGGGGGGCGATCCCGTCGAGCACCTCGCGCGCGAGCGCGACGCCGGCCGGGTTCTGCCGCGCCTCCGCGGCGTTGAGGACGCGGTGGACCTGAGCGAGGACGACGCGAACCGACTCCGCGGGCCGGACGGCGAAGAATTCCACCAGCGCCGCATCGGGCTCCCCGCCCTTCGACCCCAGCTCCCGCCTGGCGATCGCTTCGCGCACTTCGCGGTCGGGCGCAGGCAGCTCCACGACCAGCCCGCCCTCGAGGCGGGTGCGGAGTCTCGGCTCGAGACCCTGGAGCTCGGCCAGCGGAACGGCGGACGTGAAGATCATCTGTCGCCCCGACTCGAGCAGCATGTTGTAGAGCAGGAAGAGCTCGTCCTGGGTGCGATCGGTGTCCGCGATCAGGTGGACATCGTCCAGGAGGAAGGCGGAGACCCGCCGGTAGCGGGAACGCCAGATCCCCACCGCGTCGCGATCGATCGCGGCGATCAGCTCACCGCTGTACTCCGGCGCGCTGAGGCAGGCCACCGGCACCCCGCACCGCTCCGCGATGGCGTTCCCGATCCCGTGCAGCAGATGAGTCTTCCCGGCGCCCGCGCCGCCGACGATCACCAGCGGGTTGTACCGGGCGCCCGGCTCCTGCACGACGGCGCGCGCCGCCTCGAGCGCGACCTTGGCCGACGGTCCCTCGGTCCAGTCCGCCAGCCGCCAGAGTGGGGACGGTGCTGCGGGCGGGACGGCACCCTCTCGCGCTCGCGCCAGCAGGGACTCCGCCGCCGCCAGATCGCCGGGGTCGCGGAACGCAGGCGCGCCCACCAGGTCGGCGGCGAGCTCCGCGGTCTGCGCCTCCATGTCGCGCAGCCGCTGAATGTCCCGCTCGAAGTCCTCCAGCTCCCGGACCACGTCGGGCACCGCATCCTGCTCCAGCAGCTTCTGCAGCCGACCAGTCCGGTAACCCTCGCCCTCCCAGCGCATGACCGCCGCGCCGATCTGCCCCCGCCAGGCGTCCACCTGCTGGGCGACCGTCGCGTGGATCTCGGAGAGGAAATCGGAGAACTCGTCGCCGGGCTGGGCGCGGGACGGCGGGACGGCGGGACCGCCGGACGGCGCGATCGACGCGGGCTCCGGGTCGGACGGTGGCGTACCCGTGCTCGCAGCCCGCTCCTCGACCGTCCCGGCGTCCCTCCGCCCCGCCGTGCCGCCGTCCCGCTCCACCACGGTCCCGCCGATCAGCGTCCTCGCCTGCTCCGCATTCAGCGGTCGGTCGCTCACCGCCTGGTGGGCGACCATCCGATTCAGCGCGCCGAGGAGCTCGCGAACGTTGTCGATCGGAAGGCCGGCTACGGCCTCGAGCACACCGTCCGCGAACGAGGCCCGCCGCTCCTCGGCTTTCCGTCGGAGGATGGCGACCCGGGTCTCGTAATCCGGCGCCGCGACATCGATGATCAGCCCGCCGGCAAAGCGACGGATCAGCCGCTCGTCCAGCGCCTCGATCTCTGCCGGCGGCCGGTCGCTGGTGAGGACGATCTGGCGATTGGTGGTCTGCAGCGCGTCGGTCAGCCGGAGCAGCTCCGCCTGCATCTCCCGCCGGTGGGTCAGGAACTGGACGTCGTCCACCAGCAGCAGATCCACGTCGAGGAATCGCTTGCGATAGGACTCCCCTTGTCCGGCCGCGATCGCGGCGTGAAAGGCCTCCAGGAACTCGTCCAGCGTGAGATATTCGACGTGCAGGTTCGGGTCGATCGCCCGGGCCGCATGACCGACGCCCATCAGCAGGTGAGTCTTGCCCAGCCCGGGGCGGGCGTAGATGAACAACGGGTTGTACACCGTGCCCGGCGATTCGGCCACGGCCTTCGCCGCCGTGACGGCCAGGCGGTTCGCCGAGCCGACCACGAAGGTGTCGAAGCGGTACAGGGGGTTGAGGGTGACCGTCATCCGGCGACCGCCCCGGCGGCGAGCCGCTTCAGAACCAGCTCCGAGATGCCCCGCAGCGTCTCGAACACGCCGGTGCCGTGCAGGGCATCGCCGCCATAGCTCTGCACCGCACGAAAGTTCAGCGCGTCGTCCATCTCCTCCTGGGTGAGGATGAGGTCGCGCGGGAGATCCTGCTTGTTGTACTGGAAGACCACGGGCAGGTGGCGGATGTCCACGCCCTGGGTCAGCAGGTTGTCCTGCAGGTTCTGGAGACTCTCCAGGTTGTCGTCGAAGCGCCGGGCCTGGCTGTCGGCGACGAACACCACGCCATCGGCGCCCTGCAGCACCAGCTTGCGAGTGGCGTTGTAGTAGCTCTGCCCCGGGACGGTGTAGAGCTGAAACTTGGTGGCGAAGCCGCTGATGGAGCCGAGCTCCAGCGGGAGGAAATCGAAGAACAGGGTGCGGTCGGTCTGTGTCGCGAGCGACACCATGCGGCCCCGGCGGCTCTCCGGCACGCGATCGTAGACGTACTGCAGATTCGTGGTCTTGCCGGACCGACCGGGTCCGTAGTACACGATCTTGCAGGTAATCTCGCGCGACGAGAAGTTGACGAGAGACATGAGGGCTACCGTCCGAAGAGCGCTTTGAGGCTGGCATCCAGCTCGTGCTCGAAGTTCTCCGGCAGCATCGGGGCGACCGCCTGGTCGCGCGGTGCCGCGGCGGCGAGCTGCTGCACCATCTGATCGAAGAACAGCTGGACGATCCCTACCGAGGTCTCGGGCCCGAAGACCACCAGCCCCAGCCATCGGCCTCGCGGCGTGGAGAATCCGGCGAGCATGCAGCTCTGCCGGGCGCCGTGATGGACCAGCGCCTCGAACTTGGGTGAGCCCATCAGCCGGGCGAGCTCTTCGGTGGACGCGCCGATCCCGGCGCCCAGCGCCGCGGCGGTCATGACGTCGAGCGAGCGGCTGAAGCCGTGCTGCGCCACCACCTGGCCCGAGTAAGTCATCAACAGGGTGAGACGGGCGGAGGATTCATCGAGGAAGGTCTGCAGCGGACCCTCGACCCAGGGCTCGAGCGCGCGCATCAGCCGAGGCGGCTCGCGGCGTCGAGCATCTCCAGCCGCGCGAGACCCACGTTGGCATCGGGACCGGCGACGGCCACCAGGACCAGGTCGGCGCCGCCGGGCGCGGCGAGAATCGAGCCTCGCTCGGCGCGAAGCTGCACGAACTCCGGCGTGCGGCGACCCGCGGCGCCGGCGGTGCGCACCAGTCGGCTCACCAGGCTCCCGGCCAGCGCGGCCGCGGCGCGGCCATCCACACCGTCCATAAGCTGCTCGGCGACCACGAGCCCGTCGCCGGCGGAGGCGACCAGTGCGCCCCGTACCCCCGCGACCCGGGTCACCCGCTCCAGCACTGCCTGCACCTCGGTCATTGGACCCGCTCCAGCCAGCTCTTCGCCTCCCGCGCCGCCCGCTCGGCCAGCAGCGCGACTCGCGCCATCGGCAGCGAGGGCTCCCGCGCGGCGAGGAGCACGGTCTCGGAGGTCGGCTGCACCAGCACGAAGTGGGCATCGGGACACTCGAGCGTGATGCTGTGCCACTGTCCCAGTCCCAGCAGCCGGCCGGCCCTGGACGCCTCGCGCGACACGCCGGCCAGCTCGGCCGCGACCCGGTCTCCCCGCTCCGCGCCGTCAGGCGCAGTCAGATTGCCTGCCAGCAGGAGCCCGTTGGCGTCCACCAGGACGACCGCGCGTCCGCCGTCGATGGCCGCGAATGGCGAGCCCGCCTCGTCCGGCGCGGGCGGCGACTCAGTCACGTTCGCGACGGCCGGGGCGGGTGCCTCCTCTTTCGCCGGCGGAGCGACTGCCGGCAGGGGAGCGGGCGGCGACGGCTCCTCGAGCGCGGGCTCTGGAGCCGCAGTGCCCGGCGCGGCCCGCGACTCACGTCGCACCCGCGCGAGTGCCTGCGCGATCGAGATGTCGTCCGGATCCACTTCGGCGGCGCGCTGGAGGTGCTCGATTGCGGCGGTCGCGTCGCCCGCGCGGAAATAGAGGAATGCGATGCCCTTGAGGGCGCCGGTCCGCATCGGGTCGACCCGGAGGGCGTCGGCCCAGGCGTCGAACGCTCCGGCGAGATCGCCTTGATCGCTGAGAATCCTGGCCAGGAGGTCGTGGGCGTCGGCGAGGCCGGGATAGCGGCTGAGGCCGCCGCGCGCCACCTTCGCCGCCGCCTCGAGCTGTCCCCGGCGCCGGAGCGCCTCGGCCAGCTCCAGAAACGCGAGGCTGGTCGGCTCGTCGGCCACCCGTGCCGTGAGGGTACGGATGTCGTCACTCACGGAAGCGCTCCAGTTCTCGCTGCAACATCTCCACCGCATGTCGCATGCGCTCGACCGCCGGCGCCTCGGCGTCTTCACCCGGGCTGCGGGGGCCGAGCCGGCTCCACGAGTGCCAGGTCTCCACCGCCTGCCTGAAGCGGCCCATCGCCGCCTGGCACGCGCCCAGGAGGCGACGCGCCTCGGGCATCAGCGGGTCGCGCCGGAGCACCTCCTCCAGCGCGCCGGCGGCGATGTCGTACTGCCCGTTCGACATGGCCTCGCGTGCCGGCACCAGCAGCGCCGCGAGATCGCGGCCCGCCTCCGGGTCCCGACCCGGCATGGCCGGATCGGCCAGCTCGACGATGCCCGCGGCGGTGAGCCCATACACCGTGCGCGCCACCTCGAACTCCGAGCGGCCCAGGACGTCGGCCAGCGCGTGCAGGTCGCGCTGCCCATCCACCGCGGCGAGCACCTCCCATTCGAAGGGCACCAGATCGAGCGGCGCCGCCCCGTTCTGCTCGGGCAGCCGGGGCACCAGTCCGAGATGCGAGACCTTGGAGCCGATGCGCGACCACTCGTCGAGCCGGCGCGCACCTTCCATCAGCAGCGCCTCGGTGGGCGAGCGGACCGGCGCCTCCACCGCAGGATGGCAGGGCGAACCCTCTTCGAAGCGGAAGTAACCCTCCGTCCAGGTGATCAGGTCGAACACGGCCTCCTCGATCTGCGACTTGAGCTGCCGGTCCAGCTCCCGACGGGAGATCGCACCGAGACCGACCAGGATGTCGCCCAGTCGGCGCGAGTCGCCGCCGCTCTGCATCGCGCGCGCGCGGTCGAGCTGCTCGGCGGTGATCTTCCCTGCCCGCACCAGGCGGGCGCCGATCGGCTGGGGATCGCTTCCCAGCGCCGCGGCCACCACGCCGCCACGCTCGAAGCAGATGGTGGCGGCGGTCTGCCGCAGCTCCGAGGTGATGCGCAGCGTGCCGCTCTTCCGGCCGAGATCGAGCAGCTGGAAGACGTCCTGGACGTGGAGATCCTTGAGCGTGCCCTCGAGCGCCACCGGTCACCCCGCCGAGGCTGCGAAGATGTGCTGCAGGTCGCGCGCGGAGCGGGCCCGGCTGCGGGCCTGCGCGGCGAACGGACCCGAAGGGTCGAGCTGGACCACCCGCTCCCATGCGTCGACCGCCTGGTCGAACCGCCGCTGGCGCGCCAGCGCGGCGCCCGTGTGGTACAGCGCGCCGGGATGGTCGGGGTCGAAGCGGAGGACCCGGGCGAACGCCTCGAGTGCCTGGGTGGTCCGGCCGTCCTCCAGCAACGCGCGACCAAGTGCGGTGAGGGCCTCGAGCTCCCAGGGATCGGTCTCCAGCAGACGGATCAGCACCCCGATCGCCGCCCGGGCGGATTCGCGCCGGCTCAGCAGGTCCGCCAGGGCGAGCGCCGCGGCGCTGTAGGTCGGCAGCAGATCGAGCGCGCGCTCGTAGGCGGCGCGCGCGGCGCCCCAGTTCTCCCGTTCCTCCTCCAGCGCGCCCAGCTCGAACCAGACCCGCACCAGGGACGGATCGAGCTGCAAGGCGGCGTTGAACGCGGCCAGCGCCGCCGACCGGTCGCCGAGCCGGGACGACACCTGGGCCTGGAGGTGCAGCAGGTCGGGCCGGCCGGGAGCGACCGATTGCGCCTCGCGGATGCAGTCGAGCGCCCCGAGCGCGTCGTCCACCGCGAGGCGCACGCGTGCCCGCGCCACCAGCACCTCCACGTCGCCTCGCACCCGGCGCGCCAGCTCGTCGGCGAGCGGGGCGGCGTCGGCCGCCCACCCCAGCGCGAGCAGCGCGCGAATCTCGCCCAGGGTCGCGTCCGGGTTGCCCGGGTCCGTGGTGCGAGCCTGGCGATAGCGCTCCAGCGCCTCACCATAGAGCCCGCGCTTGGCGAACACGTCGCCGAGGAGGACGGCGGCCGCGGCCTTGGGGGCGCCGCGCCCGGTGGCGCGCGAGATCTCCGCCAGGGCCAGATCCAGCAGGCCCTTGCCGATGTAGTCTCGGGCGAGATCGAGCGCGTCTCCCGGTGCGACCGCCGCCGGTGCGGGCTGCGGGCCGGGCGTGAGCTCCTCGAAAATCCGGTCCAGGGCCGGAGCGTCGAACTCGAACTCGCCGGCGAGCTCCTCCCCGCCGGCCTCGGCGGCGAGCTCCGGCGCGATCGCGATCGTCGGGTCTTCGAATTGGAGGTCGATGGTGAGCGAGAACTTCTGCGGCACGTAGAGCGGCTCCAGCTCGAGGGCGCGACGGGTCTCCCGGAGAGCGCCGTCGAAGTCACCCAGCTGGCTCAGCACGAAGCTGAGGTTGTAGTGGGCGGCGGCGAAGGCGGCGTCGGCGTCCACCGCACGACCGAAGGCGTTGCGGGCGTCCTCGTAGCGCCGAAGCTCCATGAGCACTAGCCCGACGCCGTTCCACGCCACCGCGCTGGCGGGCTGCTCCGCGAGGGCCTGTTGGTACTCCTCCAACGCGGTGCGGAACTGCCGGCGCTGGAACGAGAGCAGCCCCAGGTTGAGGCGAGCCGCGAGCAGCGGACGATCCACGCCGAGCGCCTGCCGGAAGGCCGCCACCGCGGCCTCGGGGTTCTTCTCGTGCGCCCGCACCACGCCCAGGTTGTTCCAGGCGAGCTGGTAGGCGGAGTCGATCGCGACGGCGCGCTCGTAGGAGACGATGGCGTCGGCTCGGCGGCCCGCCTGGTGGAGGCAGACGCCGCGCTCGTTCCAGAGCTTCGGTGAGTCCGAATAGTCGCGGATGAGGCCTTCGTACAGCTCCAGGGCCGCACCGAGCTCGCGGCGCAGAAGATGGACCTCGGCCATGGCCTGGAGATTGAGCCGGCGGTCCTCGCCCGCCTCCAGCGCGAGGCGGTATTCACGCAGGGCCTCCTGGTAGTAGCCCTTTTGTCGGAGGGCGAGACCCAGGTTGAAGTGCGCCAGCGCCGCACCGGGCACCGACTGCGGGCCGATGGTGTGCCGGTGGGCGGCGGGCTCTTCCGCGGTCGCCTCGCCGGGTGGGGTGTCCTCGCGCCGGCCGCTCTCGGTGAAACGCTCCAGGGCGAGGTTGGCATGTGCCTTCGCCAGCGTGGGATTGAGGGCGATGGCGCGCCGGGTCGCGTCCCGGGCGGCCTCGTGCTGCCCCATGTCGCCGTACACGAAGGCGAGGAGGTAGTGCGCTTCGGCGTAGTCGGGGTTGCGGGCGATCGCCTCGCGCAGCGAGCCGAGGGCCGCGTCGTTCAGCCCCCGGTTGTAGAACACCTCGCCGGCGTAGAAGCGGGCGACCGCGCTGCCGGGATCCGCGGCGCAGGCGCGTTCCAGCCAGCCGCTCGCCGCATCGAGCTCGCCGCGGGCCTTCTCCGCCAGCCCGAGCTGGAGCATCGCGGGCACATCCCTGGGGTGCCATGCCAGCAGCGCCTCGAACTCCGCGATCGCCTCTACCCACCGGCCAAGCGCGGCATAGGCGCGAGCCAGCTCCCACCGGCTCTCGCGGTCCTCCGGCCGGCGGCGCACCCGCTCGCGCAGCTCGGTGATGCGGCGGTCGTAATGCCCGCTCTCGCGGTAGGCGATCTCCAGGTTGTCCTGCGCCACCTGCATGCGCGGGTCGAGCTCGAGCGCTTTCACGAACTCGGCGATCGCCTCCTCCACCAGTCCCTTCTGGTGGTAGAGCACACCGAGATTGTTGTGCGCGCCCGCGTCGGATGGATCGATGCGGCCGGCGAAGCTGCGAAGAACCGCGAGATCCCGCTCGGAGAGCACGGGGGCCGGCATCGGCTACGGCAGGCGAATGGCGTCGAAGATGGCCCGCAGCGACGGCATGTCGGGCAGGAGCAGGAAGTGGCCCCGCAGGGGGTCGGCTCCTTCGACCCGGAAGGAAGTGTCGACGCAGAAGACGAAATCGCGCTCGTGCCCGAAGTTGAGATAGGCGCTGGTGAGCACCGCGGCGCTCAGATCCACCACCAGGCTCGGGACCGAGGGCACCAGCATCATGCCCATGAAGTCGCTGAGGGCGTTGAGGTAGGCGCTCGCGAGGATGTTGCCGGCCTCCTTGATGCCGGACTGCTCCATCGCACCGAACTCGCGGGTGGTCCCGCCCTGCCGCCGCAGCAGTATATCGCACAGCGTGCGGGCCGATCCCTCGGGAAACAGCACCAGGGTCCGGCCGGTGAGGTCGCCCATCATGTGCATCATGACCGCGGCGATCACGGTGTCGGGCGATCCGACCAGGTCGGTCACGTCCTCGAGGGCGCAGATGTTGACCTCGGGCACCGCGATCATGATGGTTCGGTTGGTCATCTGCGACAGCGCGGTCGCCGCGTGGCCGGCCCCGATGTTGGCCACCTCGCGCAGCGCGTCGAGCTGGAGCTCCTTGAGGTCCCGCACGTCTTCCATGCCCCCTCCTACACCAGCGCTGCGGCGTCCAGAATGAGCGCCGGCGAGCCGTCCGCGAGAATGGTTGCGCCGCCGACGAACGACGGCATCTCGCGAGGCGCGTCGAACGGCTCCACCACGATGTCCTGCTGTCCCACCAGCGCATCCACCACCAGGGCGGCCCGGCGCTCCCCGATCTCCAGGATGACGGTCGGCGCCTTGGGCGGCACCGGACGGGGCCGCTGCCGGACCAGTTCCCGGAGATGCACCGTCGGAATCACCTGATCGCGGACCAGCAGCGCTTCCCGGTCGCGCACGGCCGTCACCGACCGCGGGTCGAACTCCACCGTCTCCGCCACGTAGGCGAGCGGCACCGCGTACCGCTCGCCGGCCGCGCTGGCGAGCAGCGCCCGCACGATCGCCAGCGTAAGCGGCACCCGGATGGTGAAGGTGGTGCCCTTCTCCACCTCGGTTCGCACCTCGATGGTGCCGCCCAGGGCGCGGACCTTGGTCACCGCCACGTCCACGCCGACCCCGCGGCCCGACACGCCGCTTACCGACTCCGCGGTGCTGAAGCCGGGGCGCGCGAGCACCCGGAGCAGCACCTCGTCGCCGAGAGCGTCCGCGCCGGCATCCACGAACCCCTCGCGCCGGGCCTTCGCCAGGATCTTCTCCCGGTCTATGCCGCGCCCGTCGTCGCTCAGCCGCAGCGCGACCGTGTTCCGATCCCGGCTGGCCGAGAGCAGGATGCGCCCCTCCTCCGGCTTTCCGGCCCGGATCCGCTCCTCCGGCGATTCGATCCCATGATCGGCCGCGTTCCGGATCAGGTGCAGCAGCGGCGGCCCGATCTCGTCGAGAATCGAGCGGTCGAGCTCGATCTCGCCGCCCTCGACGTCGAAGCGGATCCGCTTGCCGAGATCGCGCGCGAGGTCGCGGACCACCCGGGGGAACCGCTCCAGCACCTCTCCCACGGGGGTCATCCGCGCCGCGATCACCTCGGCCTGCATCTCCGAGGCGAGCCGCGCGATGCGATCGCTGACCTCGGCCAGGTCCGGGTCGGAGGATTGAGCCGAGAGCGCCCCCAGGCGATTCTTCGCGACCACCAGCTCGCCCACCTGCTTCATCAGCGCATCCAGCCGGCCGAGATCGACCCGGATCTGACGCGTCTGAGCCGTCTGGCCCTCGGTATCGTCAGGCTCGAAACGAACCGACTCCACCTCGCCGGCGCCGCGCAGCATGGCCACGATCTCCGCTTCGCTGGCGCCCGTGGCCAGCCGGAAAGCGAAGCGCCCGTCGAAATCCTGGCTGTCGAAGAGGCTCGGGGCGGGACGCACCGCACTCACGGCCCCGAGCGCCTCCGCGCGCTGCAGCACCAGCGCGGCGCGCGCGCCCCGCATCACCGCGTCCCGGCGCAACGCCACCTGGACGGGGCGAGCCTCTTCCCGAGGCACCGCGAAGGCGCCGGAAGGTCTGGCCGACAGCGCCGGATGCTCGGCGGTCGTCACCGGCTCGCCCGCCGCCGACACGGCGGCGTCGAGCTCCCCCGCGAGCTGCGCGTCCGCCGGAGTGCTCGAGCCTGTCACCGCGCCTTCCACACCCGCCGCCAGAGCGTCGAGCGACCGGAACAGCAGCTGGAACTCCTGCGCCGACGGGGGGCCCGCTCGTCGGCGCAGCGCGTCGAGCAGGTTCTCCAGCCGGTGCGCCAGATCGGCGACACCGGCATAGCCCATCGTCGCCGCCATCCCCTTCACCGTGTGGATGGCACGGAACAACCCACCGACCTGACGGGTCGAGGCCGGCTCGCGCTCCCACTCGAGCAGGAGGCTGTCGCAGGCGGTCAGGTGCTCCCGGCTCTCGGCCAGGAAGAGGGCGGCGTACTTCGAGAGGTCCATGCGTCAGCCCAGGACGCGCTGCACCGCCTCGAGCACGCGGGAGGGCTGGAATGGCTTGACCACGAAGTCCTTGGCACCCGCCTGAATCGCCTCCACCACCAGCGCCTGCTGCCCCATCGCGCTGCACATCAGGATCTTGGCGTCGGGATCCGTCTTGCAGATCTCGCGGACGGCCTCGATGCCGCCCATGTCGGGCATGACGATGTCCATCGTGACGAGGTCGGGCTTGAGCTGGCGGTACTTGTCCACCGCCTGGGCGCCGGACTCGGCCTCGCCGACCACCTCGAACCCGGCCTGGGTGAGGATGTCGCTGATCATGGTGCGCATGAAGATGGCGTCGTCGCAGACAAGGACGGTGTGACTCAAGACAGCCTCCGGGCAGCGGGTCGGCGGGGCTACCCGCCTACGATCGTCTCCAACAACCTGTCGATGTCGAGCACTATGAACGGCTGGTCGTCGCGGAGTCCCACCGCCTTCACCAGCCGGGGATCCACCCCGGGAAGGTCGGCGCGCTGGGCGACGGACTGCTCGGGGACCTCGAGGAAGTCGAGCACCTGACCGACCCCCAGTCCGTACCGGCGCCCCGCCACGTCCACCACCACGATCGCGCCCTCGTCGTCCGCCCGGCGCTCCTGTTGAAGGAGCACGTGGCCGTCGAGCACGGTAAGCAGCGTTCCCCGGACGTTGACCAGCCCTTCGATTGCCTCGGCGACCCCGGGAATCCGGGTAGCGGGGAGGCGCGGCAGGATCTCCCGCACGATCCCTGCCGGGGCCGCGCAAATAAGCGCACCGATCCGAAAGATGACGGCGTGGAGCGTCTTCGAGTTAGCCATCTCTATTGAAGAAAAGAAGATAGGCCAGCGGGTCAGGGTGAGCAACAACTTCGCTTCCGGCCGTCAAGGCGAGCGATTTCCGCAGATCCGCCGGCCACGCGGCCCGGAACTCCAATGGGGCTCCGGTCAGGGGATGGCGGAATGCCAGACCGGCCGCGTGAAGCGCCTGCCTCGGCGTGGCCTGCTCCAACGCCTCCGCCTCTCTACGGCCGGCCCCAGATACGCGACGGCTGCCTCCGCCGGCGTAGGTCGGGTCGCCCACCACCGGATGCCCGATGTGCTCCAGGTGCACCCGGATCTGGTGGGTCCTGCCGGTGTGCAGCTCGAGACGCAGGAGATCGGCAACGGCGAACCGGCCCACCACCCACGCGTCCGTCCGCGCCGGCCGGCCGTGGGGTGTCACGGCCATTCGCTTCCGATCGGTCGGATGCCGGGCGAGGGGCGCTTCGATCACGGTTGGGCTGGCATCGAGGTGTCCCCAGGTCAGCGCGGCGTAGGTTCGCCGGACCCGGCGGGCGGCGATCGCCGCGCCCAGCCGACGGTGGGCGAGATCGGTCTTGGCGACGACCATCAGGCCCGAGGTGTCGCGGTCGAGCCGGTGCACGACTCCGGGACGCCCCTCGGCCCCCCCGGCCAGAGTCGTGCCGCGAGCCACCAGAGCGTTCACCAGCGTGTCGTCCCAATGCCCCGGAGCCGGATGGACCACGAGGCCGGCGGGCTTGTCGATGACGGCGAGATGCTCGTCCTCGTAGACCACGACGAGCGGGATGGCCGCCGGCTTGAGCGTGCGGGGAGGCTGGTCTTCGGGGAAACGGACGGCGACGCGCTCGCCGCGGGTCAGCACCCGTGAGGCCCGGGCGGGCTTGCCGTTCACGGTGACCGCCTTGTCGGCCACCAGGCGGGCGGCCTGGGTGCGGGAGAGGCCCAGCTGATCGGCGAGGAACTTGTCGAGGCGCTCGGTCTCGCTGGCGACGACGGTGAACTCGA
This sequence comes from Gemmatimonadales bacterium, assembly GCA_036556505.1. Taxonomy (GTDB): domain Bacteria; phylum Gemmatimonadota; class Gemmatimonadetes; order Gemmatimonadales; family GWC2-71-9; genus CAVVWJ01. The sequence goes on from DATBJH010000036.1 coordinate 21,414, forward strand.
GCGGCGCCGGCTGGCTCACGCCGCCGAGGCGGACTCCGGCTCCGCGCGTCGGGAGTCCTCCCGCCACATCGAGATCACGAGGGCGATGGCGCCGCAGCTCACGGCGATATCAGCCACGTTGAAGGTGGGCCAGCGAAGGGCGCCGATTCCGACGTCGAGGAAGTCCACGACGCCGCGCTCGCTGCGGATCCGGTCGATGAGGTTGCCGGCGGCCCCACCGGCCACCAGGCCCAGCGCGAGCTGGCGGAAGATGTCGCCGGGAGGACTGGTGTGCGACATCCGGCGGAGGACGAACACCGCCACGATCGCGACGGTGAGGAAGATCCACCGGGAGTACGGCCCCAGGTGCAGGCCGAAGGCGGCGCCCTGGTTATACACCAGCCGCAGCTGGAACCAGTCGCCCAGGACGGCGATGCCGGGAGTGCGCAGGAGGGTGGCCTCGGCGATGATCTTGGTGATCAGGTCGAGCAACACCACCATCCCCGCGGCAGTCCAGAAGATCCAGCGCTCCGAGCCCACCGTCGGCTCAGCGCCGCTTGCCATCTTCCTCTTTCTCCTTGCAGGTGATGCACAGCCGTGCGTGCGGGAGCGCGTCGAGACGCTCGAAGTTGATCTCCTGACCGCACTGGTGGCAATGGCCGAACTTCTCCGGCGTCCCGTACAGGCGCCGCAGCGCCTCGTTCACGTGCCAGAGATAGCGGCCTTCCTGCGAGGCGAAGAGGAACTGCTTCTCCCGCTCCATGGCATCGGTGCCCTGGTCCGCCATGTGGAACGAGTAGGACGACAGGTCGCCGTCGGACGATTGCAGCGTGGCGTTGAAGGACTCGTCGTAGTACCCCAGCTCCTTCATCACCCGCGCCCGCTCTTCGAGGAGTCGCTTCTCTAGGTGCGACAGTTGCTTCTTGTTCATTCCCCATCCCTGGGTTGCGGACCGGCCCCGTTCTGGCCGTCCAGGTATCGTTGCACTCCCACCATCACTCCATGCCCCTCGATCTCGACCTCCTGCTCGAGGTCGGGCGCCGGCGCCCGCCGGCCGAGCTCCAGCCGGCGGGCCAAGGTCTCGCCCTGGATGAACGCCGCGTGGCCGCGGACCGCCTCCAGCACCGGACCCGCCCCGGCGATCCAGAGCCCGATCCGGTCGGTGTAGACGTACCCCGCCTCCTTGCGCAGACGCTGCACCCGATTCACCACCTCCCGCGCGAGGCCCTCCTGGAGCAGCCCGTCGTCCAGCCGGGGATCGAGCGCCGCCACGTACGGTCCGTCGCTCGCGACCAGCCAGTCGCTCGCGACGTCCCGCTCCACCACGACATCCTCCGGCAGAAACGTCGCGCGCTCGCCGTCCACCTCGAGCTCGGCCGATTCGCCCCGCTCGAGCACCCGCAGCTGATCGGCGCTGAGACGCGCCGCCGCCGCGGCGACCGCCGGTGTGCGCTTGCCGAAGCGCTTGCCGAGAGACCGGAAATTGGGCCGCGCTCGGAGCCGTACCAAATCCGTGTCTGACGCCACGACCTCCACCGACTTCACATTCACCTCGAGGCGAAGCAGCTCCAGCAGCTCATCCAGCGCCGGGCCCCTGGCGACGGCAGGGACCGCCACCTGCATGCGGGCCAGCGGCTGGCGGACCCGGAGCCCGCGCTCCTCGCGCGCGGCGCGGGCCAGCGAGGCCAGCCGGCGCACCGCTTCCATCGCCGCCTCCAGCGCCTCGTCGCGCCGTCCCGAGGACGAGGGGAACCGGGCGAGGTGCACGGAGGTTCCCGCCAGCGCCCGATGGAGCCAGTCGCTCAGGAACGGTGCGGCGGGCGCCAACATCCGGCTCACCGCCACCAGCGCCTCGTGCAGGGTCGCGAGCGCCGCCGGATCCGGCTCCGCGTCCACCGCCCAGAAACGCGGCCGGTTCACCCGCACGTACCAATTGGACACTTCCTCGACGAACCCGATCAGGGTGCGAACCCCGGCGGTGGGATCGTAGCCCTCCCACGCCGCCCGGACCGCGTCCACGGTCGCGTCGAGCCGGCTCAGCAGCCAGCGGTCCACCAGCGGCCGCTCCGATGCCGACGGCGACGCTGCCGGCGTCCAATCCTCCGCATAGTCGGCGAAGAACTTGTAGGTATTGCGCAGCTGGTTCATGAAGCCGCGCGCCACCTCTCCCATCGCCTCCTGGTCGAAGCGCTTGGGCAGCCATACCTGGCTGGAGGCCAGCAGGTAGAGCCGGACCGTGTCGGCCCCGAAGCGGCCGATCATCTCCCACGGGTCCACCACGTTCCCGCGGGTCTTCGACATCTTCTGACCCTCGGCGTCGAGCACCAGGCCGTTCACGATCACGTTCCGGTACGCCGGGCCGTCGGACACGCCCACCGCGATCGCGAGCAGGGAGTAGAACCACCCGCGGGTCTGATCCAATCCCTCGCAGATGAACTCCGCCGGAAAATGGGTGGTGAACTCCCGCTCGTGCTCGAAGGGGTAATGCCACTGTGCATAGGGCATGGCGCCGGAATCGAACCAGGCGTCGATCACCTCGGGCGTGCGCCGCATGGTGCCGGCGCAGGCACAGGGCCAGGTGTACTGGTCGATGAACGGCTTGTGCGGATCGAAGTCGGGTCCGAGCGCCCGGCCCGAGCGCTCAGCCAGACGCGCATAGCTGCCGACGACCTCCACGTGGGCCGGATCGCGCTCGCACACCCAGACCGGGAGGGGGGTGCCCCAGTACCGGTCACGGGAGAGCGCCCAGTCCACGTTGTTCTCCAGCCATTCGCCGAAGCGGCCGGTGCCAACTTCGGCTGGATGCCAGCCCACCTGGCGATTGACCTCCAGCATCCGGTCCTTGAACGCCGATGTGCGCACGAACCAGGAGTCGCGAGCGTAGTAGATCAGCGGACTGCCGCAGCGCCAGCAATGCGGGTAGCTGTGGCTGTGCGGCTGGGTCAGGTGCCAGCGGCCCTCCCGCTTGAGCCGCAGGATGATGAGGTCGTTGGTCTCCTTGTCGGTGACCAGCCTTCCCTCGATCTCGGGCCAGCTGGTGCCGCTGAAGGTGCCGTCCGAACCGACCGGACGCGCCAGTGCCAGGCCGTGCTCCTGGCCGGCCTGGTAGTCGTCCGCGCCGAACGCGGGCGCCAGGTGAACCAGGCCGCTGCCGTCTTCCGCGGTCACGAAATCCCCGGTGACGACGACGCGGGAGGCGCGGTCCTCCGGCAGCGCGACGACCTCGAGCGGCCGGCGGTAGCGCAGCCCCGCCAGCTCGCGCCCGGGGAACGTGCGCCGGGCGCCGAGGTCCGCGAACGAGGGCGCTCCCTTCCCGGAGCTGCTGGCCAGCCCTGCCCTGGCGGTCGCCAGGATCAGGGTGCGGTCGCCGACCCGGTACTCGCCGTACTCGAGCTCCGGATGCACCGCCACCGCGACGTTGGAGAGCAGCGTCCACGGCGTCGTGGTCCACACCAGGAGCTCCCGCCCGGAGCCGTCGTCCAACGGGAAGGTGACGTACACCGAATTGGTGGTGACATCCTCGTATCCCAGCGCCAGCTCGTGGCTCGACAGCACCGTGCCGCAGCGCGGGCAGTAGGGGAGCACCCGGTGGCCGCGGTACAGCAGCTCACGCTGGTGCAGCCGCGCCAGCAGCCACCACACCGACTCGATGTAGTCGTTGGTGAAGGTGACGTAGGGGTGCTCGTAGTCGAGCCAGTAGGCGATCCGGTCGGAGAGCGACTCCCACTCGCCCTGGTACTTGAACACGCTCTGGCGGGCGCGGGCGTTGAACTCCTCGACCCCGAAGGCCTCGATCGCTTTCTTCCCGTTGAGCTTCAGGTCCTTTTCGACCTCGATCTCCACCGGCAGGCCGTGGGTGTCCCAGCCCGCGATCCGGGTGACCGACTGCCCCTGCATCGCATGGAAGCGGTTGATCAGGTCCTTGATGGTGCGGGAGAAAACGTGATGGATTCCGGGCCGCCCGTTGGCCGTCGGCGGCCCTTCGTAGAAGACGTACGGAGTTCCCGCTCGATTGGCTTCGAGCGTCCGCCGGAAGAGATCCTCTTCCTTCCAGCGCTCGAGCAGCGCCCGCTCCAGCTCGTCGGGGGAGCCGTCGGGCAGCGAGGGGTACGCCATCAGGTCAATCGCTCCACCACCGTGGTCACCAGTCTCGTCAGTTGCGGCTCGGCCCGGGTGGCTGTCTCGATGATACGGCCGATGTCCGCCGGCTCCAGCGCGTCGGGCAGGCACTGGTCGGTGATGATCGAGATGCCGATCACCCGCATTCCCTGGTGCACCGCGACGATCACCTCCGGCACGGTGGACATGCCGACGACGTCCGCGCCCATCGCTCGCAGCATCCGGTATTCCGCCCGTGTCTCCAGGTTCGGCCCCGGCACCGCGACGTACACGCCTTCCCGCAGCACGATGCCCAGCTCCAGCGCGGCCGCCCTGGCGAGCGTCCGCAGCGCCGGATCGTACGGGGCGGACAGGTCCGGAAAACGCGGGCCCATCCGATCGTCGTTGGGGCCGACCAGGGGATTGTCGCCCAGCAGGTTGATATGATCGCTGAGGAGCATCAGCTCCCCCGGCGCCCACAGCGGATGCATGCCGCCGCACGCGTTCGACACGATCAGCGTCCTCGCGCCCAGCGCGTGGAGCACCCGCACGGCGAAGGTGACCTGCCCGAGGTCGTATCCCTCATAGCGGTGGAAACGTCCCTGCATGGCGACCACCGCTCGACCTCCGAGCCGTCCGAGCAGCAGCCGCCCGCTGTGACTCTCCACCGTGGAGAGGGGGAAGCCGGGGATCTCGTCGTAGGCGATCGCCGTCTCCACCTCGATCTCACCCGCCAGCGCTCCCAGCCCGGTCCCCAGCACGATGGCCACCTCGGGACGGAGCGTCGACCGCCCACGGATCACCTCCGCGGCGCCCGCGACGCGGTCGTACAGCGGAGCCGCAGAGCTCACGCCGCGCTCACGCTGTGCGCTCGCCGAAGAGAATCGTGCCCAGGCGGATCATGGTCGCCCCCTCCTCCACCGCAACCGGGAAATCGCCGGACATGCCCATGGACAGCTCGGGCAGTCGGTGGCCCGTCCGCTCCGCCGACTCGCGCAGCTCTCGCAGCTTTCGGAACGCGCGTCGCTGCTCGTCGGTAGCGTCGGTGAGCGCGCTCATCGTCATCAGCCCGGCCACTTCCAGACGCTCCAGCTCCCGGAGCCCGTCGAGCAAACCGGGTAAGGCGCCGGGCTCGACGCCCCCCTTCTGCGGCTCATCCGAGCAGTTCACCTGAACCAGAATTCGCTGCCGGCCTCCCGAAGGGATCCGGCGGTTCAGTTCCGCGGCGAGGTCCGCGCGGTCCACCGAATGGACCAGGGCGAACCGGCCGACGACATGGCGAGCCTTGTTGCGCTGGAGAGTCCCGATGAGGTGCCAGATCGCCGGCACGTCACCCACCTGCTCCTGCTTGGCCAGTGCTTCCTGCACCCGATTCTCGCCGATGTCCGCGATCCCGGCAGCATTCGCCGCCCGGACCGCCTCGGGCCCGTGGCCCTTGGTGACGGCGATGATCGTGACCGCGTGCGTCCATCCCGCGACCGCCTGGTGCCGGGCCACCGTCTCGCGCACCCGGGCGAGACGGCCGGGCAGGTCCGGGAATTCCATAGCCTTGGAATTTAAGCCGATAGCGGCCCGCGGTGTAGGTGGCCACACCCCTGAGCGGGCCCGTCGAGGCCGGCGGGAAAGCGTTGAGAGGCGGGGGCCCTGCGGTGGGGCGAAACCCTACTCCTGCGGTACGGCGCTGTCTCCCGCCGGCTGCTCCGGGAGATGCAGCAGGGCCTCTTTCAACTGGGGGTTGGGCGTCAGCTTCGAGGCGAGGGAGATCGCCCGTTTCATGCGCCCCCGATCCCCTCGCGACTCGTAGGCGTAGACCAGCTGAACCGGCGGGAGCGCCAGGCTGGCGGCAGCGCTGGCGGAGGTAGGATCGAGCCCGGTGGCACCGTGCTCCTTCAACCCAGCGTAGCGGTAGGTCCCGTACACCAGCGCCTCGGTGTCGGGGAGGTGCAGCGGAGCGCCGGCGAGACGCCGCAGGTCGAGATCGGGGCTGGTGGTGTCCGGCCTACTGGTCTGGAGCTCGAACCCGAGCCCGTGCTGCACGACATAGTCCCGCAATCCGGCGAAGCCGGTGCCCGCGGTGACCGACCAGACGACCGGGCGCTTCCCCGCGTTGTGCTGGACAATGCTCATCGAGACGATGTCGTTGGGGTAGAGCACGCTTCCGGCGGCCAGTCTTCGAGTCACCGGCCCCAGTCGCACCTCGGTGCTGTCTTTCACCAGGTAGCCGTTCATCGCCGACGCGATCATCGAGTCCGTCATGCCGTGGACCGGCCAGTCCGGCGGAGCGGCCGGGATCCGGTCGCGCCAGAGGGCGGGCACCTGTGCGGGGTCCACCGGCCGGATCGGGTTGTCGCGCAGCTGGCGCATGTACCAGTCGGTGTTGGCGAGCGCCAGACAGACCACCGTGACGTCCTGGCGGACGCCCGCCACTTCCTGGGCCCACCACAGCGGGAAGGTGTCGTTGTCGCCGTAGGTGAAGAGGATGCCGTAGGGCGGCGCGCTGTTCAGCAGGTCGTAGGCGAAGTCGGCGGCGAGCAGGGCGTCGGGGCCGTGCCGGCGTGAGGCTGTGCTCCAGTTGAAGGCCAGGGGAACGGCGGCGACGAGCAGCAGCGCCGGTGCGAACACCCGCAATGTCGCCCGCCGTGCGAGGTCCGCAGCAAAGGCGGCGGCGCCGATACCGGCCCAGAGTCCCCATACGATGAAGCTCACCACGAAGAAATAGTCCCGCTCGCGCACTTCGTGGTCGTCCGCCTCGGGCCAGCGGTGGAAGGCCAAGCTGAAGCCGGGCCGGAAGTTCATGTAGGCCACCAGCCCAAGGCCGGTGACCAGGAAGATGCCCAGGAGGAGCCACCACGCCGGACGGTCGGAGCGGCGCTGCTCCCACAGGCCACGAACACCGAGCGTCAGGAACACGATGGTCACGACCTGGCGGAAGCCGTCGGCCAGGGACCGGGCCCACTGCCAGTCGAAGTACTGGAAGTAGTTCGCCAACTGCCAGCCCACCAGCGTCACCGTCCGGCCCGGGTTGTCCGGGCCGTGCAGCTCGGTGGGATCGTCGAATGGCGTGCGCGGGGGATACTGGGCTCGCCGGATCACCGCGAGCAGCGCATCGAGGGTGGACGGGTCGGCCTCGTTGATCAGCGGATGCTGACCCGAGCGCAGGTACAGGAACAGGTAGGGCGTCACTCCGACCGCTGCCAGAGCGAGCGCCGCGCCGGCAAAGGCCCCTGCCCCGCCCAGCGCGGCGTAGGCCGCCGCGGCGAGGAAGCACACCGCGCCAACGGCGGTGAGTCCGATGCTTCCCAGGCCGGTACCAACCAGCAGCGCCCAGACTCCCGCCAGCACCGCCACCTGCCCCCACTCGGTCCGGCGGCGCTCGGCCTGCGGCGCGGGATCGTGGCGAAGGGTGGCCACCAGAAACAGCAGGACGCCGGGCACCGCGAGCAGGGCGAGCAGATGGTTGCCGATCGAGATCCCGGCGAGATAGACGATCAGGAGCAGGAAGCGCTCGCCGCGCCCGGTGTGCCGCCGGCTCCGCCACAGCATGGCCGCCCACGCCATGGCCGCGGTGGTGAACGTGGCGACCGTGTACACCTCGGTCTCGTTCGAGTTCTGCCAGTTGGTGAAGGTGAACGCGCCGAGCAGGGCCGCCGTCGCGGCGCCACCCAGCCGCAGTGCGCGCGCGCTGCCCTCAGGCAGACCTTCGACTACCCCACGCGTGGATTGATGTACCACGAGGAAGAGGAAGCCCGCACCCGAGGCGCTGAACAGGGCGCTGAGCAGGTTGGTGCGGTAGGCGAACTCGCCCAGCGGCACCAGCAGCCCCCAGGTGTGCGCGATCATCACGAAGAGGGGTGTGCCCGGCGGGTGCGGGATCCCGAGAGTCCGGGCGGCCGCGATGAACTCACCGGCATCCCAGAAGGTCACCGTCGGCGCCAGGGTCAGGACGTAGACGGCCAGCACGGCAACCGCGACAGCGCACGCCGCGCGATACGGCGGGCGGTCCTCGACGGCTACCGGTGCGGCGGTCACGGCACCAACGACCCGTCCAGGGCGTGCGCCAGCGCGAGCGCCTCGCGTGCCGCCGCCACCGCGTGCACCCGGAAGAGACGCGCTCCCCGCTCCCAGGCGAGCGCGCACGCGGCCGCGGTGGCGCGGTCCCGCTCCTGCACCGGAAGCCCGGTCACCGCCCCCAGGAATCGCTTGCGGGACGGCCCCACGAGCACCGGGCGTCCCAGCGCCTGCAGCGCCTCGAGTTGATCGAACAGCGCGACGCTCTGCTCCACCGTCTTGGAGAATCCGAGGCCGGGGTCGAGCACGATGGCGGCGGCCTCGATCCCCGCGTCGGCGGCCGTGGAGAGGGAGCTCCGCAACTCGGCGAGCACCCCGCCCACGACGTCACCGGCGTAGTCCGCGTGGTCGTAGGAAGCGATCTCGAGCAGGCCACCTCTGGAGTGCATGAGAATGACCCCGGCACCCGAGGCCGCGACCACCTTCGCCATGGCCGGATCGAGCCGGAACGCGCTCACGTCGTTCACGATCGCTGCGCCCTCCCTGAGGGCCGCGCCAGCGACGTCCGACTTCACCGTGTCCACCGAGATCAGGAGGTCGGGATGGCGCCGCGCCAGCGCCTGGATCACCGGCAGGACTCGGCGGAGCTCCTCGGTGGCGGGCACCAGCTCGGTTCGCCCCGGCCTGGTGGACTCGCCGCCGACGTCGATCACCGTCGCTCCGTCCTCCAGGAGCGAATCGGCGTGAGCGACCGCGGTGTCGGTGCCTGGGTACTGTCCGCCGTCGCTGAAGCTGTCCGGGGTGACGTTGAGGATGCCCAAGATCACGGGCCGATCGAGGGAAAGAGCGCCACGCGCGGTACGCCAGACGGGGTCGGGCTCCGCCGGCATCGCGAGCCCGACCTGGAGCGCTACGTCCGCGAGCGGTTCAGGTGCGGTCCACGGCCGGGCGAAGGCGCTGAGGCGGGACCGGCTGCCGGCAAGGATGGCCCAGTCGTCCCCGGTGACGACCTCCAGGCCGAGGCCGCCCCCGAAACGGACCAGGGCCTCGAGAGCGCCGCGGTCCAGGCCCGTAAGGTGGAAAGCGAGAGGAGAGATGCCGGAGGCCGAGGCGCGGGCGAGACCTTCCTCCCACCCGTGAGAGCGGAGCGCGCCGCGCACCGACCCCGTCGAGTGGAGCGTCAGCGGCGTAACATTCACGCGCCGGCGGGTTCGGCCGGGGGCGCTCCGAGAATAGGCGCCCGCGCCGGCGTCGGGCCCGGCTTGCTCGCGGGCGGGGCGGCGGGCGGCGCGGGGTCCGGCGGCAGGTTCCGCGGCGCCAAGGGAAGGCCCTTGACCAGGCGGTCCAGGTCCTCCCGGTCGATCGTCTCCCGGTCCAGCAGCGCCAGCGCGATCCGGTCGAGCAGCTCCCGGTTCCCGCTGAGGATCTGCGTGGCCCGGGCATAGGCCTCGTCCACCAGCCGCTTCACCTCGTCGTCCACCTTCTGGGCCGTGCGCTCGGAGATCTCCCGCCGCTGCGCGAACTCCCGGCCAAGGAAGATCTCCTGCTCCTTGTCGCCCACCGCCAGGGGACCGATGACCTCGCTCATGCCGAACTGGGTCACCATCCGCCGGGCCAGCGCGGTGGCGCGCTCGATGTCGTTCCCCGCTCCGGTCGTGACCTTGTCCGAGCCGAAGATGATCTCCTCGGCCACGCGGCCGCCGAAGAACATCGCCAGGCTGCCGATGAGCCAGTCCTTGCTGTAATTGTGGCGATCCACCTCGGGAAGCGAGGCGGTGAGACCGAGCGCGCGCCCGCGGGGCACGATGGTCACCTTGTGCACCGGATCGCTGCCCGGGATCTTCAGCGCCACGATCGCGTGCCCGGCCTCGTGGTACGCCGTGAGCTTCCGCTCGTCCTCGGTAAGCACCAGGCTCCGGCGCTCCACGCCGAGCATGACCTTGTCCTTGGCGTCCTCGAAGTCCTGCATGTCCACCAGGGTCTTGTTGCGCCGCGCCGCCAGGACCGCCGCCTCGTTCACCAGGTTCGCGAGGTCCGCGCCGGCCATGCCCGGCGTCCCCTTCGCGATCACCTCCAGGCGCACATCGGAGGCGAGGGGGATCTTCCGGGTGTGGACCCGCAGGATGCCCTCCCGGCCGCGCACGTCCGGCGCGTCCACCACGATCTGCCGGTCGAAACGCCCCGGCCGCAGCAGGGCGGGATCGAGGACGTCCGGCCGGTTGGTGGCGGCCACCAGGATCACGCCGTCGTTGGACTCGAAGCCGTCCATCTCGACCAGAAGCTGGTTCAGGGTCTGCTCCCGCTCGTCGTGCCCACCCCCGAGCCCGGCCCCCCGATGGCGGCCGACCGCGTCGATCTCGTCGATGAAGATGATGCAGGGCGCGTGGGACTTGCCCTGCTCGAAGAGGTCGCGCACCCGGCTCGCGCCGACGCCGACGAACATCTCCACGAAGTCCGAGCCCGACATCGAGAAGAACGGCCGCCCGGCCTCGCCCGCGACAGCCTTGGCGAGGAGCGTCTTGCCGGTGCCGGGAGGGCCCACCAGCAGCGCACCTTTGGGGAGGCGCCCGCCGAGGCGGGTGAACTTCTGGGGATCCTTCAAGAACTCGATGATCTCCTGCAGCTCGACCTTGGCCTCGTCGGCCCCGGCGACGTCGGCGAAGGTGACCTTGGGGGTGTCGCCGGCAAGCAGCTTGGCCTTGGACTTTCCGAACGCGAACGCACGACTCCCGCCCGCCTGGAGCTGCCGCAGGAGGAAGAACCAGAGGCCCAGGATCACGATCCAGGGCAGCGCCGCGATGATGATCGCGGTGATCCCGCCCTTGGGCTCCTTGGCCAGGATGGGGACGCCGGCGTCCTCCAGCCGCTTGATGAATGACTCGCTGTTGGCCACCGGCAGCAGCACCGTGAAGCTCTTGGCCGTGCGCCCGTCCTGCGTCACCGGGGCCCGGAAATCGCCCTCCAGCCGCTTGCCGTCGAACACTTCGACCCGCGCGATGTTCCCCTGGTCGAGCTGCCGGCTGAACTCGGTGTAGGAGAACTCCTGGGTCGGATTCCGCTGCCGGCTCATCATCTGGAACAGCGCGAGCGCCAGCAGGCCCACGAGGAGCCAGAGTGCCAGGTTCTTGCTCAGATTCCCCCAGTTGGTGCGAGGGGGACGAGTGGGAAGTCGATCGGCCATTTATTCCAAGTCCGCGATGAACGGGAGATGTCGGTAGTTCTCGGCGTGGTCGAGTCCGTACCCGACCAGGAACGCCGGCGGCGCCTTGAAGCCGATGAATTTCAGCTCCGGCCTGGGCGCCTCCGCCAACTGCTTGTCCAACAGGGCGCAGATGGCAAGGCTGCCAGGCCTCCGCTCGGCCAGCACCCCCATGAGTCGCTGGAGGGTCTTGCCCGTATCAATAATATCCTCAACCAGCAGAATATGTTTGCCCTCCAGCCGGGTCTCGGGGTCATACAGGAGGCGAACCCTGCCGCTGGAGACCTTGGCGTCCCCGTAGGAGCTGGCCACCAGGAAATCCACCTGCACCGGCCGCTCGATGGTGCGGACCAGGTCGCTCAGGAAGATGAAGCTGCCCTTCAACAGGCCCAGGACCAGGAGCTCGCCGTCCGGATAGGCGGCCGTGATCTGCGCCCCGAGCTCCCGGACCCGGGCGGCGATCGTCTCCTCGTCGTAGATGATGGACTTCACCGGCTTGCCGCCGGTCCGGCGCAGCACCTCAGGCGTGCTCAACATCGACGCGTAGCGCCTCCGCTCCCGCGAGTGGTAGCAGCGCATCCGAGCGGCACACGCCCGGAATCCAGACGACTGCATCGGATGCGGCGAGCACCGGCCACTCCGCCCGGCTTCGCCGCGGCACTCGTGCATCCTGGAAACAGCGAACCACCAGCCGCCGTCCGGCTCCGGCGAGCGGACGCATCTTGTCTCCCGGCACCCAGGACCGCACCACCAGTCCATCGGCGCTGAACCACGCCGTATGGGAGGAGCGATCCTGCCGGTGCGGCGCCGTGTCCGGCCGCCAGGCGATGCGCCATCCACCCCACCATTCTTCGCCGCGCTCGCCGGCCAGTGTCAGCACTCCACCCACCGGCCTTGCCGCGTCCCGAACGATCCGAAGCCGTCCGAAGGCCAGCTCCGCACGCCACCCCCTCCCCAACGCCACTTCGCGACCGCTGACGCCGGAAAGGGCCAGGCGCCACGCGCGCGCGGCGCGTCCGGGTCCCATGGGAAATCCGGACCGCCGCGCGGCAGCGATGATGACGGTTTGAGCCAGGGCTGAATCATAGGCCGCGAGGGGGGCTGCAGCAACGGAAATCCCGCCTTCCTCGGCACGGGCTTCGAGCCCGGGCAGGAGATCGAGCACCGCCTCCAGCGCCGCCCGCTCCCGGGCGGCCTGTGTCCCCACGCGGCGGAGGCGATCGTCCACCTCCGGCAGACGCCTTCGGATCGCGGGAAGGAGGTCGCAGCGCAGCCAGGAACGCAGGTGAGCCGGGTCGCTGTTGGCGGGATCGACCCAGACGGGGAGCCCGCGTTCTCTCGCGTAGCGTGTCAGATCCTGGCGGCGAAACGGCAGCAGCGGGCGGACCAGAGTCCCGCTCACCGGCGCGATCCCCGCCAGTCCGGCAGGTCCCGACCCAGCCAGCGCCCGCATAAGCACCGTCTCGGCCTGATCGTCGGCGTGGTGGGCCGTGAAGACCAGCGCGGCACCGAGCCGTTCACGCAGGGCGAACAACCAGCGGTAGCGAGCCTCCCGGGCCGAAGTTTCTCCGGCCCCCGCCCCAAGCTCCAACCGCTCGACCTCGCAGGCCAAGCCGAGACCGGCCGCAAAGCCCGCGACGCTCCGGGCGACCATCGCGCTCTCGGGGTGGATGCCGTGATCCGCGTGCGCGACCACGAGCTCGCGGCGAAGGCGTTCGACCTTGTGGAGGAGATCGAGAAGGACGATGGAGTCGAGGCCCCCGGAGACCGCGACCAGCGCCGGCCCGCTCGGAAGCGCGAGCGAGTCGAGGTGGGCGCGAAACTGATCGGGGAGATCCACGCGAGGAAAGTTAACCTCGAGCCGGGTTCACACCCCGTCCCTCACCTCGACGTCCGCGCGCTGGACCCGGGTGATCCCGTGGGAAGTCTCCAGCCACAGATAGCTCGGGTGATTGCCGCCCTCGGTATGCAGCGCGTACCACATGTCCGGCAGAAGGCTGGGATAAAAGCCGAGCCAGCCGGGCCGGAGCCGCGCCCGCGGCGCCTCACGAGAGACTCGACGTTCCGGACGATTCATGATTCTTCCCCTGGTTCGTTCGGCCGGCTGGGCTGTAGGGCTCGACTTCGGAAACCATGATTCGTGATCAGCACAAGTCAACTTCCACCGCGACCCTCCGGATACGACCAGGTGCGTTCGCGCACCGCCGCGGTGTGCGCCGGCACACGCCGCCGGAACCGGCGATGCCCCGTGACATTGGGCACAGCCGGACGCCGCTCGGTTGCCTATGTGTAACGTCGTATCCGTTGTCGGCAGGCGTTTCGAGTCAAGCGGGTGAATACCACCTGAGGCGCTCTGCGCCGTGCATCCGGTGCGGGGCGATAGGAGCCTCGTCAATGGACGCCAAGCAGGAGACGGTCACCGACCACGCGGTGGAATACAGGCCGCCCAAAGCCCGCCTCTGGTGGCTGGCCGCGTTTCAGGTTTGCATTGTGGCACTGGTGGTCGCCATCGCTCGCCTCACGCGCTCGCACATTTCCCCCGCTCTCATCGACAATCAGCTTCAGGAGCTGTCACGCGGGCAGATGCCTGTCCCGGCCACCGAGCTGGCCTGGGGTGAGCGGTACTGGCTCACGGCCGTGGTGGCGATGGTGGGTGCGCTCCTGCTCATGCTCCCGATCGCCTGGACCTACGTCGCGACCCGGGAGCGGCACAAGGTCGACAAGTCGCTGGTCACGACCATCTCGCTGCTGCCGCTCGCGGTCGCGGCGATCATGGTGATCGTGCGCGACAGCCTCGCCGTGGCCTTCAGTCTCGCCGGCATCGCCGGCCTGGTCCGGTTCCGCAACGCGCTGGACGACGCCCGGGACGCGATGTACGTCATCCTCGCCATCGCCGTTGGTCTGGGTGCCGGTGTGGGCGCTCTCGAAGCCGCCGCCGCGCTCTCGGTGCTGTTCAACCTCGTGGCGGTGATCCTGTGGAAGTGGAATACCGCGCAGCCGGTGATCGTGGACATCGCACTGGGCGAGCGGTCGATCCCCGAAGGCCAGACTCTCTTCCAGGCCCTCACCTCCACCCATCCGCCCGGCCGCCATCCCGCGCCCGTTGCGGAATGGCTCGAGCCCGCAGCGGCGAAGCCGCTGCTGGGAGACGGTGCGGCTTCCACCGTCGAAAGGCGGACGGATAGGCGAGATGGCATGCTGCGGGTGCACGCGGCCGACGACATCCCGACCCGTCGAGAGATCGAGGAGGTCCTCGACGAGCATGCCAAGAGCTGGATGTTGGAGTCCGATGACCGCGGTGCCGACGGCCTGCCGACGCTCACCTACGAGATCCGACTGAAGAAGCGGTACCAGCCGGGCCACCTGCTCGGAGCCCTGCGGCAGCGGCTGGCGGCACACCTGGCGGAAACTCCCCCGATGAACGGCGCTACCCCCGATTCGGAGTCCCCACCCACCGAGACCCACCCCTGACATGCGCGCGGCAGCCGGCGGCCTTGCCCTCCTCCCGGTGGCGGCGGTCGTGCATCGGCCGGGCTGCGCGCTTCGGGCGGCCGGGGAAGACGCCGGCTACTCCGATATCAGCGCCGCGTGGTCACCGTCACGGCAAGCGAGCAGTATGCCGCCGGCCTCGCGCCGGAGGGGCTCGGAGGCGGGTTGGAGACCCGATCGCTCAAGCTGAAGAGCGCGGACGGCCGCGAGTTCGCCTTCCGTCCGGTGGACAAGGATCCTTCCGAAGCTCTCGTTCCTCCCTACCGCGGAACGGTCGTCGATCGCCTGGTACAGGGTGCGACCAGTGCCGCGAATCCGGCCGCACCGGTGATCGCAGCGGCGCTGCTGGATGCGGTCGGGGTGTTGAACGCGAGACCTCAGCTCTGGGTCGAGGAAGCTGCACCCCGAACTGGTGAGCTTCGGTCGGAGTATTCGTCCGTCCTGGGCCTCGCATGGAACGCCCAGGAGCTGGATCGCCGTCTGCTGGCGTTCTGGAGCATTGGGTGCCTACCGGCAGCGGTGTTTTCGCACTAGCGGACAT
>DATBJH010000037.1:0-1985 GCA_036556505.1 Gemmatimonadales bacterium
TACATCGGCCAGGCGGCCGGCTGCTTCAATCAGCTCGACATCGACCAGGAGCACCAGTTCCTGGAGCAGCTCGAGATGGGAGTGATGGAGGCGCATCGCCGTCTCCTCGCCACCGGGGACCCGCGATATGGTCCCGCCACCACGCTGACCATGGCCATGCTGATCTGGCCGCGGGCGTACATCGTGCACGTGGGTGATAGTCGTGCCTTCTACCTTCATAAGGGCCGCCTGCGCCAGCTCACCCGCGACCAGACGACCGGGGAATACATGGTAGATGCCGGCGCGTGGACCGAGGAGCAGGCGCGGAGCGCCCCGCTCGCCTCCAACCTGGCGAGCGCGCTGGGGTCGGAGGAGCTGACCCCGGTCATCGGGCTGGTGGACCTGCAGCCCGGCGATAGCCTGATGCTCTGCACCGACGGTCTCACGAAGCACGTTCCGGACGAGCGCATCGTCGAGCTGCTGGGCGGAGCGGCCAGCGCGGAGGCCGCCTGCCGAGCGCTGGTGGACGCGGCGCTCGCGGAGGGTGGGACCGACAACATCACCGCCGTGGTCGCGCGGGCCTGAAACCGAAGCCTCGCTCCGTCCGCACCAAATGGGCGATAGGCGCGTCAGCGATCACGCTGGTCGCCGTGCTGCTCTACGCCAATCTCACCACGCCCGACCAGCCGGTCGAGCACCCCATCGCCCATCGCTACGACACCCGCGACCCCCGGTTCCAGCGGACCATGTCGCACCTGCTCGGGCCCCCGGTGGTGCCGGGAAACCGGGTGACCACGCTCCTGAACGGCGACCAGGCCTTTCCCGCGATGCTCGACGCGATCAAATCTGCCCGGCACAGCATCACGCTCGAGGCCTACATCTTCTGGCCGGGCAAGATGGGCACGACGTTCGCGGAGGCGCTGGTGGAGCGAGCCCGCGCCGGCGTGGCGACCCACCTGATCCTCGACGGCCTGGGCTCGCAGAAGCTGGACGACGAGCTGATCGAGGGCATGCGCCGAGCCGGTGTCCAGGTCGTCATCTTTCGCCCGCTCCGGTGGTACACCCTGGACCGGGTGAACCACAGGACCCACCGGAAGCTCCTCGTGGTAGACGGTCGCGTGGGGTTCACCGGCGGCCTGGGGATCGCGGACCTCTACCAGGGCCACGCTCAGGACAAGGACCACTGGCGCGACGGGCAGTTCCGGGTAGAAGGGCCCGCGGTGGGCCAGCTCCAGGGGGCGTTCCTGGACAATTGGATCGAGACCGGCGGTGCGCTGCTCCATGGGACGGACTACTTTCCTCCGCTCGACTCCGCCGGCAGCGCGTGGGCCCAGGCGGTGCACAGCTCGCCCGGCGGAGGCACCGAGAGCCTGCGCCTCATGTATCTCCTGGCCATCGCTTCCGCGAGCCGGACGATACGGATCGCCAATCCGTACTTCGTCCCCAACACGCTGGCCGTCGAGATGCTGGTGGCGGCTCGCCGGCGGGGAGTGAACGTCGAGGTCCTCGTGCCCGGGCCGATCACCGACGCCGGGCTGGTGCGCCGGGCCTCCCGGAGAAAGTGGGGCCCGTTGCTGGAGGCCGGTGTGAGCATCTACGAGTATCAGCCGACCATGTACCACAACAAGCTGATCGTGGTGGACGATTACTGGGTGTCGGTTGGCTCCACCAACTTCGACAACCGTTCCTTCCGCCTGAACGACGAGGCGAACCTGAACGTGTTCGACGAGGCGTTCGCCAGGGAGCAGACCGAGGTTTTCGCCCAGGACCGCGCCCGCTCGCGGGAGGTGACGCTGGAGGAATGGCGCGGCCGTCCCATCACCGAGCGGCTGGAGGAGCTGGTGGCCTGGATGCTGCGGCGGCAGCTGTGAGCGGACTGACTCCCCCATGACCTCCACCCCGCCCGACCGCTTCCACCGGCACTATCGCCTCCTCCTCGGCACCGCCGCGTTCGTCATCATCGCGGCCGGAATCCGGGTCGCGGCCGAGCTGCTCAACAGCATCCT
>DATBJH010000038.1:0-4144 GCA_036556505.1 Gemmatimonadales bacterium
GCGGCGGGCGATCTCCAGCACCCGCTCGGCGAGCTGCATGGCCCCGTCGGGGTCCCGTCCCCGCTCGTGCGCCTCACCGTACATCGCCTCGGCGCCCGGATGATCGCCCATCCACCGGCGGATCTCGCCCAGCTCGTAGAAGGCCTCGCCGGCCACGTCCTTGAGCAGCCCGCCGAGCTCCTCCGCGGCGCGGCGGGCCTCCTGCTCCGCTTCCGGGAGGGCGCCCCGCAGTCGAAGAATGCCCGCCTGATGCACCCGGCAGATGCCGGGAAAGACCGAATCCGCATGCGCGCCGGACCAACGGTGGGCCGCATCGTGCCACTCGGCCGCCCGGCCGTAGTCGCCCAGGCGCTCGCAGGTGCTGATCATGTTGCAGTAGGTGCGGCCGGCGGTTCGCGGCGTCAGCTCACCGGCAGTGGCGAAGGTCATCGCGTCGTCGATGAGCGCCATGCCGTCGGCGACCTGGCCCAGGGTGATCAGGATACGGCCCCGGTCCTGGATCGCCATCGCCTCGAGGTCGGTGTCACCCATGCGGCGGGCGATCTCCAGCACCCGCTCGGCGAGCTGCATGGCCCCGTCGGGGTCCCGCCCGACTTCCAGGGCCAGCATGGTGCGGATGCGCTCGAGCCAGCCGTGGGTAGTGGTCTCCGGCAACCCTTCCAGGTCGCGCTCGGCGCGTTGCAGCCAGCCCTGGGCCACCGAGCGGGCGAGCCGGTGGTAGTGATCCTCCGCCAGGGCGAGGGCCACGCGCGCGGCCGCCTCCCGCTCGCCTCGCTGCTGGTAGCGCCGGTAGGCCTGCTCCCTCGCCCGCACGCAGGCCGGGTCCGCGAGCCACCAGGCCGCTTCGGCCAGGCGCTCCAGGTCCTCCGCCTCCAGCTCCCGGACCGCGCCGGCGGCGGAGAACCGCACGAACGCCTCGCGCCAGTTCCGGCGCTCCAGCGCCTGACGGGCCGCGCCCAGGTCCTCCAGGGCGGGGCCCGGCGCGTCCGGTTGCTCGCAGGCCGCCGCGACCCCCACCGCTCCGGGAGCCGCGGCGGCCTGCAACGCCTGGCAGAGTGCGTCGGCCGAGCTCCAGCGCTCCGCGGGGTCCTTGCGAAGGCAGCGGTCCACCAGGTCGGCGAGGGCCATCGGGACTTCCGGCCGCCGCGTCGCGATCGGCACCGGCTCGCGGGTCGCATGTGCGACCAGCAGCGGCCCGAGCTCCCGGTCGGTGAAGGGCGGCTCGCCGACGAGCAGCTCATACGCTACGACACCGAGTGCGTAGAGGTCCACCCGATGGTCCATGGGTGCTTCGCCGGACGCCTGCTCGGGGGCCATGTACGTCGGCGTTCCGACCATTCCGCCGGGGGACGTGAGCCCCACGTCCGCAGCGGGTCCAAGCGCCTTCGCCACCCCGAAATCGGCCAGGAGCACGTAGTCGTCGCCGACCATGATGTTCTCGGGCTTGACGTCTCGATGGATCACTCCACGCCGGTGGGCATAGGCCAGCGCCCGGGCGATGTCCTCCAGCACCGGCACCGCCTCCGCCACCGAAAACCGCCCCCGCCGACGCAGCCGCCGGCGGAGGGTGTCCCCCTCGACGTACGGCATGGTGAACCAGAGGATGTCGTCGGCCGCTCCCGAGTCGTACACCGGAAGGATGTTGGGATGCTGGAGCTGGGCGGCGATGCGGATCTCCCGCTGAAAGCGTTCCGGGCCGAGCAGGGAACCCAGCTGGGGACGGAGCACCTTGATCGCGACCAGGCGGTCATGCCTGAGGTCTCGAGCCAGATGGACGGTCGCCATGCCGCCCCGGCCGAGCTCGCGGTCGAGGGCGTAGCGGCCGGCGAGCGCGGCCTGCAGGCGGGCGGCGATGTCGGGCAGGGTGAGAGATGGCGCGCGGGACATGGGATACCGAATGGTACGCCGGGCGGGCCAGAGGGGCCAGCGGCCTGCTTGACCGAGTCACTCGAGCTGGAGTGACACGCCCGGGCATGGGCCGCCATGCCCGGGCGAGGACTCTACTCCTCGGGCCCAACTGGATGCGTGGTCGGCAGGTCGTTCGCGATCGGCACATGCTCGCCTTCGACGTCCGGGTTCGCGTCGAAGCACTCCGGATGCTCGAAGCCGTCGAGCTCGTCCACCGTGAAGATGATGTTGTCGGTGTGGTCTGCGACGCCATCCGGCACGTTGTCGAGGTTGAGCGCGTGCCGGAGCTTCCACGCGATGATGTGGTCACTGCACGACGTGTCGCCGCTTACTCCGAGTCCGCCCAGCAGCGTGCCGCTGGGTGAGTAGAGCGCGAGCCCTCCGCCGAAGACGTTGATCCCGCCGATGCGCTTCCCGATCATCGGATCGTTGTGCTTACCATAGGCCGACACCGGACCGGCATAGGCGACGTCGGTGTCCACCGGGTTGCTCTCCTGCAAACCGAAGAGGCTCCCGCCGGGCTGCACGGCGGCGAAGAGGTTCGCGGTGCTCAATGCGAAGCCGTCCAGGCTGAAGGCGTTGGCGGTGTTGGCCTTCTG
The DNA here is from genome assembly GCA_036556505.1 of Gemmatimonadales bacterium. GTDB lineage: Bacteria > Gemmatimonadota > Gemmatimonadetes > Gemmatimonadales > GWC2-71-9 > CAVVWJ01. The sequence continues at coordinate 2,508 of DATBJH010000038.1, forward strand.
GGCCGAGATCACGCGGCTGCCGGGCCACTGGTCGCCCCGCAGCTCGCCGCTGAACACCACGTCTACGACCTTCCCGTCGCGGTCGAGGATCGTCGCCCACATGTCGAAGCCCAGACCGCCGTTCTGCTCTGCCACGATGTCCTGGAGTGCGGCGCGGAGCGCGTTATGGCTGGGAAGGAAGTGGGCGACCGTGATGGCCTGCACCTCCGGCTGGGTGGGGCTGCCGTCGTCGCTGCAGCCGGCCGCAAAGAGGGCTAAAACGGCTGCCACGGGTACCGCATGAAGCGCGCGCATGGCGATGCTCCTTCGAGTAGGATGAGGGTTAGGCTGAGTGGAGCGGAGAGGCTGGGGGGCTCGCGCATGCGGCCGGGCCGCGGAGGTCGGCGGGGCGCGCAAGACGCTGGAGTGCCGATAGACTCCCGCCCCGGGGCAGGGTAGGAGGGCATGTTGCCGCTGTCGTTCAGTTGTGGGAAACCGTAGTTCCCCAAGGTACGTGAGTACCCGCCACCCACAAGTACCCTGATGTCGAGGCTGGTCTTGCGGCCGGCTAATGCTCGGTGGGCTGGTTAGTCGCTGGAACCTGCTCTCGGGGGCGGGGCCATCAAGGCGGCTGGGGGGAGTCCCGGCTGAGCCCCGGCACCGCCACCTGGGCGTCCTCCAGCACCCGCCGTACTGCGATGGTGAGCGGCAGAGCCAGGAGCGTCCCGATCGGTCCGAGCAGATAGGCCCAGATCACCAGCGACAGCAGTCCGACGATCGGCGGCACGTCCAGGCCGCTCTGCATGAAGCGCGGCTTGACCAGGTTGTCCACCACGAAGTTGAGCACCAGGAATCCGGCGAGGATGACCAACGCCCGTTGCCAACCCAGCTCGAGCAGCGTGAGGATGGCCGGCGGCACCACCGACAGGATGATCCCGACATTGGGCACGAAGTTCATGATGAAGGCCAGCACCGCCCAGACCAGCGGGAGATCGGTCCCCACCGCCAACATCAGGAAGTAGACCAGCAGGGAGAAGCCGAGACCGGTGAGTGCGGTGATCACGAGGTACTGGCGAACGTCCCGCGCCACTCGCGCCGCCGTGCCGCCCGGGCGGAAGGTCTGGTCCCGGATCCCGCGCTCGGCCAGGAAGAACGCCACGATCAGGATGAGCAGCAGCGTCTGGCTCAGCACCTGCCCCAGCCCGGACAGGAATCCCGCCGCCAGTCCCAGCAGCCGGTTAGGGTCCACCAGCTCGAAGGAGAAGATCCGCTCGGGCTCGATGCCCCAGGTCTGCAACAGGCCTTCCAGCTCAGTCCTCAGCGACAGGGCCCGTTCCTGGTAGTGAGGAAGAACGGCGATCAGCCGGGTGCCGGAGAGCCCGAGAACACCCAGCAGGACCACCAGTACGCCGGCCAGCAGGAGACTGGTGAGCACGACCGCCAGGCCCTTCGGTACACCCCGGCGCCGGAGCGCGTCGAACGCCGGCACCACCGTGACGGTGAGAAGCATGGCGAGAAGGATGCTGTTGAGCAGCTCGGCCGCGACCCGGATTCCGGCCGCGATGATGACGAACGCGGCGGTGCCGAGGAGGAGGCGATAGTGCCGGTGGAAGCGGTCGGGCGGGGTGGAGGTCATGGGGGAGTCAGTCCGCTCACAG
>DATBJH010000039.1:0-4211 GCA_036556505.1 Gemmatimonadales bacterium
GTGGCGAGTGCTAACGCGACCAGTGCCCGCGCCACCTCCCCCACTCGCGGAAGTACCAGGCCATCCGCCGGCGGGCAGTTGTCACCCCGCCGCGCCTTCACCAGAACGCCACGCGCTCCTCCCGTGACTGCGCACCGCACCGACACGTCTCCTCCATCTTCGCGTCCCGCAGGACTCCGCACCCCTCGCATCGCACCCAGAGCTCGCCCAACCGCTCCAGCACCCAGCTGCTCGCATGGAAGGCGCCGCCGACCGAGCCGGCGAACATGTCGGACGAGGCCTGTTTGTGGTTGCTTTCCTGCATGACCTGCCGTGCCGCTTCCCCGGTTTCCCACAGGGTGACAGTCGATAGGCGGCGCCCCACGACACTCCCCTGGAAGCTCAGAAACCCCGGCATGCGGGGGAGCTGGAGCATGATGCGACGGCTCACATCCCGGATCTGCTGTACTTCGGCGTCGGAGCGGGCCTCGATCATCGTGAGCACCACCGCGCCCGGCGGGCGCCGGCTTTCCGACCGCACCTGGGTGCAGACGCCGAATCGAACCGGGCCTACCGCGAAGGGTTGCACGGCGACCTGAAGACCGAGCTGCTCCATGAGTGTCTGGCGATCGAAGTAGCCCCGAACCTGCTCGACTCCCTCGTCATGCACCCTGATGATGTCCATGCCCGGCAGGGCGATAGACGCTCCGGTCGGCGGGAGGCCGCGCAGTGATCCCCGATTGGTGCCCTTCATGATCCAGGCGAAATGCAGCTCGTTCTCGGACACCCGCCGCATTCCCGCATCCTCGAACCTGAGATCGGGAAACGCGGCAAAGAGCGCGGCCGCATAGGCCGACAGGCCGGCGGTTCCGATCGGGCCTCCGGTGTTGGGGTCCTCGTAGGTCCCTCCCTCTCGGAACGACGCGGCGAGACGCGCCGTGTCCCGCGCGTTCCACGCGTCCACGTAGCGCCACGCGATGTCCATCGCATCCATGACGGTCCTCCCGACACCCGCTTCCCGGGTTGTCACTCCAGCCCCGCCTGGTGCAGGATCTGGCGAAAGCGATCGTTCGGCATCAGCCAGTTGATCTGTGGATCGACCTTGGCCCAGGCGATGACGCCGCTGTGCTCCTGCACGCTGCGCTCCAGCTCTCGCAGGGCGTCCGCCTCATCCCTCAAGCCGTAGTAGACCAGCGCGATGTGATACCGCGGCACGTACCGCTCTCGGGCCTGGGCCTCCAGCTCTGCCAGGATCGCGAGAGCCTCCTCCCGCTTGCCCATCCGCCCATACACCTGGCCCAGCGCCGCGAGCAGCAGCGACCATCGGCCCGAGCGCTCCACCCCATCGAGGGCCACTTCCAATGCCTCCTGGTAGCGTCCCAGCACCACGAGGGGCCGAGTCAACGTCTCGTACCCCGTCACATAGCTCGGATCCATCTCGAGCAGCCTGCGACAGTGCTCCACCGCTTCCTCGTCCCGTCCCGCATAGTGGTAGATCCGGGCGACCGCCTGATGCGCGATGAGGGAGAGTGGCTCCAGCTCGACCGTGCGGTTGATCATCTCGATGGCCTCTTCGTGCCGGCCGCTGACCGACAGCATGAACGAGTACCACAACCGCGCCGGGAAGTACCCCGGCTTGATCTGCAATGCGCGCTTGAAGTGCTGCTCCGAGGCGACGTAGTCCCAGTCGTGCAGCATGGCGACCACCGCGAGCGGTGAGCGCGCCTCGGCCAGGCTGTCGTCCAGCTCCAATGCCTTGAGCGCGGCCGCCTTCGCCTTGGGCATCCCTTCTCCGGGGGGAACGCCGCCGAAGTAGTCGAACGCCAGCATCGCCCAGCAGTCCGCGATGCCGGTGTAGGCCAGCGCGTAGTCGGGGTCCTTGGTGAGTGCGTGCTCGAAGAATTCGATGCCCCGCCGATAGCCGTCGAGCGTCCGCTTGTTCCAGAAGAAGCGCCCCTTGAGATAGGCGGTGTAGGCCTCGACGCTGGCGGTGGCCGGCTGCACCAGCGGCTCGGAGTCCGCTCCCACCAGCTTGGGCCTCAGCGTGGTCACGATGGATCGCGACAGCTCATCCTGCACCTCGAAGACATCGGCCAGCTGACGGTCGTACGACTCCGACCAGAGATGGTACCCGTCCGCGGCGTTGACGAGCTGCGCGGTGACCCGCAGCCGGTTGCCGGCGCGGCGCACGCTCCCCTCCAGTACGGCGCTCACGTTGAGCCGCTGCCCGATGTCCCGCACGTCCTGTTCCCGGCCCTTGAAGGCGAAGACCGAGGTGCGCGAAGTCACCCGCAGACCCTTCACCCGGGTCAGGGCATTGATCAGCTCCTCGGTGATGCCGTCGCTGAAGAACTCGTTGTCCGGGTCGTTGCTCATGTTGACGAAGGGCAACACTGCGAGCGCGGCCACGCGAGCCACCGGTTGGGTCGTGCCCGGGGTCGGTGTCCCGTAAGCGATCTCCTGTTCCACCGCGCTCAGCGCCACCGCGAGCTCCGCCGCGCTCTGCTGGCGATGCTCGCGAAATTGCGCAAGGGTCCGTCCGACCAGGTGGTCCACTGCCGCCGGAACCGACACGCCCGACGACCGGACCGTCGGCGCCGCCGAGGTGACGCGGGCCGCCAGAAGGGCCACCGGATTGACTTGGGTGAACGGTGCGTGGCCCACCAGCATCTCGTAGAGCACGCAACCCAGCGAGTACACGTCGCTCCGTCCGTCCAGCGCCTCCTCGGTCGCCTGTTCCGGGCTCATGTATGCCGGTGTGCCGAGGAGAATGCCGGTCTGGGTGAGCCCGGAGTCCGCCGCGGCACTGATCGCTCGTGCGACCCCGAAATCGGCCACGATCGCGTGCTCCTCCTCCAGCAGGATGTTCTCCGGCTTGATGTCCCGGTGGATCACTTGGTTGCGGTGGGCGTAGTCGAGGGCGTCGGCGACCTCGCGGGCGAGCCTGAGCGCCTTGGCCGGCCGGAGCCGTCCCTCGCGCGCCAGGAGCTGGCGGAGCGATCCGCCTTCGACATAGGGAGTCACATAGTAGAGGAGACCGCCCGCATCGCCCGAGTCGTAGAGCGGGAGCAGGTGGGGATGATGCAGCCTGGCGGCCACCTTGATCTCCCGGAGGAAGCGGTCGGCGCCGAGGGCCTCCGAGAACCTGGGGTGGAGCACCTTGAGGGCTACGGTGCGCTCGTGCCGGAGGTCCTGCGCCAGATACACGACGGCCATGCCGCCGTGACCGATCTCGCGCTGGATCGTGTACCGGCTCTCGAGTGCGACCTGGAGCTGGTTGAGGACGTCCGGCACTGGAGCTGTCAGGCTCGCATCGCGGCGCCGAGCACGGACGGTACCTTGGTCCACCTGGCCTCCTGGTCCAGCGCGGTCATGCGCCGCATGAGCTGATGCGCGGTGCGATGGCTGATCGAGTAGGGCGGTTTCGGCTTCATCGTGATCGGGTGCCGCATGACCGCCTTCTCGATTCCCTCGAGCATCGAAGTGTTGTGCACGAAGCCCATCCCGCTCTGAATGTCGGCGCGGGAGGAAGAGGGATGTCCTCCCCAGGGCGGGGTGCAGAACGCAAACAGCAATCCGGACCAGGCGTTCAGGTTGACCGAGCCATACCGAAGGCGACCGATGGCCCGTTCCACGGCGGCACCCGTGGTCGGGTCCTTCATGGTCCTGGGATGCACCACGATGCCTGCCGCCAAGGTCCCCCAGAGACGGTGGTTCGCGAAGTTCACGGCCTCCTCCAGAAATGCCACCGGATCGGCGCTGCCCACCGCGGTTTCGACCAGGATGGGCGCGAACGATTCTTCCTGGAACAGCGGGTCGTTGGCATCTGGATCCATCCCGGAGATCAGCGTCCACGGCAGGGAGCCTTCCGACTTGCCGCCGAAGCTCGTCCCGAGGTGGGTCCCCTTGAAACGCTCGAGCCGCTGTCTCGCGCCCGGGTAATACGCCAGCCGGTCGGCCGCGCGCTCGAGCGCCTGTCTCAGTCCCTGGAGGAATCGGTCCCGCAGCGCCCACCCCCGGGGCAGGATCACCACCTTGTTGGCGTTGCAGTCGAAGGACGCATTGAACGTGAGCCCGCTGGCCACGTCCTCGGCCTGGTACATCAGCTCCTTCTCCGAATAGGGCCCCGGAACCACCAGCACCGGCGCGACGCCGCCCAGCTCCGCGGTGAACGGCTTGGTCAGCACGGGACGATTCTCCCGCCGTCTCGCCTCCCGCTCGGCTCCCGGCGG
>DATBJH010000040.1:0-111444 GCA_036556505.1 Gemmatimonadales bacterium
CTCGGAGCCGCGCTGGGCCTGGTAGGGTACGGCCTGCTGGCGATCGTGCTGGTGGTGCTCTTCCTGATCGAGATCCCGATCATCCAGGTCGGGGGCGAGGGTCCGGGCAGCGTCCGCCACCGGCTGGATCAGGCCATGCGCATGGTCCGCCGCTTCGTGGGGCTCAACGGCATGATCGGGGCGGTGATCGCCGTCATCGACCTCGGCATCATGGCGATGCTGGGCACCGATGGAGCGGTGCTCTGGGCGGTGATCTGCTTCCTGTTCGCGTTCGTCCCCTTCGGGTTCATGCTGTCGATGATCCCACCGTTCATCCTGACCCTGCTCGAGCACGGTGTGGGTCGGGCCCTGCTCCTCTTCGGGCTCTTCTTCGTGGTGAACTTCATCGGCGACAACGTCATCAAGCCCAAGATCATGGGCGAGGGCCTCGGCCTCTCGCCGCTGCTGATCGTGATCTCGTTACTCGTCTGGGGAGCGGTGCTGGGGCCGATGGGGGCGCTGCTCGCGATCCCGCTGACGATCGCGCTGAAGGAGATCCTCCCGATTCTGATCGGAGAGCGGGTGTCCCCTCCACCCGAAGTGTAGTCGGACGGCTCAGCGCTGCGCCTGGCGCTCCTCCTTGGGCAGCGGCAGGGCCAGCGTGTCCGTCACCGCGTCCCATCCCCCGCCGAGCGCCCGGTACAGCCGCACCACAGCCACGCGCTGCTGCTGCTGGAGCAGCGACTCCTGCAACTCGGCCTCCAGCTGCGCCCGCTGGGCGTCGAGCAGGTTCAAATAGTTGTCGACCCCGCCCTCATACCGCTTGCCCGCCAGGACCACCGAGCGGCGTGCCGCCGTGGCGGCACGGGTGGCGGCGTCGGCCTCCTCGCGCAGGCGCTGCACCGAGACGATCCCGTCCTCGACCTCCTGAAAGGCGGTGAGGACGGTGCGCTCGTACTGGCCCACCGCGGCCTCGGTACGGGCTCGCTCCGCCGCGACCTGTTTCAGGTTCCGCCCCGAGTTGAGAATGGGCTGCAACAGATTGGCCGCGATGTTCCAGAAGCCGGTCCCGCTCTCGAACAGCCTGCCGAGATCGTCGCTGACGGTCCCGCCCGCGCCGGTCAGCGAGATGGTGGGGAAGAGGGCCGCGATCGCGGCCCCGATTCTCGCATTGGCAGCGTGCAGCTGTTCCTCCGCCTGCCGCACGTCGGGGCGCCGCTCCAGCAGCTCCGACGGCAGTCCGGCAGGGATCACGTTCGGGAACTGCTGTTCCGTCAGTGACAGGCCGCGGGGGAGGTTCCCCGGAGGCCGGCCTAGCAGGACGCTGAGCTCGTTCTCCTTCTGGGTCCGCTGCCGGAGGGTTCGGGCGCGGGTGCCTTCGGCCACGGCCAGGGCGTTCTCACCCTGGCTCACGTCCAGCTCCGAAGTGAGTCCCCCCTTGAACCGCGACCGGGCCAGGTCGAGCGATTGCTGCCGGATGCTGACCTGGGAGTCCGCGATGGCGACCTGGGCGTCGAGATCCAGCAACTCGAGATAGGCACGCGCCACTTCACTCACCACGATCAGGATCACGCCTCGGCGGCCCTGCTCGGTGGCCAGGAGCGCAGCCTTGGCCGATTCGTTCAGCCGGCGCAGCCGTCCCCAGAGGTCCAGCTCCCACGAGACGGTCGCCCCGAGAAACCCAAGATCATCCGAGCCACGCCCCGTGATCAGGGAGTCGGCTCCGTTGGCCGTGCCGACCCGACCCTGGATATTGATCTGCGGCAGCAGCTCCAACCGCTGAATCCCCAGCAGCGCCCGCGCCTCGTTCACCCTCGCGAGCGCGACGTGCAGGTCGCGGTTCTCCTTTAGTGCGATCCGGATCAGCCCCTGGAGCGTGGTATCCTGCAGCACGCCCCACCAGGGGATGTTGGCGTAGGACGAATCGCGCAGTGCGGTCGACGTGTCGCGCCAGTCCGTGTGGACCGGGACCGTCTCCGGCCGCTTGTAGCTGGGCCCCATCGCGCACCCGGCGAGGAGAATCACCAGTGCGGTTACCCGGTAGCCGGCGCGCACGTCAGTGCGCTCCGGCCGACGCCGCCGCTGCCGGCGTGGGCGTCGGACCTACCTTGGCCTCCTTCTTCTTGCCAACCCCGATTCGTTCGACCATCGCGAAGAGGCCTGGGATCAGGAACACTCCCACCAGCGTCGCGATCAGCATTCCCCAGAACACGGCGGTGCCCATGCGGGTCTGGGCCCCGGCGCCGGCTCCGCTAGCCAATACCAGCGGCACGACGCCCATGATGAAGGCGAACGCGGTCATCAGGATGGGCCGGAACCTGAGCCTGGCCGCCTCGAGCGCCGCGTCCTCGACCGTCATGCCCCCTTCATGCTGGGCCTTCGCGAACTCCACGATCAGGATGGCGTTCTTGGCTGCAAGGCCGACCAGCATGATCAGGCCGACCTGCACGAACACGTTGTTGTCGTAGCCCGCGAGCCAGACACCGAAGAAGGCGCCCAGGGCCACGAGTGGCGTCTCCAGCAGCACCGCCCACGGCAGCTTCCAGCTCTCGTAGAGGGCCGCGAGCAGCAGGAACACGAACACGATCGCCAGGACGAAGGTCGGCCCGGCCGGCGGCGCCTGCTTCTCCTGATAAGAGAAGCCCGAGTAGGCGAATCCCATCTCCCGGGGAAGCACCTGGGCGGCGGTTTCCTCCAGCGCCGTCATCGCCTGGCCGGAGGTGTAGCCCGGTCCCGGCACGCCGGTGAGCTCCACCGACCGGAACAGGTTGAACCGGACGGTGATTTCGGTGCCGGAGGCGGGCTTGACCGTCATGAGCGTGGAGAGCGGGACCATCTGGCCCGTGGTCTGGCTCCGGACGTAGAACTGCCCGATGTCCTCGGGGCGCTGCCGGAACGCCGGCTCGGCCTGGACGTAGACCCGGTAGAGCCGGCCGAAGCGGTTGAAGTCGTTGACGTAGGCGCCGCCCATCGAGGCCGACAGGGCGGAGAACACATCGTTGATCGGCACCCCGAGGGTCCGGGCCTTTTCCCGGTCCAGGTCTACCGCGACCTGGGGGACCTGCGGGTTGAAGGAGGTGAAAAGGTTGGCCAGCTCGGGCCGCTTCCGCGCGGCATCCAGAAACACCTGGGTCTGCTTGCCCAGCTCGGCCACGCTCATCGTCCCGCTCCGGTCCTGGAGCAGGAAGTTGAAGCCGCCGGCCGCGCCGAAGCCCGGAATGGTCGGTGGAGTGAAAGGGAAGATCACGGCCCCGGGGATGTTGGCCAGCGAGCGCCGGAGGGTCTGCTGAATGCCGGTGACGTGCAGGGCGTCGGAATCCCGCTCGTCCCACGGGGCGAGCTTGCAGAAGAACGAGGCGAACTCGGGGCTGAAGGAGTTGGTCAGGATGCCCAGGCCGCCGACGCCGTTGCAGGCGACGATCCCGTCGGTCCGCTTGAGCACGTTCTCGACCTGCTTCACCACCCCTTCCGTGCGCTCCAGCGAGGAGGCGGGCGGGAGCTGGATGTTGACCATGAAGATGCCCATGTCCTCGTCGGGCACGAACCCGACCGGAAGCGCCTTGCCGAGTGCTCCCGTCGCGAGGGTGGCCAGCACCACCACGCCGATGGTGAGCACCACCTTGCGGACGAACGGCCGAGTCCACTTGACGTAACCCTTGGTGGTGACGTCGAACACGCGGTTAAACCCGCGGTAGAAGGCGCCGAGCGGCCCGCCGGTCGGTGTGGCCGGCTTGAGAAGCATGGCACACAGGGCCGGCGCCAGGCTCAGTGCCAGGAACGCCGACAGCAGCACCGAGATGGCGATGGTCAGGGCGAACTGCTGGTAGAGCCGGCCGGTGAGGCCGCCGAGCAGCGCCACCGGCACGAACACCGCCGAGAGAATGAGGGCGATGGCCACGACGGGTCCCGATACCTCTTTCATAGCCTGGACGGTCGCGTCGTGCGGTGTCTTCCCGTGCTCGATGTGGTGGATCACCGCCTCCACTACCACGATGGCGTCGTCCACCACGATGCCGATGGCCAGCACCAGGCCGAACATCGTCAGCGTGTTGATCGAGAAGCCCAGCAGCGGGAAGAAGATGAAGGTGCCGACCAGCGAGACCGGCACGGTGAGCAGCGGGATGATCGTGGCCCGGAAGCTCTGGAGGAAGACGAACACCACCAGGCTCACCAGGATGAAGGCCTCCACCAGAGTGTGCAGGATCGCTTCGATGCTCGCCTCGACGGCCGGCGTCGTGTCGTACACGATCTCGTATGCCACGTCGGTGGGGAAGTACGTGGACAGCTCCTGGAGCGTGTGGTAGATCCCCTCCGCCGACGCGAGCTGGTTGGCCCCCGGCAGGAGGTACACCGTCAGCGACGCCGCCGGGCCCTCCAACCAGCTGCCGGAGGAGTCCTTCACGATTGCCCGGCCAAAGGAGCGGTAGTTCTCGCTGCCCAGCTCGGCCCGGCCCACGTCCTTGATCCGAAGCTCGCGGCCGCCGGAGCTCTGCTTGAGGATGATGTTCTCGAACTCTTCGGCGCTGACCAGCCGGCCGGGCGCCTTCACCGTGTAGGTGAACTCCTGGCCCGGGGGCGACGGGGCCGCGCCGACCTGGCCGGCCGGTGCCTGGAGGTTCTGCTCCTTGATGGCCTGGATGACGTCGGAGGGCGTGAGTCCCAGGGCGGTGAGGCGGTCGGGGCGGAGCCAGACCCGCATGCCGTATTCGGCGCCGCCGTACAGATCCACCTGGGCGATGCCGGGCACCCGGAGCAGCGCGTCCCGGATGTTGATCATGGCGTAGTTGTTGAGGAACTGCGCGTCCCGGCTTCCCTTGGGCGAGTAGAGCGAGATCACCATCAGGATGCTGGGATTGATCTTCTTGACGGTGACGCCCTGCTGGGTCACTTCCTGCGGCAGTCGCGACTGGGCCTGGGAAACCCGGTTCTGGACCAGCACGTTGGCCATGTCGCGGTTCATGCCGACCTGGAACGAGACGTCCAGCAGCATGCGGCCGTCGCTGGTGTTGAGCGACTTCATGTAGATCATGTTGTCCACGCCGTTGACCTGCTGCTCGATCGGCGTGGCGACCGACTGCTCCACCACCTCGGCGGAGGCGCCCTGGTAGGTCCCCTCGACCCGGATGGTCGGCGGCGACAGTTCGGGGTACTGCTCGATCGACAGCTTCTGGAGCACCGCCAGGCCGAGCAGGGTGATGACGATGGACGCGACGATGGCGACGATCGGCCGCCGGATGAAGAAGTCAGCCATGCCTCAGGCTCCAGCGGTGGTGTCGGTCGGCGTGGCCTTGGCGGCCGTGGGGCGCACCTTCGCGCCGTCGCGCACCTTCTGCAGTCCCTCCACGACGACCTTGTCGGCCGGCTCCAGGCCGTCGGTGATGACCCAGTTGCTGCCGACCCGGTTCCCCGGCTTGATGGCGCGAATCTGGGCGACGCTGTCGTTGCCCACCACGAAAACGTTGTAGGTCCCCTGCAGCTCCTGCACGGCCCGCTGCGGGATCAGGATGGCGTTCTTCCGGGTGGTGACGGGAAGCCGCACCCGGCCGAACTGTCCCGGCCGAAGCAGCCCCCCGGGATTGGGAAAGGTCGCCTGGAGCGGCAGCGTGCCCGTCTCGGCATCGACCCCCCGTCCGACCACCGTGACCCGGCCCTTTTCCGGGTGCACCGATCCGTCGGCGAGGATCAGCTCGAGCTCGGGACCCGAGCCGGCACGCTTCCCCGCCTGGGCCTTGGTGGCCCGGGCGTAGGCCAGGTACTCGGCTTCGGAAATCGTGAAGTCGAACCTGATGGGGTCGAGGGAGGACACCACGGTCAGCACCGTCGGCTGCGGGCTCCCCACGTAGGAGCCGACGTCCACCTGGCGGTTACCGGCCAGGCCGGTGATGGGACTGGTTACCCGGGTGTAGCTGAGATCGAGCTCGGCCGAGGTCAGCTGCGCCTGGGCTGCCGCCATGCTGGCGCGGCTGGCCTCCTCCGAAGCCACGGCGTTGTCCAGGTCCTGCTGGCTGACCGCATTGTCGGCTACCAGGGGCGTGAGGCGATTGACCTGGATCTGGGCCCGGTTGTGCCGCGCGCGAGCCTCCGCCACGTCGGCCTGGGCCCGGGCGACCGTCGCCTCGAAAGGCTTAGGGTCGATGACGAAAAGCAGCTGGCCCTTCCGGACCACGGTGCCCTCGTCGTAGTTCTGCGACTGAAGGTACCCTGCTACCCGCGCCCGGACCTCCACGTCCTCGCCTCCGCGGATCTCCCCGGTGAACTCGGCCTGGACCGGGGTGTCACGCACGTCAACCGGCTGGACCACCACCTCCGGGGGCGGGGGCGGGGGAGGGGGCGGCTCTTTGCAGGCCGCGAGACTTCCAAGTACGAGCAGCACGGGCAGGGGCCGGGATTCGGCCACGCGCATAAAGCCCCCAGATGCCGAGTTCGGGAGGAAGCGGGAGATCGGTACGAACAATTACCGGCACCCGGCAAGGAGCGCACCTAGGCTTTGGTGCACAACGTCACTCCTGGACGAGGGTGTTACAGTATAGGCCCGGGATGTCCTCCCGCGGAGAAGCTCTGCTTTCCATCCGGTAGCGAGGATCGGTCATGCGGCTCGGGGCTTCTCCGAACTGGCTGCTCCTGTTCGTTCCAGTGAGCATCCTCCTGGATCACTCTGGGCGGGCCTCACCCGCCATGGTCTTCTTCGCCGCCGCCCTGGCCATCGTCCCAGCTGCTCGTCTGATCGTCCAGGGCACGGAGCACATCGCGACCCGGACCGGCGCCGCGATCGGTGGTCTCCTCAACGCCACGTTCGGCAATCTTCCGGAGCTGATCATCGCCACCGTGGCCCTGCGGTCGGGCCTGCTGGAGATGGTCCGGGCTTCGATCATCGGCGCCATCCTGGCCAACCTGCTGATGGCGCTCGGTGCGGCTCTCCTGATCGGTGGCGTCCGCTACCACAACCAGGAATTCAATGCCCGGGCGGCCCGGGTCTACAGCTCGATGATGCTCCTGGCCGTCATCAGCCTGGCGGGCCCGGGCGCCTTCGAGCGGGTGTTCTCCGCCACCGAGCACGTGTCTCAGGTCCACGCCCTCAACGTGCGGCTGGCCGTGATGTTGATGGTGGTCTACGCCCTGTACCTCTACTTCATGCTGGGCACGCATCGCGACGAGTTCGCCGGAGAAGCGAAGGACGGCCACGGCCACGAACAGGGGGCCGCGTGGAGCATGTCCCGGGCGGTGGGCACACTGGTCGGGGCGTCGGTCCTGGCGGCCTGGATGAGTGAGATCCTGGTCGGCGCCGCGGAAGGCACCGGCGAGGAGCTGGGGATGTCGCAAACCTTCATCGGCATGATCATCGTGGCGGTGGTGGGCGGCGCCGCCGAGAGTCTCTCGGCCATCGCCGCCGGCGCCAAGAACAAGCTGGACCTGACCATGGGCGTGGTCTACGGCAGCTGCATCCAGATCGCGCTGTTCGTGGCGCCGGTGCTGGTGCTCCTCAGCAGGGTGATCGCGCCCGAGCCGCTCGATCTCTCGTTCAGCCGGGTCGAGCTGGGCGTCCTGTTCCTGGCGGTGCTGATCGGCGGGTCGGTGGGCAACGACGGCAAAGGCAACTGGTTCAAGGGGGTCCAACTGCTGACGGTGTACGCGACGATCGCGCTGCTCCTCTACTTCGTGCCGGCATGAAGGTCTCACCTTCCATCGCCGGAGCCGGCATTGCCGACCCGCCGGCGCCAGCGGCCGGTTCGGGCTCGTTCCTGTCCCCGGTAGACCGTGTCTCCGAAGTGCTCTTCGGCCTGATCATGGCGCTCACTTTCACCGGAACCCTGAGCGTGGCAACGGCGGACCGGAGCGAAGTCCGAGAGATGCTGATCGGCGCGCTGGGGTGCAATATCGCCTGGGGGTTGGTGGATGCAGTGATGTTTCTCCTCGCCGCGCTGACCGAACGGGGCCGCAACCTGGCGATCCTGAAGGAAGTGCGGACTTCGAATCCGACGCGCGCGCGGGAGTTGATTCTGGAGGCGATGCCTCCGATCGTCGCTTCCACCATGAAGCCGGATGAAGTGGACGCCATCCGAAGCCGGCTGTCCTCGCTTCCGGAACCGGGCAGGTTCTCGATCACGTTCGCGGATCTCCGGATGGCGCTCGGTGTCTTTCTCCTGGTCTTCCTCGCGACGCTTCCGGTGGCGCTGCCGTTCGCCTTCATCCACGAGGCCCACCGGGCGCTCCGGCTTTCCAATGCCATCGCCCTGGCGATGCTGTTTCTCGGCGGCTACTACCTCGGGGGCCATGCGGGAAGACATCCCTGGCTGAGCGGGCTGTTGATGCTCGGCATCGGTGCCGTGCTGGTATGGGCGACGATCGCACTGGGAGGGTGAGGGGACTCTGCGCAGCCTGATCGCGGTGCCGCTGCTGTGAGGTTCCGCGATGCCAGGGCGGAGGACGTGGCGACGATAGCCGGGCTGCAGAACGCGGCCTCTGGTGCGCTGACCGCTCGCTACGGGCCCGGCCCATGGTCGACGCTCGTGACCGAGCGGGGCGCGACACTTGCCCAGCGTCACGCGCGGGTCCGCATCGGGATCGAGGGAAGGCGGATCCTCACGGTGCTGCGGCTCGCGATCAAGAAGCCCTGGGCGATCGAGGTCTCGCACTTCACGCCGGTGAAGCGGCCGCTCTACCTGACGGGGATGGCCGTGTCCGTCGAGCATCAGGGTCAGGGACTGGGAAGGTTCGCACTGGAGGACGCCGTGGCCGTCGCCCGCGCGTGGCCCGCCGATGCCATTCGTCTCGATGCCTTCGATGCGGCCGCCGGTGCCGCCGGATTCTACGCCCGCTGTGGCTTCACCGAGCGGGGCAGGGTCGTCTACCAGGGTGACCCGCTGCTCTACCTCGAGCGCCTCGTCCGGTAGCAGCCCTGGCCACCCCGGTCAGGGTGCTTGCGTTCCGGGGGCCTCCCCGCCACTGTTTCCGGTGATGCGGCCGCCCCTTTCGCGCCTCTCCCGCTCGTGGCTCCGCGCCGGCCTGGCCCTCCTGCTGGCCGGGATGTTCGGCTTGCGGGTCGCCGGGACGCCGGCCGGCTGGGGGTGCATGAGCGACGGCGTGGGCGGTGCCTCCGCTCACGCCGGGCATCACGGGCACAAGAGCGGTGCGCCCGTTCCTGCTCCGCCCTGGTGCGTGTGCCTCGCCCATGGCTCGGGGATGAGCGTCGGCATGGCGCCGCCCCGGCTGGTCGCCGCTGTTGCACCCCCCATGTCGACCGCACCGGCCGCGGCGGTGGTTGACCTTCGCCCGCTACCCGCTGATCCGCACCTCCTTCCGTTCTCCATCGGCCCTCCCGCTCCACGCACCTGATCGTCGTCAATCGTCGAAGAGTCAGATCCGCACTGTGACCGGCCCCCCTGTCGGCTTCCCGCCGGCGGTACCGGTCCGTCCTGGAGCGTTGAGAGGGAATGGTCAACCCGTCAGCCGCGACGGCCGCATGGCCGCTGCGCCGCGCCGTCGGTGCCCTGATCGGCTGCTGGCTCGTCGGGCCGGCGCTGCTGGCAGCGCAACACGAGCCGACCAAGCGCGACACTACTGAGGCCGCCACCTTGGCGCCGATCACGGTGATCGGCGCCAGGGCCCCCTCGGTCGCGCCGCCGGTCGAGACGATCGAGGTTCCGGCGGAGCGGCTTCACCGGGCCCCGGCGAGCGGGCCCTATGACATGGTCCGCCGCACTGCCGGGATCGAAGTGCACGAGCAGGGCCAGGGACCCGGTTTCGCATCCGATGCCGTCATTCGCGGCTTCACCTCCGACCACTCGTCGGACGTCCTGCTGGTGGTGGACGGCGTGCCGATCAACCTCCCGCTCCACGGGCATGTCGAGGGCTACGCCGACTGGAGCCTGCTGACCCCGGCCTCACTGGCGTCGCTCCGGGTCATCCACGGCCCTTCCAGTCCGCTGTACGGGGACTTCGCGTTCGGGGGCGTGGTCGAGGCCACCACCGCGGACGATGCCGAGGGCAGCATCGCTTCGCTGCGCGGCTCCAGCTTCGGCGACTTCGGAGGGTGGGTCCGCTCCGGACGACGTGGTCCGACCTCCGGAGGGCTGCTCGCGGTGGACGGCGAGCGCCAGCAGGGCTGGCGCGAGAACGACGACTACTGGCTCGGCAACGTGGTGGCCCACGGCTGGCGTCGGGCCGGCGCCGGGCGTCTGACCGGCGGAGCCATGCTGTACGGGTCGAGCTGGAACTCGCCCGGCTTCGTCTCCGTGGACCGGTACAATGCCGACGATCTGGAAGCGGCCACCGATCCGACCGATGGCGGCTCGGCTGGACGGCTGATCCTGCACGGGCACTATCACGTGCCCACGGGTGACGCCACCACCTTCGAGTCCGCGCTCTGGACCCAGGGCGTGCGCTCGCGGGTCTTCCTCAATATCCCGCACGATGAGCTGGTCGCCCAATCCGAAGAGGAAGACGGCCGCGAGGCCGTGGGAGGCGACGCTCGGTTGATCTGGCGCCCCGGCACGAGCGAGATCACCGCGGGCGTGAGCGGCCGCGCCGACTGGGTCCGGTACGATCTGTACGACACCGAGGCCCGGGTACGCGAATCACAGACCCAGGCGAACGACGGCCGCTACCAGGCAGGTGCCGGGTATGTGAGATGGCGGGGCCTCCTGGGGCAGCGGGTAGCGTACGACGTGGGCGGGCGTCTCGACCTGATGCACTATGCCAGCCTGGACCGACTGTCGGGCGGTGGCGAGTGGCGGAACGAGACCCGGCTTCTGGCGAACCCGAAGCTGGGGGCGCGCTACCTGCTGAACGACCGAGTCTTTCTGCAGGCCTCGCTCGCGCGCGGCTTCCGCGGCGCGGTAGGGACCATCCAGGACCCGACCCGGCATCCCGTGATCGCCTGGGCCAAGGAGATCGGAGCCAGCTGGCTGGATGAGCGGACGGAGATTCGGCTGGCACTCTTCCGATTCGATGTCGCCCACGAGCGAATCCTCGATCCGGTCACACGGGAGGTCACCGAGGCGGGTGAGAGTGTGCGCCAGGGGGTCTCGCTGGACGTGGCGATCACCCCCCGGGACGGCCTCCGGCTCGCGGCGGAGGCTACCTGGAACGACGCGAAGATCACCGACGTCGCCGAGCCAGCGGGCACGGCGCCCGCGATCGCCGATGCCGCGCTGGTAACCGGGTGGCGCCCGGTCACCGCCACGGCAAATCATGACCAGCCGCTCGAGCCCGGCGCGCAGGTCCCCGGCGTGGCGCGCTACAACGGCCGGCTCGGCGTCGATGCGGCGATCACCACATCGGTGGCGTCGCGCGTGGCGCTCCGGTTCTCGGGTCCATTCACGCCGATCGGCGAGCCGAGCCTCCGAACTCAGGCCTACGCGCTGGTGGACCTGGGCGCCACGGTGCGGCTCACCCGCACCGGGCCGAGCCTGGACCTGGATCTGCTGAACGTGCTGGACACGAAGTATCCGGAGCTCCGCGCCTCGGGCTTCCTCAATCCCGGTGCCCCGCGAGCGCTGCGCATGGCGCTTCGACTCGGCCACGAGACCTGATCACATCTTCCGTAAGGAGCCGCTTGTGATGACTCGATCCCACTTTCGCTCGACCGCCATCCTCCTGACCGTCCTGGCCTTCGCCGCCTGCGGCGACGATGAGACAGCGCCCGAGGAGGGCCACACCCCTGATGACGCGGCGCTGTTCGTGAACGGTACCGACGTTTCCGACGGCCTGGTGCTGCCCGCCGGGGAAGTGGTCCGGGTCGAGGTCAGGTTTATCCACGAGGGAGAGGTTGTTACCGGTATCGAAGACGAGCACCACGCCGGCCTCACCTTCACTCCGGCAACTCTGGCGACGGTCGCCAGCGTGGCGGATCACAACTTCCAGAAGGATGTGACCGGCCAGGGTGAACCCGGCGCTGGAACGGTGATGGTGGGATATGGGCATGATGAAGCGGCCGACGAGCTCAGCTTCGGACCGTTTGATGTCACCGTCGTGGCGCCGGAGGCAGGAACGGCTCCGCGTAGCGCGGGATCGCGTTGATGAAGGTGTAGTCGCTGTTCACCAGCACGGCCACGACGACCCGCTGCTCGGGGTAGATGATGAGGTGCGCCGTCCCGCCCACCGATCCCCCCGAGTGGTGCACGCGCCGCCGGCCGAGCGAGTCGCGCTCGACGCTCCACCCGATACCGTAGTCCGTCGGCTTGCCGTCGCTGGTCTGCATCGGCGTCCACAGCAGGGCGACGGTCTCGGGCCGCAGCAGCTCGCCCCGCAGCAGCAGGTCGCCGAAACGTGCCAGATCCTCCGCGGTGGAGAGAAATCCGCCGCTCGGCCACTTGTAGGTATTGTCCACGTAGGGCGCGTTGATCGTCGGGCCGGTGGAGTCGGTCCTGGTGTAATATCGTCCACGCTTGGGAATGAGGCTGTCGGGATGCTCGAATGAGGTATGGGTCATTCCCGCGGGATGCAGGACTGCGTCTCTCATATACGCCACGTAGGACCGCCCCGAGGCTCCCTCGATGACGGCTCCCAGGAGGTTGTACCCGTAGCTCGAGTAGCTGTACTGTGTCCCCGGCTCGAACAGCAGCGAGTCGGCCGCGAAGATCGCGAGACCCTCGGTCACCGTTGCGTAGTGCCTTCGGTTCTCGAACTCCCCGGTGTCATAGTGCCGGAGACCGGCGAGGTGGCCCGCGACCTGGCGGACGGTGATGGAATAGCGCTTCTCTGGGAAGCCGGGGGCGTAGCGCTGGACCGGCGAATCCAGGTCGAGCTGCCCGTCCTGGACCAGGCGGCCGATAGCGACCGACGTCAGCGACTTGGAGACGCTACCGATCCGGAACCTGGTCTCGGTCGTCGCGGGGACGTTCTGCTCCAGGTCCGCAAGGCCGAAGGCCCTGCTCCAGACTGTCCGCCCATCGCGGATCACGCAGATGGAGGCGCCCGGCGCATGGAGAACCCGCATCGTGTCCCTGATGAACCGCTCGACGGTGCGTACGGCCGGCGAGGCCGAGTCGTCGGTGGGCTGGGCGGTTTCCGTCGCGGGGCGGGGGGCGCACGCACACCACCAGACCACCGCGACCATCCTGATCGTTCCCCGCGACCGGCTCATCGGCCCACCTCAATCCCTGGAGTCACCGAAAGGTGCCGCTGCGCGGTGACGCTCTGCAAGTACAAGGCATATAAACACTTGATATCGGCTTGACGAGCTGTCGCCAGCTTGTTTCCATCTCCAACGCGGACGGATGGCGACATGCGCGGCCTCGACAGCATCTCTCTCGAGTTCTCCCGGGCCCAGGAACGGCTGGCCTCGGGCTTCCACCAGCATGTCGCCATCGCGCTCACCGCCTGTCTCCTGGGGCTGCTGCTCGGCTGAAGCGATTGGCCCTGGCAGGGAGGCTTGATCAGGACGGTCTTTCGACCGTCCTTTTCGCTTTCCTGGAGGTATCCGGTGAGCGGGTGACCAGACCTACCGTGTCGCAGGAGTCCCGACTAACCTCGTAGCACCCCCTGTTTCACACCCGCCAAGAAGCATGTCTCAGGTCTCATCCGCGACCGAGTCGGACTACAAGGTCTGCGCGCCGGGCGAGCCGACGGCCGCCGCCACCGGCGCCGCCCCACTTCGCAAGCTGGCGGTGTTCATCACCCACGGCATGGGGCAGCAGGTGCCGTTCGCCACCCTGGACGCCGTGTTCGAGCGCCTGCGCCGCCAGGAGCCGTTCGCCTCCGCGCGGCCCGAGGCGGAGACGGTGCGTCTCGAGGGTCAGCAGATGCAGCGGCTGGTGCTCCGGCTGCCGTCGCAGGGCAGCGAGGTCCACTTCTACGAGGGATACTGGGCGCCGCTCACCGAGGGTGAAGTCAGTCTGCGGGACGTCTCCCGCTTCCTGCTGCGCGCCGGGATGAACGGAATCATCAACAGCAGCACCAGCTTCTCCCGCTGGATCTTCGGGCGCTGGCAGGCCTACGATATCCCGGTGAGGACCTGGGCCTATCTGGTGGTGGCGCTCGCCACCATCGGCGCGCTGGCGGTCATGAACGGCGTCGCCGTGCTGGTGAGCGCCGCCCGCGCTCCGCTCGGCTCCACGCCCCCGGACTGGCTCAGCGACGCGCTCTTCTGCGATCTCACCACCACGCTCAACGTCTTTCTGGTGACCGCCACGGTGTTCGTGCTGACCCTCGGCGTCGCGAAGCTGAGCCGGCGAGCCGGACTGCGCTGGCTGCGACCGGTATTCGGCCCGCTCAGCGTGCTCACCTTCGCGGCGACGCTGCTGGCGGCGGTTCTGGCCGGGATCGCCCTCCCGTTGCTGATCCTTTCCCATGTCCAGCACGGCGGCTCGTGGAGCGCGGACCAGCCGCGGTGGAGCAGCTGGCTGGGCGCGCAGCAGGCGGCCGCGCTCGATACCTGGTGCACCACGGTGTTCCTCGCCATCCCGCTGGTCGTGCTGGCTTACGCCCTCGGCTCGTGGGCCTGGAAGTTCCTGCGGGCCGCGGGATCCCAGATCGCGGCGCGCCAACCGGGGCAGCAGCCGTTCCTCTCGCTGGTGGTTCTGGGCATCCTGGTGGCGGGAACGGTACTGATCGGCATCGAGGTGGCCGTGCTCTGGCCTGGCACCGGCCCGGACAATCACTGGCCTCTTCGGCTGCTGGTGACCTGGGCCGTGGTGCTGCTGTTGAGCGAGGTGGTGCGCCGCTTCCTGGTGCAGTATCTGGGCGACGTCGTCGTGTACGTGGAGTCCCATACGGTGGATCGCTTCGCCGACCTCCGGGCCCGGATCCGGGAGTGTGTCACCGAGCGGGCCCGCGCCGTGTATACCGCGGGCGGCGCCGATGCGTACGACCAGGTCGTGGTCGTCGGCCACTCGCTCGGATCGGTCGTGAGCTACGACGTGCTGAACCAGCTGCTCTGCGAGGATGCGATCGACCGCCAGGGCGGGCGGCCCACCCGCGATGTCGCGCGAAGGACGCCGCTCTTCCTCACCTTCGGCTCGCCGCTCGACAAGACCACGTTCGTCTTCGCCATCCAGCACCGCAGGACGACGCAGGCACGGGAGGCATTGGTCGCGTCGGCGCAGCCGATGCTTCAGGACTACGAGTGGCGGCCCCAGCGGTGGGTGAACATCTACTCCCCGTGGGACATCATCAGCGGCTCCCTGGAGTACTTCGACTTGCCGGACTCGAGCGATCCGCGGCGGGTGGACAACCTGCGCGACCGGGAAGCGACCACCCTGCTCATGGCGCACGTGGAGTATTGGGACAACGGACTGCTTCCCGAGGTGTTGTCGAAGGCTCTCACCGCGGCCTGATCCGCCCTCCGGCCCAGCCGCCGGCGCTCGGGCCGATTCCATGCCTCACTCCAGCCGCAGCTCGAGTCCGTCCACCGTCGCGCCCTCCGGGGAGGAGGGCATGGCGAACCCGATGGGCCACGCCGAGAGCTCCAGCCGCGCAAGGGCCCCAGGCTCCACCGACAGCTCGTAGGTGCCGGGCTTCACCCCGATGAGATAGAAGCCACCGTCCGAGAAGGTGACGAGCTGGACCGTCTGGCTGGAGCCGTGCCTTCGCAGCAGCAGCCGCAGCCCGGGCACGGCCACGATCGAATCCACCGTCTGGCGCACCACCCGCCCTTCGATGACGCCAGCGGGCACGATGGGGATGTCGACGCCGCGGAACCGGTTGGGGCCGGTCTCGACGCTGACCGAGTTGTAGGCTGGGGTCCAGAGCGGGGATACCAGTGTGCTGGAGTCCACCGCCACCAGCACTGGCTCGAACGCCGGGAGGTCCCAGATCCGGTAGCGCCCCGAGGAATCGGAGAGTGCCGTGACGAACCCTGCCCGGACCCGGACGCCGCTGATCGTCCGCTCGTCCTGCTGCCAGCGCCCATCGCCATTCGCGTCGAGGAAGACCCGGCCGCTGATCCCCGCCCGCTCCAGCGAAGGGCCGCTGGCGAACGCCACCTGCCGCCGGCCGGGCTCGTACAGCACCGAGCCCTGCACGTACTGACTCACCATCGGGCTGCCGGCCGGCGGAGCGGTCATGCTGGTGGTCGCGCGCAGGCTTGGCAGCAGGGTGGAGACGAAGAGCGAGAGCGAGGTGCCGAGGCCGCGGGTCCAGGTCGCGCCTGCCTCCACCTGCATGTGCTGACTCAGCTCCCGCGCCAGATAGCCACCCGCGAGCCCAACACCCCCTCCGTTGCCCACCTCGAGCACTGTTCGCGTCGTGACCCGGCCCAGCACCGGACCGAGCTCCGGGAAGGGAAGTGAGAAGGTGTTGAGCGAGGCGAACGATTCGTTGGTAGCGAGGCCGGTCGGGCTGGCGAACCGCACGTGTCGCACCGCGGGAGCCAGGCGGAAGCGCGAGGCGTAGAAGGAAAGGCCGAGCCGGCCGCTGGTCGTCTCGCCGTTCACCGCGTCGATCCGATCTACGCTCCCCTCGAGATAGATGTCGTCGCGCCCGCGCAGCGGCCGCGCGAGCAGCTCGGTGGTCCACTGGGTGCGGCGGCCGACCGGGGTGAGCAACGGCGCCGCCACGCCTGTGGCGAAGTCGTGGAGCTCGGTGGTGACCCGGAGATCCTGGGAGGGCTCGTACCGGAGTGCGCCACGAACCACCGCCGAGGCCACGGCCTCCACTTCGACCCCCCAGGCGTTGCCGATGGAGCCTCCCAGGCCCAGGTACGGGTGGGACAGGCCCGGGAGCGAGTCACGCCAGAATCGGTCGACGCCGCCGCGCACGGTCCAGCGGGAGGAGATCCCGTAACGGAGGTCGAGGTTCGCGCTGGCATCACAGGCCTCGCTCCGGCAGGCGCCGACGGTGAGGCCGTATTCCACCTTCCGGTCGGGAATGATGTCCCCGCTCACCCGATAGTTGCGGTTGAACCGCCGTACCTCGCCGAAGGGACCGTAGGCGACGAAGTCCATCGGGTTCTCGCCGTACTCGATGGGCAGATCGAAGGAGAAGCGGCCGGTCGCGTCGGCGGAATCGAGCGCGATCAACCGTCCGCCGCGGTACGCTTCGATCTCCCAGCCGGGACCGAGCGCGCCCTCGAATCCGATGTCGCCGAAGAGCGAGGACCGCAGGAAGGGGGCATTGGAAAGCGTGAGGCCGCGCACCGTGCGCGGCCGGGGGCCCGTCGCGAGACCATCGCCCAGGCGCAGCTGGGTGAGGTAGCGGCTCTTTCGCCAGACGCCGGTCCACGAGGCGTCCACCCGGACGTCGCCATCGCGAGGCGGGCCCGCGCTGGCGAGCCGGCTCTGGAGTGAGCCGCCGAACAGATTGGCGCCCAGGCCGGCCGACCAGGCTCCGCTGCCCATCAGGTCCTGAGTCGGTGCGAGTACGGAATAATCCAGTACCATCCCGTCCCACCGGGTGCGCTCCGTCTCCAGGGCC
The DNA here is from genome assembly GCA_036556505.1 of Gemmatimonadales bacterium. Taxonomy (GTDB): domain Bacteria; phylum Gemmatimonadota; class Gemmatimonadetes; order Gemmatimonadales; family GWC2-71-9; genus CAVVWJ01. Next base: position 17,332 of record DATBJH010000040.1, read on the forward strand.
AGGTCGGGACCACCCTCCCGGCCCGCACGGCGGAAGAGCGCATGCGCTCGCTCGCGTGCCACCCGCCGGCCGATCGGAAGGCTATCGGCGTCGAGCACACCGACCGTGAGCTCACTCCAGTTCACCGCGAAGCTGACCCGAAGAAGCCGGCTCAAGACCCGAGTGCTGAGGTATTGATCGTCCGTCTTGACCAGGCGGTCGGCAGGGGTGAGCTCGAGCGTAACATCGGGTGCGCGGATCTCCCATCGGGCGGGATCGAGCACGACCGGCTGCCGGCCTTGACGAACCGTGACCTCGATGGCGCCGTCGGGGAGTGACGCTACCCGGAGCTCCGCCAGCTCGGCGAGCTGGAGCACCGGTAGCAACGCGTCACCGCTGGCGCGGTAGGCGGGCACCGTGCGCGAGCTGTACCGCCCGACCGACAGCTCGATCAGGACCGGCTCGAGGCCAGTGGTGTCGGCGGTCGCCTGGGCGTGGGCTGCCCTCGGCGCGAGCAGCGCCGTCAGCAGGAGCGCGGGCACGGCCCGGCGCGGGATCACGGCAGGTGCAGCTCCAGCGAGTCACGCACGGGGCGGGCGGCAATGAGCGTCTCCGGCGCGAGGTCCTCGCGCTCGGTGGTGACTTCCACCCGGAGGCGATAGGGCCCCGGCGGCAGCGTGCCGGCCGGCAGCGGCGCCGTGAAGCGAGGATCCACATCGTAGTACACGGCCACCGGGCTGCTGAAGGTGGCGACCGTCCGGCCCGAGGGGTCGGCCAGGGCCCCCCGAACGGTCCCGATGTAGGCGGCGGTGCCCTGGCGCACGAGGTGGAGGCGAACGGCCAGGGAATCGCCCTCGACCCCAGCCGTCAGGCGGCTGGCCCGCACCGAGGTGGCCACCGACCCCTTTCGGTACTGAAGCGGAAGCACTGTACGGACTTCCAGGTTCAGGCCCACCGTGATGCCGGAGCTGGAGTCCACCCCGCTGACAGGCACCGACCCGGCCTTGGCCGACACCACGAGGCGGGCCCAGTACTCCCCGTCGGGTAGGGCCTGCGGCGGCCGGGCGAGGAGGCGGACGGTCTGGCGCTCCTTCGGTTGGAGCACCATTCTCTTGGGAAAGGCCTCCAGCCATTCGGCGGCCGAGGGCATGTTGGCGCCGGGACGTTCCACCGTGCGAAGGTCGAAGTTGCCGGAGGAGTCCGTCACCGGATAGCCGAAGAACGTGGAGAGGGAGACCTCGGTGGGCTGGTCGCCGGGGTTGTACAGGCTGAGCGACCCGCTGCGGGTACGGTGGTCGATTACCACGGCATGAGGGGCGACGAGCACGCCCTGGGCGACCGCGACGGCGGGCAGCGTGAGAGCGGCAGCGAGTGAGAGTCGGAGAAGCCGTAGCGTGCGCATCAGAAGTTGGTGAGCGTGAGGGTGATCGTGGCGGCGTAGTTGCCCTGGCGTTGGTTGGCGGCCGGACTCACCGTTCCGCCGACGAACACGTTGTAGATCGTGCCGCCGGTGAACTGAAGGTTGCGGGTGGCCTTGGGGTTGAAGGTGTTCGGCGTGGCGCCCGGCCATCCCCCTACGGCGATCGCGTCGTTGCTGCTGAAGCTGATCGGCAGCTGAGCGCCCGCGGGGCCGGCAAGCTGGCCGGGCAAGGTGAGCCGGATCTGAACCTTCGAGCCCACCGGCGCCGTGATTCGGAACTGTCCGCTCCGAGTCGGGTGATTGGGACCCACGGTGCTCGGGATGCCGACGATCACCGGGCCGAACGCGAGATCCCGGATCGGAGCGACCGAGACCTGTGCGGCGGCAGACGGCGCGGCAGTCAGCGCCGCCAGCAGAACGAGCAACTGAAATCGCATCTGGTTCTCCGCGGGATCGTCACGAGTGCGCCGGTCGAGGAGGCGGAAACCACCCCGACCGGCGCGCCCGCCGATCAGTCGGGAGGAACCGCTGGCTTAGAAGTAAACCGCCGACATGGTGACAGTGCCGCTGTAGGCGCCTGCTGCCTGGGCCGCTCCCGGAGAGACAGTCGCTCCCACAAACACGGTGAGCGATGTACCCGCGGTGACCGTGGTGTTACTGCCCGCCGCGCTGGGCGTGAAGGCGGTCGCTCCAGCGGTCGTCGCCGAGGTGTTCCAGGCGCCGGTCCAGGTCCCGATGGGCAGGTTGTTCGTCCCGTCGCTCAGGTCGGTCGGGAGCGTAAACGCCAGGGTGACACCGCTGGTCGCGGCCTTGGTCACGGTGAACGTACCGGCCCCAGCGTCGGTGTAGGCGATCGTCTTGTTCACGCCCGGCGTCACGTTGCCGAACTGGAGGTCGTTCCCCGCGGCAACGGTAAGCGCCGAGAGCACCGTGGCGGTCGCCTGGATGCTCGCGCTGGTCTGGGCCTCGGCCGCCGCCGCGCCGACGGTCAGGCCGGCGGCCACGAGGGCCGAGAGTATGGTTGCGGTGCGCATGTGCTTCTCTCCCCGATCGTTGAAGAAGTGGTTTGGTCCCGCTTCGAGCAGTGAGGGGAGTTCGCGCTCCCCGGCGGTCGGGGGGAGGGGCAATGCGCGTGCCAGCTATTGCTGGTTGCATAAAAGGCTGACAGCGGGCCGAGGTTGGAATGTTCAAATATCTACACCACTTGGGTGATGTGAGAGCCGGGGGTCGTCTAGAACATTGACGATTCGCGACTGTCGCTCCCCCGCGGTTGCGGCCGCGTAAGTAGCGGGATGGTCAAATGTTCGGTTTGTGGTTTCCCCCCGGGGATGGGGGTTCGGGGCCGGCACACGGGGGCCTTCCCGCCAGGCCCGTGGGGTGCCTGTGGGGTCGGAAGATTCTCCGGCTCGGCCTGATCGTCGCCCCCCTGACGGCCGGCCTCCCGGGCGGGGCCTCTGCCCAGGCCCTTGGCACGATGCAAGTCACCGCCCGAGTGCTGCCGGGGGGCGCCGCTTGGTTGGGGCTGGCCGAGGCCCAGGCACTCGGTCGACAGGTTCTCCTTTCGCCAGCGCCCGGCCCCCACCTGAGTCGCAACGATCTGGTGCGGACCCGGGCTGAGTTCGCCTCGACCGGAGGGCGGCGACGCCTCCTGGTGACGGTAGACTACCCGCGGAACTGAGTCCCCGGATCGGACACTGGACGGCGCCAGTCGATGAGGGCCATTTTGGAGACAAGTGGCATGTCATTCATTCCGGCCTTCGCGAGGACCCCATGGCGGCTGACCAGCAGGAAGGCGCACTCAAGCCCATTTCCCCGGCTCGCGTGGCGGAGGAGCTGAAGAAGCTCAGCCGGCAGCGGGGCGAGGGAGAGCTCGATGCGGACGAATATGAACACCGCTTCGCGCGCATGATCAGTGAGCTCCGCGACCGCCGCATAGACGGCTCCCGCGCCGAGATCCTGGCGGCGCTGACCCCGCTCTTCGAGCAGGGCGTCGTCTCGGCCCAGGATTGGCGGCGCCTCACCCGCCAGCTCGGTCTCGCCTGATCCCAGCGTCCGCTCCGGGCCGGTCGTGAAGCTTCGCGGACTCGGGGCGGGCGCACCCGCAGTACCCGCCGTCGGCTACGGCGGCATGCACCTGTCCCTCCAGGAACGACCTCCCCAATCGGTGAGCATCGAGGTGGTCCGCGCGGCGCTGGACGCCGGCGCCCGCCTGATCGACACCGCCGACGTGTACTGTCTCGACGATGCCGACCTCGGGCACAACGAGCGGCTGGTCGCCGACGCGCTCCGGGGCTGGGGTGGCCCGCGAGAGGAGATCCTGGTCGCGACCAAGGGTGGTCTCACCCGGCCGGGCGGTCGCTGGGAGCGTGACGGCCGTCCCCAGCATCTCCGCACGGCCTGCGAGCGCTCCCTGCTCGCGCTCGGCGTCGATCGCATCGCCCTCTACCAGCTCCACGCTCCCGATCCCGATGTGCCGTTCGAGGAGAGCGTTGGTGCGCTCGCCGACCTGCGGCGCGAAGGCAAGATCCGCTGGGTGGGAGTCTCCAACGTCTCCGTCGCCCAGATCCGCGCCGCCGAGGCGGTCGTCCCGCTCGCGACGGTGCAGAACCGCCTGAATCCGTTCTTCCGGGAGGCGCTGGAGGACGGTGTGCTGCGCCTCTGCGAGGAGCGTGGGATCGGGTTCCTGGCCTACAGCCCGGTGGGAGGGGGCCGGCTCAACCGCAAGCTCCCCGACCATCCCGTGCTGGGTCCGATGGCCTCGCGGCTCGGGGTGTCGACCCACGCGCTGGTACTGGCCTGGGTGCTGTCGAAATCGCCCGCGGTCGTCGTGATCCCGAGCGCGCGCCGAGTGGAGCACGCGCTGGACAGCCTGCGGGCCGGGGACCTGGAGGTATCGGCGGACGACCTGGCGGCGATCGATCGGGCGGAGTTTTCTCGGGTGTAATGCTGTCAGCCCCACCGCACCAGCGTCGCCCCCATCGTGAATCCTGCTCCCACGGCCACGAAGACCACCAGGTCTCCGCGCTCGAGGCGCCCGCAGCGCAGCACGTCGTCCAGCGCCAGCGGCAGCGTGGCGGCTGTCGTGTTGCCGTAGCGGGCGATCACCGACGCCATCCGCTCGTGCGGCAGGCCCAGGTGGTCCGCCGTCGCGTCGAGAATGCGTTGGTTGGCCTGGTGCGGGATGACGACGGCGATGTCGCCGATGGCGAGCCCGTTCCGCTGCACCAGCCGCTTCACGCACTCGGCCATCTGCGACACGGCAAACTTGAAGACCGTGCGGCCGTTCTGCCGCAGGAAATGCTCTCGCGCGGCGACCGTCTCCGCGCTCGCCGGCTTGAGGCTCCCGCCGGCCGGCATCAGCAGGTCGTCACGCCCGCTGCCGTCCACCCGGTGGTAGAAGTCGAGCAGGCCGAACCCGGGCTCCGCCTCCTCCAGCAGCACCGCCCCCGCGCCATCGCCAAAGAGCACCGCCGTGGTCCGGTCGAGCGGGTCGATGATCGCGCTCATCAGGTCGGCCCCAACGACGATCACGCGGCGGTGCGCGCCCGACGCCACCAGCTGGGCGCCGGTGGTCATGGCGTAGAGGAAGCCGGAGCAAGCGGCGGAGAGGTCGAAGCCCCAGACCCGGGGGAGCCCCAGCCGGTCCTGGATCAGGCATGCGGTGGCCGGGAAGAGCATGTCGGGTGTCACGGTGGCCACGATGAGGGCGTCCACCTCGTCGGGGCCGAGCCCTCTGGCGGCCATCAGCCGGCGCACCGCTTCCGACCCCATGCTGGCTGTGGTTTCCCCCGGCGCCGCCAGCCGACGCTCGCGGATGCCGGTGCGGGTCACGATCCACTGGTCGGAGGTGTCGAGTCTGCGGGCCAGATCGGCATTGGTCACCACCCCCTCGGGAACGTAGGTCGCGACGCCGGTGATGGCGGCGCGGCGAGCTCCCTCCTGCGGGGTCTCTGGCATGCACGAAGTTATATTCCCGCCCATGCCCTCCACCATCCGTCGCTCGACCGTCACCGTCCGCGTGGGCGGGTTGCCCGTCGGCTCGGGGCACCCGATCGTGGTCCAGTCCATGACCAACACCGACACCGCCGACGTGACGGCGACGGTGCGGCAGATCGAGGCACTCGCCCGCGCGGGCAGCGAGCTGGTGCGGGTGACGGTCAATAACGACGACGCGGCTGCGGCCGTGCCCCGCATCGTGGAGGAGCTGGAGCGGCTCGACCTGCCGGTGCCGGTGATCGGCGACTTCCATTACAACGGCCACCTTCTGCTCGCCCGTTACCCCGAGTGCGCCGGCGCCCTCGCCAAGTACCGGATCAACCCCGGGAACGTGGGCGGCAAGCGCGCGGACGAGAACTTCCGGGCGATCGTGGACGTCGCCCTCGCCAATGACAAGCCGGTGCGGATCGGCGTGAACTGGGGTTCGCTGGACCAGATCCTGCTGACCGAGATGATGGACGAGAATGCCCGCCGCCCCGCGCCCCGCGACGCGCGCGACGTCACCATGGAGGCGATGGTGGAGAGCGCGCTCCGCTCCGCCGCTCTCGCCGAATCCGCGGGCATGCGCCACGACCGGATCGTGCTCAGCGCGAAGGTGTCCGGGGTGCAGGACCTGGTGGACGTGTACCGCATGCTGGCCGCACGCTGCGACTATCCGCTGCACCTCGGTCTCACCGAGGCAGGCCTGGGCGCCAAGGGCATCATCGCGAGCACCGCGGGGCTCAGCATTCTGCTCCAGGAGGGCATCGGCGACACCATCCGGGTCTCGCTCACTCCCGCTCCCGGGGGCGATCGCACCGAGGAAGTGCAGGTGGCGCAGCAGGTGCTCCAGTCGCTCGGGCTCCGGAGCTTCACGCCGCAGGTGACCAGCTGCCCCGGCTGTGGTCGCACTACCAGCACCTTCTTCCAGGAGATGGCCCAGCAGATCCAAGACTACCTGCGGGAGAGGATGCCGGTCTGGCGCCAGGAGCGACCCGGCGTGGCGGAGATGAAGGTGGCCGTCATGGGCTGCGTGGTGAACGGCCCGGGCGAGTCCAAGCACGCGAACATCGGCATCTCCCTGCCGGGCACCTTCGAGGAGCCCAAGGCGCCGGTGTACGTGGACGGCCGTCTGCGGGTCACGCTCAAGGGCGACCGGATCGTGGCGGAGTTCCTCGAGATTCTCGAGGAGTACGTGGCCTCGCGCTACCGGCCGGAGGCGGCGACGGTCCAGGCGTGAGTCCCTTCGCCCAGTCCTCCCTCGAGTCCACCCTGCGCCACGAGCCGCTGGCGGCACTCCCGGTGCTGTTCGCCGCCGGCCTCGCGACCAGCTTGACGCCCTGTGTCTACCCGATGATTCCCATCACCGCCGGCATTCTGGGCGGGGCAGGCGCGACCGGGATTTCCCGCAGGCGCACCGCCGTCCTGACCGGAGCCTACGTCGTCGGACTCGCACTGGTTTATGCCTTGCTGGGCCTGCTGGCCGGGCTCACGGGGTCGCTCTTCGGGACCATCGCTTCCAGCCCCTGGGCCTACTTCGTCACCGGCAACCTGCTGCTGGTGTTCGCGCTGGCCCTGTTGGACGTCTTTACTGTGAACGTTCCCCAGAGGCTCGCGGGCTGGGCCGGCCGGCTCGGCGCGTCGTCACCCGGTGGCGCCCTGGTGATGGGGGCAGCCAGCGGGCTGGTGGCGGCGCCGTGCGGGGCGCCGGCCTTCGCCGCCGTGCTGACCTTCGTTGCCGGCACCGGCAGCGCAGTCCTTGGCTTCATTTACCTGTTCGTCTTCTCGCTCGGTCTGACGGCCCTGCTCGTGGCGGTGGGCCTCTCGAGCGGCCTGCTCGCGGCGCTTCCGGCCGCGGGGCGGTGGACCCTCTGGGTCAAGCGCGCGGGTGGGGTGCTGCTCCTGCTCATGGCCGAGTACTACTTCGTCAGAATGGGGAGCGTGCTGTGAGGCGGATGGGCACGGCACTGCTGCTCCTGGCTGCGCCGGTGGCCAGCCCTGCCGCGGCGCAGGAGGCCGGGCTCCAGGTCGGCGTGAAGGCACCGGTCGTCACCGTGACGGACCTCGAGGGAAAGCCGGTGAGCCTGGCGCAGTACCTCGGAAAGCAACCCCTGTTCATGGAATGGTGGGCCACTTGGTGCGAGCAGTGCGAGACGCTGCTGCCGCGGGTCCGCGCGGCCCAGGCGGAGCTGGGCGACAAGGTGGCGTTCCTCGGCATCAATGTCGCGGTGAACCAGAGCCCTGAGCGGGTGCGGCGCTACGTCGAATCCAGCCGGCCGCCGTTCCGTGCCCTCTACGACGAGGAGGGGGAAAGCACCCGCGCCTACGCGGCGCCGACCACGTCCTACGTCGTGATCGTGGATCGCGCCGGCCGGGTGACCTACACCGGCACCGGCGGCGACCAGGAGTTCCTCGGCGCTCTGCGCCGCGTTGCCGCGCAATGACCCAACTTCTTCGAGGCTCGACGCTCATGTACCGATACACATTCCCGATGGCGGGCCTGCTCCTGGCCGCGCCGCTGGGCAGCCTGGCCGCGCAGTCGGCCGGCGGCAATCCAAGAGTGGTGCTGGCCGCCACGCCCCGCGAAGGCACCATGGCGCCGGGTTTCTCGCTCCAGTGGGCGACGAAGGACACGATCGGCACTCCCGACGCTCCCTACGAACTCTGGCGGGACCGGGGAAAGACCGTGGTGCTCGCCTTCTATCCGGCGGACTTCACCAAGGGCTGCACCGCGGAACTGCAGACCTTCGCAGATCAGTACGACACGCTCTTCGGCGAAGACGTGGTGGTGCTCGGCATCAGCTCCGACTCGCTGGCGAGCCACAAGCGGTTCGCGGCGAGCCTCGATCTCCCGTTCCGGCTGCTCAGCGATCCGGATCTCACGGTGGCCCGCAAGTACGCCAGCCACGGCGACGGCGGCCGGGCCAAGCGGACCGTGTTTGTGGTCGGGCCGGACGGCAAGATCAGGTACCAGAACCTGAAGTTCAACCCGCTCGATCCCAAGGACTACTCCGCCCTCGGCTCGGCCGTGCGGGCGGCCCGGGGCGACTGAGCCGCCCGGCCTTCACCTCGGAGGACTGCATTTCCGCGATCCGTTTCGCCGCGCTCGCCCTGACCCTCGCGGCCACTGCCGGTCTCGCTCCCGCTCCGCTGGCCGCGCAGGACGAGAAGGAGGAGCAGGACCTCAACCGGGTCTGGCGGATCGAGGGCCTGCAGACCGGCTTCTGCGTCCAGCTGCTGCTCGACCCGGCCAACCTCGACGTCTCGATCCCTCGCGGAGCGCGCCCGCTCCGTGCGGACGCGATCGAGGACCTCAGCCCGGTGCTGCGGAGGGTGGTGACCACCCAACCCGAGTTCGCGAGCTGGACGCCGTCGCGGATCTGCATGTACTACATGCTGACCGTGGATGTCGGATCGCTCCGCATCAGCGAGCGGGATCCTCAAAAGGCGCCCATGCTCGGCGTGTGGACGATCTCAGCGTCGGAAGGAGCAGGGAACACCCCGCAGGACGTCGTGTTGCGTCTGTTCACCAACAGTGGGCGGCTGGAGCGGGCGGCGGAGGTGAGCGGGCTCGACCTGCGAAAGGTCGAGAGCGAAGTGAAGAACCTCCCCAATGAGGACGACCCGGCCGCGCCGCCCATCGGGGTGCGACGGAGCATCAAGCTGAAGAACACGATCCTCACCTGGGAAGGCCGTCAGGTGGACGACAGCACCAAGAGCAACGGCGCGGTCACGGTGGTCTGGCGGGCAGACAGCAAGCGCCGCGGTCCCATGACGGCGCGGCTCGCGTTGACGCCGGAATGGACCAAGGGCATGGCGGGATCCCTCCGGGTCGAGGGCGACGACGACTTCGCCGACGCGGTGAAGGCATCACCGGTTCGGTTCGTCGGTCCCGCGGTAATGGGAGGGAAAGGGGAGCTGGCCTTCGGTCGTTGATTCGCGCGGTAACACCCCATGTAGAAGATGTTCATAATCACGGACTCTGAATAAATACAGGTAGGGTGGCGACACTGTCGCCTTGTTCCGGGTCAAGGTATTGAGACTTCCGTAAATTGTTGCTCATCCACGTGATATCTTGACTCATCTCACCTCTTTTCCAGCATCCAGACGGTGAATTCCCGGCCTCAAGACATGCCATCCAGATATTCACGTTCGTGACTTATCCACATGTGGAAAGCGCCCCGGATCGCCGGCTGAGGACGGCGCCAGCACTCCCAAGTGCAGACAGTGGCGTGCTCCTCGGGCGTCGAGTGGTCACCCTGACGCCGGGCCTGGAGGGCGACGCGCTCTGGTGGGAACACGGCCGCATTCGTGGGGTCGGCCGCGCCGCGGAAATCGACCGCCAGGCGCCCCGCCATCTCCGCCGCTACCGGCATCCCGAGGCACTCGTCACCCCGGGCTTTGTGGACGGCCACACCCACTTCGCCATGTGGGCGCTCGGCCGCCGGCGGGTGCTGCTCACCGGCGCGAAGACCCGGACGGAAGCGCTGGCACGGGTCGCGGCGGGCGCCCCGTCGCGAGGCTGGATCCTGGGCCACGGATGGGACGCCAATGGCTGGTCGGAGCGCCCCGACCGCTATGCCCTGGACCGGGTGCATGCGAATCCGGTCTACCTCGACTCGCTCGACGTGCACGCGGCCTGGGTGAACAGCGCGGCGCTCGCGATCGCCGGCGTGACCCGGGATACGACCGATCCGCAGGGTGGTCGTATCGTGCGCGACGCGGCGGGAGAGCCGACGGGGCTGATGCTGGAGCGCGCGGTGGAGCTGGTCGCCCGCGTCATCCCGCCCCCATCGGACGAGATCCTGGACGAGGCTCTTCGCGACGCGCAGGCCGAGGCGCATCGCCTCGGCGTGACCGGGTTGCACGACGTGGAGGACCACCGTGCGTGGGCCGGCTTCCGCCGGCTGGAGGATGCGGGCGACCTCAGGCTGCGAGTGCTCTTTCATCCCCCGGTCGCCTCGCTGCCGGATCTCATCCGCAGGGGTCACCGAAGCGGCACCGGCTCCCCCTGGCTCGGCATGGGCGGGGTGAAGCTTTTCCTCGACGGCAGCCTGGGGAGCCGCACCGCATGGATGATCGATCCGTACGAGGGCAGCCGCGACCGGGGCATGCCCGTGGCGGGCGAGCAGGCGGCGGCGGAAGCCATGCGCTTGGCTGCGGCGCACGGGATCGCGATCACGGCCCACGCGATCGGCGATGCGGCGGTGCGCCAGGCGCTGGACCTGCTCCAGCGACTGCCCCGCGCGGCCCTGCCCCATCGCATCGAGCACTTCCAGTGCGTCCATCCCGATGACCTTGCCCGGGCGGCGCGCGCCGGCATCGTCGCTTCGATGCAGCCCGCCCATCTCCTCACCGACATCCCGCTGGTGGACCGACACTGGGGCCGGCGCGGTCGCGGCGCCTACGCCTTTCGTTCACTGCTCCAGCGAGGCACGGCGGTGGTCTTCGGCAGCGACGTGCCGGTGGCCTCGGTCGATCCGCGAGAGGGCGTTTACGCCGCGATGGAGCGTCGCGCCGCCGACGGCACGCCAGGTGACGGCTGGCGGCCGGAGGAGCGACTCGGGTTCGCGGAGGTGCTGCGGGCCTATACGCTCGAAGCCGCGCGCGCCTCCGGCACCGAGCGCCGGCTCGGCCGCCTCGCGCCGGGCATGGAAGCCGACCTGGTGGCGTGGGATGTGGACCCCGCGGTGGAGCGGGGTGACGGCGCGGCATTCCGCGCGGGGCGTGCCGCCCTCACGGTCGTCGGCGGAAGGGTCGTGATGCATCGCTGACCGGGCGACGTTAGAATCCCCCGAATGCGCAATGCCGTACGCCGCACCAAGATCGTCGCGACACTGGGTCCTGCGTGGGCCGAGCCCGCGCAGATGACCGCGCTCCTCGACGCGGGCGTGAACGTCGTCCGCATCAACGCGTCCCACGCCACCCCTGAGATCAGGGCGGGGTGGATCACGCAGCTCCAGCAACTCATCAACCAGCGCACCGAGTCGGCCGCCATCCTGCTGGACCTCCAGGGGCCGCGCATCCGCGTCGGCCACCTGGACGAGCCGCTGCGGCTGGAGCCCGGGCAGCGGGTACTCTTCGCGCCGGAGGCCGATGCCCGTCCGGGGGAAATCCCGACGACCTACGAGGGCCTGGCCGCCGATGTGCACGTCGGCGCGCGCGTGCTCCTCGACGACGGGCTGCTCTCGGTAGAGGTGACCGGGGTGCGGGACAGCCGGGTGGAGGCGGTGGTGCACTATGGTGGCGAGCTGAAATCGAACAAGGGCATGAACCTGCCCGGGCTGGAGGTCAGTGCGCCGGCGCTGACCGCCAAAGATCGGGAGGACGTCGAACAGGCCGTCGCCCTGGGTGTCGACTACATCGCGCTGTCGTTCGTCCGCCGGCAGGAGGACATGGATGGGCTGCGCGCCCTGGTGCCGCGCACTACCAAGCTGATCGCGAAGATCGAGAAGGACACCGCGCTCCGGAACCTCTGCGGCATCCTCGACGCCTCCGACGCCATCATGGTGGCCCGCGGCGATCTGGGGGTGGAGCTGCCGTTCGAGGAAGTCCCCCTGATGCAGAAGCAGATCATCCGCGAGGCAAGTCTCCACGGCAAGCCGGTGATCACCGCCACGCAGATGCTGGAGTCCATGATCAACGCCCCGCGGCCAACGCGCGCCGAAGCCTCGGATGTGGCCAATGCCATCCTCGACGGCACCGACGCGGTCATGCTGTCGGCCGAGACGGCGGTCGGCCACTACCCGATCGAATCCGTCCGGGCCATGGATCGCATCGCCCGCGAGATGGAGATGCAGCGTTCCGGCCGCGGCGTCACCATCGACGCGGCGCTCGGACGGCGGACCGGGGAGGGGGTGAACCTGCCCAACCACCGACCGGTGCAGGGCGGGCCGGTCCGCACCGAGGACGCGATCGCGGTGGCCGTGTGCGCGGCCGCCGAGATGCTGAGTGCGCCGGTGATCCTCTGCTTCACCAGCAGCGGGTTCACCGCCCGCAAGGTGGCCACCTGCCGCCCGACAGTGCCCGTCTTCGCCTGCACGCCGGAGCCCGAGACCCTTCGCCAGCTCTCGCTGGTCTGGGGAGTGACCTCCGCCCCGATCCGCCACCACACCGACTACGAGGCGATGCTGGCGGAAGCCCGCCTCCGGCTCCTCGAGCGCGGGATGGCGAAGTCCGGCGAACGGTTGGTGGTCACCGCAGGCGTTCCCTTCGACATGCCGGGCACTACCAACCTCCTGAAGGTCGAAGCAGTTTAGGACGATGCGGCTCACCTTTCTCGGGACGGGCACGTCGTTCGGCGTGCCTCAGATCGGGTGCGATTGCCCGGTCTGCCGCTCGACCGACCCGAGAGACAAGCGGACCCGCAGCGGCGCCATCGTGCAGGAGGGAGGCGCCACCATCCTGATCGACACGCCGCCCGAGCTGCGGCTGCAGCTCATCGCCGGCGGCTTCTCCAGCATCGACGCCGTGGCCTACACCCACGAGCACGCCGATCACATCAACGGGATCGACGACCTCCGGATGTTCTCCGTGCGCCGCCGGCGGCCGCTTCCGGTCTACGGCCCGCCCGAGACGCTCGATCGACTCCGGCGATCCTTCGATTACATCTTCGACGCCTCGGTGCTGCCCTACGAGGGGACCTCGAAGCCCACGCTCGAGGTCCACGAGGTGGAACCGGGCCGTTCGCTGACCATGGCAGGCGTGGAGGCGCTGCCGCTCGCCTTCCGCCACGGCCACCTGCGGGTGTTCGGGTACCGCTTCGGCAAGCTGGCCTATCTCACCGACGTGAAGGCCATACCCGATGCCGAGCGCGACCTCCTGCAGGATCTGGAGGTGCTGGTGGTGAACGCGCTCTGGTGGCGCCCCCATCCCACGCACCTCAGCATCGCGGAGGCGGTGGAGACCGCGCGGGCGCTGGGCGCGCGTCGCACCTATCTGACTCATCTCACGCACGAGACCGGGCACGCCGAGCTGGCGGCGCAGCTGCCCGAGGGCGTGAAGCCCGCCTACGACGGGCTCACCGTGGAGATACCCTGATGAGGTTGGCGTACGGACGAATGCTGCAGGACGGCTTGGACGGGCGGCACGGGCTGCCCCGTGCCCGCCTCGCCGAGCTGGCAGGACGGTTCGCCGCGGTGCAGGCCGAGGTCGGACGGCGGCGGGGCGCAGGCGAGTACGGGTTCTACGACCTCGTGGACCAGGGCCCCACCGTTCGTCAGATCACCACTTTCGCCGAGGGTGTGGGGCAGGCCTACGACCATGTGCTGGTGCTGGGGATCGGCGGATCGGCCCTGGGGACCAAGGCGCTGCTCAACGCGCTCCGCCGTCCCGCGTGGAACGAGTGGGACGACGAGGGGCGCGAGTTCTATCCCCGCGTCACGGTTCTCGAGAACGTCGACCCGACCACGGTCGCGGCCGCGCTGCATCGGATCGATCCCCGGCGCGTGCTGGTGAACGTGATCAGCAAGTCCGGCGGCACGGCGGAGACGATGGCGCAGTACCTGCTGGTGCGCGCGTGGCTGGAAACCGCCCTGGGAGACGCCGCCTCGCGTCATCTGGTGTTCACCACCGACCCGGCGCGGGGAGCGCTGCGCGAGCTCGCCGCGCGGGACGCGATCGCGACCCTCGACGTCCCCCCGGCGGTCGGCGGACGGTTCAGCGTGCTTTCGCCGGTGGGCCTCCTCCCAGCCGCGCTGGCCGGGATCGACATCGCGGGGCTGCTCGCGGGCGCCCGGCGGGCGGTGGACCGTGCGACCGCGGACGATCTGCTCCACAACCCGGCGGCCCTGTTCGCGGCGCTGCACTGGGCGGCCGACACCGAGCTCGGCGCGCGAATCCACGTGCTCATGCCGTACACCGACCGGCTTCGCGAGCTCGCCGAATGGTTTCGCCAGCTGTGGGCCGAGAGCCTGGGCAAGCGGGTGGATCGCGAGGGACGCACCGTCCATGTGGGGCCGACCCCGGTCGCGACCGTCGGGGCGACGGATCAGCACAGCCAGGTGCAGCTCTTCATGGAGGGGCCGTTCGATAAGGTCATCACCTTCGTTCGCCTGGAACGGTTCGGCGACGATCTGCGGATTCCGTTCCCGCGCCAGGCCGGCACCCCCGAGGGCCCGGGACTTCCGGCCGACCTCGCATACCTTCCGGGGCACACGCTGGGCGAGCTGCTCAACGCGGAATACGAGGCCACCTCGGCGGCCCTGGCCGAGATGGGGCGGATGAACGCCACCTTGCACCTGCCGGAGCTCACCCCCGAGACCTTCGGCGAGCTGATCATGTTCTTCCAGCTGGCGACCGGCTACGCCGGCGTCTGGTACGGTATCGATCCCTTCGACCAGCCTGGAGTCGAGCTCGGTAAGCGCTTGACCTACGCGGCGATGGGCCGTCCCGGGTACCAGTCCGCGCCCCGCGCGCCGGCGCCCCCGGACGAGGCCTGAGTCGTTTGACGGTCCCCAGCGGGCGGCCTAGCTTAGACTCTCCTAGCCACGGGAATCCGCAAACCGAGGAACGGCATGGCTGACGTCACGCAGCAGGTGATCGATCTCTACGGGGGCGCGGTGGTGGCCACGGCGAAGGGCGTAACGGTCCGGGATCCCGCCAAGCTGCGCTCGGCCGCCAGCGACCGGCTGGTCTGGCAGGCGGTCTTCGCCGGCGGCGACGAACGCGAGGCGGCCCGCTGGCTCCTGTGGGAGCTGGGACAGGCCACCGGGGCCCGCCCGGCCTCCATCAATGATCTCTACATGGCGCGCGGTCGCGGCGACGTGGGCGGATTCACCGTCCCGGCGATCAACGTGCGCGTCATGGCATACGATACGGCGCGCGCCATCTTCCGCGCGGCCCTCGCCGGAAAGGCCGGGGCCATCATTCTCGAGATCGCCCGCTCGGAGATCGCCTACACCGAGCAGCGTCCCGCGGAGTACGTCTCCGTCATGATCGGGGCCGCGCTCCGGGAGGGCTATACTCTCCCGCTCTTCATCCAGGGCGATCACTGCCAGGTCAACCACAAGAAGTACCAGGGCGATCCCGAGGGCGAGGTCGGGGAGGTGAAGAAGCTCATCGCCGAGGAGATCGGGGCGGGCTTCTACAACGTGGATGTAGACACCTCGACCTTGGTGGACCTGTCGCAAGGGACGCTGGAGGAGCAGCAGCGCGCGAACTACGAGCGCGCGGCGGAGATCACAGCCTTCATCCGGGCCCAGGAGCCTCGCGGCGTGACCGTGTCGGTAGGCGCGGAGATCGGCGAAGTGGGCATGAAGAACAGCACCGTCGAGGAGCTGCACGCCTTCATGCAGGGCTACAACCGGAGCCTGGCTGCGCTCGGCAAGCTGGAGGGGATCAGCAAGATCTCGGTGCAGACCGGCACCTCCCACGGGGGAGTCGTGCTGCCGGACGGCTCCATCGCGGATGTGAAGCTCGATCTCCAGGCGCTCGAGGCGCTGAGTAAGGTGGCCCGGGAGCAGTACGGGCTCGCCGGGGCGGTGCAGCACGGGGCGAGCACCCTGCCTTCGAACGCCTTCGGCAACTTCCCGCGGATCGAGACCGCCGAGATCCACCTGGCGACCAACTTCCAGAACATCGTCTTCGACCATCCCCGGTTGCCGCCGGATCTGAAGCAGCGGATCCGCGGGTGGCTGGACGACAACGCCGCCTCCGAGCGGAAGAGCGGTGACACCGAGGAGCAGTTCTATTACAAGGCCCGCAAGAAGGCCATCGGACCCTTCAAGCGCGAGCTCTGGGGTCTGCCGGAGGACGTCCGGACGGCGATCGCCGCGGACCTCGAGCGCACGTTCGCGTTCCTGTTCCAGCAACTCAACGTGAACGGGACCGCGGACCACATCAACCGTATTGTTCAGGCGCCCCTCCAGCACCACGCGGCACTCAAGCCGGTGCTGGTGGCCGCGGCCGACGACCCCGACGCCGGGGAATAGGGGGACGCATGCGTCACAAGGGCAGGGAAGTGGTCTACGTGCAGCGGGGGGACTCCTCCGCCAAGTGGCTGTTCTGGGGCGCGGTCCTCGGCGCCGGGCTGGCGCTCATGTACGCGCCCCGCAGCGGTGAAGAGACCCGCCGGGTGCTGCAGCGTCGGCTGTGGAAGCTGCGCGCGATGACCGAGGAGAAGCTGGACGAGCTGGCCCAGCAGTTCGGCGGGTCGCGAGAGTCGGTGCGGGATCTCGAGGAGGAGGACTTCGACGAGGAGGAGCTCTTCGAGTCGAGGGACGCGCCCCCGGCCCGGGTGCGTCCGGCGGCCCCGTCGGCCCGTGAGGAGCTGGAGCGGCGACTGGCCGAGGCCCGCGCGCGGCGCCGGGCCTCGGGAGACGTCGAGGAGCCGCTCGCCTGAGCGGGGCGCGTCCCGGCGGGTGGCACCGGTCCCCCGCCGGCTTCCTCCGACGCACCCTGCAGGCCGCCGACGAATACAACCTCCCCTTCCTGGCGAGCGCGCTCACCTACGATGCGCTGCTCGCCGCCATTCCATTCGGGCTGCTGTTGCTGATCGGTCTCACCCACCTGGCGCAGGCATTGGAGGGCAGCACCCCGGTGGACGCAGCCGCGCTGTTCCACCGCTTCTTTCCCCCCCACGTCTCCACCCCGGGCCGGGACCCGTTCGGCGCCGTGGAGGCGCTGCTGGTCCGGATCTTCGAGAATCGGGGCAAGCTCTCGCTGTACGCCATCCCGGCCTTCGTCTGGTTCAGCACCCGGCTCTTCGCCGGGATCCGCACCTCGCTCAACGAGATTTACGATATCTCCGCCCGGCCCGGCCCTCGGCGCCACTTCCTGCTCTCGCTGCTGTACGACAAGCTGCGGGACATCGGGATGGTGGTCATGACCGTGCTGCTCTTTCTCGCCAACACCGTGCTCACGACCGGCCTCTCTCTGGCCGAAACGCGAGGCGTCGCCCGGGTGCCGGAGCTGGCGTTCTTCGTCTCCAACCTGGGCCGGGTCCTGGGCGAGCTCCTCGCGTTCGGCTTCTCGGTCTCGCTGTTCTACGTCACGTACGCCTATGCCTCGCCGCGCCGCCTGCCCTGGCGCACGGTGCTGCTCGCCTCCACCTTCACCGCGGTACTGTTCGAGCTCGCCAAGCGGCTCTACGGCCTCTATCTCGCCAACTTCGCCTCGTTCGAGGGTCCCAGCGGCGACGCCAACATCGGCGCGGCGGTTCTTCTCATTCTCTGGATTCACTACACCGCGGTCGTGTTCCTCCTGGGCGGCGTCGTCGCCGAGACCTGGGAGCTGCGGAAGATGCAGCAGCGCCAGCGGGCAAGGCTGGCATGAGCCGATCGCCCATGGCCGACAGCGCCTTCCTAGCCCCGGGGCATCCCGACTATATTGCGGGTGCCCCAGGTCCGGAGGGCGCCGGCGCGTGAACCGCGTCAGGACCTCGCCGGTAGCAGCGCTAAGCGATGTCCGGTGTCGCTTCGGGTCGCCTGGGGCACTCCACTCTCCCTCCCCTGAATCCTGATGCTCGCCCTCGCCCGACGCTATCGTCCGAAACAATTCGCCGACCTGCTGGTGCAGGATCACGTCGCCGCCGTGCTTCGCGGGGCCGTCGCCCGCGGCCGGGTCGGGCACGGCTATCTGTTGACCGGGCCCCGTGGCGTGGGAAAGACCACCGCGGCCCGCATTCTGGCGATGGCGCTCAACTGCCCCAACCGCCGCGACAGCGGCGATCCCTGCGGTGAATGCGAGAGCTGCCTCCGCATCTGGAACGGCGGGGCCAGCCTCGATGTGGTGGAGATCGACGCGGCGAGCAACCGGGGCGTGGACGACGCGCGGGAGCTGCGAGAGCGCGCCATGTACGCGGCCTCCCAGGCGGGGCATCACAAGGTCTACATCGTGGACGAAGCCCACATGCTGACCCGCGAGGCCTGGAACGCGCTGCTGAAGATTCTGGAGGAGCCGCCGCCGGGCGTGGTGTTTGTGTTCGCCACCACCGAGCCGCAGAAGATCGCATCCACCGCGGCGCCGGTGCTCTCGCGGCTCCAGCGGTTCGACTTCCGCCGCATCGGGCCCGCGGCCATCCGGGCGCGCCTGCGGCAGGTGCTCGACGCCGAAGGGATCGCGGCCGACGAAGACGCACTCACCCTCATCGCGCGCCACGCCGATGGCGGCATGCGGGATGCGCTGTCGGTGCTCGACCAGTGCCTCAGCTTCGGCGATGGCGCGGTCACGGCGGCCCGGGTGCGCGAAGTGCTCGGGCTGGTGGAGGACGAGCTCTACGCCGAAGCGTTGGGGCTGGTGGCGGACCAGCGGCCCGAAGCCGTGTTCCCCCTGGTGGACCGGCTGGTGGATGCCGGGGCCGACCTGACCGAGTTCATCGGGGGGGCGGGCGAGCTCCTCCGCGCCCTCCTGATGCTCCAGCTTGGCACCGCCCCGGAGGGGTTGACCGAGGCCGTGCGCCAGAGCCTCGATCGCTACCGTGACCGGCTGGAGCCCGGCGACGTGGTGCGGATGTTGCGCCTCCTGGCTGACAGCGAGGCCCTGGCTCGTCGGACCGTCAACCCCCGGCTGGTGGTGGAGACGCTCCTGCTCCGGTGGGCGATGATGGACCGCACGGTGGACTTGCGGGAGATCCTCCAGGGGGGCGGGGGCTCGGGCAGACCGGCCCCGGGGCCGCGTACCGCCCCTGGGCCCGGGGGGCAGACTCCCCCGGAGACTCGCATCCTGCGCGACGCGGCGCCGGCGCGTTCCGCCCCGGCGCCGATCCCGCCGACGGCCACCCCTCAGCGAACCCCCGGTGGCCTGGCGGAGTCCTGGCCGGACATCGTCGCCGAGGTGCGAAGCCGGAGCCGCTTCCTGGGGGAGGCTCTCGCCGGGACCACGCCGGGTACGGTGGAGGGATCTACGCTGGCCCTGGTGCTCGCGGAATCGAATCCGCTGTTCGCGGAGCGGATCCAGGCGGAAGCGCCGGCGGTCGAGGACGCCGTTCGGCGACACACGGGTCAGGCGTTGCGAATCCGGGTGACGATCGCCGAGGGCCAGGAAGAGGCCGTCACGGCACGGCCGCGCGCGGGCACCGACTCGTCGCTCAGGGCCGATCGGCTACGCTCGTTCCGGGCCCAGGATCCCGCCCTCGACACGGCGGCCGATGCGTTAGATTTGGAGATCGTGGACTGACAGTCGCTATACGCGCTCCCACTCCTTCATAGCATTGGCGCCAATGGCAGGATTACCGGAAGGCATGGCGGATCTTCAGCAGCTCGTTCAGCTCGGCCAGCAGGTGCAGGGCCGGCTGCAGCAATTGCAGTCGGAGCTGGCCGGCCGGACCATCGAGACGTCGTCGGGGGGCGGCCTGGTCCGGGTGACCGCCGACGGCCGGGGCATGGTCCGCTCGGTCCGGATCGATTCTGCGGTGTTCCAGAAGCACGACGCGGAGTTTCTGGGCGATCTGGTGCTGGCGGCGGTGGCCGAGGCCCAGCGTCGCGCGGGCGAGTTGCTCCAGGCCGAGATGCGCAAGGTGCCCTCGCTGCCGTTCACGCCGCCGTTCTGACCGGTGAGTGTCATCGACGAGCTGATCACCGAGCTGGCGAGGCTGCCCGGCATCGGCCGGAAGACGGCTCAGCGGCTCACCTTTCACCTGCTGCAGCAACCCCCGGAGACCATGGGTCGGCTGGCCTCGGCGCTGGTCGCCGTGGCGGAGCGGGTGCGCCCTTGCCGGGACTGCGGCAACCTGACCGAAGACCAGCCCTGCGCCATCTGCGCCGATCCTCGGCGAGACGGCACGGTCCTGTGCGTGGTCGAAGACGCCTCGGCCGTGGCGCTGGTGGATCGGGCCACGGACTTCAAGGGCCGCTACCACGTGCTCGGCGGCCGGCTCTCGCCGCTCGACGGCATCGGCCCCGAGTCGCTCCGGCTCGACCGGCTGGTGAACCGGGTGCGGGACGGCGGTGTGCAGGAGGTCATCCTGGCGACCAACCCATCCATGGAGGGAGAGGTGACGGCCACTTACATCCAGCAGCTTCTGACGGGTCAGCCGGTACGAGTTACCCGGCTGGCCCGCGGCCTGCCGATGGGTGGCGATCTCGAGTACGTGGACGGGGTGACCCTGGCACACGCGCTGGTGGCGCGGCAGGACGTGGGCTGATGCGGAGCCGGGGACTCCTCTTCACCACCGGCGCGGTCGTGGGTGCGACCGCCGGATGGGTGCTGGCGCAGCGCCGCTTGACCTTCCACCGGCGCGACCTATTCAGCCCGCGGCCCATGCGGCGGCTCGCGGCGTTAGGCTTTCTCGCCGGGCAGGGTGGCGTAGAGACCGCACGGCTGCTGCGCGACTACCTGTCCTGGGAGCGGCATCAGGTGCTGCGCCGTCGCGCCGAGATGATCCTGCGGCGGCTGGAGTCGAACCTGACATGAGGCGACCCCGGTGACGGGCGCCTCCAGCTGGTCGTTCGGGGAGCAGGATTCCCACCGCATTCAGGGAATCCTCCGCGGCTTCCTCGGGGAGACCAACGCCCGCACGGCGCTCATCGTGGACCGCACCGGTCAGCTGGTCGCGACCGTGGGTGAGGCGCCGGCCTTCGACCCAACCGTGTTCGCCTCACTCACGGCGGCCGACTTCAGCGCCAACGATCAGCTCGCGCGTATGCTGGGCGAGGCGGAGTTCGGAACTCTGTTCCACCAGGGCGAGCGCGAGTCGATGTACCTCGCCGATGTGGCGCGCCGGGTGATTCTGGTCGTGCTGTTCGACAACCGGACCACTCTGGGACTGGTCAAGCTGCGGGTGAAGCCCGCGGTGGGTCAGCTGACCCAGGTCTTCACCGAGATGTTCGAGCGTGACGGGGCGGGCGCGCCGGGAGTGGAATCGGCGTTTCTCGGCGAGGCGGAAGACGAGATCGACAAACTGTTCGGGCCCTGAGGAGAACCGCGCCGCATGTCGATGATCAACTACGCCTCGCGCGAGATCAACTGCAAGCTGGTCTACTACGGCCCCGGGCTCGGTGGGAAGACCACCAACCTGGAGTTCGTGTACAACAAGGTGGCGCCGGGCTCCCGGGGCAAGATGATCTCGCTCGCCACCGAGACCGAGCGGACGCTCTTCTTCGACTTCCTGCCGGTGGACCTGGGGAACATCCGGGGCTTCAAGGTCAAGTTCCACCTCTACACCGTGCCCGGACAGGTCTACTACAACGCCTCCCGCAAGCTCATCCTCAAGGGCGTGGACGGGGTGGTGTTCGTGGCGGACAGCCAGATCGAGCGGATGGATGCCAACATCGAGGCCATGCAGAACCTCTACGAGAACATGGCCCAGCATGGCTACGACCTGACCAAGATCCCGTTCGCGGTGCAGTACAACAAGCGCGACCTGCCCAACGCCGCGCCGATCGCCGAGCTGCAGGCGGCGGTGAACCCGGGATGGGCGGTCGAGGACCCGGCCAGGCAGCGTGCCGTGGCCGATCCCTACCACGAGAACGAGTACCTGGTCTCGCAGCAGGACGGTCACTGGGTGGAGCGGGCGCCCTACTTCGAGGCAGTGGCCGTGACCGGCGAAGGGGTCTTCGACACTCTCAAGGCGATCAGCAAGAGCGTCGTCAAGACGCTGGGGTAGGCCGATCCCATGTGGACCCTGCCGAACGTCATTACGCTGGTCCGGATCTGCTTCACACCGGTCATTGCCCTGCTGCCGTTCATCGAGGGCTACTGGCCGAAGCTCATCTGCTTTTTCATCTTCCTCGCCGCCGCCATCAGCGATGTCTACGACGGGCATCTCGCCCGCCGGCGGAACGAGGTCACCGACCTCGGGAAACTGCTCGATCCCCTGGCCGACAAGCTGCTGCTCTTCGCCACGCTCATCCCGATCTACTTCATCTCCCGCTGGCGCCACGATCTCTACGACATCCCGATCTGGGGCAGCATCCCGCTGTGGGTCTGCCTCCTGCTGATCGGCCGCGAGCTGGCGATGACCTGGTTTCGCTACTGGGCCAAGCACCGCGGAGTGGTGATTCCGGCGGCCGGGGCGGGCAAGCTCAAGACCACGATCCAGAACGTCTTCATCGGCGCGGTGATCCTCTGGTTCGCCTTCCGAGACGCGCGGAAGCCGATGGGCTGGGAACACAGCGCCTGGGCCGAGTACTGGAGCGAATTCCACGGCGGCTTCGTCGCCGTGACGCTCGCGGTCGCCACGCTGCTCACCGTCTACTCCTTCGTCCTCTACCTCTACCGGAACCGCGCGCTCTTCTCGGACCGCGTGCGGTGAGCGTGGACCGGATCGAGCTCGTCGCCATCGGCAACGAGCTCCTGCTGGGTCATACGCTCGACACCAACGGCGCCGACATCGCGCGCGGCCTCTCGGCCATCGGGGTGGAGGTCGTGCGCCGGAGTGCGGTGGCCGATCGCCCCGAGGAGATCGCGGCCGCGGTCGCCGAGGCCTTGCGGCGGACCGGGGCGGTGATCACCACCGGCGGCCTCGGCCCCACCCGCGACGACATGAGCAAGCAGGCCGTCGCCGACCTCTACGGGGTGCCGCTCGAGTTCGACGAGACGGTGTGGACCGACATCATCGCTCGGTTCGCGCGCGCCCAGCGCGCGCCGGCCGCGAGCAACCGCGGGCAGGCCGAAGTGCCGCGGGGCGCCGCGGTGCTGCGAAACCGGTGGGGCACCGCGCCTGGCCTGTGGCTGGAAGGGCCGTCGGGACTCACGATCATGCTCCCGGGCGTGCCGAACGAGATGCGCAAGCTGCTGGAGCACGAGGTCATGCCTCGCCTGGCGGCCCGCGCGGGCGGCGCGGTACTCCGCTCGCTCGTCGTGCGCACGACCGCGATCCCCGAATCCACCTTGGCCGAGCGGTTGGGCGACGTCGAGCGCGAGGTCGCACCGCTCACCCTCGCTTATCTGCCGGGCACCCACGGGGTGGATCTCCGGCTCACGGCCTGGCGCATGGAGCCGGCCGAAGCGGAGCGCCGGCTGCGCCTGGCGGCCGACCTGGTGGCCAGTCTCGCCGGAGAGCATGTCTACGGGGAAGGCGACGTGGACCTGGCCGCGGTAGTCCTCGAGCGAGCCCGCAAGGCGGGAATCTCGGTCGGCGCGGCCGAATCATGCACCGGGGGGCTGGTCGGAGATCGCCTGACAGACATCCCTGGCAGCTCGGAGGTATTCATCGGAGCCGTCGTGTGCTATGCCGACCGGCTCAAGACCGAGCTTCTGGACGTCGCGCCGGCCTTGCTCCAGGCCCATGGGGCGGTCAGCGAGGAGGTAGCGCGGGCCATGGCCGAAGGAGCGGTGCGCCTGCTGGGCGTGGACCTCGCCGTCTCGGTCACCGGCATCGCAGGACCAGGCGGTGGGACACCGGACAAACCGGTGGGCACGGTATGGTTCGCGGTCGCATCGGCGACGAGAACCGAGGCCCGTCGGGTCGTCTTCCTGGGCTCGCGGCGGGAGATCCGGGAGCGCGCGGCGCAGACGGCACTGTATCTGCTCGACCGGCGGCTCCTTGCGGATTGACCCGCCGGATGTCGGAGACCGATTATTTTTGAGACATCATCTCTCCTGTGAGAGTGCAAGTGACTGACAAGCGGCGATCTAGCGCAGACTTCGAGACCGATCGCGACACCGAAGCCCCCGCCCGGCCAGGAGGCGACGGCGCCGACCTCGCGTCGACCGACATGTCGGCCGAGCCAGGCTCGCGGGACGACGGCACCCAGGCGGAGTTCGGTCAGGGCGCAGGCGTGCCGGTGGAGCCCGAGTCGGAGGCGATCCGGCGGCTGGAGTCTCAACTGGAAGAGTCTCGCGACCGGCAGCTCCGCCTCGCGGCCGAGTTCGACAACTATCGCAAGCGGGTGTCACGCGAGCGGGTGGAGCAGAGCGACCGGGCCCAGGCCTCGCTGGTCACCCGACTGCTCGACGTCCTCGACGACATGGACCGCCTGAGCGCCGAGGGCAGCGCAGCTTCGGCCGAGGCGCTGCGGCAGGCCGTGGAGCTGCTGGATCGGAAGCTGTGGAAGGAGCTCGAGGCCGCCGGGGTCGAGCGCATCGATCCGGTCGGGGAGCCGTTCGACCCCAGCGTCCACGACGCGGTCTCCGCCGTCCCGCCGCCCAAGCCTGAGCTCGACCACACGGTGAGTGCGACGTTCCAGACCGGGTACCGGTTCAAGGGCAATCTGGTGCGCCCCGCGAGGGTCCAGGTCTACTCCGCGCACGGCCAGGCCTGACCGGTGGCATCGAAGGACTTCTACCAGGTCCTTGGCGTGCCGGAATCTGCCGGCCAGGACGACATCAAGAAGGCGTACCGTCGTCTGGCCAAGCAGTACCATCCTGACGCCAATCCCAACAACGCGGCGGCTGCCGAGCGCTTCAAGGAGATCTCGGAAGCCCATAGCGTGCTCTCGGACGCCGACAAACGGAAGCAGTACGACCAGATGCGCCGGCTGGGGGCGTTCGATGGCGGACCGCGGCGCTCGACCGCCGGTGGCCGCCGGGCGGGTGCTCCGGGCGACGTCGGTAGTGAAGGATTCGATTTCGGCGACTTCGGCGGACTGGGCGACATCTTCTCGTCCATTTTCGGCCGGGGCGGTCGCCAGGCCGAGCCCCAGGTCGAGACCGTCGAGGCAGTGGTCGAAGTGCCGTTCCGGGTGGCCGCGCTCGGTGGGAAGATCACCGTCACCATCCCGGTGACCGACGCCTGTCCCACCTGCAGCGGCAGCGGCGGCGCACCGGGCGCGACCTGGTCCACCTGTCCCGAGTGCAACGGGCGGGGGACGATCTCTTTCGGCCAGGGCGGGTTCGCGGTGAACCGTCCCTGCCCCCAGTGCCGCGGGCGAGGCAAGATCCCGTCACAGCCGTGTCCCACCTGCCGTGGCGCGGGCGAGGTGCGCACCGAGAAGCGGGTGTCGATCACCGTGCCGCCGGCCACGGAGAGCGGTCAGCGCATCCGGCTGCGGGGCCAGGGCCAGCGGGCGGCGGGTGGCGGCGCTCCCGGCGACATCATCATCATGTTCCAGGTCCAGCCCGACCGCTTCTTCCACCGCGACGGTCTCGACATCCTCTGCGAGGTCCCGCTCAACCTGGCGCAGGCGACCCTCGGTACCCGGATCCGGGTCCGCACCCTGGACGGCAAGAAGGTGATGCTGAGGATCCCACCCGGCACCCAGCCGGGCCGGAAGTTCCGGATCAAGGGGCAGGGTCTGGAGAAGAGCGGTCGCCGCGGGGACCAGCTCGTCGGCGTCCAGCTCACGGTTCCCGAGGAGCTCACGCCGGAGCAGCAGGATCTGATGAAGCGGTTCGCGGAATCGGCGGGGATGGCGTATTAGGCGGTCGGGCGGCCAGGCGGTCAGCAATGTGTCATCCCGAGGAGCGATCGCTGCGCCCGGGATGACAGGGTAGGCTCGGTCCACCCGACCGCCCGACCGCCCGACCAACCACCTTACGCCCTCGTCGCCCGCTCCCCCAGCATCCGCTGACTCGCACGCTCCGGTTGGTCCGGGGTTGGGTGGTGCTGGCGGTAGCTGCCGTCGGGAAGCAGCTCCCAGGCCTGACGGTTGTCCTGCCACATGAGGAGCAGGATCTCGCGCAACGTCTGGCGGTGCAGGGGATCGTCCACCGGCGTGACCGCCTCGATTCGGCGGTCGAGGTTGCGCGGCATCCAGTCGGCCGAGCCGATGTACACCTCCTCGTCGCCGCCGTTGAGGAAGTAGTATGCCCGGCTGTGTTCCAGGAAGCGGCCCACGATGCTGATCACCCGGATCGTCTCGCTGATCCCGGCGAGTCCCGGCCGCAGGCAGCAGATCCCCCGCACGATGAGGTCGATCGGCACGCCCGCCTGGGAAGCCTGGTAGAGCGCCACCATGACGTCGGGATCCACCAGCGCGTTCATCTTGGCCATGATGCGTGCGGGACGGCCGGCCCGATGGTGCTCGGTCTCGCGGCGGATCATCGAGACGAAGCGCTCCCGCATCCCGCGCGGCGCCACGGTGAGCTGCCGGTACCCGGTGGGCGAGGCGAAGCCGGTCAGCACGTTGAAGAGGTCGGTCAGGTCGGCGCCGAGGTCCGCGCGGGCGCTGAGGAGACCGAAGTCGGTGTAGACCCGAGCGGTCTTGGGGTTGTAGTTCCCGGTACCGATGTGGACGTAGCGTCGCATGGTGTCGCCCTCCCGGCGCACCACGAGCGCGACCTTGGCGTGGGTCTTGAGGCCCGCGACGCCGTAGCTGACGTGGACGCCCACGTCCTCCAGCCGCTGGGCCCAGATTATGTTGTTCTCCTCGTCGAACCGGGCCTGCAGCTCGATCAGCACCGCGACCTGCTTCCCCCGCTCCGCCGCGTGCGCCAGCATGCGGGCGATGCTGGAGTCACCGCCGGTGCGGTAGAGCGTCAGCTTGATCGCCAGCACGTCGGGATCGTCCGCGGCAGTCTGGATGAAGCGCTCGACCGACGTCGCGAAGCTGTCGTAGGGGTGATGCAGGAGGATGTCACCCTCGCGAATCACGTCGAAGATGTTCCGCGGCGCCGCGAGCCGAGGCTGGGTCGCCGGGTGGAACGGTGGATCCCGCAGCTCCGGTATCTCCAGTCCAGCCAGGGAGGGCAGATCCGCCGTGTCGAGGAGGCCCGGCACCTCGTAGAGGTCCTCCATGGTGAGCGGACGCGCGGGCGGCTCTTGTTGCTCGCTGAACTCGGCGAGCAGCAGCGCCCGCAGCGATGCGGGCATCGAGGCGTGCACCTCGATCCGGACCACCTCCGCGAACCGACGGTTACGGACCTCCTCCTGGATCAGGCTCAGCAGATCGTCCGCTTCGTCGTTGTCGTCGATCTGTAGTTCGGTGTTGCGGGTGATCCGGAAGGTGTACCAGCCCAGGATCTCCACCCCGGGAAAGAGCGCCTCGAGGTTGCCGCCGATCACCTCTTCCAGCGGGACGAACTGGTTGGGGGACAGCAGCGGCACCCAGCGCGGAAGGATCTTGGGGACCTTCACCCGCGCGAACCGCTCCTCGCCGTCGGAGCCTCGGAGCACCACCGCGAGCGAGAGGCTCAGGTTCGAGATGTAGGGGAAGGGATGCCCGGGATCCACCGCGAGCGGCGTCAGGACCGGGAAAACATTGGAATGGAAGTACGCGTCGAGCCGCTCCCGCTCCTCGGGCAGGACGTCACGGAGCCTGGGGTGCAGTACCACGCCGCTGTCGGCGAGCTGCGGCAGCAGCTCCTCGTGCAGGCAACGACGGTCCTGCCAGACGAGCTCGCGCACTGCCTGGCTGATCGCGCGGAGCTGGGCCTCCGGGGTCATGCCGTCGGCGGTGCGCTCCACGATGCCGGCGGCGACCTGCTGCTTGAGTCCTGCCACCCGGACCTGGAAGAACTCGTCGAGGTTGCTGCCGCAGATGGCGAGGAACTTGAGCCGCTCCAGCAGCGGTGTGCGCGGGTCGAGGGCCTCGTGCAGCACCCTGCCGTTGAACTCCAGCCACGAGAGCTCGCGATTGATGTAGAGCGATGAATCGCGGAGGTCGAGAGCGGGCGGAGGGGGAGAAAGTTGAAGATCGGTCACCGGGAGAATCTATCCGGCCGAGTGTAACGGCGGGGTAACGACCGCGGTGCAATCGGCTGCACGCCTACCCCTCCTCACGCTTGCCCGGCAGCAGGAGCGAAAGCACCACGCTGACCACCCCGACCACCAGCCCGCCGAAGAATGCCGCCCAGAAGCCGCTCACCCGGAACCCCAGCCCCCAGGCCTCCGACAGCGCCCCCGTCAGCAGCAGCATGAGGGCGTTGATGACCAGGGTGAAGAGCCCGAGAGTCACCACGATGAGCGGGCAGGTAAGGATGGTCAGGATCGGGCGGATCAGGCTGTTCACCAGCCCGAACACGGCAGCGACCAGCAGCAACTGCACCAGCGTGCCGGTGAACTCCAGTCCCGGCAGGAGCCATGCGGCCACCCACAGCGCGGCGGCGTTGAGCAGCCAGTGGAGCAGGAGTCGCATCAGCCGATCACCCCCCCGCCGAGCACCCGATCACCGGAGGAGTAGAGGACGCCGGACTGCCCCGGGGTGATGGCGCGGACGGGCGACGAGAGCACCAGCTCCACCGACGCCGGCGAAGCCGAGGCGACGGTCGCGCCCACCGCCGGAGCACGATGCCGCAGCTGCACCCGACATTCCTCACCCGCCGCCAGAGGATCCGCGAGCCAGTTGAGCTCCTCCAGGCGGACCCGATGGCCTTCGAGTTCAGCCGCCGTGCCGATGACGACCTCGCGGCGCTCCGGGCGGATCCCCACC
Source organism: Gemmatimonadales bacterium (assembly GCA_036556505.1). Classification (GTDB taxonomy): domain Bacteria; phylum Gemmatimonadota; class Gemmatimonadetes; order Gemmatimonadales; family GWC2-71-9; genus CAVVWJ01. The sequence goes on from DATBJH010000040.1 coordinate 45,895, forward strand.
ACGAACCGTGGCTCGCGAGCGCCCCCGGGGAGCCCGCGGCGCTGCCCGATGGTGTACCGGGCGTAGCCGGCGTGCTCCCCGACGATCTCGCCGCTGGTGCTGACCAGGGGGCCCGGCGTCAGCGCCGGCGCGTCGGCCGGCAGGTGGCGCTCGAGCACGCCGACATAGTCGTCGTCCGGCACGAAGCAGATCTCGACCGACTCGGGCTTGTCTGCCGTGACCAGCCCGAGCTTCCGCGCCAGGGCCCGGGTCTCGGTCTTGGTCATCTCCCCCACCGGCGTGAGCATGCGCGCTACCACCTTCCGGTCCACGCCCCAGAGGAAGTAGCTCTGGTCCTTGGCGGGGTCGAGCCCGCGGTAGAGCGCCCCGCCTCGGGCCACCGCGTAGTGACCGGTCGCGATATGGTCGCAGTCGAGCGCATCGGCGTGGGCCAGCAGGTCCCGAAACTTGGTGAACGAATTGCACCGCACGCACGGAATCGGAGTGCGGCCTCGGCTGTACTCGCTCACGAAGTTGTCGATCACCTGCAGGGCGAAGCGGTCCTCGAGGTTCAGCACGTAGTGCGGAATGCCCAGCGTGTGGGCCACATCGCGTGCGTCGGTGATCGAATCGAGTGAGCAGCAGGGGCGGTCGGGGACGGCGTCGCCGTAACAGAACAGCTTCATGGTGGCCCCGACCACCTCGTATCCCTGCTCGACCAGCCGGGCGGCGGCGACGGAGCTGTCGACCCCGCCCGACATGGCCACCAGCACCCGGTCGGTCACGACGCGGCTCTCCCCAGCACGTTCGCGAGCTGGCGCACCTTGGCCGCCACCGAGGGCATCACCTCCGTGACGCGGTCCACGTCCTCCTCCGTGCTCTCGTGGCCGAGGCTGAACCGGATCGCGCCCAGCGCGAGCTCGCGCGGCACGCCCATGGCCAGCAGCACGTGGGACGGCTCCACCGAGCCGGTGGAGCAGGCCGACCCGCTGGAGGCGGCGATGCCGGCGAGGTCCAGGTGCATCAGCAGCGCCTCGCTGTCGGCCCCGGCGACCGAGACGTTGAGGACGTGGGGTGCGGTCTCGGCGCCCTCCCCGTTGATGCTCAGGTCGGAGACGGCAGCTCGGAGCCCGTGGGCGAGCCGGTCACGGAGGGCGCGGAGCCGCTCCGCCTCCTCGGTCTGCTCCCGGGTGGCCAGCAGAGCTGCGCGCCCGAGGGCCACGGCGCCGGCCACGTTTTCGGTCCCGGGCCGGATGCCGTACTGCTGGCCCCCGCCGTGGATGATGGCCTCGACCGCCCGGCGGTCGCGGACGACCAGTGCCCCGATGCCCTTGGGAGCGCCGATCTTGTGCCCGGAAAGCGTGAGCAGCGTGCAGGGCAGCTCGCTCATCGACACCCGCAGCTTGCCGAACGCCTGGACGGCATCGGTGTGAAAGACCACCTCCGCCTCGCGGCAGCGCCGTGCGATCTCCTCGACCGGCTGCACCACCCCCACCTCGTTGTTCACCCACATGATCGAAACCACCGCCGGCCGCTCCGCCAGCGCGGTATCGAGCGCGTCGAGGTGCACCTGCCCACGAGCGTCCACCGGAAGCACGACCTCGCGCCCGCCCAGGTGACACACGGCATGGGCGGCTGCCAGCACTGCCTTGTGCTCGATGGCGCTCACCACTGCACACACCGAGCCCCCCCGGTCCCGGGCGGCCAGCGCCGCGCCGATGATCCCGAGGTTGTCCGCCTCGGTGCCGCCGGAGGTGAAGATCACCTGGTTCGGCTCCGCCCCGACGGCCTGGGCCACCTCGCGGCGCGCCTGCTCGATGCCGGCGCGGGCCGCTCGGCCGTAGCGGTGGGCGCTGGAGGGGTTGCCGAAGGTCTGGTTGGTGAGGTAGGGCAGCATCGCCTCCAGCACCTCGGGGCGGACCGGGGTGGTGGCGGCGTGGTCGAGGTACACCGGGGGACGGGTCATAGAGCCTGAAAAATACCCGTCCGCAGGGGCGGGACCAAGCTACATGCTCTGCACGCCGAGGCTGACCACGTCCTCGACGGCCATGGTTTCGTGGGTGTAGAAGGGCTCGCCGTACCGGGAACGAATCAGGGATCCGTAGTGGGCGTTCTGGGTCTCGACCAGGGAGTAGAGGTCCTGTCCGGTCGGAAAGATCTCGCCGGCGGCCTTGGCGCCGTCGAACTGGCTGGCGTAGCACCGGATCGCATCCAGCTTGCGGGCGAACTGGGCGCTGATATCCACCACGAAGGTGGGCTTCAGCGGGTCCTCGCGGTACGACAGCGCGTAGAGGATCTTGTGCGGTCGGTGCGGGGCGCCGGCCGCGTGGTAGCGGGCCAGTCCGGCCAGGAAGCAGGCGTCTCGTCCCAGCTCGGACGCGACGCGATGGTCGGGATGACGGCCCACCGGGAAGGGAAGGATGACGACGCGCGGCGCGAAGTGCCGGATCTCGGCGACGAGGACGCGTCGCGCCTCTTCGTTGTTGTGGAGGTGCGCGTCCGGCATTGCCGCGTTGCGCCGCTCGCTGACGCCGAGGATCTCCGCCGCCCGCGTCGCCTCCTCCGCTCGAAGATCGGCGGTGCCGCGGCTGGCGCTCTCGCCGGCGGTCAGGTCGAGGATGCCGGTGCGATAGCCGGCATCGCCCGCCTTGAGCAGAGTGCCGGCACAGGTGAGCTCGACGTCGTCGCGATGTGCGGCGATGGCCAGAAGGTCCACGGGCATGGGCGGCACGGGTTAGGACGACCCTAACAGTACAGCGTGAACGGTGAAAAGTGAAAAGCGAAAGGGGAAACCCCATCCCCTTTCACTTTTCACCTTTCACTGTTCACGCTGTTCTCACACCGTGGCCGGCTTCCTCCACTTTCTGACCACCGCCACTACGCTCCAGCCCCCCACGACAACCGGCACCAGGTAGCCCAGGGAAGCGATCGCGCCCGCCAGCACCCCCACGAAGTTGCGCCAGGCCTCCCGGAAGGCCTCGGCGATCGGTCCTCGCCCCTGAGTCGCAACCACGGGAATCGGCTCGTGCAGGCTCACCGAAAGCGTGCTCAGTTGCGCACTGGTCTTGAGATAGCGGAGCCGCCCCTCGATCCGCTCGATTTCCTCGCGCACCCTCGCCAGCTCCCGCTCGACCGAGAGCACATCCTGCAGCTTGCCGGTCCGGGTGCGGATCAGCTCGATCAGCCGCTCCTCCAGCTTCCGACCGTTGGCGGCGCGGGCAGCCAGGTCCACGAATTCCTCGCTCACGTCCTCCGCGCTCACGTTGACGAACTCCAGCCGGCCGATCGGCTGCAAACCCTCTGTCAGCTCGTCGAATCGCGCCGACGGGACCTTGAGCTCCAACGTCGCCTGCCGCACTTGGTTCCGCCCGCTTTGCACCGCGGCGTCGGCGACGAAGCCGCCCGCCCGCTGTGCCAGCTGCCGCAGGCGCGACATACCCGCCTCGAGGGAATCCACCTCGATGCTCGCCTGGCCGGTGCGGACGATGAGCCGGTCCATGGGCTCTGTCGTGCTGGGACGGAACCATTGCTCTTCGACTGCGGTCGCCGGGGCGGCCGGCGACCGCTCCCGCTCACCCACAGCGCCGATGGCGATCGCGTCGGCGGCCTGCTTTGCCTCGGTCTCGCCCGCGGCAGAACCCTCCGAGCCGGCCGGGGACGAGTTCTTGGATCTCGTGGCGCCGTCGCACGCGGCGAGCGACGCGACCTGCAACACGACCACCATCATGGTCCGGATACGCATGGCACCTCCTCGGGGAGCACAGGAGATGCGAGCGGGTGGGAGCCTTGCACAGTGCAGGCCCTGGCAGTCCGCTACTCGTGGCGGAGTGCCTCCACCGGATCCATCCGGGCCGCCCGGTTGGCCGGAAGCACGCCGAACACCAGGCCGATGCCGACGCTGACGCCGCACGCGAGGGCGATGCTCCAGAGCGGCACCGCCGATTCCAGGCTCATCGCCGCCTTGAGGAGCATCCCTGCGAGGAGCCCGAGGACGATGCCAAGCGCCCCGCCGACCAGGGTCAGGGTCGCCGCCTCCACCAGGAACTGCCACAGCACTTCCCGCCGGGTCGCCCCGAGGGCCTTCCGGAGCCCGATCTCCTTGGTCCGGTCGCTCACCGAGACCATCATGATCGCCATGACTCCGATCCCGCCCACCAGCAACGCCACGCTGGAGAGTGCGACCATCGCCAGGAAGAAGTACGAGGTGAAATTCCCCACCACGTCCAGGATCTGGTCCTGGGTGATGAGGTCGAAGGTATTGGGGTCGCCCGGGCGGAGGTTTCGCACCCGACGAAGGGCCACGGTCACCGCATCCATCGCGGCACCTACCGCGATCCCACTCCACGGTTTCACCGCGATGAACAGGGCGTTGGTCTCGTCGTACTGAAAGTTCTCCCGGGCGGTGGCGAACGGCACCACGCCACCGGTGTTCTGCCCCGGCGGCTCGAAGATGTTCGACGGTTTCTCGAGCACGCCGATGACCCGAAGCGAGCGCCCGCCGACCCTGACCTGCTTACCCAGCGGATCGAGGCGGCCGAACAGCCGATCCGCCACCGCGCTTTCCAGCACGATGACGGGTTCTCCGGCGAGCTCGGCGCGGCTGAAGAAGCGGCCCCGCAGCAGCGTGCCGCCCTGAATCTCCATGTAGCGATCGTCGGCGCCGAAGACGATCACCTGCTGGGTGCGGACTCCCTGGTACTCGATCTTCTGGAACACCTGCACCCAGATCCCGGCGTAGCGAACCTCCGGCAGCCGCCGCACGGCATCGGCGTCGCTCCGCTGCAGCACGGGCCGAATCCGGACTTCGTAGGGCAGGCGGTCGGGGTTGACCGGCGTCTGGGAGAAGTACCGGATGATGTAAAAGGTGGTCGGGCCGGCGACCTCGATGGCGTTGAAGATCTGACGCCGGATGCCCTGGACCAGCGAGGCGACCGCCATCACCGTCGTCACCCCGATGACGACGCCGAGGATGGTGAGCGCGGACCGCAGCTTGTTGGCGCGGATGGAGTCCAGCGCGATCGCCGCGCCCTCAGCGACGCTACGGAGAAGCACTGCTCACTCCATCCTGAGCGCGGTGATCGGGTCCAGCCGTGAGGCCCGGGAGGCGGGATAGACGCCGAAGATCGTCCCCGCCGCGGTGCCGACCAGCAGCGCGAGGAGGACGGACCACAGCGTGATCCGCGCGGGCAGGGGGGTGAAGGTGGTGACCCCGAAGGCCAGCACCCAGCCGCTCAGCACGCCCAGCGCCCCGCCGGCGCTGGTGAGCACCAACGCTTCGACCAGAAACTGCCGGCGGATGTCCGCCCGGGTCGCGCCCAGGGACTTGCGGAGGCCGATCTCGCGGGTGCGCTCGTTCACCGTCATCAGCATGATGTTCATGATGACGATCCCCCCGACCACGATGCCGATCGCCACCACCGCGGGAATGGCGGTGAAAAGGATGCTGGTGAGCTGCTTCCAGAAGGCGATCAGCGCGTCGGCCTTGTCCACCGTGAAGTCGTTGTCTTCCCCTGGCCGCAGGCGATGGGCGATGCGCATCGCCTCTTCCGCCTTCGCCATGCCCGGCTCGATCGCCTCGGCGGTTGGCATCTTGATCGAGACCACCGTGGTCTTCCTCGGGCCGTAGGCCGCCTCGAAGGTGCTGAAGGGAAGCAGGACGAAGGCGTCGAAGGACTGCCCCAGGAGCCGCCCCTTGGGGGCGATGACCCCCTTCACCGTCAGCTCGCGCCCGTCGAGGCGCACCCGCTTTCCCACCGCCTGAAGCGGGTCGTCGAACAGCTTGTCCGCGATCTCGTGGCCGAGCGCGACCACGGGGCGCCGGTTGCCGACATCCTGGTCGGTGAGCGGTGAGCCGGCGAGATAGCTGTAGTCCTGGACCATCTGATAAGGTGCCGTGACTCCCAGAATGCCGACGTTGGCGACGGTGCGGTCACGGTAGCGCATCTCGCCCACCGGCGAGGGCCACCCCGACTGGAGCCCCACGGCCACCGCCTCAGGAATGGCCGCCGCGACGGCCTCGGCATCCTCGACCGTCACCAGCGGCCGCTTGGCGATCTCGCGGACCTGGTCGTCGTCCATCAGCCCGATCGAGATCGGCCCCCGCCGCACCTGAAAGGTGTTGGTGCCGATCATGGACGAGGTGAGCGTCCCGCTCACGTAGGTGTTCATCCCCTGGATGACGGCGACGACGACGATGAGGAAGGCGACGGAGACGAGGATGCCGAGGAGAGTAAAGAACGAGCGGAGCTTGCTGGTCCAGATCGCCTGGACAGCCAGGCGTAGGGCCTCGGCGAGGGGCATGGCACGGAAGGTAGGCGGTAGGGTGGGCGGGCGGTAAGGCGGTAAGACGAACTATGTCACTCTGAACGAGGTGAAGGCGACCGGTACGGTCGGAAAATCTGGCTACGGGCCATACCGCGCGCCCACCGAGCGCATCCTGCGCGCCGAATCGACCGAGCACCTGGGCTATGGCGAGGGCGAGCCGCGGCCGAGGGCGGTCCCGATGCCCGCAACGGCACCACCCCGAAAACGGTGGTGACCGACACCGGCACCCTCCCACGGGCCATCCGCCGAGGGGGATGGCGGCCTTCGGGCAGCGGGTCTTGAGCGAGCTGCAGGGCCGCGGGGTGCGCGCCATCCTGATCGCGCTCATCACCGAGGCGGCGGCACCCGTGTCCGTACACAGACAACAGACACTCCCAGGCGACCACGTCGGGCATGACCCCCTTGGCTGCACTCCGGGTGACACTACTCACTGCGGTCGTACCGCCTCACCGTCCTACCGCCTTACCGCCTTATTCGTACCTCAGCGCTTCCACGGGATCCAGCCTCGACGCTTTGTTCGCCGGGTAGAGGCCGAACAGCACCCCCGTCAGGATCGATGCCGCCACCGCGGCGATGACCGAGGCGAGCGGCACCGACGCGGGCACGGGCGTGAACGACCGGACCGCCCAGGCCACTCCCCCACCCAGAGCCATCCCGATCAGGCACCCGACCAGCGTCAGAGTGGCGGCCTCGATCAGGAACTGGAACATGATCTCGCCCCGGGTCGCGCCCAGCGCTTTGCGGACCCCGATCTCCCGAGTCCGCTCGGTCACCGAGATCATCATGATCGCCACGACGCCGACGCCACCCACCATGAGGCCGACGCTGGAGAGCGAGATCATCGCGATGAAGAAGCCGGCGGTGATCTTGTTGAAGGCGTCCAGTACCCGATCCGAGGTGACGAGGGAAAAGTTGTTGTCCTCCGCCGGGCGCAGGCCGCGCCGGCTCCTGAGTGCCGCCGTCACCTGATCCTGGGCCTCGGCCACCGTGGCGGCCTCGGTGGGAATGACGGAGACCTCCATCCAGCCGGGCCAGTACTCGGCCACCTTGCGGAACGTGGTGTGGGGGATGGCGAGCCGCGGCTCGTCCGCGTCGCTGAAGAGCGACGCGGCCTCCGCGTGCATTCCCACGACCGTGAACGGCACCCCGAAGATCTTGATCTGCTTGCCGATTGGATCGAGCCCCGGGAAGAGCGACTCCGCGAGCTTGTCGTTGATCACCGCGACCCGCGCACCGGCGGCGTACTCGATCGCCGTGAAGTTGCGACCCGCGAGGATGTCGCCGCCGTTCACCTGGGGCCAGGTCCATCCGAAGCCGGCGATCTTCACCTCGCTCAGGTCCACGCCGCGGCCGCTCACCGGACCTTCGGTGTATTCGCCCACGTTCACGTCCCGCACCGCGGGCAGCTGCCGGAGCAGCTCGGCCTCGTCCACCGTGATCTCCGGCATCCGGCGCCACGGCGAGAGCTCGTCCGAGCCGTCCGAGATCTCCAGGCCACCCGACCAGTACCGCACCACCACGAAGGTCTTGGGCCCCGCCGACTCGAGGATGCTGGTGATGCTGCGGTTGATCCCGGTGATGGCCGAGCCCATCGCGATCACCACCATCACGCCGATGGCCACGCCCAGGATGGTGAGCGCCGCCCGCACCTTGTTGGAGCGCAGCGAATCGAGCGCGATGCCGGCGCCCTCCACCAGACGGAAGAGCAGGGTGACGGTTCGCCCGGCGCTCATTCGGCCCTCAGCGCGACGATGGGGTCGAGCCGGGAAGCCCGGCTGGCGGGGTAGACCCCGGCGACGATGCCCACGCTCACCCCGAGCACGACGCCGAGCGCGACCGACCAGGGCGCCACGGCGGCCGGGAGCGGCGTCAGGGCCTTGATGACGAAGGCGAGCAGAAGTCCGAGGCCGATGCCCATCACCGCGCCCGCGGCCGAGAGGGTCGCCGATTCCACGACGAACTGTGCCAGGATGTCCCGCCGCCGCGCACCGAGCGCCTTCCGGATGCCGATCTCGCGGGTGCGCTCGCTCACGGCCATCAGCATGATGTTCATGATCACGATGCCCCCGACCACTAGGGAGATCGCCACCAGACCGGGGAGGGCAAGGAAGAGCACTCGGGAGATCTTGTCCCAGGTGCCCAGCGCGCCCTCTGCGGTCTGGAGGTGGAAGTTGTTCTCCTGCTCGGGCTTCAGCTGTCGCAGACTGCGCATCGCCGCCTCGGCCTCCGCCATGGCGAGCTGCATGTGGGCGGGATCGGAGGTCTGAACGATGAGCGCGTCGAGAATGTTGATGGGGCAGATCAGCCGCCGTCCCGGGGCGCTGAAGGGCATGACCACGAACTTGTCCAGGGAGAGGCCGAACAACGTCCCCTGCGGCGCTACGACCCCGATGATGCGGTACGGCAGTCCGGCGATCCGGACCTCCTTGCCGATCGGGTCCACGCCGGGGAGGAGCCGCCGAGCCACCTCGTCGCCGATCACCAGCACCGGGACCGAGGCACGGACTTCCTGCGCCGAGAACGCCCGCCCGGCGACCACCTGGTAGCTCCGGATCCCGAAGTAGGTCTCCTCGGTGCCGATCAGGTCAACATCCTTGGCCACCTTGCCGCCGTAGTGCACCGACACCCGGTCCTCGCAGAACTTGGCGAACGTGGCCGGGGTATTGATCCGCGCCCGCACGAAATCGGCGTCGCTGTAACTGACCCGGGGGCGGCGGAGCCACTCCATCCACATCTCGTGCGTGGTGTGTCCCATGTTGATGCTGGGACGCTGCCGCACCTCGAAGGTGTTCGCGCCGACCAGCGTGTTGGCGAACCGGTCCACCATGTACCGGTTCATGCCCTGGACGATGGAGACCACGGCGATCAGGAAGGTGACGCCGATGAGCACGCCGACCAGCGAAAAGAAGCTCTTGAGCTTCTGGGTGCGGATAGTACGGAGCGCCAGGCGGACGGCTTCGAAGACCGGCATCGGGCTAGGCCGCCGCCTCCCGGTTCACCCGGTCGGACTCCACCCGCCCGTCCCGCAGCACCACGACCCGCTGGGCCCGCGCCGCGATATCCGGCTCGTGGGTGACCATGATCACCGTTTGACCGGCGGCATGGAGCGCGGCGAACACCTCCATGATCTCCTCGCTGGTGACGCTGTCGAGATTGCCCGTCGGCTCATCGGCGAGCAGGATACTGGGCTGGTTCACCAGGGCGCGGGCGATCGCCACCCGCTGCCGCTGCCCGCCGGAGAGCTCGTTCGGACGGTGGTCCATGCGCTCCGCCAGGCCCACTCGCGCGAGCGCGGTGGCCGCGCGCTCCCGCCGCTCGCGGGCGCGCACCCCCGCGTAGACCAGGGGCAGCTCCACGTTGTGCAGCGCGGTGGCGCGGGGGAGCAGGTTGAAGGTCTGGAACACGAACCCGATCTCCCGGTTGCGCACCCTCGCCAGGGCGTCGTCGGTGAGACGGGAGACCTCTTCCCCGTTGAGCCAGTACTCGCCAGCGGTGGGGGTGTCGAGACAGCCGAGGACGTTCATCATGGTGGACTTGCCCGAGCCCGAGGGCCCCATGATGGCGACGTACTCGTTGCGCCGGATCTCGAGCGTGACCCCGTGGAGCGCGAGGATCCGCTCCGAGCCCATGCGGTACTCCCGCGTCAGATCGTGGATCCGGATGACCGCGCTCACGTCGCCGCCTGCCGCCCGTTGGGCCGCTGCTTGGTGGTGTCCTCCGCCTCCCGGACCTTGTCGCCGTCCTTGAGGTCCCGGATGGCCTGGTAGGTGCCGGCCACGATGGTCTCGCCGCCGCGGAGGCCGTCGAGTACCTCGAAGTACTCGTCGCCGGCGATGCCGACCTTGACCGGTCGGAAGCTCGCCACCCCGTTCTGCACCAGGAACACGCCCTCTTCCTCCCGCTCCCCGGGACGGCGGCGGCTCACCGTATCGAGCGCGGGGTTGTTCTCGTTGGGCACCCGCTCGTGATCGCGGACGGTGAGCGCGATGATGGGAATGCTCAGGGCGTTCCCGCGGGTGTCGGTGACGATGCGGGCGGTGCAGCTCAGGTCGGGCCGAATGTCACCCGGGGGATCGTCCAGCCGGATCTCCACGTCGAAGTCCACGGCACGGTCGTTGGATCCGGACGCGGTCTGGGTGTTGGTCAGCTTGGCGCTGTTGCTCACCCGGGTCACCCGGCCGACGAAGGTGGAGTCCGGGTAGGCGTCGATGGTCACCTCGACCGAGTCGCTGTCCGACAAGCGGACGACGTCGGTCTCGTCCACCTGCACCTTGGCCAGGATGACGGACAGGTCCGCGATGGTGAGCAGCAAGCCGGTTTCCCGCGAGAACGTGCCGGGCACCGCGACCTCGCCCTCCTCCACCGCCAGCCGGACCACGCGTCCCGCGATCGGCGAGACGAGACGGGTCTTGGCCAGGTTGTCCTTTGCCTCACGGAGACTGGCGCGGGACTGGTCCAGCTGTGCGCGGGTGGCCTGGTAGGTCGCCTCGGCCACTTCCAGGGCGGTCTTGGCCCCCTCCGCCTGCGCCGGTGCTATCAGGTTCTGGCCCAGGCGGGTGAGCTGCTCGGCGCGCTTCCAGTCCCGCTCGGCCTGGTCGCGGTTGGCCCGCACCTGGAGCAGCGTGGCTTGGGTAGAGGACACGACACCCTCCGCCCGGGACACCGCGGCCTGGTACTGAGCCGGATCGATCTGGAGGAGGAACTGACCCTTGCGCACCACGTCGCCCTCTTCCACCGCGATCTCGATGATGCGGCCGGTGATGTCCGCGGAAATATCCACCGACGTCTGCGGCTCGATCTTCCCGCTCGCGGTGACGGCGCTGACCAGGTCGCGCCGGCTCACCCGCTCCATGCGGACCTCGGTGCCGGCGTTCTTCTTCTGGTTCATGCTGTAGGCGATCCCGCCGCCGCCCGCCAGCGCCACTAGCCCGATGATCAGCCCGACCTTCATCCCACGCGACATGTGCGTTCCTCGTTAGCGAAGGGGTCGCCCGACCGCCGCTTCCAGGGCGACGACGGCCTTGTGATAGAAATAGACCGCGTTCACATAGTCGGCTTCCGCCTGCTGGACTGCGTTCTGCGCGTCGGAGACCTCGAGCGAAGTGCCCGCGCCCAGGCGATACCGGTCCTGCGCCAGCCGGAGCTGGTCCCGTGCGGCCACACGGTTCGCCGCTTGGACGGCGATGGCCTCGTACGCGGCCTTCAGGGCCAGGTGGCGGGCTTGCACGTCGCTCCGGACCTGAAGCCTGCGCGCCCGCACATCCTCGTCGGCGTCCAGCTCCTGCGCGCGGGCCTGGGACACGCGGAGTGAACGCGAGAAGCCCGTGAAGATGGGCAGCGAGATCCTGAGGTTGGCACTGAACGGCTGTCCGGTATAGTCGAAGGGGAAGACGTTGTTCGCGTCCTGGACCGAGCGCGTGACGTCCGGATTGAGCGCGGTACCCGTCGAGTTGAGACCGAACGCCCCGAAACAATCGGGGACCTGGCCCCCCAGGCCGAGCGCGGTTTTGACCTGATTGTCGTAGTTGCAGCCGGCGGCGTCGCGCTGTGCTTGGTTGGTCGCCTGCCCGACGAGCACGTTCTCGTCCGTATACTCCTGAGTGAACCCGCTCCAGCCGGCCTGAACCGACAGGCTGGGCAGGAACTCCGAGCGTGCCGCCCGCACGCTCCAGGTAGCCGCACTCTGGCGGGCGCGAAGCGACCGCAGCTGAGGATTCTGCTCGTCGGCCAGATTGAGCAGCTCGTCCAGCTTGAAGTCGGGAGGCGTCACCGGAAATGAGTCCGTGAGTCCCAGCTGATCCACGCTGACCGGCGGCTCCACTCCCATCCGCCGGAGCAGGTCGAGCTTGGCCTCGTTCTCCAGCTGGGTGGCCCGGAGCAGCGCCACGTCCGACTGGCCCTTGACGACTTCAGCCTGCCGCACGTCCAGCAACGTGGCTTGGCCGACCTGATAACGCGCCCGGGCCAGCGACAGGAAGTCGGCGTTCCGGACCACCTGCTGCCGGGCCACGTCCACCTGCGCGATGGCCTGGAGGGTGTTGAGGTACTGGGTGGTGATCTCGTAGCGGAGGTTGATGCCCGCGCCGCTGATGTCCTCATCGGTGGCACGCTGGAGCGCCTTCTGCTGGCCCGGACCCGAGAGGACCCGCCCGTCGAGCTGCCAGAACAGGCCCAGGCTATAGCCTGAAGTGAGAAACGCCGAGGTGGGGACCGTCAGGCCGCCACCGATGTTGGATTCACCCGAGCCGACATAGCCCGCATCGCCTGAGACGCTGACGGTGGGGAGGAAGTTCCCATAGGCGTTCCGCACGCCCCACCGGGCAGGGGCCGCGTCGTTCAGCGTCTGCCGGTACGTCGGGCTGTTCGCCCGGGCTTGGTCAAGCGCTTCCTGGAGAGCGAGGGTGACCGTTGGGGTAGGGCGGGGAGGAAGCGTGGTGTCCGCCTTGCTGACCGTCGTGGTGTCCTGGGCTTCCAGGCACACGGGCGCGATACACACGACGGCGAGGAGACCGAGCCAACGATTCATTGACGATTCCCTTTGCGCTGGGGACGTGACCGGGGCCCAATACGGCGGCCGTGCCGCACAGGTTTCAGTTTGCGACACTGGGTCGGGATTGAAGCTTTCAAGAACGAGTAGCCAGGGGGAGGACCTACTTCGCCCGCGTAACGACCCTGTTCTGCGCCGGCAGCTCCAGGCTCTGGACTCTACCCTCCGCGTCGGTCACCAGGGTGCCGGCCAGATCGCCGGTGAGGCTCACCCGGCGATCCCCGCCGGCCGCGCCTTCGCGTTGGGCCGTGAACGCGATCCGTCGGCCTGTCCGCGGGAAGATCGCGGTGAGCCGCTTGCCCGCGGGCGTCGCCAGGTCCGCCACGGTTGCGTACAACGAGTAGACCTCGTCGTCGAGCAGGATCACGTCGGGCCCGCCGGGGAGCTCGCGGCCGGACTCCGAGCCCTTCGCCACGGTCCTGACCACCAGCCGGGCCCCGCTGCCCGCGGCCAGGATGACGGTGGTGCCGTTTGGGCTTTCCACGTCCAGCTGGAACTTCGCGATCGCCGACTCGGGCGTCCGCTCGAGGAGCGCCGTCAGGCGCGTCGTCGGCAGGGTGGCCGGATACTTCGCCGTCGCGGTCAGGGTCGTTCCCGGCGCTCCTCGACCGCGGCCCTGGGTCAGCGTGAACTCCTCACGTCCGACCTCCTTGCCGCCTTCGGTGACGACGAGCGTGATGGGGGCGGCGGCCGCGGCCTGGGCCAGAGCTGGGGATACCTGATGGGCCAGGAGCAGGCAGAGCGCCACGGCGCGAACAGCCATTCGGCTCACCTCAGTTTCCGGCCAGGTAGCTGCTGATGCGATCGAAGATGAATTTATACAGAATCTCCCCCTTTTGGGCGGACGCGAGGCTGGGGTAGCCCACCGAACCGGGGGAGCCCTCGGGCAGCCGCCGGACATGCCCCGGCCGGTAGCGCGCGAGCATCTTGGGGGTGAGCGCGAAATCGAGCGCGAGGTCCATGCGTACCAGGTCCGCCGCGAGGTAGAGTAGCAGCGAGGTATCCAGCTCGCCGCCATGAATCGGCCCGCCGGGCTGATCGAGCAGCGGACCGAAGTCCAGGCCGAAGATATCCACCACCTGAACCGTGGCCTCCTCGGTCCGGATGGTGCTCAGCGCTTCCAAGTGGCCCTCGCTCGCCTGCGCCGTGAGGATTACGAACTCGCGGACGCCTGCCCCGTCCTCCCAGGACTCGATAAGTTCGTTCATGACACGGTGCAACGTGCGATGCCGCAGTGCGGCGCTCCCCGGCAGGGGGCGGGACACGGCGTGCACCCCATACTCCACCGTGGGGGCCCGGAGCACGGTGAAGGCGGCTGAGAGATCGTCGGCGAGACGCTCGAGGACGATGGTGTCGCAGCCGATCGGAAGGTGGGGACCATGCTGCTCGGTGGTGCCCACCGGTACGATGAGCGTGGGGCGGCGGCCCAGCAGCTCTCCGATCGCCGTCGGAGTCATTTCCTTCATTCGCCAGGGGCGTCCGGGTTGAGTCATCGTCCGCCGTGGTGGCTGGTGTGGGCACTGGCGAGCGTGGTCGCGGCAGCCGAGTGGCTGCGCCGGCCCTCGCTCCCGTGGGTGGTGCTCGGCGTGGTCGCCAGCCTGGCGTGCCTGGCTGCGCTCGCGCCCTGGCCTCGCTGGCGACACCGCGGCCTGGCCGCGGGGCTCGTGGGGCTCATCGCGACGATCGCCGTCACGCAGGCGCGGCTGACGGCGATCGAGACCCGTTGGGCGGAACAGCGCGAGCGGCGGGTGGAGACCGCGTCGAGGCGGCTCGCCGGCGACCTCCACGCGGCTCTGCACCAGGCGGACCGGCTCGCCCAGTCGGCCCTGGCCGCCCCACACGATGATCGAGCGGCGGCGCTGCGCCAGCTGAGACGGGTGGTGCCCGAGGGCGGGGCCGAGGTGAGCGTCGTGCTGTTCGATCCCGAGGGCGATCCCTGGGCCTGGGCCGGCCGTCAGCGTCTCCCGCCGGTCGCCGACGGGGACTCCCTCGGCGCACGGGCGTCTGGATATTACGTCGTGCTCGAGGCACGGCGCCACTCCGCCGACGGGCGCACCGCCGTGGCGGGCGTCCTGGTGTGGGCGCACCCGGCGGTGCCCGACCGCTCCCGCAGTCTCGCGGAGCTGTTCCGCGAAAGCACGGAGGTCGGGCTCACCGTGTACCCGCCCGGCGCCGCGCCCGACAGTGTGGATGTCTTCGACTACGAAGAGCCGACCACCGCGGGCCACAGGCTCCTGTTCAGCGTCCAGCCGGTGCCCCCGGAGCAGGGCACTGCCAAGCAGCGGGCCTTCGCCGGCGGGAGCCGGCTCGCGATCTGGCTGATCCTCATCTCGCTCGGCTTCAGCCTCTCCCTGACCACCTCGCCGGTCCAGCGCTTCGCGGTGCTGGGCGGCCTCCTGTGGCTCGCGGTTCGGGCGCCGGTGGGCGGCGCGCTCAGGCTGCAACCGTTCTTCTCGCCGGCGACCTTCTTCCGTCCGCTGCTCGGGCCGCTCTCGGGGTCCGCCGGCGCGCTGGCGCTCGCGGGGGCGCTGCTCACCATTGCCGGTGTCTGGCTCTGGCGGCGTGGGTTTCCCCGGCGCTGGTATGGGGTGGCCGTCGGCTCCATCCTGCTGCTCGTCGCTCCCTATCTCATCAGCAGCCTGGGGCGGGGCATCACCCCACCGGCCGGCGGCGTGTCGGTGGCGCTCTGGCTCGGCTGGCATCTGGCCATCCTGCTCTCGTCCACGGCGCTCATCGTACCGACCGCGGCCTTGTTCCGCGGATCCGATCCCGAGCACGCGCCGGCGGCCCGGATCGCGGCCGGCGTGGCCATCGCCCTGGCGGCGACCACGATCGGGGTCCTGGTCTGGAGCCCGAGGGGTGGATGGCCCGACTGGTACACCTTTCTCTGGACCCCGGCCCTCTTTCTGGTCGCGATGTCCGCCCCGCGATGGGCCACCATCGGCGGCATCGCACTGGTGGCGGGGAGTGCCTCCGCCCTGGTGACGTGGGGCGCCGAGCTGACCGGGCAGATCCAAGTCGCCGAGCGCGACATCGCTCGGCTGGGCGATGAGCCGGACCCCTTGGCCGTTCCGCTGCTCGAGCGCTTCGCCGAGCAGGTGCTGGACGCCCCGGGACCCGAGTCGGGCACGGAGATGTACGCGCTCTGGCGCGGGTCTGCGCTGGGCGATCAGGGCTATCCCTCCCAGCTGGCGCTCTGGACCAGCAACGGCTCGCTGATCGAGGAGCTGGCCCTCGACTCGCTCGATCTGCCGCTCTCGCTCCTGTCCACGCTGGTGCGGGAGCTGGATCCGGACGATTCGCGACGCATCGCGCAGATCGCCCGCGTGCCCGGGGTGCACTACGTCCTCATGGTCCGGGTGGCGGACGACGAGGTCCTCACCGCGGGTATCGGACCGCGGTCGCAGCTGGTGATGCCCGGCCGGGTCGGCCGGCTGCTCGAGCCCGGGCGAGCCGGGTCGCCGCTCTATCACCTCACCCTCTCGCCGCCAGCCGGGTCCTCCGCCGAGCTTCCGCGGCCGCGCTGGCGCCGGGAAGGCTGGGTGGTGCGCAACGAGTATCCACTCGTCCTGCCGGGGGGACCGCGCGTGGTCCACGCCGCGGTGGATCTCCGCGGGCCGGTGCCGCTCTTCGTCCGTGGCGTCCTGGTCGTGCTCCTCGACGCGGCCGTCCTGGGCGCACTCTGGATCCTGGCCGAGGTGGTCTCGGGCGCGCGGCTGCCCCGGCCGCGCTGGCGAAGCCTGTCGCGGTCATTCCGGATCAGGCTGGCGGCCACCCTCGCCGCTTTTTTCATCGTGCCCGCCGTGGGCTTCGCGGCGTGGAGCTTCGACCGCCTGACCAACGAGGTGGAGCGGAGCCGCGATCTGCTCATCACCCAGACCCTGCGGGATGCGGCAATCACGGCCGGCGGGTCGCTGCGGGTTGCCGACGACGGTCTCGAGGAGCACCTGCTCGAGCTGAGCCGGCGCATCGACGCGGACCTCGGGCTCTACGAGGGCGGGCTGCTCGCCGGCTCGAGCACACCGGTGCTCCAGGATCTCGGGGTGATGCCCGTTCTCATGGATCCCTCCGCCTTCATCGCCTTGGCGCTGGAGGGGGAGCTGGAGCTGACCCGCGACGGCGCAGTCCGCGAGCCGAGCCAGCGCGTCGGTTACCGGGTAGTGGAGCCGGGCTTTCCGTCGGATCTGGGCGTGCTGGCCACGCCGCAGCCTGCGGAGGACCCGTCGCTGTCGGTACGGCGCCTCGACCTCGCGCTGGTGCTCCTCCTGGCCACGCTGATCGGCGTGGCGGCTGCGCTGGCGGGCGCGGGCCGCGCCTCGCGGGCACTCTCCCGGCCGGTCGCCGAGCTGCGGCGCTCGGCGATCGCGCTCGGCAAGGGCGACCCGACGCCCTCACGCCGCATCCATCCGCCGCTGGAGTTCGAGCCCGTGTTCGGTGCCTTCGAGCGCATGGCAGCCGACATCAGCAGCAGCCGTCAGGCTCTCGAGGCGGCCAGGAAGCGCACCGCGGACGTGCTGGCCACCGTGGCCACCGGCGTCGTGGGGCTCGATCCGGCGGGCCGCGTGCTGATCGCCAACCGCCAGGCTACCGAGATCCTCGGCACCAGCCTCGACGAGGGTGAGCCGTTTCTCCAGCACCTGGGACCGGAGTGGTCGTCCCTCGCGATCGTGGTGACGCGCTTCCTGCAGGACCCCGATGCCGACGCCGGCGTTGAGCTCGAGGTGATCGGCCGCCGCCTCACGGTGCAGCTCGCACCGCTGGGGCCGGACGTGCGAGGCGTCGTCATCGCCCTGAACGACGTGACCGATCTTTCCCGGGCGGAGCGGGTCCTGGCCTGGGGCGAGATGGCCCGCCAGGTCGCCCACGAGATCAAGAACCCCCTCACGCCCATGCGGCTGGGGATGCAGCACCTGCGTCGCGTCTATCGGGATCGACGTGGAGACTTCGATCAGACGCTGGAGGAGACGGCGGACCGGATGCTGGCCGAGATCGACCGGCTGGATACCATCGCACGGGCCTTCAGCCGCTTCGCCGCACCTGCGGACGAGTCTCAGCCGCTCGACCGCGTCGATCTGGGCGTGGTGGTCGGTGAAGTGGTGCAGCTCTACCGACTGGCCGAGGAGGGCTGCGAGGTGGATTTGAGACTGGATGGTCCGGCGTTCGGTGCGGCCCGCGCGGACGAGGTGAAGGAGGTCTTGGTGAACCTCCTGGAGAACGCACGGAACGCGGATGCCAGCCGGGTACTGATCACGGTGCGGAACCGCGAAATCACGGTGACGGACAACGGCACCGGAATCGACCCGGACCTGCTGCCCCGGATCTTCGAGCCGCGATTCTCCACCACGACGAGCGGGTCCGGGCTCGGGCTTGCGATCGTAAAGCGCGTGGTGGAGGGCTGGGGCGGCTCGATCGAGGTGGGGAGCGAGCCAGGGCGGGGAACGACGGTCGTGGTGCGGCTGCCGGCGTAGCGCCGGCCGGTCCGACCGTTCGCTATCGAGACCGGCCCGACGCCTGCGCGGCGACCGCGGCCGTGATCGTCTCCTGCTGCCTGCTCGAGTTACGCAGGAGCCGGAGCGCGGCCTGCAGCTGCCGGTCGGCCTTCGCCTGGCGCCGTACCACCGATTCGATGCCGAACAGCTCCCGCGCGATCTCGTAGCCGAGCTGATCGGAGACGTAGGCGGAGGCCTCCTCATAGGTCTCCGGCGAGAGGTTGACGCCGCCCTCGACCAGGCGGACGTAGAGGCCCTCGCGCATCGCGGCCGTGACCTGGAACGACTCGTCGGTGACGCTGCCATCGGCCCGCAGCTCCGCCGCGTAGGCGCTCAGGACCTGGCGAAACCGCTCCAGATCGTCGCCTAGGGCGGAGTAGAGGACCCGCTCGCCGTCGGTGCGGAGGGAGGAGCGCACCGTGAGGTCGGGCAGGATGCCACTCTGGTCGGGGATCGGTCGTCCCGCTCGGGTACGGAGCACCTGCGGCTCCAGCGCGGGCGTCCGGTTGCCGGCGCCGCCGGCGGACTGAGCGGGAGGCCGCTGGACCCACCTGCCGCTGGGCGTGAACCACTTGGCCGTGGTCAGCTTGAGTGCGACTTCCTCGCCCAGCGGGTAAGTGGTCTGGAGCACGCCCTTGCCGTAGGTCGGGGTGCCCACGATCGCCGCCCGGTCATGGTCCTGCAGGGCGCCGGCGATCACCTCGGCCGAGCTCGCCGTACCGCGGTTGACCAGCAGCACCAGCCGGATTTCGTCCCAGCCGGCCGACGCCTCGGTCACATAGGCCCGCTCGCGCTTGGACGATCGCCCCTTGCTGGTGGCGACCGTATCGCCCGGCTGGAGGAAGAGCCCGGCGACCTTCACTCCCTCGCGGATCAGGCCACCGGGATTGGAGCGGAGATCCAGCACCAGGGCCTTCATGCCCTGGGCCCTCAGGCGCTCCACGGCCGCGCGCAGCTCGTCGGCGGCGTTTTCGCTCATTCGGTGCAACACGACGTAGCCCACGCCACCAGGGAGCAGGATGCCCGACGAGGCGGCAGGCACGTGGACCACGGTGCGGGTAATCTTGCGGACGACGGGACGGTCGGAGCCGACCGGGCGCACCAGGACGGTCACCGCGGGACCGCCGTCCCGGATCGCTTCATCCACCTTGGCCGCGTCCCAGTCCTTGGTGCTCTTGCCGTCCACGGCGAGGATCTCGTCTCCGGGATTCAGCCCCACCATGCCGCCGAACCCGGAGCCTGACTCGGCCGGGCCCTCCACGCCGGTGCGCAGCTGGGTCCCGGTCATCTGCCGCTGGTACTCGCGGTAGCTCTCCCGCACCAGCAGCTCGGCGTAAGGATCGTTGAGGGAGGTGACGAGCGCGTTGGCGGCGCGCTGGTAGAGATCGCCCTCGCCCAGCGAGTCGATGTAGTGGTGGTGGATCGCGCCGACGACGTTCTCGAAGAGACGGGCCTGCTGGTAGACGCTGCCCTCGACGGACGGCTTCGCCCGGGTGAGCCACGCACCGCTCACGAAGGAGATCGCGACGACCGATGTCAGCGCTATCCAGCGCGCTCGAGGGAAGAACTTCATGGCCACAGGCTCCCGCAGATTGCGCGGCCGTCCGACCGAAGCAACCTCTGGAGAAGGGAAGGTGGAGCGGTACGACACAGCCCCGAAAACCTCAGCAAAAGCGGGGCCGGGAGGGACCTCCACCGCGTGCTAGCGTCCCTCGGGATTCAGCGGGTCCACGGTCAAGGTGGAGTCCCGCCAGGTCTTCAATGAGGCCAGGTGGCAGGCCTCGACGAACTTCGCCGTGGGATGCGAGCCCCGCTGAAGCAGTGCGTGAAGCATCTCGTGACGGACCAGCCACTCCTCGCCGAGCGCGTTGGCGGGGAGATAGACCCGGTTGCCCCTCCGCATCCACCAGCCGTGGGCGACTTCGTTGCCGAGAGAAATGGCGCCGGAGGGAGAATCGACGGCGTAGAAGGTCACCTGCGACATGTCGCCCTTGAGCCCGGAACACTCCTCGGTCTTGATCCACCACGCCTGATAGAGCTCCAGCGTCGGCACGGCCCAGGCGCGCTCGATCGGCGCGACGGGGGCGGCACCGGACTTCGACGTGGCACAGGCCGCGACGAGGAACGGGATGGCATACCAGTGGGCAAGACGCATCGTGCTGCTCCGGACGATCTGCGGTTTTCGGGTCCTTCGATCGCGCCGCCGATACGAGGCGGACGACGCTGCTCATCTAGCTTGGCGGCACCTTCACAGCCTGCCGGTCATGCTCTCCCGGATCAGATCAGCCGCCGTCCTGGGTATCGACGCCTACCCGGTCGAGGTCGAAGTCGACATCAGCAATGGCATGCCGTGCTTCTCGACGGTCGGTCTGCCCAACGGGGCCGTCAAGGAAGGCAGGGAACGAGTCTCCGCTGCCCTGGCCAACGCGGGCTTTCAGTTTCCTCTGCGGCGGATCACGGTAAATCTGGCTCCCGCGGACATACGCAAGGATGGTTCCGCGCTGGATCTGCCGATCGCCCTGGGGCTGCTGCTGGCCAGCGGCCAGATTCCGGAGGCCAACCTTAAGCATACCATGGTCTTGGGTGAGGTGGGTCTGGATGGTGATCTCCGGCCCATCCGGGGTGCCCTCTCGGTTGCCCTCGCCGCCCGTGCCGCAGGATGCAGCGAACTGCTTCTCCCCGCGGACAACCTGTCCGAGGCAGGTGTCGTTCAGGACCTGGTGGTACGCGGCGCCAGGACCCTGGTCGAGGTCTGCGACCATCTCTCGGGACGCCGGCCCATCGCACCGGTCCGGATCAGCCCGAACGCCTTCGTCTCGGCCCAAGTTCCGGACACCGTGGACCTGGCCGACGTCCGCGGGCAGGCCGCGGCCAAGCGTGCGCTGGAGGTGGCGGCGGCCGGCGCTCACAACATCCTGCTCATCGGGCCACCGGGAGCGGGCAAGACCATGCTGGCCCGACGTCTGGCCACGATCCTGCCGTCTCTGACGCTGGAGGAGGCGCTGGAGACCACCAGGGTCCACAGCGTCGCGGGACTGCTCGGCATCGGCCAGTCGCTGTGCACCGTCCGGCCGTTCCGGGCACCCCATCATACCGTGAGTGACGCCGGGTTGATCGGCGGAGGCTCTCCCCCGCGCCCAGGCGAGGTCAGTCTGGCCCACGGCGGCGTGCTCTTCTTGGATGAGCTCCCCGAGTTCCGCCGCAATGTCCTCGAGGGCCTGCGACAGCCGCTGGAGGATGGAACCGTCACGCTGAGCCGCGCGGCGCTGACCCTGTCTTTCCCAGCCCAGTTCATGCTGGCCGCGGCGATGAACCCCTGCCCCTGCGGCTACCGGGGCGATCCACTCCATGGCTGCCGGTGCGCGCCGCCCGAGGTCGAACGGTACCGCTCCCGGGTGTCCGGGCCGCTGCTCGACCGGATCGACATCCATCTCGAGGTCCCCGCCGTCCCCTACCGCGACCTGGCCGGGATGCCGCCGGAAGAGTCGAGCGCCGCCATCCGAGGCCGAGTGGTTCGTGCCCGCGAGATCCAGCGGGAGCGGTTTCGCAACCGTCCCGGTGTCCATGCCAACGCCAGGATGGCGGCGCGCGACGTCCGGAGGCACTGCCCACTGAGCCCGCCGGTGGAAGGGCTGCTGCGGGAGGCGGTCACGCGCCTGGCCCTTTCCGCGCGCGCGTTTCACCGGGTCCTCAAGATCGCGCGCACGATCGCCGACCTCGACGGATCGGAGGCCCTTGCTCCCAATCACGTCAGCGAGGCCATCCAGTATCGAAGCCTGGATCGGCGGCGGACAGCTGCCTAGCGAGCGATTCGATTATGGATGCGAAGGGGACTCGACTGCAGGAATCTGCACAATTGGCCCGGCGGGCACAACCGGCCAGGGGTGGCCAGGGCTGGCCTCGGGTGGGGCCGAGCCTTGCGCAACCCTCAGCGCCAGATAGGATCTCCGTTACACCTTGCCCAATCCAGGCGTTGCGGAGGCGTCTATGCCGTCTGCCCCGACGTTGTCAAGTATTGCTGCACTCGCCCTGATTGCGCTCGCAGCGGTCCAGCCGGCGCCTGCCCAAGAGCAGGCGTACCCGCCGATCAGCGCCCGGCAGTTCACCGAGGGCAGCATCGAGGTCCGAGTAACCGGATCGCAGAACATCGACGAGACAATCCCGATCAACGCTCAGGCCAGCATCGGTGACGGAGAGGTCACCTGGCTGCAGTACGGCGCCTCGGGCTCGGAGTCGCCCAATTCGCTCATAACCTATACCCAGACCGGCGAGGTCGGGGTCTCGGTCGGAAAGGGGAAGTTCATCGTGACCGCGGGCGTCACTCCGGGCGAGCAGCCGCAGTGTGAAGGCAAGACCGAGGTGGCTCCGACGCTGATCACCGGTAAGTACACCTGTCGCGGGATCAGCTCGTATGACGCGGCAACCGGGACGATGGGGAAGGTGGACGTCATCGTGGCGTTCACGGCGACGTCGTAGCGAGACCTAAAGCGCGAGGCGCCCTTCCGACACCAGCACGGAGGAGCCCCCCACCCGGACCGCGGAGATCCGGCCGCGCTCGCGGTCGCAGCTCACGTGGAGACGGCTGGGCCGGCCCATCTCTACCCCTTGTTCCACGACCCACCGCAGCGTTCCGCTTTCGGGCGCGCCCACGGGCGCGAGAAAGCCCGCCAAGGCCGCGCAGGCCGAGCCCGTGGCTGGATCCTCGGGAACGCCGAGGGCCGGCGCGAACATCCTGGCTCTGACGTCGACGCCGTTCCGGCCGCCGTTGAAGGCGAAGGGAAACACCGACGACGTCCACCAACTCGACAGTGATCGCTCCCACCCCCCCGGATTGATGCGCGCCCGGCCCAGCGTCTTCTCATCCCGAACCGGCACGAACAGGTAGCGGACGCCGCAGGACAGCGCCCGCGGCGGAGAGGGGTCGGTCCGGAGGTCCTCCGGCCGCAGGGAGAGCGCGGCGGCGATCTCCTCCAGCGGCGGCGGCGCGGGTCCCTCTTCGGGAAGCTGCGCCGCCGTGAGCTCGCAGTAGCCAGGCCGGCCGTCCTGGGCGCGGATGCTCACCGGCACGGGACCCACGCCCTCCTCGAAGATGATCGACGCCGCGCCACCATCGAAGGGGATCTCGCCGATGCTGGCGAGCACGAAGGCGGTGCCGACGGTGGGATGCCCAGCGAACGGCAGCTCGGTGGCGGGAGTAAAGATCCGGAGCCTGCGGGTGTGGGCCGGGTTGCCGGGGGGGAACACGAACACCGTCTCGGAGAGATTGAGCTCTCGCGCGATCGCCTGCAGGACGCGAGTTTCGAGCTCCTCCGCCTCCGGAAAGACGGCGAGCTGGTTGCCGCCGAACATCCGCTCGGTGAAAACGTCCGCAGTGAAGAAACGCATGGGTTCGGGCTCAGGGCTGAGTGACGACCGACAGGGGCACCAGGTAACTCGTTGACTCCCAGCTCAGCCGGAGCACGCCGCCGTCTCCCGACGATTCGATCGCGATGGTGAACCGCTCCACCGGCTCGGCCAGGCTTTGGTGAGCCATCTCGACGCGCGCGACGTCCAGGGCTCTCTCGTAATGGGTGCCCCACTGTCCCGTGCGCCGATTCAGGATCAGGGTCGCGCCGTCCCGCCTCGGCACGGTCCACAGACTGTACGTCCCGGCAGGAATCCGCTCGCCGGCGACGAGGAGCGGGGTGTCGGTCGTGAATTGAGTAGCTTCGTTCGCTCCCGTGCGCCACACCTTGCCCCAGGGAACCACCTTGCCGAATACGACGCGCCCCCGTCGGCTGGGGCGCCCGTAGTCCACCATCAGGCGCGCGGGTCCGATCTCGGCCCAGGCGGTGTCGCGCGGGGACAGCTGGCCGACCGGACCATGGGCCGCTTCCGCCGCCGCGAACGTGCGAGCGAAGTGCTCCAGATCCGGCGCCTGCACCCGACGGACCTCCACCTTGGCCGTCGTGGCGCTGCCGTCCAGGGCCAGCATGCGGCCGGTGGAGTCCACGGTCACCAGCGCGGGCGCATCGAAGAACCCGACGACGACCGCACCATCCGGACGACGGGTCACATAGGTCGGGTATGCCACCGGCGCTCCCACACCCACCCAGTCAAAGGCCACGCTGTCGAGACCGAGGTGAGCCGCCCGGAGGATCGCCTGCTCCACGAGCGCGTGGGAGAAGGCGGCCAGCGGCATCGAGCCGCGGCGTGCGGGCACCTTGAGGATCCGGGTGCTGTCGCCAAGGGTGAGCTGGACATCGGCTGTGTCGCCCCGGAAGCGGAGCCGACCGCGGCTGACGCGGGGCGGCTGCGAGTGCGCCAGCAGGGGGGTAACGATGAGATCCATGCTCTGCACATCCCCCCCGGGATCGAGCGCGGCCGTATAGGTGACCCGCCGCGCCGCGGGGACGCGAAGCACGATCTCGCTCTCCAGCGTCGTGGCGGAGCGGCTGTAACGTTCGACCGCGAGAGTGTCCTCACCGAGACAGACGACGAACCCCTCGTCTCCCCGCTGCTGGGCGTGCGCCGGGCTCGCGGGTGCCGAGATCAGGAGCAGGCAGGCGAGGTGACGAGTGATCGAGGCGGGCATTCGGGCCCCGTGTGTTGAGGGATGGGGCGGCACTCCGCTCACTCTACGGCACCGTGGTCGAGCGGGTTTCCCCCCGCGTCACTCGTCGGGTGGAGGTCGGCGCCGGTCGCGTTTCAAGGCGGAGCGTCGACGCTTCGCTTCCAGCCGAGCCGCCTTCGCAGCCCGGCTCGGTCGGGTCCGCTTGCGCGGCTTGGGAATG
The DNA here is from genome assembly GCA_036556505.1 of Gemmatimonadales bacterium. Lineage (GTDB taxonomy): Bacteria > Gemmatimonadota > Gemmatimonadetes > Gemmatimonadales > GWC2-71-9 > CAVVWJ01. The sequence goes on from DATBJH010000040.1 coordinate 71,007, forward strand.
GCCAGCGCGGAGGCGACGAGCTCGCGCAGACGCTCGGTGGCGGCCTCGCGATTCCGGAGCTGGCTCCGCGACTCGGATGCCACCACGCGCAGCCGCCCTTCTCCATCGAGTCGGCGAGACAGCCGCGCCACCACGCGGGTGCGCTGCTCCTCCGTCAGCGAAGGAGAGGCACGCACGTCCCACCAGACCTCGATGCGGGTGGACGAGGTGTTGACGTGCTGCCCGCCCGGTCCGCCGGAGCGCGTGGCGCGGTAATCCAGCTCGGCGAGCGGAAGAACCAGCGACGGCGTGATCTCTAGATATCCGTCAGGCACGCTGGGAACTTAGCGGTTCTTACGCGCGGTTTCTCAGGGGTTTACGTTTCTCCCCCATGACGGACCTCGATCAGCTGCGGCGGCACCTGCGGGAATTCGGCAAGGTGCTTCTGGGGTATTCGGGCGGGGTCGACTCGGCGCTGCTCGCCGTGGTGGGAAGCCGGACACTCGGGCCCGGGCGGTTCTTGGCCGTCATCGGCCGCAGTCCTTCCTATCCCGAGGCGCAGTGGCGGACGGCGGTGGACCTGGCCCAGAACTTCGGGGTGCCGCTGCAGGAGCTGGATACCCGCGAGCTCGAAGACCCGCGCTACCTCCGCAACGACACCGATCGCTGCTACTTCTGTAAGGCGGAGCTGTGGACCCGACTCGCCGAGGTCGCCCAGCGTCGCGGCTTCGACACCATCATCGACGGCACCAACGCGGATGATCTCGGCGAGCACCGGCCCGGGCTTCGGGCCGGGCGCGAGGGCGGCATCCGCTCGCCACTCGCGGAGCTCGGCTGGAGCAAGGAGGCCGTGCGCGCGGCGAGCCGCACGCTGGGGCTTCCCGGCTGGGACGCACCGGCGGCGCCCTGTCTCTCCAGCCGGGTGCACTACGGTCTCGGCATCACGCCCGGACGGCTGCGGCAGATAGAAGAGGGCGAGGCCTATCTCCGCGCGCAGGGAGTGGCGGGCGATCTCCGCGTGCGCCACCACGGCACCCACGCGAGCGTAGAAGTCGCCCCGGGCGAGATGCCGCTGTTGCGGGCCAGGTGGAACGCAGTGGAGCGCTTCTTCGCCGGGCTCGGCTTCGAGCGGGTCGAGCTGGATCCCTCGGGGTATCGGCGCGGCCGGCTCCTCACCCTGGCGCCGCATGGCGAAGTCTGATGCGGCTGTTTGCCGCGCTGCCCATCGCCGAGCCCGCGCGAGGCGAGATCGCGAAATTGCTGACGTGCCTGCGGCAGCCGGGCTGGCCGCTGCGGCTGGTGCACGACCACGGACTTCACCTCACCATGAAGTTCTTCGGTGAAGTGCCGCCCACGCGGCTCGAAGTGATCGAGGAGGCGGTCCGCGCGGCGGCGCCCGGCACCGGCGCGCTGCATCTGCAGCTGGCCGAGGTCGGTGCGTTCCCCAGCGAGCATCGTCCGCGAATCATCTGGGTGGGGCTCGACGCGCCGCCGGGGCTCGAGTTGCTGCAGGACCGGCTGGAGCGACGCGCCGAGGCCATCGGTTTCCCTCCCGAAGGCGCCCCGTTCAGACCCCATGTCACGCTGGCGCGGGTACGCGAGGGACATCGGCTGCCGGCCGGTGCCCTGGCGAGCCTGGAAGGGCAGTACGACCCGGTCGGGTTCCTGGTCGCGGAGCTGGTGCTCTACGAGAGCGTGCTCGGCCGCGGGGGGCCGCACTACGAGCCGCGGCTCACGGTGGACCTGGCCTCGTGATAGGTTGTCTGACCGCGCCCTTCCGACTGCTCGGGTGTCTGGTGCTGGTGGCGGCGCTCGCACTCGCCTGGCTCTTCCGGGATCGACTGGAGCACGAGGCCCGGCAGGTGATCGACCGCGTGCGCGAGGCGGCTCCCGTCTCCGGCGGAAGACCAGGGGTGAGCGCGCTGGCGTCGGCCAACGCCAAGGTGGATTCCCTGAACGGCTGGCGCGCCGACTCGGTCGTGCTCACTCCAGCGGAGTTCGCCTCGCTGGTCGGAAGCGGGATGGATGCCCAGCTCCGGGCACAGCTCGACTCGCTGCGGGTGGAGCTGCTCGACGGCGAGATTCGCGTCAGCGCGCGACTCCGCACCGCCGCGCTCTCCCCCGAGCTGGTCGGCCCGCTCGCGGGGGCCCTGGGTCCGACCGAGCCGGTGGACGCCGCGGGCCCGCTGCGCGTGACCCGGCCCGGGGCCGGGGAGTGGCGCGTGCGATCCTTCCGGATCGGCGACTTCCCGGTCCCCGACGAGATGGTCCCGCGCCTGGTGGGTCAGGCGCTCGGCGATCCCGCTCGCACGACGGTGCCGGTGAAGGTGCCGGAGGGCGTCCGGGCGATCCGCGTCCGCCCCGGTGGCGCCACCCTCTACGGAGCGACACGCTCATGAGCCATCGAGTGCTCATCGTGGACGATGAGCAGGGTATCCGTCAGGCGCTGAAGCAGGTTCTGGAGTACGAGGATCTCGAGGTGCGGGTAGCCGCGTCGGGAGGCGAGGCCATCAGCCTGTACACCGAGTTCCGTCCCCACCTGGTGTTTCTCGACGTGAAGATGGCCGGCCTCGATGGCCTGGAGACGCTCACCCGATTGCGCGACCTCGACCCCGGGCCCCAGATCGTGATGATCTCGGGTCACGGCACCATCGCCACCGCGGTGGAGGCCACCCAGCGGGGCGCTTTCGATTTTCTCGAGAAGCCGCTGGACACGGACCGCCTGCTCCTCACCGTCCGCAACGCGCTCGCCCACGCGGAGCTGGTCGGCGAGAACGCGCGACTCAAGGAAGCGGCGGGCAGCCGGTATCAGATGGTGGGCACCAGCCCCGCGCTGGAGCAGGTTCGGGAGCTGGTGACGAAGGTCGGACCAACCGCCGCCCGGGTGCTGATCACGGGGGAGAACGGCACCGGCAAGGAGCTGGTCGCCCGGGCCCTGCACGAGGCCTCCCCCCGGCGCGACCAGGCGTTCGTCGAGGTGAACTGCGCCGCGATTCCCTCCGAGCTGATCGAGAGCGAGCTGTTCGGCCATATGAAAGGCTCCTTCACCGGGGCCTTCGCCGACCGGGCCGGCAAGTTCGAGCAGGCCGATGGCGGCACGCTCTTCCTCGACGAGGTGGGCGACCTGTCGCAGCCGGCTCAGGCAAAGCTGCTCCGCGTGCTCCAGGAGGGCGTGGTCACCCGCATCGGCGGTGCCAAGTCCATTCAGGTCGATGTGCGGGTGCTCGCGGCCACCAACAAGGACCTGGAATCGGAGATCGCCGACGGCCGCTTCCGGGAGGACCTGCTGTACCGCCTCAATGTGGTCCCCATCGAGGTCCCTCCACTGCGCGAGCGGCTGGAGGACGTCCCCGCGCTGGTGGACCATTTCGCAGAGCAGCTGGCGGCCGGCGCGGGCGTGCCGGGCAAGAAGTTCGCCGAGGACGCGGTGCGGCGGCTCCAGTCCCGGCCCTGGCCGGGCAACATTCGTGAGCTGCGGAACGCGGTCGAGCGGGCGCTGATCCTGGCCTCGGGCAAGGTGGTCACCGCCGCGGACATCGAGCGGCTGCTTCCACCCGGCGACGGGGTGGGCGCCGGGGCCGCCGACGCTCAGACGTTCGAAGGGTTCAAGCAGGAGGCGGAGAAGAGTTTCCTGATGCAGAAGCTCCGGGAGCACGATTGGAACGTCTCCGAGACCGCGCGGGCGCTCAAGATGCCGCGCTCGAACCTGTATAAGAAGATCGAGCGGTACGGCTTGAACCGGGAGCAGACATGACCGACCAGCCCCGAGACTGGGACAAAGAGCTCGCCGACATCGATCGGGTGATCGATAAGCAGGGTACGGCTCCCCCGCAGGGTGCGCCCCCGGCACTGCCGTCCGGCGGCGCGGTATCGCCGGTTCCTCGCGCGCCCGCGCAAGCGGGACCGGCGGTGGCGCGGGGCTCGGTGGCAATGGCCTGGTTCTGGATGGCGCTGGCGGTGCTGCTGGCGGCCGCGCTCCCACTCTGGCCCTACGGCAAAGGCTGCGGCCTCCAGCTCTTCTTCTATCTCGGCGCCGCCGCTCTCGCCCTGCTGGCGGGTGCGGCAGGCGCGATCAACAGCTGGCGTTCCCACCGCGGCCTCGCGCACGTGGTCTCGCTGCTGGTGATCGTTTTCGCAGGGGTCATGGCCGCGGGCGAGGTGCTTCCGCGCATCGGCTACGCGGCCGCGTCGGCGACCTGGCTCTGTCCCTCGGTTCCGGAGCCCGCGCCGGCGCCTAGTCCTGCACCCGCACCGAGTGGCCCCTGACCGTCTAACAATCCACATCCCTTCTTCATGGCCAAGACCTTCAAGAACTTCATCGGCGGCGAGTGGGTCGCTCCGGCGACCGGCTCCTACTTCGACAACCGCAACCCGGCGGACACCAGCGATCTGATCGGCCGCTTCCCGGACTCGGATCGCCGGGACGTGGACGCGGCGGTCCGCTCCGCCACGCGCGGCTTCCCGCTCTGGTCGCGCACGCCCGCACCGGTCCGCGGCGACGTGCTGCGCCGGGTGGGGGACCTCCTGGTCGAACGGAAGGAGGCGATCGCCGACGCCATGAGCCGGGAGATGGGCAAGGTGCTCGCCGAAGCCCGGGGCGACGTGCAGGAGGGGATCGACACCGCCTACTACGCGGCCACCGAGGGACGCCGTCTCTTCGGCCGCGTCGTACCGTCGGAGCTGCGGTCCAAATGGGCCATGAACTACCGCCGTCCGATCGGCATCGTCGGCCTGATCACGCCGTTCAACTTCCCGCTGGCGATCCCGACGTGGAAGATGTTCCCCGCGCTCCTCTGCGGGAACGCGGTCGTCATCAAGCCCTCGGAGGACGTGCCCCACACGGTGCACCTGCTGGTCGAGATCCTGCTGGAGGCGGGCCTTCCCCCGGAGGTGATCCAGCTGGTGCACGGGCGCGGCGAGACCGTAGGCAAGTCCCTGGTCGAGCACCCCGGCGTTCCCGTGATCTCCTTCACCGGGTCCACCGAGACGGGAGCGATCATCGGCGAGACCTGCGGCCGGATGCACAAGCGCCTCTCGCTCGAGATGGGCGGGAAGAACGCCATGATCGTCATGGACGACGCGGATCTCGACCTGGCCCTGGAGGGCGTGCTCTGGGGCGCCTTCGGCACCACCGGCCAGCGTTGCACCGCCACCAGCCGCCTCATCGTCCACCGGAAGGTTCACGACCGGTTCCTCCGCCGCGTGGCCGAGGCCGCCGAAGGGCTCCGGCTGGGTGACGGTCGGGAGACCCGCACCGATGTAGGACCCCTGATCCACGAGGCGTCGCGGGAAAAGGTCGAGGGTTACGTGGAGCTCGGCCAGGAGGAAGGTGCCGACCTCGTGGTCGGGGGGCGTGCGCCCGGCGGGCGACTGGCCGACGGGTGGTTCTATCGGCCGACCATCTTCGCCGGGGTGCGGCCGCGAAGCCGGCTGGAGCAGGAGGAGATCTTCGGCCCGGTCCTGAGTGTGATCCGGGTGAGCTCCTTCGACGAGGCCGTGAAGGTGAACAACGACGTGCGCTACGGCCTCTCCAGCTCGATCTACACCGGCGACGTGGATCGCGCCTTTCGTGCGATGCAGGATCTCGACAACGGAATCACCTACGTGAACGCGCCGACCATCGGGGCGGAGGCCCATCTTCCCTTCGGCGGCGTGAAGGCCACCGGCAACGGCCATCGCGAGGGCGGATGGGAGGTCTACGACTTCTACTCCGAGACCAAAGTCTGCTACGTGGACTACTCCGGCCGGTTGCAGCGAGCCCAGATCGACACCGTCGAGTTGTGACTCGAATCACGCGGTAACGAGGCGCTGCACAGGTCCATTGCGCTCTCCGAATCCCGCGAGTAAGGTTCCACAGGAATTCCACTGCGCAGTCCGCCTAGGGGTCGAGTCGCATGCGTCCAATGCAGGTCGGTTCTGGGAGGCGCGGTCCGTCGTTCGACGAGGGATCGCTGGACCAGTATCTCCGCGAGATCAGCAAGTACCCCCTGATCCCGCAGGAAGAGGAGGTCAGCCTCGCCCAGCGCATCCGCACCGGTGACGGCGAGGCGCTCGACAAGCTGGTCCGCAGCAATCTCCGCTTCGTCGTGTCGGTGGCCAAGAAGTACCAGAACCAGGGCGTGTCGCTCGCCGACCTCATCAACGAGGGCAACCTCGGCCTCATCCGGGCGGCCCACAAGTTCGACGAGACCAAGGGCATCAAGTTCATCTCCTACGCCGTCTGGTGGATCCGCCAGGCGATTCTCCAGGCGCTGGCGGAGCAGAGCCGCATCGTGCGGGTGCCGCTCAATCGCGCCGGCACCTTGCATCGGATCGGCAAGCGATCGTCCGCCTTGCTCCAGGAGCTGGGCCGCGAGCCGACCCCATCGGAGATCGCCGAGGGGATGGACATTTCGATGGAAGAGGTGCAGAAGACGCTCTCCATCTCGCAGAACCACCTGTCCCTCGACGCTCCGCTCACGCCCGGCGAAGACAACAAGCTGCTGGACTACCTGCCCGACACCCAGAACCCCGGGCCCGACTCGGAGACCTTCGAGCACGCGCTCACCGAGTCCATCGAGGAAGTGCTCTCCACGCTGAAGGAGCGCGAGGCCAAGATCCTGCGGCTCTACTTCGGGCTCGACGGCCCGGAGCCGATGACCCTGGAGGAGATCGGGAGCCTGCTCGGCATCACCCGCGAGCGGGTCCGGCAGATCAAGGAGAAGGCCCTCAGCCGGCTGAGGCACGTCAGCCGGGCGAGGGCCCTGGAAAGCTTCTTGGCCTGACGAGTATCGGCTGTCAGCTATCGGCTGTCCGGGGTGCCCGCGAAGATTTCCACTCACGGACCAGTGCCACCGATAGCGGAGAACCGATAGCTGATAGTTGATAACCGTTCACAAGGCCTTCGTTTCAGCTTCGACCTTCACTTCCCGCAGCTTCCCCGTCGTCACGTCGTACACGAACCCCCTGATCAGCGTCTCCGGATCCAGCAGCTGGGTGGCCTGGAGGAAGTCGATGTCTTCCCGCACGCTCCCGTCGAGGTCCTGGAAGGGGAGGAAGTCGAACTCGCCGGTGTCCTGCCCCAGATCCTCCTTGACCTTGCTCCGCAGATCGCGATTGCTGAACGTGAGCATGCCGCAGTCGGTGTGATGAATGACGGCGATCTCACGCGTGCCGAGGAGCCGCTGCGAGATGATGAGCGACCGGAGGGCGTCCCGCGCCCGGCCCCCGGCATTTCGGATCACGTGGGCGTCGCCTTCCTCCAGGCCAAGTGCCCGAGAAGGCAAGATGCGCGCGTCCATGCAGGTCACGATCGCGACGCGGCGCGCCGGCGGAAGGGGCAGGTGTCCCCGGTCGAATTTGGCGGCGTAGGTCTCGTTGGCCTTCAGCAGTTCGTCGATGGTTGACATGGAGTCTCCGGGACTGAGGGTACGGCCTGCAAGCACGAAGGCCCGAACCAGTGGTGGTCCGGGCCTCGACTGCCGGGCGAAGGAGGCCTATCGCGATAAGGCTGGCTCCCGTGCCGGCATGCGCGGCGCGATCCACCCCGCTGAGGGGCGGCGGCAGGGACAGGCGCAGGCGCGGCGGCTGGTCATGCGGTTACGCTAGGATTTCCGGTCTCCAGTGTCAAGCGGTCTGCGCTTGCGACGGCCCCGCCGCCGGGTAATCCTTCCCTCGGCTTTCTCCGAACCATCCACTCACCGACAACGCTCCCATGGCCAGCAACGCGTCCTTCGACATCTCGACCGGCGCCGATCTCCAGGAGGTCGACAACGCCGTGAATCAGGCCCTGAAGGAGATCGCCCAGCGCTACGACTTCAAGGGCACCCATTGCACCATCGACTTCGACCGCCCCAAGGCGGAGATCCGGCTTTCGGCCGATGACGAGTTCAGGATGGAGGCGCTCCTCGACGTGCTGCAGGGCCGGATGATCAAGCGCGGAGTGCCGGTGAAGAACCTGAAGATCGGCGATCTGGTTCAGGGAACCGGTCAGACCGTCCGCCGCACGGTGAGCCTGACCCAGGGCATCCCCCAGGACGCCGCCAAGAGGATCGTGAAGGCGATCAAGGAGGGCGGGTTCAAGAAGACCCAGACCTCGATCCAGGGCGACGAGATCCGGGTCACCAGTCCCTCCAAGGACGAGTTGCAGGCGGTGATCGCGATGCTGCGTGGGGACGACTTCGGCATCGAGCTCAAGTTTGGCAACTACCGCGGCTGAACGGCGGCTCCTTCTCGCAGCCGGGGTCTCACTCGCGGCTGGATTCGCCGTGCTGGCCAGCTGTGTTCCGGAGGCACCTTCCGGCCAGCCCGCGCCGGAGCAGCCCGCCGAGCGGCCGCCGCTTCCCGTGGCCGAGCCGGCCGACGAGCATCCAACCACGCCGGCCGAGCCGCAGCTTCGGATCGGGCTCGAGGTGGGCGCGCCCTCCGCGACGATCGGTGGTGGAGACGATCTGGTGATCACCGATCCCAGCGGCGCCAGGATCGCCGCGGTGCCGGCGGGAGAGCAGTGGCGCGTGGTGCCCGCCGGCTCGGGCATCGAGCTCCAGCCCCCGAGTCGAAGGGGACCGGGACGGACGGAGATGATCGCCCTCATGGCGACGGATTCGCGCGATGTCGTCCGGGTGAACGGCCGGACCTATCGAGGCCTGGTCGAGTTCGTGCGTGACTCGGTCGGGCTCACCGTGGTGAACCGACTGTTCCTGGAGTCGTACCTCGCTGGCGTGGTGTCGGCCGAGATGGGGCGCCGCAGCCAGACCGAGTTCGAGGCGCTCAAGGCCCAGGCGGTCGTGTCCCGCACCTACGCCCTGCGCAACCTGCGGCGCCGCGCGGCGCTCGGCTTCGACCTCCACGCGGGGGTCTCGGACCAGGTCTACGGCGGCAGCGCATCGGAGACACCGGAGGGTCGCGAGGCCGTGGGGCTGACCCGCGGCCAGGTGCTCACCTTCGATGGCAGGCCCATCGACGCCTTCTACTATTCCACCTGCGGTGGCCGGACAGCCGACGGCGTCGAGGCCTTCCGGGCGGCTTCGCGGCCGTATCTCCGATCGTTCGCGGACGTGGACCAGTACGGGGAGGCCTACTGCCGGATCTCGCCCCGCTACCGCTGGCGCGAGGAGTGGAGCGGGGACGCCCTGCGCACGACCCTCCGCCGAACCCTGCCGGCGACTCTGGGTGTGCCGCCGGATCGCGCGAGCCAGGTGCGGGACATCTGGGTGGCCCAGCGCACGGGGTCGGGCCGCGTCGGCCAGCTCGGCATCACCCTTCCGGCCGATCATCTGATGGTGGAGGGTCGGGTGGTTCGGCAGGTGCTGCGCCCCGCGTCGGGCGATCTCCTGCGGAGCGCGGCGTTCACGCTCACCGCGTCGCGCTCGGGGCAGCAGATTACCCGTCTGGTGGCCGAGGGCAGCGGCGCGGGCCACGGGGTCGGCATGTGCCAGTGGGGAGCGGTCGGACGCTCGCGCGCCGGGCAGAACTATCAGCACATTCTTGCGGCATATTTTCCCGGCGCGACGCTGCAGCGCCTTTACTGAGGGGAGGGTCGCATGACGGGCGGCCGATCCGGCGGCGAGCGACTCAAAGTGGGGATTATCGGCGGGGGGGCGATCACCCAGGTGGCCCACCTGCCCGTGCTGAAGAAGCTCAAGATGATCGAGGTGCCCGCCCTCTGCGATATCGACCTGCCCAAGGCCCGGGCCCTGGCCGATCGCTTCGGCGTCAAGGACGCCTTCGACGACATCGAGGATCTGCTCCGGTTCGAGGCGCTGGACGCGGTGGTGATCTGCTCTCCCACCCACCTGCACGAGTCCCACATCCTGGCGGCGCTCTCCGCCGGGCTCCACGTGCTGGTGGAGAAGCCCCTGGCGATGACGGCGGCCAGCGCTCAGCGCATCGTCCGTGCGGTGGAGAAGCGGCAGCGGGTGGTGATGGTGGGCATGAACCACCGCTATCGCCCCGACGTGCAGATCGTCCGCAGCTTCGTGCAGGGCGGCGAGCTGGGCACCATCGAGAGCGTGCGCGGCAGCTGGCACGTCTTCCGCCCCAGTCGCAACCAGCTCGGCTGGCGCCAGCGCCGCGATCAGGCGGGCGGAGGAGCCATGCTGGACCTCGGGCTCTCGATCCTGGACCTGGGGCTCTGGCTGGGCGGAAACCCGGTGCCGGTGCGAGTGAGCGCGAGCCTGGACGCCGGCAAGGACCGGTCGGTGGAGCAATCCGGCAGCGCCTTCGTCGTCTGCGAGAACGGCATGTCGCTGTTCGTGGACGTGACCTGGCGGCACCTCGGCGAAGGCGAGCGGTTCGGGGTCGGCGTGCGCGGGAACAAGGGTAGCGCCGCGATCAACCCGCTGACCGTGTGGAAGGAGCTGCACGGCGTACCGATGGACGTCTCGCCGACGGCTTCGGGCAGCCGGGAGAACGCCTTCACCGCCTCGTACCGGGCGGAGTGGGCGCACTTCGTCGCGGCCGTCGCCGGGGAAGCCAAGGTTCCCGCCCTGCAGGACCACGTCGTCCTCCACCAGGTGGTGGACGCGATCTACCGCTCGGCCCAGGACGGACGAGACGTGGTGCTGTGAGCCACGGCATCGCGTCCTCAGTGCTCGCGGGCGCCCTGCTGTTGGCGCCCGCGATGGCGCAGGGGGCCGTGCAGACGCCGGAGCCCGGCTCGGCGCTGCGGGTCTATCTCATGACCATGGGTCCGGGCGAGCAGGTCTGGGAACGGTTCGGCCACAACGCGATCTGGATCCGCGATCCCGCATCGCCACAGGACACCGCCTACAACTACGGCTTGTTCGATTTCCGGCAACAGAACTTCCTGCTCCGCTTCATCCGCGGGCAGATGTGGTACTGGATGGCGGGCTTTCCCGCGGAGTCGTATGTCCACACCTATGTCCGGGACAACCGCTCCGTGTGGGTCCAGGAGCTCAACCTCCCGCCGGCCGCCCGGCTCCAGCTGCGGGAGTTCCTCCGGTGGAACGAGCAGCCCGAGCATCGGTTCTATCACTACGATTACTACCGGGACAACTGCTCGACTCGAGTACGCGATGCGCTCGATCGCGTCCTCGGCGGCGCGATCAAGGCGCAGACCGAAAGACTGCCGACGGGAACCACCTATCGCTTCCACACCCAGCGCCTCACCACCAACGACCCACCCGTCTTCACCGGTCTCATGCTCGCGCTGGGGCCGGGTGTGGATCGGCCGATTTCCGCCTGGGAGGAGATGTTTCTCCCCATGGCCCTGCGGGAGCATGCCCGGCGGGTGGTGCTGCACGGACCCGGGGGGTCGACCGTCCCGCTCGTCGCTCGGGAGCGGACGCTGTTCGAGTCGACCGCACCACAGCCACCGGATGCGCCACCAGCGTGGCTGCCATGGTACTTCGCGCTGGGCGCGGTCGTCGGAGGCGTTGTGGCACTACTGGGCGCCGCTGCCGGCGGTCGTCAATGGCGCTGGGCGCGGGCGGGCCTCGGTCTGTTCTCGATCGTGTGGGGGGGCGTCGGCGGGCTCGGCGGGAGTGTGCTGGCGGGACTCTGGGCTTTCACCGATCACGTCATGGCATACCGAAACGAGAATCTCTTCCAGCTCAACCCGCTGCTGCTGGGGTTGACCGTTCTGGTGCCGATCGGCCTCGCGGGAATGCACCGAGCGGCGCGGTGGGCACGATTCCTGGCGTTGGTGCTGGCGGGCCTTTCTCTGGCGGGGTTGGTGCTCCAGGCGCTGCCGGGCCTCGACCAGGTGAACGGCCCGATTATCGCCTTGATGCTCCCGATCCATCTTGGCGTGGCGACGGGGCTGCTGCGGGCTATCCGCCCCGAACCCGCTGCAGGCCGGCCGACGCCTCCTGGAAACCAGGGAACGCGGTGAGCGCGCTGCGGTAGAACTCGCTCGCCTTCGCGCGGTCGGCCCGGCCCTCGTAGAGAAGCCCGCGCCCGAACGCGCTGATCGCGTCGGTGGGAATGGCAGGCGCCGTGGACCCGGAGGCGTAGGGCTGCAATCCCGCCGCCGCCACCAGACGTTCGGCCACCGCCTGAATGATCGCCGAGAGCTGGGTTCGATCCTGCAGCTTCGGGTCGTCGTTGGAGACGACCTTCACGATCTCGCCGGTCTTCGCGTCCACCAGCCGGGCGTTGACCCGGAGCTTGCCGTAGAAATCCGCGAAGCTGCCGGTGACGGTGTACCGGGCACCCGTGGCGCGACCCACCTGGGCGGCCGCCGCCGCGTCCACCCGCTGCGAGGGGCCGAGGTTCTGCTTGCGCATGGCCTCGAGCAGGGCGGCCCGGGCCACCGCGTCCGCCGCGGGGTGGCGGTCGAGCGCGCTGGCGAGCAGGGTGGGGAAGCCCAGCTCGAGCCCCTCGAAGACCTCGCGGTCCTGCCCGTACGACCCGGTGTCCTCGAACGGCAGCACGGCGAACGTGGTGCCGCCCTGCGCCGCCAGGTGCGGAGCCGCCGTCAACGCAGCGACGATGGGGACCGACCACAGCACAGCTCGCAACCCCGCCCTCCTCACAGTGGAAACTCCATTCCCTCCCAGGCGGCCTCGACCTCGAGACCGGGTGAGGCCCGCGCCGCGAACGCGCGAGTATCGTCGAGCAGACGGTCGAGCGCCTCGTCGTCGTGCTCCGGCTCGTGATGAAAGAGGATCAGCCGCCGGCATCCGGCCTCCACCGCCAGTCCCACGGCCTGGCGAGGCGTGGAATGTCCCCATCCGCAGCGCGCCTGCACGATCTGCTCCGCGTACATCGCATCGTGGATCAATGTGTCGGCGCCCGACAGGAACCGGACCAGGTGACGCCGCCAATCGGGACCGACCGGGTAGCGCGCTCCGTCGCCCAGCTCGTTGTCCGTGAGGTAGGCAAAATCCCTTCCACCATCCGCGGGGGCGAGTCGGAACCCGAGGGTCGTGCCGGGATGGCGGAGGCGGAACGCGCGGGCGGTGAACCCCGAGAGCGCGATCTCACCTTCGCTGATCTCCTGGACCTGGATCGCGGCGGCCAGCGCGCGGAGCGGGACGGGGAACACCATCGGGTCCATCTGGCGCCGCAGTATCTCCTCCAGCGCTACGCCCTCCTGCGCCGCGCCTACGATGCAGAAACTGTTGCCCGAAGCGCTGAGCGGCTTGAAGAATGGCAGGCCCTGGATATGGTCCCAGTGCGTGTGGGAGAGCAGGATGTCCGCCTCGATGGCGCCGTTGCGCCGCACCATGAGCTCGTGGCCAAGCGGGCGGAGCCCACTCCCGGCGTCCAGGATCACGAGTCGTCCGTCGGATCCGGTGACGCTGACGCACGCCGTGTTGCCGCCATACCGGGCGGTATGCGGGCCGGGCGTGGGGATTGAGCCACGGGTGCCCCAAAACCTGACATTGTAGGTCATGAGCGAGGCCCCGGGGGGCGAAGGGACATGCTCGAACGTCTCTTGACTCGGCGCCCACCGGCTACGGCCGGAGTCACCACCAGGTGGTGACTGCGCTCACGCCCTGCGGGCCGCCAGCATGAGCGAGCGCCGGTCGCGGAGAGTTATGTCCTTGCGGGTAACGGCGATGATGCCACGCTCCACCAGATTGCGCATGGTGCGCGACACCGTCTCTCGACTGGAGCCGATCATCTGCGCGATGGTGTGGTGGGTGAGCTTTCGGGTGATGCGGTCGCCGCCTTCGTCGTCCGCCATTCGCAGGAGCAGGTGGGCGACCCGGCCGTTGACGTCGAGCAGCACCAGGCTCCCGATCTTCTCGTCCGCGCGGCGCAGTCTCCTCGAGATCTCCTTCAGCAGTGAGATGGCGACTTCGGGCGAGTGGCGGAGGCGAGCATGGAAGTCTTCCCGCCTCAGCACCAGCAGGCTGGAGTCTTCCATGGCGATCACATGGGCCGACCGGGGCTCTTCGTCGATCACGGCCATCTCGCCGAAGAAGGTGCCTTCGCCGAGCACCGAGAGGATGACTTCCCGGCCGTCCTCGGCGATCAGGACCACCTTGACCTGGCCGGCGGCGACGAGGAACAGCGCGTCGCCCGGATCGTCCTCGAACACGATCACGCTGCCCTTGGGATAGCTGCGCTCGCGAGTCAGCTCGGCGAACGCCGCCAGGTCGGCCTCGCTGAGACCGGAAAAGAGCGGGACCTTGCGCAGAACCTCCATCGGAGACAGCGGCACGGGGGCCTCTCGGAAGCGGAAGTGGTTGGGGATAGCATACTTGCGCACAGGTAGCCGTGTCAACGGACGAGCCGAGGTGCCGGGCATGCGCAGGCACGCGGAGGATTCAACTGCAACCGGGCCACTGTCATCCGCGGAGAAGCCCGGCTAGATTTTCGTGTTAACCCGGAAACGGAGTCGGAAGTGAAGGCAGATCTGCATCCCGTCTATCGCAAGGTCACCGCCGTCTGCGCCTGCGGGAACTCGTTCGAGACCCGCTCGACCTCCTCGTCGATCCACGTCGAGGTGTGCGCCCAGTGCCACCCCTACTTCACCGGCAAGCAGCGTCTGGTCGACACGGCCGGCCGGGTGGATCGGTTCCGGCGGAAGTACCAGAGCGAGCCGGCCGCCGCAGCACCCAAGGCGTAAGCCGTGGAGGGCAGGCTCCGCCAGGCATTGCTGCGGGCGGAGGAAGTCGGCAAGGCGCTGGCCGACCCGCAGGTGGCGCGAGACCCCTCGAAGCTCAAGACGCTCGGGCGCGAGCACACACGGCTCGCGCCCGTCGTGCGTCTGGCCGAGCGGCTCGCCCGCCTCGAGCGCGACCTGGCCCAGGCGCGCGAGCTGGCCGGGGAGTCGGACCCGGAGCTCGCCGCGCTGGCGCGGGCCGACCTCGCACGCATCCCACCCGAGATCGAAGCCGTCGGTCAGGCGCTGCACGGGTTGCTGCTGCCCCAGGATCCCCACGATGCGCGAGATGCCATCGTGGAGATCCGGGCGGGCACCGGGGGCGACGAGGCCGCCCTGTTCGCCGCCGACCTCTATCGCATGTACCAGCGCTTCTCGGAGCGGAACGGCCTGAGCTGGGAGCCGCTCGCGCTGAGCGAAGGCGCGCTGGGCGGTATCAAGGAGGCCATCGTCGCCGTCCGGGGCGACGGAGCTTACGGTTTGCTCCGGCGGGAGTCAGGGGTCCACCGGGTCCAGCGCGTGCCCGCGACCGAGACCCAGGGCCGCATTCACACCTCTGCCGCCACCGTGGCGGTGCTGCCCGAGGCGGAGGAGGTGGACGTGAAGATCGAGGACAAGGATATCCGGGTGGATGTCTTCCGTTCCTCGGGGCCCGGCGGACAAAGCGTGAACACCACCGACAGCGCGGTGCGCATCACTCACCTCCCGACCGGTCTCGTCGTGAGCCAGCAGGACCAGAAATCCCAGCAGCAGAACAAGCTCAAGGCGATGGAGGTGCTGCGGGCCCGGCTGCTCGATCGGATGATCGCGGAACAGGAGTCGGCCAGGGCACGCGAGCGACGCGCCATGGTGGGCACCGGCGATCGCTCGGCCAAGATCCGGACCTACAACTTCCCCCAGAGCCGGGTGACCGACCATCGGATCAACCTCTCGGTCCACAACCTGGGCGACGTCATCGACGGGCACCTGGATGAGCTGGTGGATGCGCTCCGCATGGCCAGCCGCCGGGAGCAGGACGATGCCTGAGGTGATGCCCTCGCGACGCGCCCTGCTGGCTGAGGCGACCGCCGCCCTCGACGCCGCGGGCGTAGGCGAGCCGCGGAGGGAGGCCCTGCGCCTCTGGACCGAGCTTCGCTCCAGCGCGGCGGAGGTCATGGCGGAGGGCGATGTGGAAGCGGAGCCCGAGCTGGCCACGGCGCTGCGGGCGGCGGTCCGCCGCCGGGCGCGCGGCGAGCCTCTGGCCCACGTAGCCGGTCGCGCGGGCTTCCGCACCCTCACCGTGCATACCGACCGCCGCGCCCTGATTCCGCGTCCCGAGACCGAGGGCCTGGTGGATCTCCTGCTCGGACGGGTTCGCACCGGCCGTGCGGCCGACATCGGAACCGGCACCGGCTGCCTCGCGCTCAGCCTCGCCGCCGAGGGTGACTTCGACCTGGTGGCCGCGGTGGACAGCTCGTCGCAGGCCCTCGGGCTCGCGAGGGAGAATCGGAACGCGCTGTGTCTTCCGGTAGAGCTGGCCCGCGGCGACCTCTGCGGGCCGCTCGGTCCGAGGTCCATGGACGCGGTGATCTCGAATCCCCCCTATCTTACCGAGCGGGAGTACGCGGAGCTGGACCCCTCGGTGAAGGCCTGGGAGCCGGCTGAAGCGCTCGTGAGCGGGCCGGACGGGCTCCGCGCCACGACGCGGCTGCTGCGGGAGGCCCGGGACGTTCTCCGCCCCGGGGGATGGCTGGCGGTGGAAGTGGATTGCAGCCGCGCGGGCGAGGCGGCCACGCGGGCGGAATCGCTGGGCTGGATGGACGTCGCCATCCACGCCGACCTATTCGGACGCGAGCGCTACCTGCTCGCTCGGAGGTGCGCAGAACCGTGATCTGGGACAAGGCACAGGAGCTTGGCCGACAGATCGGCCAGTCGTCGGAGTATCAGGCGCTGCGGCGCGCCGAGTCCTCGCTGCGGGAGGACAAGGACACCGTGGCCAAGCTGGATCAGATCCAGTCGCTTGCGCGTCAGGTGGACCAGGCGATCGCCCAGGGTCAGATGCCCGACCAGGTCACCGCCGAGGCGTACGAGAACGCGGTCCGCGATCTGGAGACCAGCGTGGTCGGGCAGGCCTACGTCGTCGCCCGGTCCAACTTCGAGAAGCTGATGGCGCGGGTGAACCAGCAGATCAGCGAGGGGATGGAAAAGGGAGCGACCAGCAGCATCATCACGCTGGGATGAGCCGGCCCGGTCTGTTCGTCGTCCTCGAGGGCACCGAGGGGTCGGGGAAGTCTACGCTCGCCGTCGCGCTGGCCGATCGGATGCGGCAAGCCGGGCTGGATCCGCTGGTAGTCAGGGAGCCCGGCGGCACTCGCGCGGCGGAGATCGCACGCCAGGCGCTGCTCGACCCCGAGCATCACGTCGGTCCCGTGGCCGAGCTCTTCTTCTACCTCGCCGCCCGGGCGGACCTGGTGCAGGAGTTGATTCGACCGGCCCTGGCCCAGGGCCGGGTGGTGCTTTCGGACCGTTTCGCGATGTCCACAGAGGCCTATCAGATGGCCGGGCGCGGCCTCCCGGGCGAGGTGGTGATCCCGGCCAACCGAGCCGCGGCCGACGGCCTCGTGCCCGACCTCACGCTGATTCTCGATCTCACCCCCGAACTCGGCCAGGCACGGCAGGTTGCGGGCGGCAAGCGGCTTGATCGCCTGGATCGGGAAAGCCGGGAGTTCCATCGGCGAGTGGCCGAGTTCTATCTGGCGGTTCGAGGGGAAGGGGTGCGACATTTGGACGGGGGCTTGCCGGCGGACCGGCTCTTGCAATCGGCCTGGTCGGAGATCCTGCAACTGGCGCCGGAACGGTTCGGGGCCGTCGCCGGTTAGGTTCCTTTCAGTAACAAGGATCGTACGCTCGTCGTGGATTGGAGGTCGGTAATGCGGCAGCGCTGGGGCGTCATCGTCATGGTATCCCTCATCTCGTTCCTGAGCGGCGGGTGGCTGCTGCAGCGCGGCACCGCGGCCGGCGGGAACGTCTACCAGCAGGCCCGCCTCTTCGACGACGTGCTCGGCCACGTCAGCGCCTATTACGTGGATTCTCTGGGGGAGACCGATCTCTACGAGAAGGCCACGGAGGGCATGCTGGAGCAGCTCAAGGATCCGTACTCCGTCCTCCTCACCGGCGACGACTACAAGGCCCTGACCGAACAGACCTCGGGCAACTACGCCGGGCTCGGCATTCAGATCGACGTGCGCGACGGGTGGATCACGGTCGTAGCGCCGCTTCCCGAGACACCGGCTGAGCGGGCAGGCATCCAGACCGGCGATCAGATCATCGAGGTGGACGGGAAGTCCACCGAGGGCTGGAAGAACGACGAAGCGGTGAAGGCCCTCCGGGGTGCCGCGGGCAGCAAGGTCATCATCACCGTACGCCGGTCCGGCATCCCCGATCCCATCAAGTATCCCCTGATGCGAGCCCAGATCCACATCCGCTCCGTCCCGGCGGGCAACATGTTCGACGGCGGTGTCGGGTACATCTCCCTCAATCCGGTGAGCGAGACCTCTGCGGGCGAGCTGCGGCAGGAAATCACCGCGATGAAGAAGAAGGGGATGAAGTCGCTGATCCTGGACATGCGCAACAACCCCGGCGGCCTGCTCGATCAGGGGGTCGAGGTCTCCGACCTCTTTCTCGACGCCCAGCAGGAGATCGTCTCCACCCGCGGCCGCGCCCGGGGCTCGACCAAGGAGTTCTTCGACGACGCGCGCCAGTCGTGGCCCGAGCTGCCCATCGTCGTGTTGGTGAACGAGGGAACCGCGAGCGCCGCGGAAATCATCGCCGGTGCGCTCCAAGACCATGACCGCGCGGTGGTGGTAGGTACGCCCACCTTCGGCAAGGGTCTGGTGCAGACCCTCTTCCCGCTGGGCGAAGGCGTGGCCCTCAAGCTCACCACCGCCCGGTGGTACACGCCAAGTGGGCGCACTATTCAGCGCACGGCGGAGAGTGAAGAGGAGCAGATGGCGCAGGCCGCGCTCGAGGCCAGCGACACCGCACTGGGCGAGCCGGAGCCCTCCGCGTCGGACTCGGCGATCAAGGCCCGCCCCATCTACCGAACCAGCGGGGGCCGGATCGTGCGCGGGGGCGGCGGAATCGTGCCGGACCTCGTCATCCGCCCCGACAGCCTCAGCGAAGGAGAGCGCGAGTTCGCCAAGGCCCTGGGCACCGACGTGCCGCTCTACCGCGACGTGCTCACGACCTACGCGCTGGAGCAGAAGAGCGGCAAGGCGATTCCCAGCGAGAGCTTCAGCATCACTCCGGCAATGCGCAAGCAGATCTACGAGCGCCTCAAGCAGAAGGGCGTCGAGCTGACGCCGGAGGAATTCAACGGCGGTGGGCGGTTGGTGGACCAGAGCCTCGGCTACGAGATTGCCCGTTACGTCTTCGGCCGCCAGGCCGAGTTCCGGCGGAAAGCGGGAGACGACCCCCAGGTGCAGACGGCGCTCGATCTCCTCCATAAGGCCGGGACACCCAAGGAGCTCCTTGGCCTTGCGATCGCGGGCGGGGTGAAGAGCTCGGCGCCCTACTGACTCGCAGCGCCTCTCGAAGCAACCGGGCCCGGTCACCCGAGCGGTGGCCGGGCCCGATGGTATCGGCCAGCATCCATCCAGGGAGCGTTCGCGTGGCTCGAGCCGGTGTCGCGATACTCGGGGCGGGCCGCATGGGACAAGGGCTCGCCCTCGCACTCCAGCGCGGCGGGCGTCCGGTCTTCCTGGTCTCCAGAACCATGCACCCAGTAGTCGCTCCGCTTCGGCTGCACGACGGCGGGCGCAAGGACGCCGTGCGCGAGGCCGACGTCGTGCTGCTGGCCGTCCCCGACGCCGCGATCGAGTCCGTCGCGGAGGAGCTGGAGCGCGACGCGGCCATCGAATCGCGCCATGCCGTTCTCCACCTCTCCGGTCTGCGCGACCGCGGCGCCCTCACCGCCCTGGGATCGACCGCAGCGGCGCTCGGCTCCTTTCATCCCCTGCAGACCGTGTCCGACCCGGCCAGCGCCCCCGAGCGGCTCAGAGGGGCGTACGCCGGCATCGAGGGGGACGCGCGCGCCCTCGCGGCCGGCCGCGGGCTGGCGGAGTCGCTCGGGATGACAGCGGTGGCCATACCCCCGGCCACCAAACCCGCCTACCACGCCGGCGCGACCATCGCCGCGAACTACACGGTCGTGCTCGCCGCCGTGGCCGAGCGGCTCGCGACCTCGGCCGGAGTGACTCCGGAAGTGGCACGGCGTCTCTACCTCCCGTTGATCCGGGGGGCGGCTGCCAACTTGGAGATCGGACCGGTGGCTGCTCTCACAGGGCCGGTCCGCCGCGGGGACGCGGAGACGGTCGCCGCTCATCTGAATGCCCTTCCACCGGGCGAGCGCGAGCTCTACCTGCTGCTGGCCCGAGAGGCGCTCCGGCTTGCACGGGAGGCGGGTCTCTCCGCCGAGGCAGCAGACCGGGTGGCGCGGGCGCTGGGCGCGCCGTCCGGGGAACCCTGAATCGCCGAAACTTTCCGGCCCCGGTATCCTTACGGTCAGTATCCTCCCGATTCATCCCTCAAGAGGTCGGCATGGCACGACGGTGGACGGTCCTACCCGCGGCCGCGATGGTCACCTGCTTCACCAGCGGGTGGCTGCTCCAGCAGGAGGTGGCCGCCGGGGGCAATGTGTACCAGCAGGCTCGGCTCTTCGAGACCGTGATGGCCTACGTGCGCGACTACCATGTGGACTCGATCGGTGAGCCCGAGCTGTATCGGCGGGCGGCCGACGGCCTGCTGGCGAATCTGCACGATCCCTACGCGGCCCTGCTGTCGGGCAAGGACCTCGAGAAACACATGGAGCGGACCACGGGGGACTACGCCGGCATCGGGCTCCTGGTGGACTCGCGAAACGGCTGGGTCACCGTCGTGAGCCCGATGCGCGGCTCGCCCGCCGACCGCGCCGGCATCCGCGCGGGCGACCTGCTGGTGGAGGTGGACGGACAGGCGGCGGGGGACTGGACCCTCGACCGGGCGGTGCAGGCGATGCGCGGCAGGGTCGGCACGCCGGTGGAGATCGCCGTGCGGCGGGACGGCGTGGCGGAGCCGCTCCGCTTCCGGCTCATGCGCGATCGCATCCATCAGCCTGCGGTGCCGCCGGGCGTGCTGCTGCCGGAGGGCGTCGGCTATCTCAGCATGTCGATCGTGCGGGAGAACGCGGCCGAGGAGCTGGCCCGGGAGATCGCCGGACTGGAGGCCAAGGGCATGCGAGTCCTCCTGCTGGATCTCCGCGGCAATCCGGGCGGGCTCCGCGACGAGGCGGTGGAAGTCGCCGATCTCTTTCTCGACCCGCGGGACACGATCCTGGTGAGTCGCGGCCGCGCACCGGGCGACAACTATCGATGGAGCGACAACCGCCCACAGCGCTGGCCCGACCTGCCGGTCGTGGTCATGGTGAGTGCAGGCACCGCCAGCGCGGCGGAGATCGTCGCCGGTGCGCTCCAGGACCACGACCGCGCGCTGGTCGTGGGCGACACGACCTACGGCAAAGGCATCGTGCAGACCGTCTTCACCCTGGCGCCCGACCTGGCCCTGAGAATGACGACCGCCCGGTGGTACACCCCCAGCGGCCGCAGCATCCAGGGGGCCGCGCTCGACTCCGCCATGGGCGCCGCGAAGCCGACCGAGGCCACTACGACGCTGTCCACCGGTGGCCGCCCGCTGCACGCGAGCAATGGCCTGGTGCCGGACGTGGTGCTCACCCCGGATACGCTCACGACGGCCGAGTCGGTGTTCGCGCAGTCGCTCGGTGGGCACGTGCCGGAGTTCCGGGACGTGCTCACCGCCTACGCGCTGGAGCTGAAGAAATCCGGAGGGGTCGGGACCGAGACCTTCGAAGTGACGCCGGCGATGAGGAGCGAGGTAGCGCGACGGCTTCGGGAGCGCGGGGTGGCGATCGCCGACAGCGTGTTCGAAGGGGCAAGCCGCGTCGTCGGCCAGCAGCTGGGCTATGAGATCGCCCGGTACAGCTTCGGATCCGATGCGGAGCGCCGTCGCCGGGCGGCGGAGGACGCCCAGGTTCTCCAGGCGATCGCCCTGGTACGGGGAACCAGCTCCCCGCGCGCGCTTCTGGGGCTAGCGGGTCCGCAGGCTCGGCAGGTTCACTGATCCACCACCCGTGCCCCCGACGGCACCTTGAACTCGAAGGTGCTGTCGGGGACCCGCCGGTTCACCCGCAGATTCGAGAGCGCCAGTATCCGGAGTGCACCGCTCTTCTCGGTGATCTCCAGCCGGCGGGGCAGGCCATCCTGACGATCGAGCCAGATCGCCGCGCGCTCGAAGGGCAGGTCGGGCACGGCGGGCGTGAGCTCGACGACATCCGCCGGTCGGCTTCCCACCTTCTCCTCCCGCAGGTACCTCGCCTCGTAGCGCTCGGCGGGCTTGTCGAGGAACCAGGCCAGCAGGTTGTAGCCGTACACCGGCCCGCCGCTCGGCGCCTTGAGCCGAATCACCTGGTCGGGCACCGTGCTTGGCGTGTACACCCAGACGTGCTCGCCATCGATGACCACCGCTTCGCCCGGCGGGTCGGTGAACCGCATGCTGAGCTTCGCCGAGCCCGCCTGGACCAGCGTGCCTCGGCTCTCGGCGCTGTCGATCATCGGGTTGTCGATGACCTGGACGAAGTCGGCGGTCAGACTGGACAGCGAGCGGTAGACCCTGGACGAGCGGCCCACGATGGCCTCGGCGTCCTGGCCTTGAGCCGGGGCCAGGCCGGGGACGAGCGTGAGGGCCAGTGCGACGAGCAGTCTCACGCGCGTGCTCCCACCGGCTCCGCCAACCGGCGGCCGATCCCCTCGACGATGATCCGCGTTTCCCGCATCAGGCGATCGAACTGCTCGGGATACAGGCTCTGGGCCCCGTCGGACAGGGCGCGGTCCGGCGTGGGGTGTACTTCGACCAGCAGTCCGTCCGCGCCGGCGGCGACCGCCGCGCGCGCCATGGGGATCACCATGTCCCGGTGTCCGGTCCCGTGGCTGGGGTCGGCCACGATCGGCAGGTGGGAGAGTCCGTGCACCACAGGAATCGCGCTCAGGTCGAAGAGGTTCCGGGTCGTGGTGTCGAAGCCCCGCACGCCGCGCTCGCACAGGATGACGTCGGGATTCCCCTCGGCCAGGATATACTCGGCGGAGAGCAGCAGCTCCGTGATCGTGGCCGAGAGTCCGCGCTTGAGCAGGACCGGCTTGCGCGCCCGCCCGGCGTGCTTCAACAGGGAGTAGTTCTGCATGTTGCGGGCGCCGATCTGGACGATGTCGGCCACCTCCAGCACCAGATCGAGTCCCTCGGCGTCCATGGCCTCGGTGACGACGAGGAGGCCGGTCTCCTCGCGCGCGCGGGCCAGGAGCTTGAGGCCGGCGCGGCCGAGGCCCTGGAAGGAGTAGGGTGAGCTGCGGGGCTTGAAGGCGCCGGCCCGAAGGACCGTGGCGCCGGCATCGCGGACCGCGCGCGCCGCGTCGAGGATCTGCCGCTCGCTCTCGACGGAACAGGGCCCGGCCATCACCATCACGTCGTCGCCGCCGATGGTCAGACCGCCGGGCAGGCGCACCACGGTTGACTCGGGTTTCCACTCCCGCGAGACCTGTTTGTACGGCTTGGTGACGTGGATGATTTCCTGCACCCCGGGGAGGGCCTCGAGACGGGATGCGTCCACCCGGCCGTCATTGCCCACCAGGCCGACCGTCGTGCGCTGCTTGCCGGGCATCGGGCGGGCCTGGTAGCCCATGTCCTCGATGGTCGCGACCACCCGGTCCACGTCCTGCTGCGGCGCGCCGTGGCGCATGACGATCAGCATCCAGGTCTCCTCTGAGAGACTGTCATCCCGAGCGCAGCGAGGGATCTTCTCCGCCGGTCACCGTGACCAGCTGGCCAGATCCCTCGCTCCACTCGGGATGACAGGGATGTACTGCTAGAGCAAGCTCCGCGCCATGGGCCCCTAGGCCCGCTCCCGCTCCGGGACCTGGGCGTGGTTCCGTTCGCCCAGCCGGACGCCCACGATGGTGGACACACCCGGCTCCTGCATCGTCACCCCGTACACGGCATCCGCGGCCTGCATGGTCCGCGGATTGTGCGTTATGACCAGGAACTGGGTGCCGCTCTTGAACTCATCCAACAGGCGAGTGAACCGGCCCACGTTGGCGTCGTCCAGTGGCGCGTCCACCTCGTCCATGAGACAGAACGGGCTGGGCTTGGTCAGGTAGATGCTGAAGAGCAGCGAGACCGCCACCAGGGTCCGTTCACCGGAGGAGAGCAGGTGAATCCGCTGGGTACGCTTGCCCCGCGGCGCGGCGTGGATGTCGATCTCGCTCTCCAGAGGATCGTCCGGGTTCGCCAGCCGGAGCTCGCACTCGCCCCCGCCGAAGAGGGTCTGAAATACCCGATGAAAGTTGCCCTGGACCGCGGAGAAGGTCTCCAGGAACATGGTGCGCGCGGTGCCGTCGATCTCCCGGATGGCCTGGATGAGGGCCTGCCGGGCGCCCACGAGATCGTCGCGCTGCCCGGTGAGGAAATGGAGCCGCTTGACTTCCTCGGCGTGCTCCTCAACCGCCAGGGCATTTACCGGCCCGATGGTCTCGAGCGCCTCGGTGATGCGGGTCGATTCCGCCTGGAGGGTCTCGAGATCGAGGTCCAGCAGCGGGGCGCCGTCGAGGAGCTGATCGAAGGGCCGGTGCCACTCGGCCTCCACCCGCTCCACGATGCTCCGGCGGCTGCCGGCCGCCTCCGTGAGCCGCACCTGAAGCGTGTGGCTCTCCTCGTTGGCCGACTCGAGGATGCCCCGCGATTCCACCACCTCCCGCTCGGCGGCGGCGAGCGACCGCTCGGCATCGGCGAGCGTCGCCTCCGCGTCCGTGGCCGCGTGCTCGTGCTGATGCAGCTCGACCTCGCGCTCGGCGCGCACTTCGCGCCATTCCGCCTGCTGCTTCCCCAGCGCCGCGTCGTCCAGCTCGAGTTGCCCCAGCTCTCCGCCCAGCGCGAGCGCCGCCGCTGCGGCTTCGGCGCGCATCGTCTCGGCCCGCGCGAGCCGCTCCTCCGCCGAGCGGAGCCCGCCAGCCACGTGGGCCTCCCGGACCTGCCAGTGGACCCGTTGTTCCCGCGCCGCTTCCTGCTCGGTCTCCAGCTCCGCCAGGCCGGCCCGGGACGTGCCGAGGTCATCGACCAGCCGGTTGCGCGCCAGGTCGCCCTCCATCAGCCCGGTATCGATCTCCGTCAGCCGCTGCTCCGAGTGCTGCAGCCGCTCGGCGAGCCGTGCGAGCTGGGACTCGGAGTCGGCCGATTCGCGGGTGAGATTGGCCGCCTGGCGTGCCGCGTCCTCTCTCGCGGCGACGGCCAGACGCTCGGCCTCGCGCGCCGCTTCGGCGGCTGCGACCGCCTCACCCAACGAGCGCTCACGCCGGGCCAGCGTATCCATGGTCTCCCGCAACGCCGCTTCCGCCGCGGCGACCGCGGCGCCAGCGCGCTCGACCTCCTGAACCAACGCAGCCAGTTCGGCCCGTCGACGCAGTGGTCCCGTGGGGGCGCCAACCCCAGCGAGGAAGATCGCGCCGCTGGCGCGCCGGAGCACTTGGCCAGAAGGGTCCAGCACCTCGGAGCCGGCCAGGGCGGCGCGCACCCAACCCGCTGCCGGGCCTTGGCCCTGGAGCCGCTCGGGTACCGGCAGGTCGTGCGCCAGCTGCGGCCCCGGATCGAGCGGCAGCAGCACGAGCGCGCCAGGCTGGTGCTCCGCGTGCCAGGCCTGCACCGCTCGCACCGTGTCCTCGTCGCGCACCAGCACCGCGTGCATCCAGTCGCCCAGCAAGCGCTCGGCGAGCTCCGCGGCCTCGCGATCGGCGGTGACGTAGTCACTCAGCGGCCCCAGCACGCCGTCGAATTGATCGCGCGCGGCAAGCAGGGCCGCCGCCGCCGGGGCCAGCCCCACCCGGTCGCGCTCCAGCTCCTCCAACGCGTTGCGACGGGCGGTGAGCTGGGCCAGCGTTTCCTCGGCTTGCCGGCGGTCCGCCCGGTGCATGGCCTCGCGCTCCCGGGCTTCGGCCACCAGGTGCCGGGCATGCTCGGCGGCGGCGGCGGCCTGCCGCGCCTCCTGGCTGAGAAACCCGGCCCGCTCGACAGCGTTATCCCGCCGCCGCTCCGCGCCGGCCAGCTCGACCTGGAGGGTGGCCCGATGGGCCGCGGCCTGGGTGACCCGTTCGCGGAGAGAGGCGAGCTCGCCCTCGAGTGCCGTTCGCTCCCCTTCCAGTGAACGGAGGGTCTGCGCCTGCAGCTGAAGCGCCTGCTCCCGATCACGCACCTCGTTGCGCTGATCGGTGAGACGGCGGCGCACCTCTTCCTCCGCGGCGGCGCGCCCCGCCAGCTCGGCCCGGATCCGCTCGTGCTCCCCGCCGGCCGCGCCCCGGTCTGCGGTGGCGGCCTCCTGCTCGGCGGCGGCCTGCTGGGCTCGGAGCTGGGCTTGCGCCCGTTCGTCCTCCGCCCGGGCGCGACGGGCCTGAACGTTCGCGAGCCGTTCGGCCGCGAGCGCCAGATCGCCGTCGAGCCGGCCGAGCTCGACCCGGACGCCGGCGAGCCGCTCGGCGACGTCGGCCCGGCGGCTTTCGGCCGTGGACCGGGCGCGCGCGGCCTGCTCGCGGCGCTGCTCGGCTTCGGTGAGGCGCACTCGGGCCGCGGGGAGGAGTCCGCTCAGCTCGCCGAAGCGCGTCTCCATCCCGGCGACGTCCTCGCTCAACCGTTCCAGCAGACGCCGAGCGAGCGTGATCTGGACCGCGAACTTCTCCTCGGTGAGCTTCGCATGCCGCTCGGCCTTGCCCCGCTGGCGGGCGAGGCTCCGGATCTGCGACTGCACTTCGGCGATGAGGTCCTCCACCCGCTGGAGGTCCACCGCGGTCTCCTCCAGCCGCCGCTCGGTGCTGTGCTTGCGGTCGCGGTACAGCCCGATGCCCGCCGCCTCCTCGAAGAGCGACCGGCGCTCGTCGGCGCGGTCGGAGAGGAGCAGGTCGATCATCTTGGCCTCGATGACGACCCCGGCGTCGCTGCCGAGGCCGGTGCCCCGGAGCAGATCCTGGATGTCGCGGAGGCGGACCGGGGAGCCGTTGAGGAGGTAGTCGCTCTGGCCGGAGCGGGAGAGGCGACGGGTGACGACCACCTCGCGGTACGCGATGGGGAGGTCGCCGTCGCTGTTGTCGAGAAAGAGAGAGACCTCGGTGACGTTCACCGGGCGGCGGGCAACGGAGCCCTGGAAGATCACGTCCTCCATCTTTCCGCCCCGGAGCAGCCGCGCCGACTGCTCGCCCAGCACCCAGCGCACGGCATCGGACACGTTGGACTTGCCGCAGCCGTTGGGGCCCACGATGGCGGTGACGCCCTCCTCGAAGGTGAGGGTGACGTCGTCGGCGAAGGACTTGAAGCCGGACAGCTCCAGCTTGGTGAGCTTCATGGGCGGGTTCCTGTCGTGGACCGTGACCTCGAAGCCGCCGACGCTTCGAGTCCTACTGGGATGGGGAATCCTGGGTCGTCACCACGAACGACGGCATGCCGATCCCGCGACCGGTCTCCTCGGCCTGCTCCCGGGTCGCGTAGGGGCCGAGCACCACGCGATAGGCTTCGTCACTGCGCGCCGGCTGGAGCACCGCGGCCGGCAACCCCGCGGTCTTGAGCTTCTGGGACAGCTCCTCCGCCCAGGCCGGGTTCTGCGAGCTGCTCACCTGGAGGTACACCGACGGCGCCCGTGCGGCCGAATCGGCCGCGGCGGCCAGGGCCGCCGAGTCCGCGTCCACCGGCACGTTCTCCTCCTGGGCCGGATGCCAGGCGAGCGGAAGCCACCCGTCGGAGGCGCCACCTTCGATCCGGCCGCGAGAGGGGAAGCCATCGCGGCTGAGGTCGAGGGCGACCACGTCCTTACCCCGGCGGGTCACCAGGGTGTTGGGCGACACGATCGCCGGGAGGTCCGAGTCCCATTCCACTTGCACCGCGCCGACATGCCGGCTCCGGCCCACGTCCACCACCCACGCGGAGTCGCCGGTGGCCGGGCGGACCAGCAGCCACTGGCCGTAGCGGTCGCCGCTGAGACCGATAGCGGGGCCGGGCAGCTCGACCTCCACGATCTCCTGACCGCTCACCCGGTCGAGCACCAGCAGGCCGTCGGTGGCCGTGGCGACGTAAATCCGGTGACCGGAAGGGGAGAACATCACCGCCTGGGCGCCGCCTGCCACGGGGATGGAGACCCGGTCCCGGTCGCCATCACTGTCGCCCTCGACCTCGTAGAGCACCACGGCGCTATCGGCCGCCACGGCGACGAGGTCCCCCCAGAAGCTCAACGCCTGCGGTCCCTCAACCACCGGAAACGTCGCGGGAGGACGGTCGGAGCCCACCACCTCCAGTCTCGGCTTGTCACCTGCGAGGCGAGCCACCAGCATCCCTCCCATGGTGGCCTCGAGGTCGCGCGGAGCGCCCTGGAGCTTGTTCCGGAAGCGCACCGGCGTGCGACGCACGACCTGGACGATGTTGTTGGCCGTGTCGACTGCGTAGAGGGCGCCGTCAGGGCCTACGGTTGCGTGTCTGACCTGCTCCAGGGAGGGGCGGATCCGGCGGGTCTCCAGATCCAGCGCGACGACGTTGCGCTTCTTGTCGAGCAGAAAAACGAAACCCTGCCCGGCGTCCACACCCAGCGTTCGCTGGAGTGGCGGCAGCTTGTCGGTGAGCTTCCACGCGGACGGCTCGAGCGTGGGCACGCGGTAGAGCCGTGCAACGCCGCCTTCCCGCGGGATGCGCAACACCGTCGCCGCCTCGAGCCCTCGGCCCACCGCCGGCAGGTTGCCAGCGGCGGCGAGATCCGGCTCGCCTCCGCACCCAGCGAGGGCCGCCGAGAATCCGACGGCGGCGATCGTGTGTCTGAGGTTCACGGGGGAAACATAAGCGGTAGGGCGGTAAGGCGGTAAGGCGGTGAGGCGGCGAGCGAAACCATGTCACCCCGAGCGCAGCGAAGGGACCATGTCGAGCGCCTCCTTTAGAACGTCGGCCCCAGGCTGAAGGTCCACAGGCCGCCCACCTGGGGCCGGTCCTGCGGGACCGAATAGTCCAGCCGCGCGATCGCGAAGCCGAAGAGGTTGGTGCGGAGCGCGAAGCCGACGGTCTTGAGCGGAGTGCGGACCCCGGTCGGACTGTCTCCCACACGGCGCTTCCAGCGGATGGTCGTGTTGTCGTCCCACACCAGGCCCATGTCGTAGAAGATCGCACCCTCGAGTGGCGGGAAGGCGCCGGAGATGCCGAAGGAGGGATTCAGAATCGGGAAGCGGAGCTCCACCGAGGCCACGCCGATCTGGGTGCCCACCAGCCGGTCGAGCTCGACACATCCCGTCTGGGTGTTCGGGTCCTCCTGGCGGCACTCGTTGCGCCGGTACGAGCCCGAGGTGTTGCCGCGGATCATGTCGTTGCTGCCGGCGTAAATCCGGAACTCGGTGGCGTCGGGTCCCACCCGGCCGAAGTAGAGGAGACGGCTCGCCAGGACGATGGGCCCCACCAGCCGGTCGTAGCGCCGGTAGTCGGCGGTCACCTGAGTGAAGTTCCAGCTGCCGAGGGTCGGGGCGACTTCCATCCGGTAGCGTTGACCGTAGAACGGTCCCACATAGCCGAACAGGGAATTGTCGAACACCAGCGCCAGGTTCGGCTGGACATAGGTGACGCCGGCCCGGTGGTCCGTGTCCACGAACGCATCGCGGGTGGCGAATCCGGTGGCCGGGTTGTACGGCTCGTTGATCTGGAGGATCGCGTCATCCACGTTGGCGAACCGCATCCCGGCCTCGAGCCGCTGGAACCGGCTGATCGGGTAGAAGGCCGAGGTGAAGATGGACCGCACGATCAGGCGGCGGATCCGGGTGATGAAGATGTTCTCGTTCTCGCCGACCTGGATCGCGCTGGGCTCCAGGAAGTAGTAGGGATCCTGGGAAATGCCGGCGGCCCAGTTGATCCGGTTGCTCATGTTGGCGTAGGCCGCCAGCAGCTGCGCCTCGTTGACCCGGCCATTGATGTATCCGGCGAAGATGAGCTGCTGGTTCCCCAGGATGTCGCTCAGCGCGATCGCCGACCCCCCATAGAAGCCGCGTCCGAAGTTGTCCCGCGCGTAGCCGATCGCGGGTCGGGATACGTAGTCCGGGGTGAACCGGGTGCGGTACCGCTTGAGGGTGAACTCGCTGGTGTCGGGCAGGCTGTACTCGGCCGAGTCGAGCAGGGCCACGATGGAAACCGGCTCGACCGGGCGGGTGGTGTCGGTGGAGCGCACCACCTCGTTGGACGACCGGAACCCGGTCGGCGTCCGGTAGATCGAGCCGCCTTCTCCGACTTGCGGACGCACCGCCTCGGCCACCTGCAGCGAGCGGGTCGTGTCCAGGGGCGGCGTCACCACCCGGGCCAGCATGCCGACGCTGTCCTGGACCGGCTGCTGGTAGCGCTGCCGCTTGAGCCCCCTCGGGTTGGTGATGCTGTAGACGTCGTACTGGCTGGCCTCGAAGTACACAAAGGCGAGCCGGTCCGCCCCGCCGGCCCAGGACAGCACCGGCGACAGGGGAGTGATGCCCTGGGCCCCGGTGTAGAAGTCGGTGAGCTGGAAGACGTCGTTCGCCTCCAGGTCGTAGAGGAAGATGTTGCTCACCCCGTTCCGGTCGGACACGAACGCGATGGAGCGCCCGTCGGGGCTCCACTGGGGACTCACGTTCTTGCCCTGGTCCATCCGGTCGAGCACCCGCACCGAGCCGGTGGCCACATCATACAGCGCGATCCGCCAGTTCCCGATCGAGAGCTTCTGGAAGTCGGTCTCGGGTCCCCGATCGGTGGTGAAGGCGATGGTGCGGCCGTCAGGTGACCAGACCGGATGGAGGTCGCCGAACTTGTCTTCGGTGAGCCGGTGCAGCCCGCTGCCGTCGCGGTTGACGACGAAGAGGTCGCTGAGGCCGCCTTCGTAGCCGGTGAACACCAGCTGCTTCCCGTCCGGGCTCCACGAGGGCGTGGTGACGCCGCTGAGGGAGACCTTGATCCGCTCCACGACCTTGTTGCGGTCCACGTCCACCACCAGGATCTCGTCCCGGGGGCCGCGCTTCGCGGCGAAGGCCAGGAACTTCCCGTCGGGTGACCAGTTCGCCTGGCTGTTGATGAACCGGTAGGTCTCGTAGTTGCTGCTGATACCCGACTTGAGGATGCGACGCTTGACCTTGCCGGTGACGCCGTCGGCCAGGTACATGTCCACCGAGTAGAAGTCCTTCTCGCTGAAATACACCACCCGGGAGCCGTCGGGCGACAGGGCGGGGGCGAGGTGCAGCGTGCCATCCGACTTCTTCTCGGAGAGGAGCTCGTCGGCCACGGCCGCGGCGCGGGCCCGGGCACCGATCTCGGGCAGGTAGCGCTTCTGGACCGCGTCGCGCCACTGGTCCGAGAGCTGCTCCAGGCTGAGGCCGATGGTTCGCCGGAACGCGGGCTCGATGCCGCCGGCCAGGGTGGCCTTGAGGATCGCGCCGACGGCCTCGTCCCCCCAGCGCTCGGCGACGTACGACCAGAGGGCGTGCCCGAAGCGGTAGGGGAAATACTCGTACGGGTCCATCGTCATCTGCTCGATGGTGGGCAGCTTCTCCTCCAGCGCGGCGTCGCGGAGCCACATGGCGGTCTCCGCGTTGATCGGGCCGATGGAGAGGTACTCGGCCATGCCTTCCGCGAACCAGAGCGGCGGCGCGATCGCCACCAGGGTGGCGAAGCCGGCCCCCGCGCGACCGCGGGACCACACGTCGTACTGGAACTGGTGCGCCATCTCGTGCATCAGCACGTGCTCGAAGTCCGCGTACGAGCCGGTGAACGGCATCACCGCCCGGTTGCGCGCGAAGTCGGTGACGCCGCCGGTGCCCTCGCCGCCCACCTGGGTCGCATTGGTCTGCATGAAGTCCGAGTGCGACGCGTAGAGGATGATCGGCTTCCGCTCCTTGAACTCGTGGTTCAGCACCTTCGACAGCCGGGCGTACGAGCGCTCCGCCATGCGGGCCGCGTCCATCGCCGCCACCCGCTCGCGCTCGTAGAAGTACACGTCGAAGTGCTCGGTCTGGATGACTTTGAAGTCGAAGCTGGTGTACTGAACCTTGTTCCGGCCGAAGTACTGGGCGGAGAGCACGCCGGGCATAGCCAGCAGCAGCAGGACCAGCGCCGGTGCGGTGCGTCGAAGCATGATGGACCTCAGCTAGGTGGAGCCGATCAGCAGCTCCGGGGCATCGTCCCAGAGGCGCTCGAGCTGATAGAAGGAGCGCGTCTCCGGGTGAAACAGGTGGATCACGAAATCCACGAAGTCGAGGAGCACCCAGCGACCGCCGTTCAGCCCTTCGACGTGATGGGTGCGGTGTCCCCGGCGGCCGAGCTTCTCGATCACCGACTCGGCGATGCCTCGCACGTGGGCGTCGGAGGTGCCCGAGGCGATCACGAAATAGTCGGTGGCGTCGGTCAGCCCTCGCAAATCGAGTACCACGAGCTCGTTGGCCTTCAGATCCTGGATCGCGTCCAACGCGAGGCGAAGCGCCTCAGGTGTTTGCGTCATTCCCGCGTTCCTGCGGCCGCGCCGTCCAACCGCCCGGCGGGGCCGTCCTCGACCTGGTAAAAGACCGCCCAGGCCCCGGGCCCCACATGGGTGGCCAGCACGCCGGTGGCGAGCGTGACGAAACAGTCCCGCGGCTGGTAGGCCGCCACCAGTGCGTTCCGCACTCGCTCGGCCATCTCAGGGGCCTCGGCGTGCGCCACCCCGAATCGTATCACCTTCGGGCGCGGGGTGAGATGCCGGTCCAGCAGGGCAAGCACCCTCGGCACGACCTGGTCCCGTCCCCTGACCCGGTCCACTGGAATGACCCGTCCGGCGGCGTCCAGTGACAGGATCGGCTTCACGTCCAGCATCCCCGCCAGCCAGGCCTTCCCTCGGGAGACCCGGCCGGACCGGAGCAGGTTGTCGTAGCGGTCCACGGTCAGCAGCATCCCCGACCGTTCCCGCACCCGCTCCAGCTCGCGGCAGATCGCCACACCACCCCAGCCGGACTCCGCCAGCTCCGCCCCGCGCAGGGCCAGCATGCCGAGGCCCAGTGACGCTGACCGACTGTCCACCAGGTGGACACCGCTGACCCCTGCAGCGCGCACCGCGGCCTGGGCCGAGGCGAAGGTCCCTGAGAGCCCCGCCGAGAGGAGGACAGCGATCACCTCGTCGGCTTCGGCGCGAGCGTCGCGGAAGACGCGCACGAACTCCGCGGGAGCCGGCTGGGACGTGGTGGGCAGGTCCCGGGCGCCGCGGAGCCGGCGGTAGAAGTCCTCCGGCTTGAGCTCGACCCGGTCGCGGAAGGTCTCGTCGCCGAACACCACCTGGAGTGGAACCAGCGCGATGTGATGCCGGTCCAGCACCGGGTCCGGCAGGTCGGCGGAGCTGTCGGCGACGACGGCGATCGCCCGACGCTCCGGGTGTGCGAGCCGACGATGCTGGGCCCGCATGTCATCCGCCTTGGTGGTCTCCACCCGGCCCCACCTGGCCGCATAGCTAAAGACGGCCTCCGGGCTGTCGGTGTGCACATGGATCTTAAGGATGTCCCCTGCGGCGGCCACGACGACGGAGCCACCGAAGGTGTGCATCGCCGACCGGACCTCGTTCGCGGGGGGCAGGTGCTCGCCTCGAACCAGCACCTCGGTGCAGAACTGGAAGTCCCGCTCGGCCGCGACCTCGACCAGCGCCGCGGGCACGGCGGCCACGTCGGCGTCGGGCCCGCTGACGGCGAGGATCGGATCGCCCTCGATGTAGCGGACGACCCCCTCCAGCATCCGAACGAAGCCCTTGCCGCCGGCATCCACTACCCCCGCCTCCCGCAGCGCGGCCAGCAGCTGCGGGGTCCGCGCGAGCGCCGCCTCGCCCTCCTCCAGCAGGCGCCGCATGAACTCCGCGATGTCCGGCGAATCGGCGGCCGCGCGCTCCGCCGCGGCGGCGGCCTCCCGCGCCACCGTCAGGATCGTCCCTTCGCGAGGGTCATCGAGCGAAGCATAGAGCCGGTCCGAGCCGGCGCGGAGGGCGCCGGCGACGTCGGTCGCGCGGGCGCTGGTCCGGTCCCCGAGTGACTCGCTGAAGCCGAGGAGGAAGTGGGCCAGCATCATGCCGGAGTTGCCGCGGGCGCCAAGCACGGCGGCCCGCGCCATCGTCCGACCGGTCTCCGGAAGCGACGCGTCGCCGAGCGCCCGGAGGGCGTCGGCGACGGCGCGAAGGGTCAGGCTGAAGTTGGTGCCGGTATCGCCGTCGGGGACCGGGAAGACGTTGATCCGGTTGATCTCGTCGCGTCCGGCCGTCACCCAGTCGGCGGCCGCGAAGATCGATCGCGCGAGCCGGGGACCGTCGACGTACGCGATCCCGACGCTCATGCGGGGTGGGTCACTCCGGGACGACCGTGACGCGAACCTCCGCGTGGACCTCGGGGTGCAGCCGGACGCTGACGGCATGGTCGCCCAGAGACTTGATCGGGTGATCGAGCTCGATCCGGCGGCGGTCCACCTGGTGTCCGGCGCGACCCAAGGCCTCGGCGATGTCCTGGGCGGTGACGGATCCGAAGAGCTTCCCCTCTTCACCCGCCTTCCCCGGAATGGTGAGCGCGACCGCGGACAGCGTGGCCGCCGCCTTCTCGGCCTCCACCTTCTCCGCGGCGTTGCGGACCCCTCGGGCGCGGGTCTCCGCGGCGATCCGCTTCTTGTTTCCCTCGGTCGCCTCGTACGCCAGACCGTGGGGGAGGAGGTAGTTGCGGGCGTAGCCGGGCTTCACGCGCACCAGCTCTCCGGCCTTGCCGAGGGTCTTGATGTCCTCGCGCAGGATCACTTCCATCATCGGTCGAATCCTCCGGTGGCCGGCGCCAGCCGACGCCGGAAATCTAGCCAGGTATCGGCGAGGCCGACGATCGTCAGCCCGCCCAGAACGAACGGCAGCAGAACCAGAGTGACCATCGCGAGGGTCACCAGCACCGCCGGCGGCGTGCGCCGGCCGAAATGCGCCATCACGGCCAGTCCCCGGGTGGCATAGAGTGCGCCCCATACCAGAAGGATGTTGGCGCCGGTGACCGGTGCCCACGCCGGCTGGGGCAGGAGCGCGAGGGCAGCGCCGATCACCCAGCCCCAGATCAGCTGGTCGTTGAACCCGAACGCGGGGAAGGGAAGCGGTGGCGCGCCCACGGGCCGATCGGCGATGCGGTGGTACCAGGCCCAGGCCAGGCGCAGTCCGGCGATGGCCGCGAGCGCCAGGAGACCGGGGTACAGCAACGAGATCGTGTCCGCCATGAGCGACACCTGCCGGGACATCTCGGTCCAGCCGTCCGTGCCGCTCAGCGCCCGGCGCATGGCGGTCTGGAGACCTTCCATTTCTTCCGTGACCGCCGACTGGAGGGCAGCCCAGCTGACGCCCAGGCCCACCATCCAGACCGCGAGTGCGAGGGCCGCACCCCCGGTGGCCGTCAGCGCCCGGCACATCCGGTTGGAAGGGCGCCAGAGTGTGAGCGCCAGGAAGCAGCCCGAGACCAGCACCGCAGCGGAGCGGGCGAACTGCGCGCCCAGACCACCGGGCTGCTGGAGCCAGAGCGCGGACCAACCCAGGGCCCCCAGGAGCCAGACCCACTCACGCACGGTGGCCGGTCGGGAAACCAGGAGCAGCGCGGCCAGCGGGCCGAACAGGAACATCGGCGGCGCGAACAGGAGGAACCCCGCCAGGACGAGTACCTGGCCCCAGCGTCCCCCCGGCTGGTCCGCCACCCGCAGCGGTGGGCTCAGCCGGTGAAGCCCTTGATGTAGGGGAGGAGCGCCAGCTGCCGAGCCCGCTTGATCGCGGTGCTGAGCTGCCGCTGGTGCCGCGCGCAGGTGCCGGACAGCCGGGAAGGCAGAATCTTCCCCCGCTCGGTCAAGAAGCGGCTCAGGGTCCGTTCGTCCTTGTAGTCGACCACCCGCACACCCGACTCACAGATGGCGCAGGTCTTCTGGGGCCGCCTCATTCGTCGTCCTCCTCGTCACTCTTGCCGGCGGTGACCGGAACCGGCTGGGCCCCCTCGTTCACCACGACCAGGAACCGGAGCACACCCTCGTCCAGTTTGATGGCGCGCTCGAACTCGGGCAGCGCCGCGCCGTCCGCGTCGAACTTGGCGACGACATAATAGCCCGTCTCGTGCTTCTTGATGGGATAGGCAAGGGTCCGCTTGCCCCAGTGGCTGACCTGGGGAGCCTCGACGCCGGGCTGCTGGATCAGGGAGTGAAAGCGCGCGAGGCGCTCGTTGATGGCGGTCTCTTCGAGCGCGCTATCGAAGATATAGACCACCTCGTACTGACGGGTCATGACACCTTCCTTCGGTCTGAGTCGCCCCGGGCCTGGTGCGGGCGCCGGGGAGGATGGTTTGGAGGGGCGTAGTATAGACCCGAAGCCGCTCGGACGGTAGGGCTTAGCTCGCCGCCTTGGCCGCTGCCAGGAGGCGCTCGCGCCACTCGTCGGAAAGCCCCCGGCATTCCGCCAGCGCCGCGGCCTCCGAGGGGTTCTGCTGGCGGGTGAGCATGGCCCGGGCGGCCCGGCGGACGGTCCACGTGGGATTGAAACGGTCGAGCCGCTCGACCGCTTGGCCGGCTTCGACCGAGCCCTCGACGAGCACCCGCAGATACCACCCGCTCCGCCCGTTGCTTCGGACGATGGCGATCATGTCGGGGATCTGGTGCCGCCGGGCGAGGGTGGCGCAGGGCTGCCGCGGATGCGAGACCTGGAGCCGCACGTTTCCGATCCCGTACACGTCGCCGATGCACACAAGGCCCTCATCGAGGCCGTCTATCAGGAGATTCTCCCCGAACGCGCCCGGCTCCACCGGCCGACCGAGCTCCCGTACCCATCGCGGGTAGTGTGCGGCCGCGTACATGAGTACAGCCTGGTCGGGACCGCCGTGGACGCGAGTGTCGGCCACCGCGTCGCCGACGAGACCGAGCCGCCCGAGGTGGACCGGGCCGCTGACGGGGGACTTCCAGATGGCGCTGGTGAACTCGCGCTCCATCCGATTCTCGGCGCCGGGAGTACCGACGGTGCGGGGTGTACCTACCAGAATCGAGACGAGGCGCATGGTGAGAGAGTACCTGTCACCCTGACCGAAGTGAAGGGGACCTTACCGAACATGGCCCCCCTTCGCTGCGCTCGGGGTGACACTTGCCCCTGAGCCTAGGAAAAGCGGAACAGCATCACATCGCCATCCTGGACGACGTACTCCTTGCCCTCCGCGCGCGAGAGACCCTGTTCGCGCGCCGGCTTCCAGCCGCCCACGCGGACGAAGTCCTCGTAACCGACGGTCTCGGCCCGGATGAACCCTGTTTCGAAATCGGAGTGGATGACCCCGGCAGCTGTGGGCGCCTTGTCACCACGGTGGATGGTCCAGGCGCGGACCTCCTTCTCGCCCGCGGTGAAGTAGCTCTGGAGGCCGAGCAGGTGGTAGGCCGCGTGGGCGAGGCGATCGAGGCCCGACTCGGTCACGCCCAGGGAGTGGAGAAACTCCTGCCGGTCCTCCGCCGCGAGCTCGGCGAGCTCGGCCTCGACCTTGGCGGAGAAGGTGACGATCTCCGCGCTCTCCCCGTCCCGCTCGGCGGCCGCGCGCAGCGCCTCGACGTGGCGATTGCCGGCGCTGATCTCGTCCTCGCCCACGTTGGCGGCATAGAGCACCGGCTTCGCGGTGAGGAGATTGAACGACCGGTAGGCGGGAGCCTCCTCGTCGCCCGGCGCGACCGAGCGCGCGGGGCGACCGGCCGCGAGTGCGTCGCGGAGCGATTCGAGCAGCCGCTGCTCCAGCTTCGCCTGCGGGTCGCCGGAGCGGGCGGCCCGGGTGGTCTTGTCCAGCCTCTTCTCCACGCTCGCGAGGTCGGCCAGGCCGAGCTCGATGTTGATGATCTCCCGGTCGCGTGCCGGGTCCACCGGACCGACCACGTGCTGCACATCGGGATCCTCGAAGCAGCGCACCACGTGGACGATCGCATCCACTTCCCGGATGTTGGCCAGGAACTGGTTCCCCAGCCCTTCGCCCTCACTCGCGCCCCTCACCAGTCCGGCGATGTCCACGAACTCGACCACCGCGGGAACAGTCCGCTCGGGCGAGACGATCCGCGCCAGCGCATCGAGGCGAGGGTCGGGCACCTGCACCACGCCGGTGTTGGGGTCGATCGTTGCGAACGGGTAGTTCGCCACCAGCGCTCCCGCCGAGGTGAGGGCGTTGAAGAGCGTGCTCTTGCCGACGTTGGGGAGTCCGACGATGCCGAGTCGCAGCATCAGCTTCGGTTGTGTCTGGTCATGGCGATCTCGATGCCCTCGTCCATCCAGGTCTCCACGGCGTCCGCCATCGGGTCGAGCAGGCCGTCGAGGACCTGCCGCTCATCCGGCGCGAACGCGTCGAGCACGTAGTCGCTGAGCTCCTCGAGTCCTTCGGGCCTGGGTCCCACGCCGATGCGGAGCCGGGCATAGTCCTGGCGCCGGAGCACGCCCTCGACGCTCTTCAGGCCGTTGTGCCCCCCGGCGGAGCCGGCGCCCCGAAGCCGGAAGCGGCCGAGCGGCAGGGCGACTTCGTCCACCAGGACCAGGAGATCGCGGCTGGGATCGAACCCCGGAAGGTCCAGCAGCGGCGCGATGGCGGCGCCGCTCCGGTTCATGTAGGTATGGGGCTCGAGGATGCGGACGGGATGACCGTTCCAGCTGCCTTCGGCGACCCGGGCCCGGTCGCCGCGACGCAGGGGACCGAGACGCCAGCGGGCGACCAGATGGTCGGCCAACCGAAACCCGGCGTTGTGCCGGGTCTCGACGTATTCCGGGCCGGGATTGCCGAGCCCAACGATGGCGCGCAGCGCTCAGGCCTTCTGCTTGGACTCCTTGGACTCCACTTCGCCTTCGCCCTCTTCCTCGGCCTTCGGCTTCCGGATGAGCTCCGGCTCGGCCGGGGCGGCCTCTTCGACCGGGGCGGGTGCCTCCTCGGTACGCGGCGCGACGACGGTGCAGACCGGCGTGTCGGGATCGTTGAGGATCCGCGCCTTCGGAATGCTGATGTCGCGCACGAACAGCGAATGGCCGATGGTGAGGGCCGTGACGTCGAGCTCCACATGCTCCGGGATGTCGCCCGGGAGTACCTCGATCTCGATCTCGCGCAGCGAGTGGTCGAGCACGCCACCGAAGTTCCGGACGCCGTCCGGGATGCCGACCAGGTGGACCGGCACCTCGAGGGTGATCTCCTCGTGGGCCTGGATCTCGTACAGGTCCAGGTGGAGGATCTGGCCCGGGCGGAGCGAGTCGCGCTGGATCTCGCGGATCAGCGCCTTGACCGGGGCACGGTCGTCGATGACGACGTCCACGATCGTGGTCGCGGCGCTGATGCCGACCAGCATCTTGTTGAGCGCCGTGGTGTCCACGGTCACCGCCTCCGGGCTGCGGCCGTGCCCGTAGATCACGCCGGGGACCTTGCCCTCGCGGCGGAGCGTGCGGGCGGCGCCTTTCCCGGTGCTGCGCCGGGTGGAGGCATGGAGGTTCGCTTGCTGGGCCATTGTTACCGAACTCCGTCGTAGGTGAGCCTTCGGCTCAGAGCTATCAGTTATCAGCTATCAGTTATGGGCGACCAGCCATCAATTCTGATGGCCGATAGCCGATAACCGATAGCTTCCTCTCAATCAAACAGCGAGCTCACCGACTGGTCGCTGTGGGTGTACCCGATCGCCTTCGAGAGGAGACCGGCGATCGACAGCACCTTGAGCCGGTCGAACCGCCGCTCCCTGGGGATGGCGATGGTGTTGGTCACCGCCACCTCTTTCACCGGCGACGCCATCAGCCGGTCCACCGCCGGGCCCGAGAGCAGGGCATGGGTAGCGCAGCAGTACACGTCCTCCGCTCCCAGCCGCTTCAGCGCCGTGACCGCCTCGGCCATGGTGCCGGCGGTGTCGATCATGTCGTCCGGGATCAGACAGTCCTTCCCCCGGACCTCGCCCACCACGTTGAGCACCTCGGCCACGTTGGCCGACGGGCGCCGCTTGTCGATGATCGCCAATGATGCGTTGAGCCGCTTGGCGAACCCCCGCGCCATCTTGGCCGAACCCACGTCGGGGGCGACGATCACCAGATCGCGCAGCGCCTTCTGCCGGTAGTGGCTGACCAGCACCGGGGCGGCGTACAAGTGGTCCACCGGCAGGTCGAAGAACCCCTGCAACTGGTGCTGGTGGAAGTCCATCGCCAGCACCCGGTCGGCCCCCGCCATCGAGACCATGTTCGCCATCAGCTTGGCGCTGATCGCCACCCGCGGCTGGTCTTTCCGGTCCTGGCGGGCGTACCCGAAGTAGGGAATCACCGCCGTGACGCGGGCCGCGCTCGCGCGCCGGGCCGCGTCCATGAGGAGCAGCAGCTCCATCATGTTCTCCGCCGGCGGGTTGGTGGGCTGGATGATGTAGACGTCCCGCCCGCGCACGTTTTCGTCGATCTTCACGAACAGCTCGCCGTCGGCAAACCGCCGGAGCGTGACCTGGCACAGTGGCTGCCCCAAGTGCGCGGCCACCTCTTCGGCTAGGGGCCGGTTGGCCGACCCGCTCAGGAGCAGCATCTGGCTGCGCGACAGCGACAGGTCCGTCATATCCGAGCGCGCAAACCTAGCCGGTCACAGTGGGTTACGTCAACGGTGGGTGTTCGCGCGCACGGGGCGGGGTGCGCCGCTCGTCTATGGTCGGGGCGCCACAGTTGTGGTCGAGCCGCCCCTGTTCTTGTTTTGATCGGACACCCCTGCTATGACATTGTGACGCGGGTCATTGCGATTTTTTGCAGTGTTGCGGGAGTTGACGCTCGATAGGTGGCATGGCTCTCGCACCTGCGAC